>JAHFED010000119.1 GCA_023248635.1 Myxococcales bacterium
GTTCTCCGCCTTCACGACGGTCAGCTCGGCAAGAAGCTCATCGACGCCCACGCACCGGTCAGATCACGACGGGCGGCATCGCGGGATCGGTCATTCGATCGAGGGGCTGAACGGTTACAATTCTGGTTCGGCGGCGCCCAGCAAAAGCACCATGGCCCGCACGACGGCGTTGGTGCCCCTACCTGGCCCTGGTGGCTCCACGATCCAGGGTCGTTTTGACGACGGCACGTTTTGGGTCTGGCTCAGCGAGGTTGCGAAGAAACTGGGCTTGAACCCGTTGGCGCTCCTTGGTGACGTCGAAGCTCGATTCGAAGCAAACGGTGGTCGGTTGCCGATCAAAGTCGCAAAGGGTGAGGGTTTGGCTCGACGCCTTCGAGAAAACCCTGAGTTGGCACCTACGCTGGTCGGCGCCGGGCGCGAGCTGTGGTGCCAGTTTCTTGAGACCGGCGAACTCGAACCCGCAGGTCAGGTGGGTGATGCCGCCGGCGTCGGTGAGCAAGCACTGGCCCTGGAGTCCAGCGGTGTCGGCACCTCTGGTGATGAGGCGGGCCGTGGCTCCGGTGATGGCTTTGGCGAAGTCGCCGGTGGCCCACAAGTGCCCAGCGTCGTTCCCAGCGTAGTGCCCGTCGCCACGCCCGAAGACGACGAAGAAGAGGACGAAGAAGAGGACGAAGAAGAGGACGAAGAAGAGGACGAGGACGAGGACGAGGACGAAGACGAAGACGAAGACGACGACGAGTGAGACGTAGGCGGTGCCGCGGTTTGTCCCTTTGCGCAGGGCCAGAGAGCAATCTCATGAGGGGGCCGCGGCTATGACGACTACTTCAATGACTTCGACTTGGCCCACGATCCGATCCGCAGAAGGTCTTCTGTCCGTTCATGATCTTGTGAGGGCCAGCGGGAGATTTCGATCGCACCGCGATGCGTTTTGGCGTCTTCGCCATCGGCGGCCCGAAATCATGGAAGTCGTCACGATGATGAGCCTCCGTGGGCGTGTGACGCCAACGTGCACGGCCGCAGGTTGGGCCGAGCTCGCCCCGCTCTTCGGGATTGGCGAAGTCGTCGGTCTTGGTGTTGGTGTTGGTGACGGCGCTGTCGTTGATGTCTGCGAAGCTGTCGATCGCGCCGAAGATGTCGCTGGCAGAGCCGTCGGCGGCGATCTCTCCATCGCTGATGCCGAAAGCGCCGTCACCGCGGCAGTCACCAAAATCCGGCCACGCCGTTCGTGGCACTGGTCGGCCAGATCGGGACTTGGCCAATGGAAAACAGCTTGGTGCCAGTCGCCATCGATGTCTGTGGTGTCGCAGAGGCCAGCTGCTGCCGGCTTGGGCGAAGTTCTGCGGCTTCAGGCTTCGGCAGCGCGGAACCGACTTCGCTGACAGGCGAACGGCAGTGACCCGAAGAGCGCGCCTCGCCGCAAAGACGTCGCTTTCGTTGAAGCAGCAAGGCTTCTGGATCGCGACAGCGTCGGCGACGTCATCTGAGGCCTCGATCTTTGGCGCACTCAAGTTGGGCTGCGAGTGGCGCTGAAGAATTATTTGTCCATCAAGTTCGCAGGTAGCGACCAGCGAAGTTGCACTCCGAGGCTCCCGACACGGCCTGACTCTGCCGGACCGGTGGGGGCAATCTCAGGCAGCAGCAGGTGCGGGAGAGACAGCTCTTTCTCGGGAGGCCGTTTTGGCCACCGAGGAGGACACGATGAGGAAACGCACGTACGCCACAATTCTGCTGAAGGCCTCAGAAGCTGCTGAGCGGCTGGGAGTCAGCGCGTCGACAATTTTCCGCTTGGTGCGGGCCGGCCGGCTGCGCTCGGTTCTTGTCGGCAAGCAACGACGCATACCGCTGATTGCTCTCGACGAATTCGTCGCCGCCTAGTCGGCGGCCTCGACCTTCCCACCCTCTCCAACCCACAAAAGAAACGTCGCCCTTCACAGCGACGCAGGTGACCTCATGTCCGCAAAGACGAGCCCCACTCAAGAATGCACTGTTCCCAGCGATGACGTTCCGAACTTGGTCTCCGACGTCGAGAAAAACCGAACTGCCGAAACAGACGACGTCGATCGATCCAAGCCACCAGATGTCGACACCGAGCCTAGCGAGGAGAGTGCCGATGAAGCTCCAACCGATAACGAAGCTGAAGCCCCCAAGAAAGCAGCGAGCCAATTCGAGGTTCGCCTCGGCGGCTTGCGACAATCTCGAAAAGAGGACCAGATCTTCAAGGGGCCTGGCGCTGCGTCGGTTTTGTCGGAGGCGATCAAGGCCGACGTCGACGGCATCGAAGAGCCGCACGTTACCTGGAAGAACGAGCGGGCCGCTGTTGCCATCGACATCGACAAACCCAAGGGCGACCCGGGAATTCCGCATCGAACTTCGCTGGATCGTTACTTCCCCGACACACTGCCCAAGCCCTTGGCGGCTTGGGTCACACATAGCGGTGGCCTCCGGGTCATCTTCGTCGGCGTCGACGAGGTCGACGCGAACAGCCTCGCCGGCGCCTGGGTGTTGCTCGCACCCTTGGGTCCAATTGCGAGTTGGCGCATCGAGGTCCTCTGCCACACACGGCACCCGGGCGGTCTGCGAGGCGAGCAAACCTGTGGAGAGGTCCATTGGTTCGCACCCTCAAGCAACCTTCGACTGCCCAGCGACGCGGCAGCCAGCGTCAGCGAAGAACAGATTCAGAATTTCATGGAGGAGCGCGGCATTTGCTTGGGGCGCTCCTCGACGGAGGATTGCCTCATTTGCGCCAAGCCCGATGCCACCTCCCGCAACGACGTCATCTTGATCGGCGAAGCCGGGGTGAAGTGCTTCCGCTGCGACAAATACAAGAGCTGGACCAACATCATCGGTGGGCAGAGTTGCGGCGCGCTCAAGGAGTCCGCCGACCACCTTGTCCATTTCCCCCACCAACGCTTGGTCCTGATGCAGCTGAGACCGAGCGTCCCTGATTCCCTTTTGCGCCCGGCCTGGAAGTTCATGCTCGAGCGCACGAACGAGTCTTGGATCGAGGACGCCGGCGACGACAAAGTGGCGGAACAGCGACGCCAGGTTCTGGATCGAGCGGCAGGCAGCGCCGTCGACCTGGTCCGGGGGCTCAGCGGGGGGTGGTATGACGCCGCCACGTTGCAGCCCCGAGCTTTGTCGGCCCATGCAGCCAAAGTCATTCCTTACACATCGAAGGGCCTCCCCCCACTGCTCGTCGACAAACTGATGGGCACCGGCGAGATTGCTGGCCTCACGCCCGCGCACATCGTGCCAGCTGAGATGGTGCTCGGGCCGCATGTGGAACCGCCCCCCGGAAGTGTCGTCGCCCGAAAGCCACTGCCGCTCAACGCTCCACCGGCGTTCCAACTTACCGAAAATCCGCCGGCCGCCGACAGCGTCGACGCGGCCTGGAAGGCCGTCACCGAGAAATTGCCAGGCCTCTGTCGTGGCTACCTTTCAGCCGTGATCGTCGCAATTTGGGTGGCCCAGCGGGGTCGTGCGTTGCCACCCATCATCGTCGTGACCGGCGATTCGGGATCGGCGAAGACGGTGATCCAAGACCTCGCCGCCTCCATGGTGGGTAGCTTCGCCGTGGGTGTGACGCTCAGCGACCCCGAGGACGCTTTCCGACAAATAGGCCTAGCCCTTGAAAGCGGTGCAGCTGCCATTTTTGCCGATGAAATCGCCCGGACTCCTGGAATGTATTCTCGACTTGAATCGATACTTCGGCTGCGTCATATTATTCAATTTAAGCCGCTGTATTCCAACGAGCGGAAACTGCCGATGACGGCCCCGGTTTCGTTGATCAGCTCGACCCTACCGAGCGCGGTGACCAAGAGCCCAGAGTTGTCCAGACGAGCTGTCGGCTTTCGCCTTTTGGAAGAAGCCCCACACTGGAACGCCGCCGGAAATCTCGCACACGCACGCAGTATCGAGTCCCTCCGGCCGGCGCTCGACCTCATCACGTCGTCGTTGTGGTGGTTGCTGTACGAGGAGGGTGCCGACGTCGACTGGCGCGCACTCTGCTTCGAGCGGTTCAACGCCGTCGGCATTGAGCACCTCGACCTCCAAGAGGACGAGGCTGGCATCAATGCCGGCATCTGCGCTCTCTACGAGCACTACCGCACCGCCCCCGACAAAGAGATCACGACCGGCAACCGCCAGCATGGGTGGCTCGATGCCAGCGTGAGCAGGCCCGCCCACGGGCTTGTCGCAGATCTTATCGACGTCGAGGGCGACAAGAGAGCGATCATCGCTGAGACCGAAGATCTGAAACGCCGCAAGCTCGGACCCATTCTCGGGTTTGACGATCCGCAGCTGAAGCTAAGCATCCGCAAGCGTGGGGCCCAGTGGCTCGTGAAGTTCCTGGAGACCCGGGTGGCCCGAGGTCGGGAGCGCACCCGGAGCGAACTGCCGCCCCTTGGCCAGCCACCGCCCCCACCAAACACACCGACGCCCCCTCCGTCGCGCACGTTGCGCATCACTAATGACCTCGAAAAAACGGCATCCCAACGCGTTGCGCACGTTGCGCACGTTGCGCACACCCAAACTTCTTTAAATATAAAAATAGATACAAAAACCGGGACAACACGGGATGATGATCGCCCCGATGACCGCTGTAAAAAAGGTTCGGACGAAAACCCGTGCGCAACGTCCGCCACGTGCGTAACGCGCCCGGATGCGGCGCCCGCAGGGTCCCAACACGTGCGCCACGGTGCGCCACGGCCGCAGCTGGTCTTCCTCGACTTCGAGACTCGGTCTCGCGTCGACCTTCAGCGGGTCGGGGGGCGCCTCTACGCCGAGGACCCCACCACCGAGGTCCTGTGCATGGCGGCAGCGCTGCCAGACGGCAGCGAGCTCCAGTGGACCCCCAAGGACGCACCTCCCGGCGGCTTGTTCGCTTGCATCGAAGCTGGTGCCCATGTCGTGGCCCACAACGGCGTCGATTTCGATCGCCACATTTGGCGGCGGTTGGGTTGGCCTGAGCCCGCACGTTGGATCGACACCCTGCACCTCGCCCGACTGGCTGGGCTTCCTGGAAAACTCGACGACGTTGCGAAGATCATTCTCGGTGAAGGAAAGGACGATCAAGGCGCCGCAGTTCTGGCAGATCTCCGCCGGCCTGACGCAAAGACGGGCAAGGTCCCGCACGTCGACAAGACGCGGTTGCAAACAGTTCAGCGCTACTGCCTGAAGGACGTGCTGCTGATGAAGGGCGCCTTTGAGAAGCGCCTCCATTGGTTCGACGGCTTCGACGTGGGAGCCCGGATCGTCGATGAAGCAATCAACGGCCGAGGCTTCTGTTTCGACGCCGACCTCGCTGGCAACGTCATCAAGATGGCCGGCGCCCTGCAGGTCGAAGCTGAGAACGCTTCGCGGGTCGACGGGTCTGTGTTGCGGTCAGCAAAGAAGCTGAAGGCCGTATTTGCCGGCGCTGGCATCGCCATTGCCAACACCAAGAACGAGACCTTGGTAGCGCTCTTGGAGGATGAGGACCTCCCCGCCGACATCCGGCTTGTGATCGAGGCCAAGACTCTGAGCGGCAAGCGCATTCGGCAGAAGCTGGAGCGGGGTCTCGACAGCCTCAGCGCCGACGGGCGAAGTCGTGACTCCCTCGTCTACCACGGTGCCCACACCGCCAGATGGGCAGGTCGAGGCTTCCAGCCACACAACCTGGCCCGGGGCATTGACCTCGAAGATGAGGCTGGCGCAGTGGCAGCGGCGATGGGGCACGACCTTGTCGCTGTGCGCCAGATGGCGGCGGAGCATGAGTGCAAACCAGAGGAGTTCCTCGATTCCCTGATCCGCCGCTGCATCGTCGCCCCCGCCGGCCAGTCACTGGTTGTGGTGGACTATTCGTCAATCGAGGCACGCGGGCTTGCCTGGTTGGTGCGCGACGACGTGAAGCTGGGCGACTTCCGCTTGGACCTCGACCTCTACAAGGTCCTGGCGTCTAAACTATTCGGTGTCGACTACGGCGAGGTCTCCAAGGCGCAGCGGGGGTGCGGCAAGATCGGTGAGCTGGGCTGCGGCTACCAAATGGGCGCTGCCCGTTTGGAGTCCTACGGCGCCGGGCTCAATATCGACTGGTCCCTCGGCGTTTCGCCTGAGGACGTCGTCAACGGGTGGCGTGACAGCAACCCCCTCGTTGCGGGCACCAGGACCGGAGAGTTCTTCAAGGGGCATCTTGTGCGCGCAGGTGGGTTCTGGAAGGACATCGAGGCGGCTTTCACGAACGTGACGAAGCACCGCGGAACTATCGAATTGAACCGTCTCGTGATCGAAGCTATCGACAACGATGTTCATTGCATCTTGCCCAGTGGGCGTCGGTTGGTTTACCGAGACATGCGCTTGGAGCCGGGCAAAACAAATTGGGGGACGACAAAAATCCAACTGTCCTACGCACGTGATCGGGGGCGGAGCGGGACCTATGGCGGCAAGCTGACGGAGAACATCGTGCAGGCAATCAGCCGCGACCTCCTTGCCGACGCCTTGGTCCGACTTGAGGGCGCAACTGACGCCGTGACCGTGCTTCACGTCCACGACGAGGTCGTGCTCGAAACGCCAACAGCAGGCGCCGAGGTCACCCTCAAGCAGGTCGAGGCCATCATGTGCACCCCGCCGACGTGGGCGGCAGACTTCCCGATCGCCGTGAAGCCCTTTCTTTGCCAGCGATATCGGAAGTGATGCTTTGTGCCTCGTAGGGGTTGGGGAGGGCGTGCGACTCTCCGGAACGTCAGGCCAACCACAACGGCGACGACGCGACCACCCGTGGAGCAATGGCGTTGGCCTCTTTCTGGACGCTGGTGGCGTAGGCCAACGCCTCCTCGGCCAGCTCCAACGTCGAGGTGTAGACCTGCCGTTGTGCCCGGAGGACCGTGAGCTTGTTGACGTGATCGGGGATGCCCGCGTGAACGAGGTTGCTTTCGCAAGCCCCGTTCAAGCAGCCGACGACAAGACAGCGCGGCGACAGAGCGAACAAGCAGTGCGGCCCGACCCCATCGGTGCGCTTGTCCAGCCAGACGCAGGGGTGGTCGCTGGTGATGAAGCTGTCCTCAGCGGTGCGGATCACCTTCCACGTCCCACGTTTCAGGGGTTCGCGCAGTTGGTCGCCGTGAGCGAGACCAAGGTCTTGCGAGACCGGGAACTTCGCCTCCAACGTCGGTAACCAGCGGCCGAAACCCT
>JAHFED010000068.1 GCA_023248635.1 Myxococcales bacterium
CGCAGCCGTGTCGTTTCGAAATGGGCCACCGCCTCGCCGCGTGTGAGACGCCCCACCACATTGGCTTCCTCCTCGCGACGGTGCTCGGGGATGAAGAGCGAGGTCGATTGTCCAATCGCTTCGTCGGCGGTGAACAAGAACATTCGCTCGGCGGCGGCGTTCCAGCTCGTGATGACGGCGTCGAGAGACTTGCTGATGATGGCGTCGTGCGAGGCATCCACGATGGCGGCCAGCCGCGCCTGCCCGGCCTGCATGCGCTTGAGCTCGGTGACGTCCTCGAAGCTGACGCCCAGGGATTGGCCCGGGAGAGGAAAGGCCCGCACGTTGAAGGTGCGATCGCTGGTCGCAGCGTTGCTGCCGCGCACTTCGCCGAAGTCGCGCGGCTTGCCGAGGCGGACGACGTCGGCGTAGGCCGCGAGCCGGGGTGTGCTCGCAATGCCCGGGAACATCTCGGTCATGCGCTCGCCCAGGCGACTCGACGCGGGAAAGCCGAAGACGCGATCTGCTTCGATGTTGCAGGCGGTCAGCGTGAACGAGGCGGCGTCGCCGATGTCGGCCAGGGTCCAAACGATGAGCCCAATCGGAATGTGCTTCGCGAGCTTCGCGTAGGTCTGCTCTTCCTCGGGGGCCTTGTGCTCGGGCACAGTGCGACCCTACAGCGGCGGTCACATCGGTTGATACGGCGCCAGGCTTGGTCTTTCGCGCGATCTCTTCGTCGCGTCCTCGGTCCCGCCAGAAGGCCAGGCCCTGCGGCGCTCCTCGACCTCGCACGAAAACCCGGCGCCGGGCTTGATCAACAAGATGGCCACCGCTGTAGCGCGGGCCTGCCGGCCGCGCGTCCCTGGGGTACTGACCCTCGTTTCGATCGGAGCACCCCGTGGTCGACGTCAACGCCGCTCCGTCGGCCCCCGCTCTCTCGCGCACCCACCTGGTGTTCAACGCTGACGTCCGCTCGATGGCGCTCGATGCCCGCCCTGCCGACGCCCTGGCCTGGCGAGATGGCGTCATCGTCGCAGTGGGCTCTCAGGCCGAAGTCGCTATCGCCGCAGCAAACACGGGAGCCGAGGTCGCCGCCGTCGACGTCGGCGGGGCCACCGTGTTGCCGGGCTTCATCGATGCCCACCAACATCCGAGCTACGTGGTCCTCTACGGTGGCCGCACGCGGCTCACCCCACCCGGTGTGACCGACATCGCGAGCCTCCAGCGTGCGCTGGCGGCGGCGGCCTGCACGTTGGCGCCCGGGCAGTGGCTGGTGGCCGCCGAGTGGAACGAAGCGCTGTTGAAGGAGCGGCGGCCCCCCACGCGCGCCGAGCTCGACGACGCGGTGCCCGACCGGCCCGTGGCAGCCCTCGACTATTCCTGTCACCGCATGGTGGCCAACAGCCGCGCCCTCGAGCTCGCTGGCATCGACAAGAGCTCACCCGATCCCAGCGGCGGCCTCATCGTGCGCGGGCCGGGCGGCCTGCCCAACGGCCTGCTCATCGAGCGCGGCATCAGTCGGGTGGAGTCCCTGGCCCGGGCCAGCGTCATCGCCGCCGACGCCGAGGGTTTTCTGGCGCGTCTGGCCGAACTGCACCGGCAATACTGCGCCGTCGGCGTCACCCGGATCGTCGACGCTGCTGTGCCCCCCGACCTCGCCCAGCTCTACCGCTCCGCCGCCAGCCGTGGCTTGCTGACGGTGCCAACCGTGATGATGCCGGTGTCGGTGACGGGCTACTTCGAGACACCCTGGGACGCCCTCGATGGGCCGCTCACGGGCACCACCGAAGGTCTGTTGACGACGGGGCCCATCAAGCTGGTCTTCGACGGCGGCCAGGCTTGTTCCTTGTGCATGAGCTGGTGGCAAACGGCGGGGGCAACCTTGCGCTCCTTTGCCTTGAGCGTGCGCCAAGCCTCCTTCGAGCCCCTGCGGATCATGCTCGCGCTGCAGCCGCGGCTGGGGACGTCGGTGCGCACCGGCATCAGCATGTACCGCCGCGAGGAGGCCCTGAAGATCGTCCAGGCGGTGCTCGATCGGGGCTTCGCCGTCGCCGTCCACGCCATGGGCAACGACGCCGTCGACATCGCTCTTTCGACCTTCGAGGCCATGGGAGGCGCGCTGCATCGTTCGGGCAGGCCTCGCATCGAGCACGGCACCTTTGTGGACCGCGGTCTGGTGGAGCGCCTGGCGGGCAGCGGCGCCGCCGTCGTCGTGCAACCCGATTTCCTGCGGCTGCCTTTGTACGGCTCCGTGGTGCCGATCCCCGGGATGCCGTTTTTTCCGGTGCGGTGGATGCTCGATGCTGGTGTGCTCGTCGCTGGCAGCTCCGATTTCCCTGGCGGCGCGTTCGATCCCCTCGACGCTGTGCGCTCCGCCGTGGCGCGGCGCACGGTGCACGGGGATGTGTTCGAAAAGGAACAGCGCATCGACCTGCACGAAGCGCTGATGCTCTACACCCGCTCGGCGGCGGCGGCGGTGGGCTGCCTGGATCGCTGCGGAACGCTCGAAAAAGGCAAGCGCGCCGACATCGTGCTGCTCGATCAAGGTCTCAGCCCGGCCTCCCTGTCCACGGTGCGGGTGAAGGCCACGGTCCTCGGCGGCGACGTCGCCTACGGCGCCCTGGGGTAGAGCGCATCTATGGGCTCTGCGCTTTGGTGCTGCCCACGCGGCCCCACAGCCAGAGTAGGCTTCGGCGCCACGCACAGGGAGGACACATGTCGCGCACCATCGTCGTCATCGGCGGCGCCGGCGGAGGACCCGTTGCAGCGGCCCGGGCCCGTGAGCTCGACGAGCACGCGCGCATCGTTCTCGTCGAGAAGCGCTCCCACGTCTCGTGGGTGCAAGCGGGACTGCGGCACCATCTCGAAGGCCTGGTCACCCGGCTCGACGAGCTCGACGAGGATCGCCGCCAGTTCTTCGCCGATCGCCACCGCATCGAGCTGCGCACCGGCACCGAAGCCGTGCGCCTCGACCCCGACAGCCACCGGCTCGTTTTGCGCACCGCCGCCGGCCAAGAGACCCTGCGCTATGACGCCGCCATCTTTTCGGGCGGGGCGGAGATCAGAGACGCGGGCGGCGGCCTGGCGGTGGGCCAACCCGGCGTCACCGGCTTTCGCACCAAGGATGATCTCGAAGCCCTGCAGCAGCTGATCAAAGCCGGAGCGCAAAAGGCCGTCGTCGTCGGCTGCGGACCCTTTGGCGTCGACGCCGCCGTCGGGCTGCGCAAGGCCGGTCTCTCGGTGCATGTCATCGAGCGGCACGAGCGCGTGCTGCCCTCGCTCTCCCTGCTCGCCGCGCGGGCGGCCCAGCGGGCCCTGATCGATCTCGGCGTGGTCTTGCACCTGAAGAATCCGATCACCGCGTCGGAGAACCACGGCAGCCAGACCCGCCTGACCCTGCAAAACGGCAGCGTCGTCGACGCCGACGTCGTCATCCTCACCACGGGCTTGCGCCCCAGCACCGCGCTCTTGTCCGACGCCGGCGCCGCCCTCAACGCCGACGGCAGCGTGCGGGTGAACTCGCGCATGGAGACCACGCTCCCGGCCATCTACGCCTGCGGCTCGGCAGTCTCTGTCACCCACGCCGTCACCCGCGCACCGCTGTGGTTGCCCCAGGCCGCCGTCGCCACCCGCACGGCGCAGATCGCCGGACACAACGCCGTCGTCGACAACAGCAAAGAGACCCTCTCACCCCTGGCCGGCACCGCGCTCTACTCCGTCGGCGACGTGCGCTTTGGCCGCACGGGTTTGTCCGAGAGCGAGGCCCGGTCCTTTCTCGGCGACGATCGCGTGTTCGTCGTCACCATCCACGGCTACGCCGGCGAACCCTGGGTCGGCGGCGACGCCATCTGCGTGCGCCTCGTCGTCGATCGGCAGAAATCCGTCGTCGTCGGCGGCGAGGTGTGGGGCAAAGAGGGGGTGCCGCGGCGCATCGACTTGCTGGCCGCTGCCGTCGCCGACGCCTGGACCCCCGATCGGGTCGCCGATCTCGACCTCGCCTACGCGCCGACGCTGGGTCCGGCCTTCGATCCTCTGCAGATCGCGGGACAGGTGGCGGCCCAGACCATCACGGGCGAGGCAAGCCCCATCGGCGCCGAGGCCCTGGCCTTGCGCGTCCTCAAGAACGACGTCGTCCTCGTCGACGTCAGCCGTCCCGGCAAACTGGGTCCCTGGCCGCAGGCGGCCCTGCGCATTCCTCTCGAAGAGCTGCGCGAGCGCCTGGGCGAGATCCCGCGCGACAAACCCGTCGTGGCGGTGAGCCAGACCGGCCAGCGGGCCTACCAGGCCTTCCGGATCTTGAAGCAGCGGGGTCTGTCACAGGTGCAACACCTCGACGGCGGCGCGTTGTCTTATGCCTTCACCCTGGATTGATGCCCTGTTCTGCGTTGCGCGAAGCCGGCCGTCTGGCAGGCTCTCGGGGTCCCCGGGATGCACCACGCCTGATGTTTGGTGGACGAAGCAAACGAGAGTGAGCCGCATGAGAGTGCTTCCGGCCCTGAGCGTGTTGACCCTGCTGCTGGGGTCGTCGACGTCGCTGGCCCGCCCGACCTATCCGGGCGCCATTCCCAACGGCAACGCCAACAGCTGCGCGACCTGTCACGTGAACCCCGCCGGCGGCGGCGCGCGCAACACCTTCGGTCTCGACGTCGAAAGCAACATGCCCTTCTCGGGGCCCGACGACAGCACCTGGGCCAAGATCTTTTGTGCCGACAGCGACGGCGACGGCAAGACCAACGGCCAAGAGTTGGGCGATCCCTGCGGTGCCTGGCGCGGCGGCGACGACGACCCGGCAGGCGTGCTCACCAATCCCTCCGACGAGGCAGACACCACCGCTGACGTCGGCGATTGCGAGGGCGAAGCGCCCCCAACGTGCGAGCTCGCGGCCTCGGCCACGGGTTGTCCGTGCTCGTCCGGCTCCACTCCCGATCTGGCTCTGTCTGCCGCAGCTCTTGCGATCCTCGTCTTTCGCCGCCCCCTCATTAAGCCTCGGAGCCCTTCATGCAGCGCGTGATCCTGGTCCTCGCCTTCGGAGCGTTGTCGTCGTCGTCGGCCGCGGCCTTCAGCGCCTTCCGCGCCGAGGTCCCAAACGGCAACACTGCGAGCTGCTTGACCTGCCACGATCGCGCCGGCGGCGGGCGACCGTGGAACCCCTTCGGCGACGAGCTCTTCCTCGCCAACGGCGGCGTCGTTGACACCTCAAGCTCCATCGACGCCTTCGACGACGCCTTCATCTGGTGGAACGCAGCCATCTGCAACGCCGACTCCGACGGCGACGGCCAGACCAACGGCCAAGAGCTGGGCGATCCCGAGTGCATTTGGACCGGCGGTGCTGCGGCCCGCACCACCGACATTTCGGCCCCCGGCAACCCGGATTCGACCAGCGCCGACCCCGACGGAACCGGAGGCGGCGCTGCTGCTGAAGGCGAAGGCGAAGGCGGAGGAGGCGGAGACGGAGGCGGAGGAGCCGGCGGCTGCTGCGGGTCTCCACCGGCCTTGGCTCTTTCTCTGTCGGGGCTGCTGCTCCGTCGTCGGCGCACCTGACCGGGCTTCGGCTACGATGCGCCGATGAAAAACCTGCGCACGGTCTTGTGCACGAGCCTCCTTTTCGCCGCGATGGCGTGCCCCTCGGGTTCCGAGCAGCAGGAGACGAGCTACCGCTCGCGCCTCGGCGAGGTCGACGCCTTGCTCGCCAAGGCCGGCGCCGCCGACAAGATCGAGCTCACCAAGACCAAGGCCGAGATCGAAAAGGGCTACCTGGCCTTGCCGAAGGAGAGCGCCGCCCGCGGCGATGGCCTGGGCAAGCTGAACCAGGCCCTCCATGCAGCGGTGGCCGCCTACACCCCCAAGGTCGCCGCAGCAGAGAAAGCCAGCAGCGATGGGCTCTTTCAGTCCTCGATCGCCGCTCTCGTCGGGCATTGGCGGGGCGGCGCCGTCGACGTCGTGATCGACACCGAGGGCGGGATTGCGTACAAAAAAGAGCTCGCGAACTCGAGCAAATCACTCAACGGTAAGATCAGCAAGATAGATCAGGGGTCCTTCGAAGCCGGCGTCTTTGGCATCACCACGACCTTCCAGTTGAACCAGCGTCCCCACCAAGACGGCGGCGTGTGGAAGATGGTCCTCGACGGCACCGAGCTCACCCGCCAGTAGGCGATCAGCGCACCGCCGCCGGTTTGGCTGCCTCTTGGATGAGCCGAACCTCGGCGTCGCCGCTGCCCTTGGGTGGGGTGATGGTCACTTTGCGTTCGAGCTCCCACTCGGCCACGGGCTGGGGAGGAGGGCTCAGCAGGTCGACCGTGCCCCAGGCGAGGACGCCGCCGCCGATGCCGATCACCGCGGCAGCAGCGACGGTGTCGCCGTCGAACAAGCCGTTTTTCAGCGATCCCAGCGCAAAGGCGCCGCCGCCGGCAATGACGACGACGCCGGCGATGCCCTTGGTCCAGCCGGTGATGCGGTTCCACTCGTCGGCCTCGCGCCACTTGGCCTGGCGCATCTCGAGGTTCTGCTGGGCGATGGCGCGCAAGATGCGCATCTCGACCTGCACGGTCGTCGTGCCGCCAGGGTGAACCGGGACTTCGACGTCGACGGTTTCGTAGTCGTCGCGGGTGAGGCGCACCGTGTGGCGGCCGGGGTTGACGTTGTCGATGCGCACCGGCGTCGTGCCCACGGGTTGTCCTCCCACCAGCACCTGGGCGCCGCGGGGGTCGGTGCTGAGATCGATGCTGCCCGAGCTCCCGCTGAAGAGGGCCGATGCCGTCGTCGCCTTCGCCGCCTGTGCCGTGCTCATGAGCTGCTCGGCGAGGCGGCGGGTCAGCTTGACCAGCTCGCCCTCGTCTTTCTTCACTTCTTCTTGGGCCCGAGCGACCGGCTCGAGGGTCCTGGCGTCGATCTCGGAGAGGCTGAGCAGGTAGCCGTCGCCGATGAGGTCGAGGGTGCCCGACACGATGCGGTGGGCATCGAGGGCGGCCCCCACTTCGGCGAGGCATTTGGTGTCGTCGCAGCCCGCCTGTTGGCGCGAGGCCTCCCATTCCAGCGCCCGCCGGATGTCGTCGGGCCCGATGACCACGCGCTGGGGATCTTTGGCATAGGCGCCGAGGACGACGTCGGAGAGCAGGTTGCCGAGCTCGGGGTCCTTCAGGCCACGACGGGGCGCGATGCCCATGACCACCGTGCGCAAACGTGTATCGGTGGGCGCTGGCACTTGAGCCGTGCCAAGGGCCCACACAGCTGCACTGTGAGCCGCTGCGGCGTCGGCGAGCCCGAGCAGCGCGCCAATGATGAGCAACGAGGGCAGCCAAACACGCATGGTCGATGATAAGAGCGAAGGCCAGGCGACACGCAAGGCGCGAAGGGCCCATGACCGACGACGACGTCAGCGCTCTTGCCCCCCTGCCCAAGCCTCCCCTCGCCTGGAGCGAACGCGAAGCCGACGCCGGCGTCGTCGCCGCCGTCGCTGCTGCCCACAAGCTGCCTGAGCCCGTGGCCCGGGTGTTGGTGGGACGGGGCGTCAACTCCGTCGCCGGCGCCGGTCTCTACCTGAACCCGACCTTGAAGGACTTGCCCGACCCCCTGCGCCTGGCGGGACTCGACGCCGCCCTCGATCGCATCTGCTTCGCCGTCGACAAGAGCGAGACCATCGGGGTCTTCGGCGACTACGACGTCGACGGCGTGACGTCGACGACCTTGTTGACGGACTTTCTCGAGGCCTTGGGCGCGCGGGTGACCTGCACCATTCCAGATCGCATGATCGAGGGCTACGGCCTCTCGCGCGCGGGGGTCGACCGGCTCATCGATGCCGGCTGCACCCTCATCGTCACCGTCGACTGCGGCGTCACCAACCACGACGAAGTGCTCTACGCCAAGGCCCGCGGCGCCGACGTCATCGTCGTCGACCACCACACGGTGCCGGTGGAGCTGCCCAAAGCCACCGCAGTGATCAATCCGCATCGCCCCGACTGCGGCAGCGGCAGCGTCATGCTGTGCGCCGTCGGCGTGACCTTCAACCTCGCTCTGGCCATCCGTCGTCGCTTGCGCGAGCGCGGGCATTTTTCGACGACGCGGCCCGAGCCCGATCTCAAAGACGCCCTCGATCTGGTGGCCCTCGGCACCGTCGCCGACGTCGTTCCTCTGGTGGGGGAAAACCGCGTGCTGGTGCATGCCGGGCTGCGCCTGTTGCGGCAGGGCAAACGCCCCGGCCTGCGCGCGCTGCTGCAGGTGGCCGGCGTCGACGCTGCGCAGATGACCGCCAGCGATCTGGGCTTTCAGCTGGGGCCGCGCATCAACGCCGCCGGTCGACTCGGCGACGCCATGCAGGGCGTGCGCTTGTTGAAGAGCGAAGGCGTCGCCGCCGCAAACCTCGCAGCTGTGCTCGACGCCGAAAACGCCGCGCGTCGCTCCATCGAAAAAAAGATCGTCGACGACGCCATTCGCCAGGTCGAGCAGAGCGCCCTGCTGCGCAACGCCAAGGCCATCGTCGTCGCTGATGAGGGCTGGCACCCTGGCGTCGTCGGCATCGTCGCCTCGCGCCTGGTCGATCGCTTCGGGCGCCCTGCCGTCGTCATCGGCGAGGGAGGTCGGGGATCGGGCCGCAGCATCGAGCGCTTTCACCTCTACGACGCTCTGCGGGCGGTGAAGGAGCTCATTGGTCCAGCGCTGGCGGGCTTCGGCGGCCATGCGCACGCCGCCGGAGTGCGCATCGCGCGGGGGGGGCTCGAGCGGTTTCGCGACGCGCTGCTCAACCACGCCGAGGCCGTGCTCGTGCCCGCAGACTTGCGGCGGGTCGCCTCTTACGACGGCGTCATCGGCGGCGACGCCCTCACCTTCGGCTTCGTGCGGGCCCTCGAAAACGCCGCGCCCTTCGGCAGAAAAAACCCCGAGCCTTTGTTCCTCTTGCGTGGGGTGCGCCTGCGCTCGGCCAAGGAAGTGGGGAACGGGCACTTGAAAGGCGTCATCGACCCACGATCGCTTCCGGGCGTCGCCGGCTTCGTCGACGTCATCTCCTTTGGCACCGCCGACCGCATCGCGGAGTGGGAGGGTCCCGTCGATCTGCTCGGCACGCCCGACCTCAACGAGTGGCAGGGCAGGGTCAGCGTGCAGCTGCGCCTGCGGGATTTCCGGCCATCGTCGTCGTCGTCGCCGGATGCAACGTGATCCCAGCCTTGCTCTTCACCGTGCTCTTTGTCGCTGACGACCCCCAAGGGCCGGTCGTGGTCATCGACGTGATCGAAGATCAAAGCGGTCGCGCCGTCGACGTCGTTGTTGTTCCGCGGGACCGCCCCGCTCTCTCCGCCAGCGTGCGTTCAGGCCCGAGCGAGACCCCGCGCCGCTCGCGCACCCTGCCGCTGTTGCCGACGGGCGCGGCGCTCACCCCCGCCGTCGACGGCGCCATCTTGACCATCGACGACATCGGCCTTTGGGAAGACCCCGTGACTGCGTCGACGACGAACGCCAAGGCGCGGGGGGGAGCGCTGATTGCTCCCGATCTGCGCGTGGCCAGCCCGCGCACCTTGAGGCTCTTTTTGCCAGCGATCATCGATGCGTCGTCGACGCCGGTGCCGGCGAGCCTGCACGGCAGCCACACGCGCCTCGCCGGCACCGCTTTGGTGTTGCGCCAGCCGTTGCCCGTGGTGGCCCTCTCCGTCGCCAAAGGTGAGGCCGACGGCGGCAGCGCCCTCGTCGCCACGACCTTGCCCGGGGAGTGCGCCCTGGTGCCCTCCCAAGTCGTACAAACACTGACAAGCTTGAGCGCGACGTCGACGACCTGCACCCAGCACCTCGCTGTGAGCCGCGCTGCTGGCAAGCGTTTTGGCGACCGGCCAGACAAGGACCAGGAAGCCAGCGGCGTCGTCGTCGTCCGCCTGCGCTGAGCCTCGCGCCAAAGCCGGCAGGTGAACGATAGTCCGTGGATGCCCGTCACCAACGATCCCGCCGCCGTTCGCGCCTCCCTGCTCGCCGCCATCAAGAGCAGCAACTACGACCCGACCACGAAGAAGAACGCCCCCGGGTTGTCGAGCGGCGAAGTCGACAAGCTCCTCAAGGAGATCAAGAAAGACGGCGTCACCGACGACGAAGTCAAAGTCGTCGTCGACACTCTCGTCGAGGCGCTGAAGTCTGGCTACGACACCTCCACGCCGCGCGAGCAGAAGAACATCGGCCGCCTGCTCGACACTCTCGACCGGCTCAAGCCCGGCGCCATCGCCGACAAAGCCCAGTTCACACAGAACGGGGCGACGTCGTGGCTGAGCCTGCTGCAGGCCCGCGCCGGCGGCGCCATTCCAACGCCACCGCCGACGCCGCCACCCGTGGTCACCCCGCCCGTGACGCCGGTGACGGGCACCGTGAGCCCCTTGCCGGCGAAGGGCTTCGACGGCGCGAGCCTGGGCGTCAGCAGCAGCGGCGACGTCGTCGTCTCGGGCAAGAGCCAGAGCCTGCAGCTGCGCGGCAACGTCGACGCTACGGCCTTGCTCTCGCTGCTCAAGCCTGGGCAACTGCAGTCTCTCGACGCCGGCTCCAAGACCGCGTTGGTCGCCAAGCTGGTGAGCGAGCTGACGTCGTCGGCGACAGGCCTGCCCATCGATCCCGCCACCCCGCCGAAATTCCAGGCGGTGCTGGCGTCGATGGCGGCCCTGGGCATGCTCGCCGAGCTGGCGCCCTCGTTGACGGCGGCGCAGAGCACGCAGCTTTTGGGGCTCTCGGGCAAGACGCCGTCGTTGATGCAAGAGGCCTTGCTGCGCCGCGCGCTCGCTGCCGCGCCAGCGACGCCGGTCGTCACCGCCGCGCTGGCCGCCTGCCCCGCCGCCGACGACGCGGCCAAGGTCAAAGGCGAGCCCGACAAGCTGCTGGCCGCCTACGACACCTTCCGCGCTGAGAACGGTCGCGCCGACTACAGCGACGTCAAAGGAGGCGCGGTGACCAGCGCGCTGGCCTGTTTGGCCTTCGCCAAAGGGCAGGTCGCCGTCGACAACATCGGCAAAGGCCTCGGCATCTGGGCGGCGATGGACGGCAACAGCTACAGCCTCTCCGCCGACGAAGCCAAGGCTGTGCTCACGACGCTCACGCCCTACATCGACAACGCCAGTGCCACCAATCTGGTCTTTGGCGCCTTCGTCAGCGACGCCCCCAAGAACATCGCGGCCCTGCAAAATGCCGCCGTCGTCGCCAAGCTCTCGCCTCTTTTGGCCGCAGCCCGGCCGACCCTCGCGGGGGTGCCGCTCAGCGCCCCCCAAGCCGCCCTGGTGACCAAGCTGCTGGCCGGCATCAAAGACGACGCCGCCGTCGCCGCCCTCGGCCGCAGCCTGGCGCAGGCCCACGCCACCTTTTCGACGACGACGACGAGCTGGGGCACGCCACAGCCGCCCAAAGAGCCCCTCTCTGACGCCGCCTTCGCCATCTTCGAGCGCGCCGCGGTCGTGGCCTTCGAGGCGCGGGGCGGCACCGCCGACGGCATGATCGACATCCGCTCCCTCGAGAGCGCGATCACCAGCGACGCCAAGGCCATCGGCGACAGCGTCAAGCCGCTGCTCAACGACCTGTCCCAAGGCGTCATCCGCGATCGCAATGCCACGCCGCCGACGTCGATTGCGATCTCGAGCCAGCTCGCCAGCGAGCTCACAGGTCTGCTGTCGACGACGACCCGTTCGATCATGAGCGCACCGAACATCGTGGCCGCCGCCGTCGTCGTTGCTGCCAAAAACGGTGGCAAGATCGACGGGGCCGCGGCCCAGCAGCTGAGCAAGATCATCGCCGACTACCGCGGGGAATTCCCTGCTCCCGCCGGCGGGCCGCAGCTGCTCGACTTCAACAAGCTCGCTCGCATCGCGAGCTTCGCCGTCGAGGGAAAACAGGTCCCGCTGTGCACCATCAACGGCCAGAGCGTGAAGATCGCCGAGCTGTACACCAAGGTCGGTGAAGCGGTGATGGGCTCCATCGACAAGGCCGACCTGCGCCATCCCTGGATGGCCGATCGCTGGGGTCTGCGCGCCAAGGTCTCCGTCGAGCTCCTCGACGTCATCGCTCAAAAATCCTCTGAGGGCCGCGGCCCCGTCTTCGTGCTCCAGCAGCAATTTCCCAACGCCAAGATCGACGTGTTGGCGACTGGACTCGACGGCGAGCACCAGCGCTTCATCTACCAGGTGCAAGACGGCATGGCGGCGCCGAAGTTCTTCGCCGAAGGCAGCGACGGCACGGTGAGCAAATACGACACCCAGCTGCGCGGCCTCGAGCCCGTGCTCTTCAGCGCCAGCGTCAAACGAGACGGCTCCTTCGACGTCGCCGTCCCCGCTGGCACCCGCAAGATCGCCAAGTATCCGCTGCAGACCCCGTGGGGACCCGGTACCCGCATCGACGTCGGCTACTACGACGCCAACACCCGCCTGCAGAGCGACGAGGGCAAGCCTTTCACCACGCCCTACAAAGTCGCCCAGGGGCGCATCACCGGCTACAAACCCGACGGTAGTTATACGGTCGAATACAAAGATGCGGCGCAAAAGATCACACAGAAATCGATGTCGCTGGACGAGATCAAGAAGTTTAATGCGCCCCACTTCTTCGCCGCCAACGGCGAGCGTTTCTCCGACGTCACCATGAACATCAAGACCGACGCCGACCTCAAGGGCTTCCTCGATGGTGCCAACCCCATCATCCAGCGTTTCTTGCCCGCTGACGGCAGCCTGCTGAAGCTCTCGCCCCCCGAATTGGCCAAGAAACAGCGCGAGTGTGTTGCTGCATTGATGGCCTATACCCACGAGCGCATCAAGTACCCTGCAGAAGGCGCCGGCGCCGACCCCGAGTCGGTGGCCTATCACAAGCTCGACGCCAGCGGCATGTTCAACCTGGGTGAGCTGGTGAAGCTCAAGAAGGGCGTTTGCCGGCATCAGTGTATCCTGGAACATCTCTTGTTGCAGCGCGCGGGCATCGACTCGCGCCTGGCCTCAGGGGCGGCCAACACCAGCACCGGCGACTTCCGGGGCTTCCACATCTGGACTGAAATCATCTTGGCCGACGACGCCCGCTACCTCTCGGACCAGACCTGGAACGACGTCGCCATCCCCCTGTGGGAAGGGGCCTACTCGGTGCGCAAAGAGCGTGAAGAGATGTACGATCGAACGTCACAATACGATCGAAACATCGTGAATTGAAGTTAAGAGCTTCAAGCGCTGGCGCGTCTTGCAGTTCTGAACTTCACGAGCCGCTCTCAGCTCAAGGTAGGGCACCCCGTCGTCGTCCTCGCTTCTCAGAGGACCTCACCCCGGTCGCTGACGGCCCCCTCGCGCCGGGCATCGGCGATGGTCTTCAGGGCCTTTTCGCGATCGCTGGCCTTCACCAAGACCAGGTGCTGCCCCCCCGCGGGAAAGCTCGACATCGTCGTCGCCCGGGCCAACGCTTCGATGCCGTCCTCTTCGAGCAAGAGCACCAGGCGCTCCGCCTCGACCGCACTCGCGGCAGCGTAAATCTCGAGGATGTCTTCGTTGTGCAGTGCGCTCATGAACCAAAGTAACCCGAGGCGGCGCCGCGACGGCAACCTCTGCTAGCGTCGTCGACGTCGTGCAGGCTCAGCAGGAGATCCAACCCGTTCCCTTTGGGAGCTACCAGCTCCTCGAGCGTCTCGCGATGGGTGGGATGGCCGAGGTGTTCTTGGCGCGGGCCGAAGGCCAAGAGCGGTTGGTCGCCATCAAGCGCATCCTCCCCAACATCGCTGCCGACGACGAGTTCATCGCGATGTTCATCGACGAGGCGAAGATCGCGGGGCAGCTCACCCACGCCAACGTCGCTCAAATCATCGACATTGGAAAGATCAGCGGCAGCTACTTCATTGCCATGGAGTACGTCTCGGGTCACGATCTGCGCGCGGTCTGGGATCGCACGCGCGAACAAGCCCAAGACGCCGGCGACGCCGTCTGCGGTTTGCCGATTGGGGTTGCGTGTCACATCGTCAAGAAGCTCAGCGAGGGCCTCGATTTCGCCCACCGCCGGCGCGATCCCAAGGGGCGACCGCTGGGCATCATTCACCGCGACGTGAGTCCTCAGAACATTCTGATTTCCTACGACGGTGACCTCAAGGTGATTGATTTTGGCATCGCGAAGGCGGCCAATCGCATTGCCAAGACCCAGACGGGCATCCTCAAGGGCAAGTTCGCCTACATGGCGCCGGAGCAGGCGCGCGGCGAGCCCATCGATCATCGATCCGACATCTTCGCCATCGGCGTCGTCCTCTACGAGCTGCTCACTGGCGAGCGGGCGTTCAAGGGCGACACCGACTTCGCCCTGCTTGAGAAAGTGCGCCGCGTCGACGTTGTGCCGCCGAAGACCTTGCGCCCCGATCTCCCCAAAGAGCTCGAGCGCATCGTGATGAAGGCCCTCGGGAAAGAGGCCAGCGAGCGCTACGCGTGGGCGTCGGTGCTGGCATCGGACCTCGATCGCTTCCTCTCAGACCAGGGTATTTCGACGTCGCGGGAAGAGCTGGGTGCCTACGTGCGCCGGAATTTCCGCGCCGAGCTGGCCGAGGAGAACCGGCGCCTTGGGCTGTATGCGCGCCAGAGCGGCAGTGGCACTCGCTCGCGCAAGAAGATCGACGGCAACGGCGCCACCGTCGTCCGCGGCGGCCCCACGGCGAAGAACGGATCCCGCTCGCCCTCGCGCGGCGAACCCTCCGCAGACTCCACCGCCGTCCTTGCGGCCGTTGATGCCTCTGAGCTCGACGAAATCGGGGCCGACGAGCTCGACGATCCACCCCCGCTCACCACGCCCGATCTGCGCAGACCCGTGAACGTCGACAACAAAACCGGCGCCGAGCTGGCCGCACTGCGCGATCAAGCCGTGAAGGTGGCGCGGGCGACGGCTGAAGCACCGTCGTCGTCAAAGGCGTCGTCGACGCTCACGGGCCCCGACGACGCCGGCCTCATTTCGTCGCCCTCCCGCCGCCAGCGTCGAGGTGAGGTGCCGGCAGCCGCGCCCCGAACCGAAGCCACGAAAGAGCTGCTGCAAACCACATCGGGCTCCAAGGGCAACAACAACGTCGTCATCGTCGTCGCCTGTTTGCTGGGCGCTCTCTTGGGCGCAGTCCTAGGCGTCGGTATTTCGCTGGCGAGCCGGGGTGCTGCCGCCGACACCCTCGTCGTCACCATGCCGCGCCAGGCCGAGGTCAAGCTCGGCGACGCCGTCGTCTGCGCCCAAACCCCCTGCGCCCTCTACCTCGGCAAAGGACGCCACGAGCTCCTCTTGCAGGCCCCCGGCGCCGAAGCCGTCACTCGCGTCGTCGAGGTCGGTGACGGCCCCGCAGTGCTCGATGTGGTGCTCTCGCGTACGGCCCGGGCCATTCGCGTCGAGAGCGATCCGCCGGGCGCTGCCGTCCTGCTCGACGAGGTGCCTCTCGCCGACCTCACACCGACGACCTTGCCGCCGCTGGCCGTGGGCAAGCAAGTGCAGCTGGTCTTGACCCGCGATGGCTTCGAGGCCCTGACGGCCGTGCGCACCGTCGAGGGCGACGCGGTGTGGCACTTCGACATGCCCACGCCGACGACGACCTACACGCTCAGCGCTCTTCCCGCCGACGCGTTCATCGACACCGGAGCCGCCGTGCTGCGCCCCCTGCCGCCCAAAGGACCAGCAGGCCGCGTCGTCGTCATCGTGGGCAAGCGCGCTTTGGCCGTGAAGGTCAGCCGGCCTGGGTGCGATGCCAAGAGCCTGAGCTTGTCGAGCACCGGCAAGGCCACGAGCACGCAGGCGATCAAGCTCGAATGCCGCGACTTCGACGGCCGCATCTCGATCCAGGCTCCGAAGCGGCCCGTGCTGGTGAAGATCGACGGCGTCACCCTGCCCAGGAGCGCGGATCTCTCGGCCTACCCCTTGCCCGCCGGCACCTGGAACGTCGCCCTCGTGTCGCCCCGCGGCAAGCGCGAGACCCAGGTCGTCGAGGTGGTGCCGGGCATCAACACACCCGTCATTTCCAGAGCGAAATAGGCATGTGATGTCGCTGCGCATGCACGCTGATCCATTGATCGCTTCGGATCGCTTGAGCTCTGTGGTCGCCGGGCGCTGCCCCTGCTCCGAGGGTTCCCCCCAGAGCGCTCGGCTGCGGAGAATCATCTCGCTGACGCGGGAGCGGGCAGCCACAGCAAAAAGCGCAACCGATCGATCCAGCGCCCGTGGCGCAGCCATCGTCGTGTTGCTCACTGTCTTGTCGTGCGGGGGGGGCGAGGGCATCGAGGCGCCCAAGACCCCTGGCCCCGACGAAGACATCGGCGACTGCCCTTCGGGCGACAGCGTGCTGCTCTCGTTCAAGGGGCAAGTGAATGCGGGCGCCTTCGATGCGTTGCGCCCGGCCATCGAGAGGGTGCTCGTCGACAACGGCGGCTTGCGAACGACCCTGGCCCTGCTCGACGCCGTGCTGCCCCAGCTGCAAGCCGAAGAGTTGAACACCGTGGTCTCCACCATCACCAGCGCCGACGGGAAAGCCACTCTCGACGCCGTCAAACCGCACATCCTCAACGTGCTCAAGTACATCCAGGGCACCAGCGAGTTCATCGAAGGCAAACACCCTGAGCCCATCAACGCGCTGCACGAAGCGCTAGTCTCCTGCGACGCCGCCGAACAGCTGGAGAACGTTCGCAACGTCATCGCCCTCGAGGTGAACCGCGGCGTGGATGGGCGCTTTGTGGCGGCCGCACCAGGCACGGGTGCGTCGTCGTGGATCTTCGCCTTCGTCGAATCCATCGACCGCGCCGCCCAGCTGCCCAAGATGCGGGAGCTGCTGGAGCGCATCGAGATCAACGACGACGGCACCGGCGGCCCGGGGGACATCCGCATCGGCCGCGATGCCTTCATCGTCATCGCCAAGCTCCTCGCCAAGAACGTCGCTGCCCCCGACTTCGAGTATCAGCCCACCCGCGAGATCCTCGAAGAGGTGGCCATTCCCGAGCTCGACGGCGACGTCGACGCCGAAGCTGCTCTGTCTGAGCTCCTCGACCTCTTTGGCTTGCTCGTGTCCAGCGACAGCGCCACTTTTTCGGGGATGCAGGCTTTCATGGGCTGCGTCGACCGCCACGACGACGAAGCCGCCATCCCGACCATGCTCTTTGACTACTTGAACATCGAGGAGCTGCCTGTCCAAGACCTGCTCAGCGATCTGGCCGATGCCTCAGCAGACCAGCGACTCGAGCCGGTGCGCATCGCGGGCATCGCCATCCTCGACGTCGTCGTCGCCCAGGGAGATCTGCTGGGCGACGTCACCCACGTTCTTGCCGAGCTCTTGGCCCCCGACATCGCCGACACCACGCTGGCGACCGTGCTCTCCCTCGAGGGCACCGGTGTGCTCACCGATCTCAGCGACTTCGTCGGCCTCTTGATCGACTGCAAGCAAGTGCCGCAGTGAAGCCAGCATCCGTCGTCGTCGTCGCTGCCGTGCTTTCGGGTGGCGCGTGGGCCAATGGCGCCGCTGAGACCTACGGTCATGACGTGCGCAGCCAGGGAAAAGGCAACGCCGTCGTTGCCGATGACAGCGGAGCCGCTGCCCCTTTCGTGAACCCCGCCGCGCTGGCGCGTCTGCGCTCCCCCAGCTTTCACGCGGCGTTTTCGCTGGCGATCCCCACCCTCGGCGTGGCCCTCGACAACGAACGTGACGCCGACGATCCCCTGGCGCCCGTGAACCCGTCGCCGGTGGCGGGCATCACCCTGGGGCTGGCGGGTCCCCTCGACCTCATCGTCGACGACCGGGTCTACATCGGCATCACCGCCTACTTGCCTTCGGTGGTGCTGATCCGGGGCCGCGCCTTCGACCCCGCGCGCCCCTCGTTTTACCTCTACGACGCGTCGACGGAGCACTACGAGATCTTCGGCGGCGTCGGCGTACGACTCACGGACTGGGCGTCGGTCGGCTTCGGCACTCGCTTTGGCGCCGGGCAGGGGGGCGAAGCCGTCTTGGTGCTCGATCCGGTGCGAGGGCGCTTCACGACGCAGACGCTCGACACCAGCCAGTACTCGGTGATGTCGCCCATTGGCGGGTTGTTGATCGGCCCCATCGGCCTGCCCGAAATCAAGGGACGCCTCGCCCTGGTCGTGCGCGAGAAATCGAGCTTCGACGTCACCTTGCCGGCGTCGTTGACCGTAAGCGGACTCGATGTGGGCCTGGTGCTCGACCTCGTCACCCTCTCGAATTTCTCGCCGCGCACCTGGACCAGCGGGCTCACGGTCGAGGTGCTTGACCAACTCAACTTCGCCGTCGACCTCGAGTACGCGCAGTGGTCCGAGGCGCCCTCGCCTTTCCTGCACGTCACCAACGACGTCAGCGGCGCGGGGCTCGATCGTCTCGGCCTCGGCGACGCCCTCGACGCTCCGGCCAAAGGACAAGACCGCGTGCTCTCGCCAGGCTTCGTCGACACCCTCAACCTGCGCGCTGGCGTCGAAGGCAAATTGCTCGATGGGTTGTTGCGGCTGCGCGCGGGCTACGGCTACCGACCGACGCCGGTCCCCGATCAAACCAGCGGCACCAACATCATCGACAACACCGCCCACGTCGTCAGCGTCGGCGCCGGCGTCGTCTTCTTGTTGCCCGCTGTGGCCGACAAACCCTTCCAGGTCAACGGCAGCTACCAAGCCCAGGTCCTCCAGCCGCGCGTGACCGAGAAGGCCAGCAGCCGAGACGAGATCGGCGGTTGGACGTCGTCGGGCGTGGTCAGCAACGTCGGCGTCGACCTGCGCTACGACTGGTAGGTGGCCGGCTCCCGCCGCTGGGTCAGCCGCACCAACACCGCGCCGAAGGCGTAGCAGGCGGCGGCGATGAGCGTGGTGCCCACCAGACCCGCCACCGGAGCGATGCCGGCGTGCAGGGCGGTGGCGCCGACAGAGACCGTGGCGTTCAATCCGTAGAGCCAAGGGGCTGCCGAGGGAGCGCGGCGTGAGGCCACGGCCACGAGCTCCGGGAATCCCAAGCCCAGGGGCGCCGACAGCAGCGCAGCGACCAGCGCGGCGGCGGTGGCGCGGGCCAGGGGCGGCAGCGAAAACACGCCGATGGCGTCGAGAAAGGGAGGCGCAAATACCGAGAGGGCTGCGCCGATCGCCGAGAGCAGCAGCGCCGTCGACAGCGCCACCCGGTGCCCCGTCTTTGCCACCGCGAGACCGGCGAGACCGGCACCCAACAGCATGCCGCCCACGACGGCGGCGAAGGCGACGGCGGGGCGTCCACACAAGAGAGTCAGGCGCTGCGCCAACGAGAGCTCGAGGATCATGAAGCCGAGTCCGAGCAGCGAGGCGACGATCAGGTGGGCCGCCTCGGGTCGACGTTCGCCAGCGCGCGCCGCGCCCACGCTCTTGTCGAGCACCATGCTCTGGCGACGACGCAGCAGGAGCAGGGGAAACACGATCACCGCCAACGACAGGGTGACGCTCAGACCTCCGACCCAGGCGACAGCGGCGTCGGCGACGGCGGGGCTCTCGATGCGCAAACGCGCGCTCTGATCGCCAGCGACCTCGTCAGATTGGCGGTGGAAGAAAGGCCGTTCGTCGGTGGGCAGCCTTTCGCCTGACGGGGCAGGGGGTGCTCCCCAGTGGTGGTCGGGGGGCGCGTCGAGCCGCGATCGATCAAGCTTCTGCCGCGAGACCAGCAGCCCGCGAAAGAAGGGATCGTTGGGCGTGTGCAGCAACAGCGCCAGGTGGTCGTCGACGTCGGTGATGCCTTCGGATCTCAGCGCATCGCGCGCCAGATCGGCGAGCAGGTCGATCTGACTGGCCGGCCGCGTCATGTAGAGCACGCCGTCGTCGTCGACGTGGGCCAGTAGGCTGCTCATGGACTCGCGCGTGAGCAGGAAATCCTCGGCCAAGCGCATGGCGTTCACGGTCACAGCCGCGTTGCTGATGGTGTGGACGGCGATGATGTGTCGCCAGCGCCGGGTCAGGTGAACGCCGACGTCGTCGTCTGCCGCTCCACGCCTGTCGTGCTGCTCGAGGAAGGACCGGGCCTCTTCGAGGTGGGTGGTGACCCGCGGGTCGTCGTAGACCGCCTTCGACGACGGGATGCTGCCATCGGTGGCGGCCGTGAGCACCGAAGCGCTGACTTCGACGGCGTCGACGTGGGCGGCTCCATGCAACAGCGCGCGGGCCACCTCGTAGCCGGCGCCGGAACCGACCACGAGCACGTCGCCGCCGCTCACGTCGCGGGCCAGGAAACCAGCCGAGGCGGCATCGCGTGGGGCGACGGCGGAGGGGAAGAGCGGGGCCCGGGTGACGGCGGCCCCGAGATCGATGAGCACAGCGGCAGCGGGCACGGCGGGCAGGACGTCGACCCGGCCGTCGGCGCCGTCGATGGTGTGCAAACGGCCGTGGGCCTTGAGCACCGCGAGCACGTCGCGGGCGGGATCGTCGCCGATGCGCTTGTCCGCCGTGGGCCGCGGGACGATCTCTTTGGCCGCCGGCAAAAACGCCAGGCCGCCGACGAGGGCGGCGACGCCGACGGCGCGCAACGCCACCCCCCGGGCCAGCAAGAGCGCACTCACAGCGCCCAGGGCGCCGGCCAACGCCCCCGCGGGAGCAGTGCCGAGGCCATCCAGCAGCGCCACCGACAAAAAGGAGCCAACGGCCGCCCCGGTGAGATCGGCGCCGTAGAGGCGGTGCGGATGATCGGCGTACTCGATCAACAGCGCCGACAAGGAGAGCGCCAGGCCCACGAAAGGCAGCGCGAGGGCGAGCAGCACGGCCACAAAGACGGCGGTGGCGCCGAGCTCCTGTCCGACCCGCAGGGGCTCGAGGCCCGAGAGCAACACGGCCACCATGGCCGCCGGCGCGCCCACAGCGACGACGACGCCGCCGGCTGCCGGCAGCTCGGGAGCCTTCGACCAATCGGGGCGCACGACGAGCAGGGTGCCCGCCAGCCCGCCGCCCAGCATCGCTGCCGACAGCGCCAGGAAGGCAAAGGGCGGCCAGGTCACCTGCGCGACGGCACGCATGAGGCTCAGCTCGACGAGAAAGACCGCCAAAGCGCCGATCGCGAGCCCCAAGAGGGGGCGAAAGGAGGGAGGCGGCGACGGCACGGCCCGATTGTTCCCACGGAACGGGCGGCGAAACCACTTTCGAGACGCGCCAGCGTCTTGAACATCCAACCCCAAGGTCCGGCGTTGTTTCGGGACAGCGGACTCAGAGAATTGTTCGCGCCCACCCGCGGTGCGACCTTGGCAGCGAGGTTGTCGATGCCCTTTCTCCGAGATGCAGCCCTCGTTCCGCTTGCGCTCGTCTGCCTCATCGGCGGCGGGTGCGGGCTCATCAGTTCGTCGCCCCCACGCGAGCCGAGCGAGGGGGAAGGCGAGCAGGGCGAAGGCTAGGACGCGACTCGGACCTCGCCGGCGTCGAGAACGCCATCGAGGACAGCGATGGCGATGGTGTCGTCGACGCCGACGAGACGGACCGGCAGGTCGATCCATCGTTTCGTCGCCAGCGCCCAGCCCGAAGGCGCTGTGCAGCGTGCCGGGGACCATTTGAACCTCGACCAGCGCAGCATTGACGTCACATGGTTCCACGGCGACGAGGAGCCGGAGACCGACGAAGGGGGGACCGTTGTTGTTGACCCCGCGACAAACCGCGCCACCATCGCCGTGAATGTGAGCCATTGATCGACGCTCTCGTGACCAATGGACCGGCGCGGGTCGAGGGCGATCCGAACGAAGTGTTCGCCAAGGGGCCTCGCAACATCGTCAAGACGACGTTCATGAACCAGGGCCTTGACAATCAATGCTAGAATGTATCGCTTCACGATGCTGGTAAATACATATGGTTCAAATCTCAAACATTGGGACATACAGCGCATTTTAAACTAACACTGGCCAAAGGGTTCAACTCACTATCGATGCAGTCCGGTTCTGCCGTGAGCGACGGCCCTGTCCAGAGCTGATGGGGCCCTCGGGATCCTCAACAACGGCCTGTCGAGCTTTGGACTTCCAGTCCTGCAGGTCGTTGGTGGTGCCCTCGACCTTCAGAGCAACCCCTCGCTGACGAGCTTCTCGCTGCCGCTGCTCTCCAGCGTGAGCAACAGCCTGCGGATCGTCGACAACGACGCTCTCCTGAGCATCTCCCTCCCCGAGTTCCTGAACGTCGGTGGCGACGTCTCCATCGAGCAAGATGACGTCCTCGACAGCATCGCCCTGCCGAAGCTGTTCAGCGTCGGTTTCAACCTCGCCATCGGTGACGACCCCGCCCTGACGAGCCTCTCTCTCCCGGCCCTTCAGAGCACCGGCACGCTCGCCATTCGGCGGAATGCCTCGGTCTCGAGCGTTTCTCTACCCGTGCTTGAGAGCGTCCGCTTCAACTTTCTACAGATCACCGACAACGCCGTGCTGAGCAGCGGCACCGGCGATCTGATTGTGGCCGTTGGCGATTGCGTCCAAGGACCTTGAAGTTTGCAAGGGTTGGCGGCGGCCCACTTGTGGCAGCGTCCGACCATGGACAACCCAGACGAAGCTTCACCCGGCGCCTTCGACCGACGCTCGGTGCTCGTCGGTTCCTTCGGGTTGCTCGCTCTGGGCGCCTGCAAGCAAGACGCTCCGTCGGCGGTGGGTGTGACAGCGCCGCCAGCGTCGACGGCGACGAATGCCCCCGAGGCCTTCGTGCCCGTGTTGGTTGCGGTGGCCGAACGTTTGCTGCCCAGCGATGATCTCGGACCCGGAGCCAAAGAAGCCGACGTCGCTGCCTTCTTGCGCACGGTCTTTGACGATCAACGCCTCGCTGGCGTGCACCCGCTGCTGAAGAGAGGAGCGGCCTTCTTGATGAAAGCCGCGCGTCTCGAGGGCGATCGGGCCTTCACCGACCTCGACGACGTCGCCAAGGACGAGCTGCTGCGTCGACTGGGCGACAACCTGATGCGCCCCGACGGATTCCACGGTCCGACTTTCGTGCGGGTCATGTTGGCGCTGACGCTCGAGGGCTTCCTCGGCGATCCCCGCCATGGGGGCAACCAAGGGGGCCTCGGCTGGCGGGTGGTCGGTTTTTCCCCCGACGGGCGCGCCCAGGGCCTCGCGTTGCGGCTGGCCCCATGAAGAGCTTCGACGCCGTCGTCGTCGGCTCCGGTGCTGGTGGATCGCCCCTGGCTTGCCGCTTGTGTGAGGCGGGTTGGAAAGTGCTGCTCGTCGAGCGCGGGCGGGCTTGGCAGAGGAGCGACTTCGATCGCGACGAGATCGAATGGTGCAGGCGCGATCGCTTCGTGCCTTCGCCCAAGACCGATCCCCACACGCGTCGTTCCGACGAAGGACAGCGCGCCAACCCCAGCGCCGACGGATGGATTTCGACGGTGCTGGGCGGCGGCACCGTGCACATGGGCGCCTACCTGCTGCGCGCCGGCGTCGACGACGGCAGACAGGGCTCGCGCCTGCAAAACACCGACGACCGCGGCCACAGCGCGCTGGACTGGGTGGTGCCCCCCAAAGCACTGGAGCCCTTCTACGACGTCGCCGAACGCGATCTGGGCGTGTCTGGGGCCAAGGGCTCGGGCCTGCCCTTCCTCTCGGCCCACGCGCTCGCGACCAAGATCGACGCAGCCGCAGCCAAGCTCGCGTTGTCGTCGACGCCGACGCCGCGGGGCATCCTCACGGCTGCTCGTCCCGAGGACGATCGTTTGCCCTGTGCCTACCGCCAGCTGTGCGCGTCTTACGGCTGCCCCAACGACGCCAAGAGCTCGATGCCTGCGACCTACCTGCGGCGCGCCCAAAAGACCGGCAACCTCACGGTGCGCACCGAGACGCTGGCGACCAAGCTGGTGCTCGACCCTCTGACGAAAAAAGCCAGCGGCGTCGTCGTCCGCAACCTGCAGGACCACAGCGAAGAAACCATCGCCGCCAAAGTCGTCGTCGTCGCCGCCGGCGCCATCGAGAGCGCGCGTTTGTTGCTGCTCTCGGGCGAAGGCTTCAATGCGCAGGGGCAGGTGGGCAAGAATCTGTGGTTCTCGCTCTTTGTCGAAGTGGCCGGATTTTTCACCAAGGAAAAACACGCTGACGTCGCCGACCTGATGACCGGTAGTCCGTTTCTGAACCGCAGCATCGCCGTTGACCGCACCCTCGATCCTGTCCTGCAAAAGACGGCCAAGGTCGATCGAACAGGGATGTTTCAGGCCTCCTTCGTTCACGACAATCCCATTCACCGTTCGGAACGCGTCGCCACCGAGAGCCTGGGGGCGGGCAAGGTGTTGTGGGGTCGTGATTTGAAGGTGGCCCTGCAGAAGGAATTCCGCGGCGGCCGCAAGGTCATCCTCGAAGGTTTCGGCGAGCAGCTTCCCCACGCCGGCATGTACGTCGACCTCGACCCCGACGTGAAAGATCGCCACGGCCTCCCGGTCGCGCGCCTGACCATTTGGCACCACGGCCGCGACCAGCGTGTGGCGGCGCAGATGCAGAAAGACGGCAGCGCGCTGCTGACCACCATGGGCGCCGACGACGTCAAAGTGGTGCGATCGATGTCTGAGACCACGGTGTTGCAGGGAGGCACCTGCCGTTTCGGCGAGGACCCAAAGACGAGCGTCATCGACCGGGACGGCGCCCTGCACGCGGTGAAAAACGTCTACGTCGCCGACGGCGGCGCCTTGCCCTCGAGCCTGACGGTGCCGGCGACACTGACCATCGTGGCCAACAGCCTGCGCGCCGCGGAGAGAATTCAGGCGCGCGAGAAATAGCTCAGCGCACAGATGGAACGCCCACGGGAGAGCCTTCGTGGCCGGCCCCACGATCGCTGCCGGGGAGCAGCAAAGGCAAAGCGTCGCGAGCTTCGGCGAAGGCGTCGGCCACTTTGAATCCGGCGGCGAGCGCCGCGATGCAGGCCTCGACGTTGGGTGGGTGGTCGAGCCGGGCGTGAAACACCACCCTACAGCATCCGCCGGCATCGACTTCGACGCTCTTCAGCCGGCAGCCAGCGACCACCATCTCGAGAGCGGCCCCAACTGCAGGATGGCGCGCAACGCCTCGAACGACGTCGGTGTTCGAACCATTGATACGCCAGGCAGCGTCGAGGACTGCGTCGCCGACGCGAATGTCGCGTCCGAGCTCGAAGTCGAAGTCGGCGATCTCGCGGCCCATGTAGATCGTGGTCCGGGAGGCAAGGGGGTGCCCGTCGATATCGACGACGAAGGAGTAGCGCGCCTTACCGGGGCTTCTCACCCGCACCCGCCCCTTGCCGTCGCGCGAGCCCAGTTCCCGACCGCGCAAGGGAACGAAGCCCCGCGCTCGCACCTGAGCGCGAAACGCGTCGGTGGTCGCTTTCCAGGCCCGAACGCCGCCGACGGCTCCGAGGCTGAAGCAGACGGCAGTGAACCCCACGACGGCTTCGACGAACATGCTCGATGATCGAGGTCACCCGATCCCCGCGCAAGCTCATGACCCAACACCGTGAAAACGTGGCCTGAGCCCCGATTCAGCGCAGTGCGTCGAGATTCTGTCGACGTCGATCGGAGTTCTCTTCGCTTTTCCCCAGGCTACAACGCCGCCATGCGCATCACCCGACGCCGTGCTCTGCAGGGTCTCTCTGCTTCCGCTGCTCTCTCGTCGCTGGGGGGATGCGCAGGACGCGTGGCCCAAACGCTCGAGCTGCAGGCCCTGGCCAAGAAACGCATCGGCACCCTCGTCGTGGTGATGATGGAGAACCGCTCCTTCGACCACGCCTTCGGAGGGCTCTCGCTCATCGAAGGCCGCAGCGACGTCGACGGCCTGGTCGCCGGCATGTCCAACCCCGACGACGACGGCGCGCTGATCACGCCCAGAGAGATCGATCTCAACTGCGTCAGCGATCCGCCCCACGGTTGGGACGCCTCCCACGAGCAGTGGAACAACGGCGCCTGCGACGGCTTCGTCAAGGCTTACGCGCGCGGCCACCCCGACAACGGCTACCGGGTGATGGATTACCTGCCCGGCAACAAGCAGACGGCGTCGTGGGCGTTGGCGCAGGAGGGGGCGCTCTGTCAGCGCTGGTTTGCGTCGGTGATGGGGCCGACCTGGCCCAACCGCTACCACATGCTCGCGTGCACGTCGCAAGGCGTGCAGGCCAACGACTTCATCGGCAGCCCGGTGAACACGATCTTTCACGAGATGGATCGCAAGAAGGTCCGCTGGGCCAACTACTACGGCAACATCCAATTCGCCGTCACCCTCGACATCAGCAACTCCTTCCCCGAAGTCGAGCCCCTCGATCGCTACTTCGAAGACGCCGCCGCCGGCACCTTGCCCCCCGTCGTCATCATCGATCCCCTCTTTGGCCGCGCCGACGATCATCCGCCCACGCATCCCGTGGCGGGCCAGGTCTTCATCCAGTCGATCTACGAAGCGCTGCGCACCTCGCCCCAATGGAACGAGTGCATGTTCGTGGTGACCTACGACGAGCACGGCGGCTTCCACGATCACGTTTCTCCACCCACCACCGTCGACGACTTCGCCGACCTCGGCTTTGACCAGCTTGGTTTTCGCGTGCCGAGCTTCGCAGTGGGACCGTTCGTGAAACAGCAGGTCAGCGACGTCGTCTTCGACCACACGTCGATCTACGCCACCATCACGGCCTTGCATGGCACCGAGCCCATCGGTCTGCGCGATGCCGCCGCCAACAACTTGTTGTCACTCCTCGATGAGGATCTGCTGCGCGCCGACACGCCGCGCGCGCCCATCACGCTGGATGCCATCGTCGCCGATGAAAGCGAGATCTTCGCCGAAGAGTGCAAGGGCTTCAGCTTTCACGGCCACGACGACATCGGCTCGATCACGGGCCAGCCCGAGCTCGAGGCGGCGTTTGCGTCGAAGTCCAAGCACCTCTCGTCCCGGTTGCGCGCCGACACCGATGGCGTGTGGAAAGACCTCGTCGAAAGGGCCAAGGCCACGGGCGTGCTCAAGCTGGTTTGATCGGTCGCGCGGGGTCGCCTCGCTGTGACTGGCCGGCAAAGCAACGCAGCGCTTCTTGCAAAGGCTCGAGCAGAGCGCTGCGCGCGGGGACACCCCAGGCGCAGAGGCCGCCGGCGTGGACGACGTCGCCGTCGTAGCGAACTTCGGCCTGCTCCAAGGTGCTCACGGCGCCGCCGGCGGCGAGCAAGATGGCGATCGGAGCGCAGGTGTCCCAGACCTTGATGCGCTTGGAGCCCGTGACGTAGGCATCGGCGCCGCCGTCGACGAGGAGCCCGATCTTCAGTCCCACCGATCCCATCGGTACGACGACCGCGCCCAGCTCCTTGACGACGAAATCCACCAGGGCGCTGGGGTGACTGACGCTGACCGCGATGCGTGGCGTGCCCACGAGGGTGCCCTGCAAGGGGAGGGAGCAAGACTGAACGACGTCGCCAGCGAGTCGTTCGCAGCGACCGTCGCCGACGACGCCGCGCCAGACCACTCCGGTCTCTGGCTGGCAGATGACGCCCAGGCGAGGCAAGCCGTCGACGACGAGACCCACCTGCACCACGTAGTCGGGTCGACCAGCGACGAAGTCCTCGGTGCCGTCGAGGGGGTCGATGACCCAAACGCGCCCCCCGCGGGGCATCGTGGCGGGGGTCCAACTCTCCTCGGTGACGACGACGTCGCCGGTGTGGGCCAGGCCCGCCCGCAGGAGGCGATCCGCCGCGAGGTCGGCCAAGGTGACGGGGCTTTGATCGGACTTCGTCTTGCTGTGGGCGCGTGCCTCGGCTTTGACGTCGAGGATCACCCGCGCAGCCCCGCGCGCCAGCGCCGTGGCCATCTCTAGATCTGCGACCGGCTCACCCATTTGTCTCACTCCGTCCCGGGGAAAAAGCAGGCCCCTCGTTTGCGCCGTCAAGGGCTCCCAGGCGGGTTCCGAAAACGCGCCCGCCGCCAAGTTCACGTTGCGGTCGCACGGACCCGGTTGCAACATCCCGCGTCGGCGCTGCGCCCTGGAGGAAGACATGTTGCATTCCCTGCCCCGTGTTCTCGTGATCGGTGCTCTCGCCGCCGTCGTCGGCTGCAATCCACCGCCGGTCGGGGAGGAAGGAGAAGGCGGCCTCGAAGGCGAAGGCGAGGGCGATGACGTCCCGGGCGAGGGAGAAGGCGAAGGAGAAGGAGAGGGCGAAGGGGAAGGCGAAGGAGAGGGAGAAGGAGGCGGGGAGGGTGAAGGCGAGGGAGAAGGCGAACCAGCCGATGCCATTGACGGCGGCGACGTCGACAACGCCACGGCCCTTGCCCTGCCAATCAGTGGCAGCGTCACCATCGACGGCGGCGACCGCATTGACTGCTTCTCTTTCGAGGTCCCAGCGCTCAGCGCCCTCACCCTCACCACCAGCCGCGTTCAAGGCGGTTTGTGCACCAGCACCGAAGACACGACGATCACCGTGTTCGAAGACGGTGTGCAGACAGCTTTCGACGACGACACCGGTGGCAGCTGCTCGCTGATCGAGGACCTGTTGGTCATCGACGCCACCACCCTGATCGCCTGCGTGGAGGCCTTTGGTGACCAGAACTTCACGGTGAACTTCTCGGTCACCTCGGTGGCGGTTCCGCTGCTCGGCCAGGACGACGCCTGCGACAGCTTCGACGCGACGGTGGGCGTCTGCGATGTGGGGCCGGGGGACCTCAACGCCGACGGAACCCTAGACACCCTCTTTTGCGACGTCGTCACCAATCATTGCTTGCCCCGCTTCTTCATCGCCGACGACCAAGCTTGCGATCCCGTGGCCACCGATGAGAGCTGCATCGATCCCAGCGACTGCCTCTTGATCGCGGCGGGCTCCAGCATCTGCACGGTGGCAGCACCGCGCGCGGCGGTGGGAGCGACCTGCGTGGCCGGCGCGGCGTCCGCCCTCCCTTGCGAGCTCGGGCTCGAGTGCCTCGATGAGGTGTGCAGCGATCCGCGCCTCGCCGCCTGCGACACCCGCACGACGGCCTTGGGCGGCACGCAGGCCGGGCTCACCATCGAAGCCGACGACCTCGATCTGATCGACGGATCCTGCACGCTGAATCGCGTGGAGCGCACCTTCGCCTATACGGTCCAAGCAGTGGCCGCGAACCTCATCGTCAGCGCCAACGGAGCGGGCGTGCGCGGCCTCGTGGTCTTCGACGACTGTGAGGGCGCCGACGAGGCGGGCTGCGGTGTCGCCAACAACAACGCCGCCGTCGTCTTCGCCAACGGTTTCGTGCAGGGCGAGGCGGTGATTTTCGCCGTCGAAGGGGACGTCGGCACCGTGTTCACCGCCTCGATCAC
>JAHFED010000069.1 GCA_023248635.1 Myxococcales bacterium
CCGAACGAAGGCCGGTATGAAATCCGAGGAAGCGCAGGCATAAACCCACTCGTCCCGCGCCTCGCCTATGGCCGGTTTTGCGGTGACCCTTGATGGCCGGTTTTCAGGTGTCCCCCGAGGCGGTAGGGGACACAACAGCCCAAGAGGCGGCCATCCCCTACCCGAACGAAATGCGATTGATGGCCGCCTTTTTGACGTCGCTGGTTGCGTCGAGCGCGCGCGCAGGGACGAAGCTCAAAGGCTTCGCGCGCACAATGGCAACGAGGTTCGATGCCGCCAAAGAAACTCTGAGGGACTTCCGACTCTTCGCGAAGACCGGCGAACAGCGTCGTCGTGGAATCGCGAAGATGATGGGTCACGTCCGGCGATTTCAGACGCTGCTTGCGCCCGCACTCAAGCTGGCGGTGCCAGGACGCCTGAAGGGCTACAGCAAGGTCGCGTTCGCCAAGGTGAGGCGCCTCCACGACGTCATGAAGAACCTGCTGCCACAGATCGCGTACTGGCATCGAACAGGGTTTGTCGCGGCGAACAAGATCATCAGCCTCGGAATGTCGGACCTCTACGCCGTCGTGCGCGGCAAGGTCGGCAAGCCTCTCGAGTTTGGTCTCAATTGGGGGATCACGCGGCTCCGCGGCGGTTTCCTGCTCGCGCACGTCGGCGCCAAGAAGGAGCTCCACGACTCTCGATACGTGAGCCACTCCGTCGAGGAATGCACCCGTCTCTTTGGTCAGCCGCCAAACGCGTACGCTTACGATCGTGCAGGGCACAGCGAGAAGAACATCGCGAAGCTCCGGCAACTCGGCGTGAAGCACATCGGTCTCGCGCCTCGCGGCCGGACCAAGTGGGAAGTCGACGACGTCATGAAAAAGCGGCTTGTGTCCGAGCGGGTCCGCGTCGAGGGCAGCATCGGCACCATCAAGAGCGCCCGCTACGGCTTCAACCGCCCGCGGGCGAGATCGGAAGGCATGATGGGCTACGCCGGCCAACGTGCCGTCCTGGGATTCAACCTCAACAAGCTGGCGAACATGATCGCCGAGCGCCAAGGCGTCGCGCTCGCGTCGATCTGACCTGAGGTGACGAGGACGGCGACGGGCGGCGGGTGGATTCGAGGTCCGAGCCCGGGCCAACGCCCGCCGTCAACCGCATTTCCGGACAAGCTGTAGTTATCAAGAATGCGGTTTGGGCGTGGCGGTCGGCGTTTGCCTCTACACATCTAAGTGTGTAGCCTCCTGACATGCCTACGAATCTCGCCATCGACGACGACCTCCTCGACCGTGCGCTTCGCGTTGGCGGTCTTCCCTCGAAGCGCGCCACGGTGAACGAGGCGCTGAGGGAGTTTATCGCCCGACGCAAGCGCCTCGAGGCGATCGATGCCATAGGGACGATCGAGTTCGCGGATGACTTTGACCACAAGGCCGATCGGAAGAAGCGTTGATCGTCCTCGACACAACGATCCTATCCCGTGTCTATCGGAGGGCAGCTCCCGACTTGAGTAACGAAGTCGCGATGTTCATTCAGCTCTTGGAAGACGACGAGCCGATGGCCATCCCGAGCATCGTGTTGCAAGAAGTCCTGTCGGGGGTGAGGACCGACGCGGCATTCGAGCAGCTCGACCAGGTACTGACCGGGTTTCCGATCCTCTTCGCAACTCGAGAGACTCACGTGGCAGCCGCGCGAATCAGGAGCAGATGCCGCGCCAATGGCATCGCTGCGGCGACGGTGGACTGCTTGATCGCAGCGCACACGATTCTTATCGAGGGCGAGCTATTCACCACGGATGATGACTTCAAAAGGATCGCGAAGCACAACGCACTGAGATTGTTCTCGGTGTGAGTCGTCATCTCGCGCGGCAAGTTCGATCGACTTTGGCATCGGCAACCACGGGCATCACGGAAACGCGCAACTCAGCAGCCGTCGCACGCGTAGAGAAGACGGCGAGCGCGATCCCAACCCGACCAGCCAACAGGGGCATGTGCGCTGACTCGTCGGCCGCGGGTCGCGTCCGCCGAGACTCCTCCGTGCCGGGAGGCTCGTTCCTCGCCACCACGGCCCTCCGGTGTCGCACATGCTAAACGTTGAACTAAATCGCTTCGCGGTGGGCCGAATCAGACGAAGCTGATTTAGTAATTCTCGCGACATCAAGAAGTGTGCCTTACACGCTTCTGCCTTCTACCAAGGAGGCAGCAGATGACATCGCTACGCCAAAGGATGATCGAGGAACTGACGCGCCGCAGGTTGAAGCCGACGACGCGTCAAGTGTGGGCTCCGCGAGGAAAGCGCCCTGGCGCCGTCCAGCACCTGGGTTACGAGTGGCTCTACCTCTACGGCTTCGTGCGACCAACGACCGGCGACGTCGAATGGTTGCTGCTGCCATCGGTGAACACGATCACCTTCAACATCGCTCCGCGCATTTCGCCAAGGCGGTGGGGGCGAGCGAGACGAAGCGCATCGTCCTCGACGGAGCTGGCTGGCACAAGAGCGGCGCCGTCGATTGGCCTGTCGGCGTCCACCCATTGTTCCTGCCCGCCTATTCCCCGAGTTGCGGCCGCGGAGAAGCTCTGGCCGTTGGTCCGCGAGGCTCCAGCAAATCGGCTCCTCCGGTCGCTCGACGAGCTCGAGGCGCTCCTCGTCAACCGATGTCGGAAGCTCACAGCGATGCCGAAGCACATCCGTGGCTGCACCCGGTTTCCGTGGTGGCCGGATGCATGAACATCAATGATCATTGGGGATCAGTCATCAAGGGGATCCGGGATCAGAAGATCACAGCGATGCCGAAGCACATCCGCGGCTGCACACGGTTTCCGTGGTGGCCGGATGCATGAACATCAATGATCATTGGGGATCATTTCGTGCGGCGGATGATGAGCCGCGCGCGCGACGCCGGCGAAAGGCGTGCGATCAAAACTCCAGCACGAGGCTCAGGCGGGTGAGGTCTTCGTCGCCGTCGGGCACCAGGTGGTAAGGCGGGTTGCTCAAGACGCGTTGCACGCACTGTTGCTGCGTCGATGTCAGCGCGGGGCCACGCAATGCCGGCTCCCATTCGGAGTCGGCGACGGTGCCAGGGAGCGGGGTCACCGTCGTCGTCCAGCGCAGGGCTCCCGGCTTCTCGGCGCCGTTGAAGCACACGGCCAGGTCGAGGCTGCGCGCGGTCACCTGCAAGCGAAAGTCGGCCAACCACGTCGGCGTTCCCGTGAGCGGCAGGGTCAACAGGTCGCGCGCTTGCGGCGGAGCTTTGCCGGCGTGGGGCAGACGACGCGGCGCAGGCTTTGGACGAGGCTTCGCCGACTCACACAGAGGCACCGCCGGGCACGGGGGGGCGTCGTCGTCGATGCTGGGCGCGGGCGTGGGCTCGGCGCAGGAGCAATGGCGCGACCACAGCAGGAGCAGAGCGAACAGCAAGAGCAGCCCCAGCAGCAGCCGGCTGCGACGGCGACGACGCGCGTCTTGCAGCGGGGCGAGCTGTGGTGCACCCGGGCCCCAGCCGAGCTTGCGCGCGGGGTCCCGCAGCGCGCCCAGTGCCGTTGCCGCACGTTCCTGGGCCTTGAGACGCGCGGCGGTGAAGCGCTGCTGGCGCATGCTCATCCAAAGTCCGGTTGAAGTTCGCTCCGGCGCAGGGAGCGCGCGCGGAGCGGAGTTGGGTGGGGGCCCCACCGTCCGGCTTCGCCGGCGTGGGGGAGGGTCTGCAGCAGACCCTCCAGGAAGAACATCCCCGACCTCGGTGAACGAAGTTCAGCGAGATCGGGGCTCATTCGTGCAGGCTCCACCCGTAGCGAAGCCTGCCGTCGCCGCCGCGCCATTCGACGGGCGTGAGCGCGATGGGCGCGAAGGGGTTGGGCGGCGTCACCTGGGGGACGGCGAAGGGCCAGGGCAGGGGATCGGCGGGGGCCAGACGCACGCTGCCGGCGTAGGCCTCGCGATCGACGGCGCCAGCTTCGACGCGCCCGCGCAGGGAGTCGTCATAGGCGCCGATGTCGTCCCGGAGGGCTTGGATGCGCTGGGCCAGCTTGCGCGTCTTTTTCTGCAACGAGAGGGCACTGCGGGCTTGCAGGCCCTCGAGCACCATCAGCCCCAGCGCGAGGGTCTCTCGGTGGTGGGCGCGCACGTCGAGAGGCTCGAGCCCGAGTTGATCCGTGAGGCGCTCGGTGAAGCGATAGATGGCAGCGGCGTCGACGAGCTCGTGTTCCACGGTGTTCCACAGCCGTCCGGGATCGCCCTCGGCCAAGGGCCGCAGGTTCTGGGCGGTGCGCTTGAGGTGGCCCGCAGTGCCCAGGCTGCGCACCACCCGATCGAAGGAGGCGAGGTCACCATGAAAGGCGGCCCGCCAGAGCAAGACTTCGACGACGGCGTTGTGGTCGGCGGCGGGCACGAAGCGATCGAGGATGGCCAGGACTTCCTCGGTGGTCTGGTACTGGCTCAAGACGAAGGCCAGCCAGCGCTGCGAGAGGCTGTGCACGCCGTCGGCGTCGCGAGATTCGTGGGCGTGTCCCAGGGCGAACGCGAAAGAGCGCAGGGCCTGCAGCGTGTCTCCCGCGCGCAGAAACGCGACGCCACGGTGCAGAGCGACGACGCTGCGCTCGCGAAAGCCGGTGGCGGGCTCGAGCCCCAGCAAGCCCTCGCCGCGGACGCCGCCGACGATCTCCTGTATCAGGGCCCCCCGTCCGTCGCCGTCGACACCCGCGAAGCCCAACCAACCCGTGAGCTCGGGCCCCGCGTTTTGCTCCAAGAGAGCGTCGATGAGATCGAGGATCACCCGACGACGGCCCCCGTCATCGCCCAGGCCCTTGTCGGCGTCGGCGAAGAGGGCGAGGCGGCGTTGGCTGCTCAGGGAGAGCCATTCCGCGGCGGACCAAGCAAAGGCACGCTGCCACAGCTCCGATGCCGACGACCTGCTGAATTCGCCGAGGCGCTGGGCTTTCATCTGCAGGAGACCCCCCGGCGAGATGCCGGCGGAGGCCAGCAGCTGGTCGGTGATGGTGGCGGCCGCGCGCGCGCGGGACGAGGCCAAGCGCGTGAGGGCGGCGTCGAGGTCGAAGCGCCGCGTCTGCAGCAAAGCCAGGCCTTCGACGTCGTCGGGGTCGATCTCGTTGGCTGCCCGCTCCAGCAGATCGCGCATCATCAGGCCGACGCTGAGGCGATCCTCCATGTCGATCCACTGCAGCGTCGGCATCCGCGGGAGCAGACGGTAGGGCGTCCAGCAGCCCGCGCGAAAGAAGCGCACCGTCTTCATCTCCTCCAACGACAAGACGTCGTTCAGCGAGACGAAACGCTGTTGCATCCCGCCGGGAAAGGACCCCCAGGGCGGGGGCTGCGATGGCGCCGGCTTGGCCAGGTTCTTCAGCAGCCAGTTGTGGGTGGCGATGGGCCACAGCGCGGCGCCGTCGTCGTCTTCGGGAAAACCATCGGGGCAAAAGCCGGTCTCGCCCAGCGCTGCCCACACGACGGAGCGAAAGTCGCCGTCGTGCACCGGTTCCTCACCTCGCAGGCGCAGCGCGTTGCGCAAGAGCCAGAGGCGCAGCACGTCTTGTTGGCGGTGCTCGCGCAGGGCCATGCGCGCGTTGTGAAACACCAGCTCCTGCGACGGCGATGGCGTGGCCTGCTCCTGCGACGCCGATGGCGTGGCCTGCGTCGCCGACACCAGCAGGGCGAAGAAGGCGGGGCCCGTCACAGGGCGTAGCCGAGGACCAGCCCCAGCTCCCAGAAAAAGCCCAGGTTGGTCTCGGTCACTCCTGCGAGCAGGGGCACCGTGACCACGGCCCGGGGTGATACAAGGATGCCTGGCTGGAAATAAACGTCGAGCGATAGACCAACAACAGTGTGAAATCTCGCCGGATCGACGAACATTCCCTCGAGAGCATTGGGCTCGATCTTGGCGCGTTCGCCCTCGCTCAATTTGGGGGAGATGAGATCGAGGCCAACGTCGGTGAGCGGTCGACCGAACAGGCCCTCAGGGTAGACGAGGTAGCGGGCCCCGCCGCAGGCCACGAGCGCCATCTCCGCGGGAGGAATGAAAGAGGCGAGAGGTGTGACGACGCCTTCGGCCAAGGCGTAGCCGACGTCGACGTCGAGCTCAAAGTGCGGCGGGCGTCCTGCCTGGCGGAAAGGGGTGAGCGCCAGCAGCTCGCTGCTGGGTGTGGGGAAAGCGTAGAAATAGCTGACGCTGCCCTCGAGCAAGACGTCGCCGAAGGCCTTGCGGGCCAGCCCTCCCAGGCGAAACTGGGCGAAGTTGTTGCGCTCGAGCACCTCGCCACCGATGAGGCCGAAGGCCACTGGCGATCCCCGCCAATCAAAGCGCACCGCGCGCGATGCCGAGCCGAGGAAGTGCTCGCTCAAAGCCTGGACCGGCGTGCGCTCGGCCGTGAGGGCATCGGGGGCCGGGATCTTCTTCGTCGTCGTCTTCGGCGTCGCCGCACTGGTCGTCGTCGTCGCGCTCTCCGCGGCGGGGCTTGGTGCTTCGGCGTTGGCGCCGGAGTCGGCGGTGGCAGGATCGCTCTGGGCCGCCGCCGCCCCTGCGAACGCGACGATGAGCCAAGGGGCCAGAGCAACGAGGCGACGATCAGGGATCAATGGGGAACCCTCCGTCACCGCGCTCCGGGAAGCGCGGCTTGTAGCACTCGTTGCGGAACGTCTCGTTGAATCGACTCAGAACATTGTAGACACCAGGGTCCGAATCAAAAGTTGGATGATTGCAGAAGCGATCGCAACGCAGCAGCACCTCGCTGAGGTCGACGCCGTCGGCGAGCCACACGGCTGATCCGAGGTCCTCCTTCCCGGGCAGGCCCTGGCCAAAGGGGATGGTGACGCCGACGACGGTGGCCGCGATGGCGGCGAAGGTCTCGAACTTCATCTGCAGAAGAAAGGGGAAGTCCCAAGCCAGGCCCAGGCTGTAGCGCGTGCTGGGGAACTGGGCGTGCACGTCGGGGAGCACGGCCAGGGGCAGGGGTTCGTCGGGGAACTCGGCCACGCGGAAGACGACATTGCCGGCGGCTGCGGCCTTATCGATGCAGAACGAGAAGCTGTCGTCGACGTCGGCGGTGATGGCTTCGTTGTTGAAGAAGGTGGCGACGCCGAAGTCGGCCACGGGCACGTTCTCCGACAAGGGCGTGCGCGTGGGCGCGAGGAAGGTGAGAGAGCGCGTGGAGCCCGTGACGCCCTCGCTGAAGTGATCGACGAAAGTCGTGAACTGTCGGCGCGTGGGCAGGATGGGCAAAGACGCGACGCGCACGGGTCCGAGCACGAGGTCGTTGTCGAGCTGCACCGCGCAAGAGCGAAACGACGTCGACGAAATCAGCTCGAGGTCGTCGCCTGGTGCATCACTGGGGCACCACAGCACCTGGCGGTTGACCGCGTCGAGCGAGGCGGCGTGGGCGGCGCTGTCGAAGACGAAGGCCCCCGAGAGCCGGGGCGAGCTCTTTTCGTTCTCATCGGCCACAACCACCGCCAGGGCCTGCTCGAGGCCGATGGCGACGTCGATGTTGTTGTCGGCGCGGTTCAGCCCGATGACCATCACCATGTCGTTGCCGGCGGCGCGTTCCTGCTCGAGTCGATCCTGAAAACGTTCGCTCAAGCGCGCGACGAAGCCAGGGGATGCGAAGTCGTCGACGCAGACGATGTCTTGGGGTTGCAGCTGCAGGCGCTGCATTTGCATGGCCTGATGAGCATCGCTGACAATGTCATTACAGGTCTGAAGCATGTATCGAATAGGAGTGTTGTTGCGAATGGGAGTCTCGAGCCGGGGGAAGGCCGGCGCCGTCTCCGGATTCTTGTGCGCCAGGGCCGTGGTGGTGAAGGAACCGATGGCGTCGATGACTGTGGCATTGCTGCAGACCACGGCGCTCGTCGATGCCGTCAAGGGCATCTCGTGGGGATCGAAGAAGGCCCGATCCGTCGTGCTCTGCTCGTCCCACTCCAGTGAGGTAAAATCAGCCGGACATTGCGTCGAAAAACCATATCCATAAGCGTTATCGGAAAAGGCCACAGCCAAGGGCGGATCGAGGGAGCCGTGCACGGCGCCGTTGATGGAGAAGGCGCGGCGCAGGCCCAGGGCTTCGGCGTCTGGGTTGCGCGTGGCCGGGAATTGATGCCGCAGCCGCCACTGCACGCCTTGGTTGCCCTCGTCGAAGACGCCATAGACGACGGCGCTGCGGTTGGTGTGGGCGGGTCCGCTCACGATGGTGTGGAAGTCCAGCGGTGCTGGCAAAGTGAGCTCGCCATCTTTGTGAAAGCGGAGGCGCAACTGCACATCGCGGGGCGGAAGCGCGATGCGCAAGCTGTAGCTGCCGCACAAGGTGTGCAGCCCGCACGAGACCGCGAGGTGCTGGTGGATCGGTGTGAAGGCAGCCAGCGGGGCGAAGTCCTGGTCGACGTCGTCGGTGCGAAAGGCCAGCTCGATCTGCGATTGGTCCGAGAGACCTTGGGCGGAGTCGATTCGGTAGAAGAGAAAGAGGGTTTGCTCGTCTTCGAACCAGGTGGCGTCGGCGACGACGAAGGCCGCGCCGATGTCGATGATGGGCACCTTGGGTTCGCAAGCTGCGCCCATGACGCCGAGGGCGCCGCACAGAGCGACGCCCATCGTCAGCAGGCGCAGCGATCCTCTCACGACACCAGCGCCAAGAAAGAGGCCCGACCTTTGGCGTATTGGGTCTTCAGCGCCCGAATGATCTCCTGGTGACCCCGTCGGGCCAGCTGTAGCTGCTCGCCCCTGGACGAAAAGCCGCTGTTGCCGCGCAAAGCGTTCTGCATCGACGCTGAAAGCTCCGAGACAAAGCCGCGCTGCCACTCGAGGTCCTGCGTCGACAACCAGGCCGCCAACCCGCGCACGTCGACGTCGAGCAGCAAATCGCTGCGCATCTCTTTGGGCAGCTTCGTCAGCATTTCGCCGAAGAAGATGTCCTCGAACCACTGGGGAGCGCTGGCCCCACCATGAAGAGCGCGCAGGAACAAGCCCGGTCTGTCGGCGGCAGGCAGGTGGGGCAAAAGCACCGAGAGAGCGGCGGCGGCGTCGACGGAGGGTCCGCGGTCGGTGACCTCGCCGGTGGGCGGTGTCGGCAAGGCGCGTCCATCGCGGGCAGCACCGATGCAGGCGAAGACGAAGTCGCTTTCTTCTTTCGAAATGCGCGTGGACACCAAGAGCTGGGTGGCCGTGGCCAAGCGCAATTCGGGCGTCATCAAGCGCGCGACGTCGTGCTGGCTGTCGCGCGGCACCAAAGCAAAGAGCAGGGCCGCGTAGCGGTGGGGCAGCTTCTCCATCAGCGTCAGCACGCCGCCGGAGCCGAAGTCCTCGCGCAGCGAACGGTAGAGCTGCACGTCGTCTTGGGCCATCAAGAGCGACGACATCGCGTGCTGGTTCAGCCGGCGGAAGAACTCCGAGCGTGAGGGCAAGGTGCTCTCGTCGACCTCGCGGAAGTACTCGGCGAATTCGATCTTTTTCAAGGCCAGGTTCGAGTCGGTGGTGAAAGCGTGCGAGAGCCGATCGCCAAAGATGAACAAAGCGCGCGCAAGCATCGGGAAGTCGCCTACCTTGAGCCACTCCCGCAGCAGCTCCACGACCATGTCGTCTTCGGCGGATTCGACGTGGGAGATGCGATCGACCCACAGGCGCTCTTGTTGCTCGGCGAAGCTCTTTTCCTCTTCGAGCTCGACGTTCTTGGCCGACTTTGCGTCGTCGTCGACCTTGGCTTCGGCCTCGGGCAGGTCGGGTGCTGCCATCTGGGCTTCGAGCATTTTCTCCTCGAGGCTGGCCGCTCCCAGCCGTCGCCCGGCCCAGATCAAGACCGCGGTGGCAAGCGTGAGCAGCAAGATGGCGATCATCCAGGGCACGTGGGGCAGCAGCGCCGTCCACAATTCGCGCAGGGCCGCTCGGCGGGTCCATTCCGGCGGCGGGGCCGGCGGCGGCGGCGGCGGGGCCGGCGCCTCCTCGATCTTCTTGGGGTCCTCTTCGGGTTCGGGCGGCGTGCTGAGCTCGGCCAGGCTCTTCGACACGGGCTCGAGCACTTCCGAGGCCACGTTGACCTTGAGCCAGCCCCGCGAGAGGCGTTGTTCGAGACGGCGGGTCAGGGCCTGGATGTCGCGCGCTGCGACGGACTTTTCGTGGGTGAAATCGCAGCGGGCTTCGGTCAGGTATTCCTGCACCGGCACGCTGCCGATGCCTGTGTCGGTGGGCAGGCCCGGCAGCGAGCCCGCGCGGGGTTGGTCGATGGTCTGGTGCCGCTCGTAGACGCAGCCTTTGGAGAAGCAGCGATCGGGGGCGCAGTCCTTGGCGAGGGCGGTGTCGAAGGCGCGCTCGAGCAGGTTCACTTCCATCAGGATCGACGGCGGGATGTGCGTTTGCGGCACTGGGTCCGCGAGTGCCGACAGGGAGAACAAAGACAAAGAGGCAATCAGCAGCTGCATGTCAGTAGATCCTCACGACGACACGGCGGAGGCGGGCGTTTCTGGCCTCGGGCGTGAGCTTCAACAGCTCGGATTCTGGCAGCGGTCGGGTGTCGGCGTAGCCCTCGACGCGAATGCGGGTGCGATCGACGCCGGCGCCCTCGAGGCGCTCGCGCACCACCAACGCGCGGGCGGCCGAGAGATCCCAATTCGAGATGAACTGGCCGCCGCCGACGATGGGGGTCGAGTCGGTGTGGCCCTCGACGGCGAAATGATATTTCGACGAGTAGGGCTTCAACGTCTCGAGCATGGACAAGAGCGGTGCTTCGAATTCCAAGCGCAGGTTCGCGCGCCCGGAGTCAAAGACGAAGCCGGAGTTGAGCGAGAGCTCGAGGCCTTCGTCTTGGATGCGTGTTTGCACCACATCCTGAAGGCTTTTTTCGGTGATTTTCTTCTCAATTTCTTTCTGAATCGATTCCAAGCTTTCAGGCTGCTCTTCTCCCGAGATCGCCTTGGTGATTTGCTGCATCTTGCTTTTGCTCAGATTCGCGGCCGAGAGCAAGACGACGAAGAACAACAAGAGGTTGGTGATGAGGTCGGCATAGCTGAGCAGCCATCCTTCCTCGTGTCCGCGCGGGCGACGTTGCATCTCAGCGCTCCGCCAGGGCGACGATCTCGTTGACGCTCTTCTCACATCGCTCGAGGCAGCCCAAACGGTCGTCGAGCAGGCCGTTGAGGAGGTGGCTGATGGGGCCGGCCAAGCCAGCGCCGAAGGCTACGCCGTACAGCGTCGCGAGCAGGGCCAACGACATCGACGCGCCGATGTTGAGGTTGTCGCTGCTCATATTTTTAAACAAAGTAATCATGCCGGTGATCGTGCCCACCATACCAAAAGATGGCCCGAGCTTCGACAGCATCTCCCAGTTGTGAACGGCCGGTTGCCAATGGGCGATTTCATGATGGCGCAGCTCGAGAAACTGCTTGGCACTGCCGGCTTCGGGGGCCCGGCTCATGATCAGCTCGAGCATGCGCTGGATGGCGGGCGACGAGCTCTTCTCGGCGTGCTCCACGGCGGCGTTGCGTTTTCCCTCGCGCCACAGAGAGCAGAGCTGCTCGCGCTCGTCCTCCAGGCGCTTGGTGCCTTTGGCGAACTGGCGGATGCCGGGCACCAGCTCGCCGAGGCAGGCAAAGGTGCGCCACGCCGTCTTCGTCGTGCTGCTCATGAGCACCGCCGAAAACGAGCCGAGGACGACCGTCACCAGAGCGTGGGGGTCGAAGGCTGAGATGACAGCTTGACTGCGGTCTTCAAAGCCAAACCACAAGACAAAAATAAGCAAAGCAAGACCAAAAAATTGCACGGTGGTATCCCTTCAGGGCTCGGAGGCTTGCAGTTCGTCCAGCTTGCGTCTCACGGCGGGGTCGCTCTCGATGCCCTCGGCCTTCTCATAGATTTCGATGGCCTTGGCTTTTTCACCCATCATGAGAAGGATGGATGCTTTGGCTCGCAGAAATTCAGGATGTGAGGGAAAGCGGGCCAGCACGAGCTCTACCCACTCCAACGCCAAGGCGGTGTTGCCACTCTTCAGGGCCTCCTGCAGCGACGCCCGCGCCTTGACCAGGCTGAGATCGGCGGCACCTTCGTCGATGCGCAAACCGCGGGCCCGGTAGGCCTCGACCAAAGCCTGGTCGGCCCCCGTCGGCGGCGGCGGCACCAGGCGGCTGGCGGGCAAGGTCTTGACGTCGCCGTTGGTGGCGGTGTGTTCGATCACGATGCGCTGTCCCGACGACACCATCGGCACGTCGACTTCGGTCAGCACGTCGCCGTTGTTCCAGCGCACCTTCATCACAGTGTTGGACCCAAAGACGAAGGGCCGCTGCAGCGTGTCCTCTTCTTTCAGTGAGGGGTGTTGCGGTTGTTCCGGTTCCACAAGATAGTAGGTAAAATTCCGGGTTGCACAACCGGAAAAGACGGTGAATATAACGAAAGAACCCGAAATTATACGCATCATGGAAGCACCGGGAGAAAACCGACATTCATCAGGGAAATGCCGACGCCAACTTGGCCGTTGGTCGACGCCGTCAGCAACACTGCATAGCTGGTCTGGGGGATGGGCCAGCGGGCGACGAGGACGGCGGTGAGCAGAGGGTCGATCAGGTCGCCAATGGCGCCGCCGGTGGCGCCGGAGAGCGCGTTGCCAGCGGCGGTGGGAATCGAGACCACCACCTGACCTCCGACGGTCAAGTTGAAGGCCTCAGGGATGACGCGATAGTAGACGGCGCCAACCCCGAACACTGGGTCGACAAGTGACATCGTAATACCCGCAAGATCGAGATTTCGCGTGCCGAATTGGTCGACGACGTCGGCGGAAATGTGAAAATTGGGATAGAGGGCGCCATCGATGAAGAGGTGTGTGAGGCTCTCGCCGCGCAGGCGCCGCTGCACGTCGCTGGTGAGGTTGAACACCTGGCCGCTCCGCTGCTCCTCGCGCAGGGCGCCGTCGAAATTGCGCGCGTAGAGGATCTGGCCGTTTTCGAGAGAAACGATGCGGATCGTGATGCCGTCGGCGGTTTCGTCCACCCAGATGGCGGCGCGCGCCGGGGCCGCGGTACCGCGGGTGCGGGCGTCGATGGCAACGATCTCCTCGAGCGAGACCGTGACCGAGTTGTGCACCAGGCGGCCGTCGGCGACGTCGACGCGCGTGGTCATGCAGGCTTCGCAGGCCCGCAGATTGGCGCCGCCGAACACACCAGCAAGGGAAGCAACGACGGCAGTGGGAAAGGAGGCGCGCGTCTCTTCGAAGGCCGGTGCAGCGCCGACGATCATCAGGGGCACCACGCCGTTGAGCGGGCCTTCTAGTGCTGGTTGGAGGGCCTCGCCCATCCGCTCCAGGGCTTCGGACGTGGGCGCTCGCTCAGCCCAGGCCGCCGTCGACGCGAGCAGCAGGAAGCCGCCAAGGAGCAGCTGCCTCAAAAGCACAGCGTCACCTCGCCGCCGATGCTGTGGATCTGCAGGCCGACGTCGAGGTAGCGCCCGATGGAGGGGGCTCCAGCCAGCGTCGGGGTCGTCTGCGCGAAGAAGGAGGCCCCCAAGCGGTTGCCGATGCGCAAGTCGACGCCGGCGGTGATCGCCGGATAGGTCGTGCTCTGGCTGACGACCCCGGTGGCTGCGCCCACGACGTCGGCGATGGTGGGGACGTCGTCGCGCAGCAGCAGCGCCACGGGTCCGTTGATGGTGGTGAGCGAGGCGCCGACGAAGCCGTAGAGGTTGGGCTGGGTCAGCGACGTCGCCGCCCCCGTGAGCAGCCGGTTCACGCGGGCTTCGAGCATCAAGCCGTTGTAGAGCTGAGGCACAAAGGTGCCGCCGATGGTGATGCTGCCGGTCCAATCGCGTGCGTGGTTGATGCCCATCTCGGCGCCGGTCTGCAGCCACAAGATGGGCAAGGTCGCGATGCCGGCGCTGCCTTCGGCGGGTGGCGCGAACTGGATGAGCGACACGCGCACAGGAATGACCACGGGTCCGCGCTGCTGCAGGGCATCGAGGTACTCGTGCCGCGCGTCCTCCGCAGAGATCAGACGATCGCCGGATCGCAACAAGGCAGCGCTCGAGGTGCTCGTCGACAGCGTTCGCGCCCGCACGATGGTCAAATCATCGTCGAGAGAGGTGATCCGAGCCCGCAGCACCAGCGCCGCCCCTTCGGCTTCGAAGTCGAGAAAGAGGGCGTGCTCCGCCCCTGAGGATGCCCCCGCCTGCCGCAACGCGCCCGGCTGATCGACGCCCCGCGAGACGATGGTGCCCTGGGCGTCGGAGTGCACGGTGATGGCTTGGCAGGCTGGGCAGTGAGCCAGGCGCACGCGCGTCTCGCCGTGTTGGATCACGAGGTCGGCGAGGTGGTTTTCGAGCAGGGCCTCGAGGCCACTGCCAAAGCCGTAGGGAACGGTGACGTCAGCGACGACGACGGCGGTGTCTGCAGCGAAGGGCGGGGCCTGGGTCCACCCATAGACGAGCTCGTCGATCAAGTCGAAGGCCTGCAGGTGCAGCTCGTTCGCCATCTGCCGGCGCAGGGTCTCGACCTGGGTGCGTTGCAGCTCTTCGTTGGACAGCTCGGCCGCCGCCACCGTCGACGACAGCGCGCACACCAGCAGGAAAAGCGCGCCTCGGGTCAACGCAGCCACCGCCAGCCGCCTTGGAGACAAACACCGGCGTGCAGCTGCGTTTCTTGGGGGCGCACCAGGGCCACGCCGAGAAAGGCATCGTGGTCGCCGAGGGTCTTTTCGGCGCTGAGGCGCTGGCAGGCCAGGGGCAGGGCATCGGCCAGGGTCAGCTCGCGGAGGATGGCCACATCAGCCGCCGCCAGCAGGGGTGCCTGAGAGGAGACGTGCTGGCCGGCTTCGGCGAGGGACAGGCGCGCGGCATTGGCGATCTTCTGAGCCACCTGCGGCTGGGGATAAAAGGCGTCGACGAACCAGCGCGTCTGTGGAGCGGCGAGGGCCATCGCCTGCTGGGTGAGGCCGGCGACCTCGACGCCCAGCTGCGAGAGCACCAGCTCGTCGCGATCATCGCGCTCGCCATAGCGCAGCAGACGACGACGACAGACCAGGGCGTCGATGTCCATCAGCGCCGCGCTGCGCAGGGCCGTGGCCGGTACCTCGGCGGGAAAGCGCTCGTGGGCCTCGGCCTGGGACAAGCGCTCGCAGTCCAGCTGGCGGGCCTCGTCTCTTCCCTTCCAGCCCTGCATCACCGGGTCGCCGGCAGAATTGGACAACGAGAAAATCGCCCCAAGCCAGTATATGGCAAATGCTTCCATCACGCGGCTCAGTAGTTAAAGTTTGAATCAGCCGGATCGACGGCGGGATCGGCGGGCGGTGGGGTGATCGTCGGTGGCGGTGGTGGCGGTGGTGGCGGTGGTGGCGGTGGTGGCGGTGGCGCGGTGGTCGGTGGCGCTGCGGTCGCGGCGGGGGCAGTGCTCGTCGGCGGCGTCGCCCGGTGGCTGCCGCCGACCGGCTCCGACTTGCCCTCCTCCTCGAGGGGTGCCACGACTGTGGTTGCCGTTGCCGCTGCTGGTGGGGCAATGCTCGGCCGCGGCGGTCGTGGGGCGGTGGTCAAGCCCAAGAGGTCAGAGCGGACGCGCGCGTTGAAGGCGAGCTGGGCGGTCCCCTGGTAGAAGTCGCGCGAAAAATCCTTCTGCGGCGCATCGCCCGTGAGGTCGTTTTTATCGTCGCGCACGAAGAAATCAACCAACCAATTCAGACTCCAGACCAGGCACCCCATGTAGTTGACGAAACGAGCGCGAAAAGTGTCGGCAACCAACACCGAGCGATCCCGTCCCCGCACGACGATTTTCTGCGCGTAGGTCTGTTCCTCGACCGAAGGCACCAGGGTCCAGGTCAGCACCGAGAGCGCGGCGATGGCGGGATAGTCGAATTGGTGCTCGGTCTTGGCCTCGATCTCGATGGTGAGGTCGGCGCCCGCGCCCTCGAAGGCGGCTTGGGGCGGGTTCTCGTCGGCGCGGCTGCGCGGGACCACGCTTTCGGTCTGCGCTCCTTGTCGTTGCAGCGCCGTGGCGAGGTTGCGGCACACCTTGTCGGCGTCGCCAGCGGGCAGGTCGTCGCTGCTCAAACAGCGCAACAAGATGCGTGTGCCCGCGAAATTATCGGCCGCAGGATCGACCAGCGCGGGACGTTGCAACGCACCCATCGGCTCGTAGAGGGTGACTGTGCAGCAGGCGACGTCGACGACGCCAACCGCTGTCAACAGTGCCGCTCGCGCGATGATGGTCCGCATGTGCGGCAGCCGCGTCGTCATCGGCGCCACCGTAGCCGGGGTGGCCATCAAACGCACGCCCACGGGATCGACGACAGCGGCTGCGGTGTTAGAGCCGCCCGCATGACAACTCCCGGCGCCTGGAAGGTTCTGCCGCATGGTCCTCTCGTCGCTGTGGCCGACGGCATCTGGTCCGTCGACGGCACGCTCCATGGCATGGACCTGCCCCGGCGTATGGTGATCGTGCGCCGCGGCGACGGCTCCTTGCTCTTGCACAGCGTCGTCGCCGTCGACGACGTCGTCCGCGCTCAGATCGAGGCCCTCGGTCCCATCGCTGTGATCCTGGTTCCCAACGCCTGGCACCGCCTCGACGCCGGCCAATACAAAGATCACTACCCGGCGGCGCGCGTGCTGTGTCCCCGAGGAGCCACCCAGAAAGTGAGCGCGGTCGTCGACGTCGACGGCAGCTACGACGACCTGGGCAGCGACCCCCGCGTCCGCCTCTGTCATTGGCAGGGGGTGAAAGAAAACGAAGGGATCGTGCAGGTCGACGGCAAAGACGGCACCACCCTCATCGTCAACGACGCGATCTTCAACCTGCCCCACTTCAAGGGGCTCTTTGGCCTCATCTATGGACGGTGGATGGGCAACGCCGGCAAGCCGGTGGTGAGCTTCGTCTTTCGCGTCTACGTGGTGAAGGACAAGGGCGCCTTCCGCGCCCACCTGAGGGAGCTCGCCGCTCTGCCCGCGCTGCGCCGCCTGGTGATGTCCCACGGCACGCCCATCGTCGACGACGTCGCCGCGCTGCTCACGCGTTTCGCGTCCTGAGCCTGCGACCTCGCACCGTTGTGGAGCCGACGCCGATCCACGATGCTTCGACGATGCGAAGCCTGCTGATGTTCGTCCTCCTCGGTGCAGCTCTGGCCGGCGGGTGCGCGACCGGCAAAGAAAGCACGCTCAAGCCATCGATGGTGTCCCGCGAGTTCAGAGATCTCGACGACGACAACCCCTTCGATCGCAAGGGCTCGCGGGTCAGCTTCCTCAAGGTCGGCATCAAGAAGTACGACGCGTTTTTCCAAGATGCCGCGGAGGTGAAGGGCACGGTCATCATCGCCGACGTCGTCTTGAAAGAGAGCGACTCTTTCATCGCCTCGATCAAGAAGGACGTGAGGAAGGGGAAGGTCTTGACGCCAGCGCAGGCCAAGCGCCTCGACCGTGAACGCGATCGGCTGGCGTCGCTCACCAAGCTGCTCGGCGACGTGCCGGGGCGATCGGGCAAGCTCCTCGAGAGCAGTGAAAACCTGGCCGGCAGCGCCGCCAAGACCTTCATCGGTCCCGACGCGGTCAAGCTCAGCGCCGTTGTCGAGGGCCTTCGTGAATCCGCCGCCGCGCTCAAAGACGCCACCGCCAAGAGCCCTGGGGTGCTCCAACACGCGGGCAAAACGAGCGCAGCCTTGGCTGGCCTCAACTGAGGGAGCGATCAGGGCAAGACCGCAAACACCGTCCCCGATCCCGGCGCGCCGACGAGGATGTTGTCGCCGTTGAAGGCCACGGCGGCGCCAAACTCGAGGGCCCCCACCGGCGCCGGGGCGAAGGCGACGAGGGCGGCATCGAACTCGTCGACGTCGAAGACGAACACGCCGGCGGCGAGGGCAACCACGACCTGGTTTCCCCGGTGGGCGATGCTGGGTGGCAGCGCGTTGCCGCCAAAGCTGGCGACGGGCAGGGGCAGCGAGAAGGCCCGGCCGCCGACGTCGACGGCGGCGGCGGGCACATTATCGCCGTTGCAGATGGCGGGTCCGAGGGCCGAGACACGGTTCAGATCGGCGGCGATGCGGGTGGGCTGGTCGAGAGGCAGGGACACCAGCTCGGAGTCGGTCCCGCGGACGGAAATGACGCCGGCATTGGTCGCCGCGATGGTGGTGGTGGCGTCGATGTTGACCAGGGCCAGCACGGTCGCGACCCCGAGGGATGTCAAGTCGATGCTGGTCGCGGTCTCCCAGACGCCGGCGATGCGTACGAACGAAGAGAGCAAGGGATCCGCGCCGCCGACGAGGGCGAAGGACGATCCATCAGCGCCGACGCCGAGGGCAATGGCCGTGGCCCTGCCGGGGCCTGGTGAGAAGCTCTCGCGCTGCGCGCCGGCGTTGTCGAGGAAGACGATGTCGCTGTCGCCATCGACGACGCCGAAGTCGCCGTTGCTGTTGGCGGCCACCCCTGCGCCCAACTGCGTGCCGGCGATGGACCGGTCGAGGCCGTTGGTGTTGATGACACCGGGTCCAGCGGCCATGACGACGCCCGGCGCCACGGCCAAGGCCTGGCCCAGCAGGGTACCGCCCTGGACGAGCTCGCTCGCCACAGTGCGCCTGGCGATGCGCACCGACACGGGGACGGGATCGCGTCGCAGGCGGGGAGCGGCGCGTACGAAGCTGGTGCCACACGCTGGGGTGAGGTTGACGACGGGGAAAGTGCCGTCGCCATCGTGGATGCGCACCCGCCCGGCGCCCCCACCGCCGCCACGCGTGCCGTCGCCGGGGATGCCAGCGGCCTCAGGGTTGCCCCCCGTGATGCCGAGGCCGCCGGAGCCGCCCGTGCCGCCGGCGACGTCGATGCTGAGCGAGGATCCGACGCTGACGATGGCCGGGCTCTCGAGCAGAATGGAGCCGCCCGCACCTCCCCCACCCGCGCCCGAGTTCACGGCATTGCTGCCGCCGCCGCCGCCCTGGGCCAACAGCGTCACGTCGCCGACGAAGGTCAAGTCGACGCGTCCGAACAAGCCAAGAGCGCCGCCGCCGCCGCCGCCGAGGCCTCCCGAGCTGCCAGTCCCCTGCCCCCCGCACCCCCCGCCGCGGAAAGGGGTCATGCGGGAGAAGCCCGTGATGGCTCCGCCAGCGCCGTCGACGTCGACGTTGCCACCGGGGTTGCCATTGCCGCCACCGGCGCCCGAGCGGAGCGTTGCCGAGGCGCCGCCGCAGCCGCTTTGGAGATCGGTGTCACCCTCACAGCGGAAGACGTCGACACCGCCGGGGCCCGCCGCGAACCCCCCGGCGCTGGCGCTGATCTGCGAATCGGTGACCGAGATGTGCTCAGCGACGATGACGCCGGCGCCGTCGCTGAAAAACTGCACCGTGGCGTCCTCGATTTCGACGACATTGAAATACCAGATGCCCACGCTCGAACGTCCGCCCTCCGTGAAAACGCGTTGGAAACGGATGTTGTCTTGGTCCTGCGGCGCGAAGGGGTCCCCGTTGCGCTGGCGGAAGGTGACGCCGTCTTTGGTGATGGACCCGTCGGCGGCATCAAAGAGGAACTCGCCGCCGAGCAGCTGGGCGCTCGGGGCGCCATCGAGCTGCGCTATGTCGATCTCTGGCAGCCAGGGCCGATAGAGCAGGGCATCGGGGTCGCAGGCATCGCCCAGGCCGTCGCCGTCTTCGTCGCGCTGATCGTCGAGCACATCGGGGCAGAGATCGCAGAGGTCGCCGACGTCGTCGTCGTCGCGGTCGCTTTGATCGAGGTTGTCGACCGCCTCGCAGTTGTCGCAGGCATCGCCGATCTCGTCTTGATCGGCGTCGAACTGGCCGAGGTTGGGGGTGCTCAGGCAATTGTCACAGGCGTCGCCGACGTCGTCGCCATCCCCATCGGCCTGGTTCGCGTTGGCCACGAGACGGCAATTGTCGGCCCCGTTGGGGACCAGGTCGTCGTCGTCGTCGTCGTCGTCGCCTTCGCCTTCGCCTTCCCCTTCGCCTTCCCCTTCGCCTTCGCCTTCCCCTTCGCCTTCCCCTTCGCCTTCCCCTTCGCCTTCCCCTTCGCCTCCCCCTTCGCCTTCCCCTTCGCCTTCCCCTTCGCCACCCTCGACGGCCTGGCAAAATCCCTCGACGCACTCGAAGCTGGCCAGGCAGTCCTGGTCGCCCAGGCAGGCAAAGCCAGCGAGGTCGCGGGTCGACAGATCGAAAGAGAAGAAGCAGCCCGTCGAGGAGGCGACCAAGAGCAGCGACAACCACAGGCGCATCATTCGCCCCCCGAGAAGAGTCCGAAGGCCGCGATGGCGCCGCCGACGACGACGAGACCAGCCCCGGTGCCGTAGAGCGCCAGCGCGGTGTAGGCCGCGCTCTCCCGGTCGTCGAAGGCTTGGTTTGCATCCTGTTGCGTGAGGGCTTTGTCGCGGGTGCGGGCATCCGCGGGAGCGGTGACCAACAGGTCGAAGGCGCCGCCGACGCCGGCGACGACGAGACCGAGGGCTGCTGCACCGCCTCCCACCACGGCCAGCAGCGGCGGCTGTGGTGCGGGGGCCTCCGGCGGTGGTGCCAACGCATCTGCCTTGAGATCGAGAACGAGCAGGCGGATGCGTTCCCCGCCGGGTTTGGTCGCGAGGAAGCTCTGCACCAGCCCCCTGGCCTGGGACTCGACGTTGCCGGCGAGCTCTTTCTTCGACGACGCCCGCACCACCACTCGCCCACCGCTCTTGGCGGCACCGGGGTCGAAGAGCTGCAAGGTGACGATCAGGACGTCGTCGAGCTGCCCGGCCGCTCCATAGAGGACGACGTTGGCACCCATGGCCTGAGAAATCTCCGCCAGGCAACTCTCCGCCTCGGTGCAGCCCAAGCTCTGTTTTTCGGCTTCGAATTGGAGGGCGCGCCTGACGTCCTCGCTGGTCAGCACTTCGACGCGCTCATTCGCGGCCGCCGACGCGATGATGCTGGTCAGCAGCGCAGCGCTCTCGGCGTCGAAGGCAGCGAGGAACAACAAAGGGGCAACGACCATCGGCAGCGTGTAGCCGAGGGGCCGTCGTCGACAAAGAGCTACCCGTCGTCAATGATCCCCGATCTCGCTGAACTTCGACCGCGGAGCGGTCTCGTTCAGCTCCGGGGGATGCTCGTCTGGGAGGTCTGATGCAGACCTCCCCCCGCGCCGGCGGAGCCGGACGCGGGGCCCCCCACCAACTCCGCGTTCCGCGGGCGCGCTTCACGCGCATCATCCCGCGTCTTTCCCAGCTCGGAACGCGGTCGAACATCAAGGGGATGCGGGATGAGTGAGATAGGCCAACAGCGCCAGCCCGAGCTCGCTGCCCAGCGCATCGTCGTCGAGGGCCATGCCAGCAGGGCCGTCGTCGCCGTAGATCGCGTGCTGGTCCAACACCGAAAACAAGATGCGGTGGCACACCTGGGCCGCGAGACGGGGATCGGCGTGCGTCATCTCGCCACGTCGGGCCTCGAGCAAATCGCCGAGGCGCTGGGCCGTGAAAGCAGCGACATCGACGCTGCGCTTGCGGAAGGCTTCATCGAGGCCATTGCGCCTCGCCATCTCTTTGCGCAGCCCGCGCCGCGTCCGGTACTCGGCGACGACGAAGCCGACGACGGCGTTGACGACGTCGCCGAGGGGCTGGTCGCGCCAGCGTTCGGGGTGGAGCGCGATGGCCGCCGTCTCTCGGGCTTCGTGACACCAGCGCTCGTGCAAGAGGTGCAGCAGCGAGGCCTTGTCGCTGAAGCGCGTGTAGAAGGCGCCCACAGAGGAGCGCGCCTCTTTGCAGATCGCCTGCACGCTCAGGGCGTCGAAGGCGTTGCGCTCGAGCAGGGTTTCGGCGGCGTCGAGCAGACGGGTCAAGGTCGCCTGGCTGCGGGCCTGCAGAGGCTGCCGCACCCACACGAGGTCGGACGGTCGCGGCTCACGTCTCTCGGACACCTGTTTCGCCCTCGGTTGCGCTTCGGCCCAGGGCCTCGACGGAGCTCGCTCCGTTGGCCGCCGGCCAGAGGGCAGCGGCTCAGAACACCCAACGCAAATGGGAATCTTCAATCGAGAACACCATGACCCGGTTGTAACCAAGGCTCCGGGCCGCCGCCGCCGTCACCGCACCCTTGGCGTCGACCACGGGCTTCGGCGTCGAGTCGGCGAACGCCTTCGTCACCCGACAAATCACGCTGCGGTTGCTGCCCTTGGCCTCGACGCAAGGGAGTCCCGCCGGATCGGTGAGGCTCAGGACCACCGGCGGCTGCGGCGCGGTGGCTTTGACGACGACGACTTCGACGATGCCGGCGAAGACCAGAAAGCCAGCGACGACGCCGAGGATCTTGACCCTGCTACCGGGGCTTCGTTCCCTGCCGAAATCGTCCTTTTGCGGCAGGGCTTCTTCGACGTCGCCCGGCCGGCGGTTGGCTTTGGACGGGTCGACCTGCTTGCCTGATTGGGTCCCGGTGCTGGCGCCGCGCTGGGTGAAGGCGGCGACGAGCTTGGCTCGCTCTTCTTCGGAAAGGGCCGCCAAACGTGGGGGCAGCTCCATCTTCAGCCCGAAGCGCTCTTCGCGGCTCTTGATGAAGACCATGACCTCGCGCACCGGACCTTCGGGTGCGTTTTGTTCGAGGAGAAAATCGTAGAGCGGCTCCAACGCCAGGGGCTGGCCGTCGGGGGTGCGCTCGAGCAACGCCGAAAAAGCGAGGGCCGCGCGTTGAAGATCGACGACGCCGACCAGGGCGCTGGTGCGCAGCACGTTGCTGAAAGACATCACGAGGTTCTGGCGCTGTGTCTCTTCCACGGGGGACGCGTCCTGAGCTATTGATTGACCACCGACGAGACAGAGCGGCACAGGCCCCAGTGAGCATACGAAATCGGCCGCCGGGCCTGAAGGGACAGAATCCACCAGGCGATGGGCCCCCAGGCCTCAGAGGAGCACCCCACGGCCGCTGCGAGGCGCGGGAACGACATTCTGCACGACGCCATGACGATCCAGCGGCTTCCCAGTAGAGGTCAAGAAACGAATGCTGTCGACGGATCCCGAGACACCGGCAGACGCGCCCAGCCCGCAGCCAGCCAGGCGTCGCCTGCGGACTGCACGCTTGGACGTAGTCCTCGTCTACAAGAAATCCCAATTTCGCTTGGCCCAGGAGAACCGGAACGCGCGCATCCAGAGCCTCGTCGCTGGCGACGACGTCTCGGTTCGTCCGCTGCTCTTGGCCCACGAGGCCCACGAGGAGTCGCTGCGGGCGGTGGAGCGCGCCCTCAAAGCCGCGCGCTGCCGGGTGCGCCGGCTCTACCGCGGCCGCCTCAAGCCCGAGCACTGCCAGGGTCGACTGCTGGTGGCCGTCGGCGGCGACGGCACCCTGCTCGATGCGAGCCACAAGGTGCACGACGGCGTCGCTGTCGGCATCAATTCCGATACGGCACGTTCGACAGGCTTCTTGTGCGCTGCGGATGCCAAGGGCTTTCCGGCGCTGCTCGACGACATCCTGTCGCGCAAGCTGCTGGCGACGTCGGTGCGACGCTTGTGCGGCAGCGTCGACGGCAAGCCGCTGCCCTTCCCCGTGCTCAACGATCTGCTCATCAGCCACAAAAACCCAGCGCAGACCTCGCGTTACCTCGTCGACCACGGCGGCGTCATCGAGGACCACAAATCATCGGGCGTGTGGGTGTCGACGGCGACGGGGTCGACGGCGGCGGTGGCATCGGCGGGGGGCTTCGTGCAGGATCTCGACGACCCACGCTTGCAATGGCACGTGCGCGAGCCCTTCGTCGCCGACGGCCCCTTGTGGCGCCACGCCAACTTCTTCTTCGACAGAGATGGCGCCGACGAAGTGGTGGTGACCTCCAAGATGCGCGAGGGCCGGGTCTGGCTCGATGGGCCCCACAATTGCGTGCCTTGGCCCATGGGCTCGCGCCTGACATTGCACGGCCGCTGCCCACCCTTGCGCTTGTTTGCGACGCCCGAGATGGCCGCTCGACGACGGGAAGCGCGCAAGCAAGCAGAGGCGCGCACGGCGTCGTAGATCCTCGGGCCGGCACACGAGGAAGTGCCGACGCTTGAGCCGTTGGCACATCAAAGTACTTTGCGCCGTTGGCACGGCGCAAAGTGCTGATGTTCGGGCCGTTGGCACGGCCCAAAGTGCTTCCTGCTTTGCGCCGTTGGCACGGCGCAAAGTGCTTCCTGCTTTGCGCCGTTGGCACGGCGCAAAGTGCCGATGGTTTGAGGCGTTGGCACGGCTCAAAGAAAGGGGCAGGAGGTAGAGCGTGAACGAGGTCTTTGGGCGCTACCAGCTCGTCGAAAAGATCGCGCAAGGCGGGATGGCGGAGATCCTGCTTGCCCGGCATTTGTCGGGGACGAAGCACAGCTGCGCGCTGAAACGCATCCTCCCCGAGTTCTCGCGCGATCTGCAGTTCGTCTCGATGTTCATCGACGAAGCCCGCATCATCATCGGGCTCAATCACCCCAACATCGTTCAGCTCTACGACTTCGGCCAAGTCGACAACACCTACTTCATGGCCATCGAGTACGTCGACGGCACCGATCTCGCCGCCCTGCTGCGCAACCACGTCAACCAGGGCCAAGCGCTGCCGCCCATCGTGGCCTCCTGGATCGTGCGCGAGATTCTGGCCGGTCTGGGTCACGCCCATGAGCTCACCGACGCCCAAGGTCGCTCCCTGCGCGTGGTGCACCGAGACGTCAGCCCGCAAAACGTCCTGGTGTCGACGTCTGGTCAGGTGAAGATCACCGACTTCGGCATCGCCGCCGCCCGCCACAAGCTGACGTCGACGTCGCCAGGCATGGTGCGCGGCAAAGCGGCCTACATGGCACCCGAGCAAGCCCAGGGCTTCGCCGTCGACGCCACCACCGATCTGTGGGCCGCCGGCGTCATCCTCTGGGAGGCCTTGGCTGGCTCACGCCTCTTCGCCGAAGACAACCCGGTGGCCACCTTGTTGCGCGTGCTCGGCGACGACGTCATTCCGCCTTCTGGTCTGCGACCCGGCATCCCCTCCTCGCTCGACGACGTCATCTTTGGCCTGCTGCAGCGCGATCGCACCCGGCGGACCCACGGCGCCGACGTCGCCGTCACCGCGCTGGATCTGGTGATCACCGAGCTGGCCCAACGCTCGCCCCTGGCCAAGAATGGCGCCTTCGACGAGCGCTGCCTCGCTGACTGGCTGCGCAACGTTCACTGGTCGCAGGACACCGCACCGATGAGGCCGGCGGCGCTGTCCCACCGCGCCCCGCCCGTCTCTCCCGTCGAAGTCACGATGCGCACGGTGCACAAGCTCTCCGACGACGCCAACCTCGAGGCCGCGCTGCGGGAGTTTCAGCGCGAGCAGGACCCCTGGATCCTCGTCGACGTCGGCGATCGAGCGGTGAGCCTGGGACTCCCCGACGTCGCCCTCTCTGCGTGGCGGACGGCGGCCGCGGCCTTCGCCTTTCGCGGGCTGCTGATCCAGGCCCTGTGTGCCTACGCGGGCGTGCGGCGCTTGTGCAACGACGCCGACGTCGCCGCCGACGTCGCCGCTCTCGCAGAGCTGTCGCCGGGGGAGCGCGACGAGCTCGACAAACTGGTCACGCGCTTCGATCGGCACGACTTCGCGCGCTTCATCGCTCGCGACGAGCTGCCCTTGCAGCGACCTGTCCCCCTGCTGGGATCCCTGGGGCCACGCGAGCTGGCCGAACTGTCAAACGTCGTCTCCATTCGCCGCGTAAGCAAGGGCGACGTGATTCTCCGCGAGGGAGAGCCTGGCGACGTCCTCTACGCCGTGGGCCGCGGTCGCTTCGTCGTCTCTTGTTCTTCCGGCGGGGACAGCACCTCGGTCCCCCCCGCGGCCGCCGAGCTCGATTGGATCGAATCGACCGCCAACGAGACCGGTGTCCCCATCGAGCAGCTGGTGCAGCCCCAGCGCGCCGAGCGCATCTACCTGGCCGCCCTGGCCGACGGCGACTTCTTCGGCGAGTTCAGTTTTCTCGCCGAGCGCCCCCGCAGCGCCACCGTCGAAGCGGTCACCGATGGCGTGCTGCTGGAGATCGAACGCCAAGACGTCGAGCACATCGCCGCCGTCGACCCGGGCTTCACCGCTCCTTTGCTCAACTTCTACAAGGAGCGCGTGGTCGAGTTGATGATGGCCAAGTCACCCGTTTTCTCACTGCTGTCCCCGGCGGATCGCAAAGCGCTGCTCGACACCGCCGTGATGCTCGAAGTCGAAGACGGCGACGTCATCGTCGCTGAAGGCACACGCAACGACGACCTCTTTTTCATCAAGCGCGGCGAAGTCGAAGTGTTTCGTCTCGATCCGAACGACATCTCGATCTTCATCAACAAGCTCGGCGCCGGGCAGTTCTTCGGCGAGGTCGCCGCCTTGAGAAAGACGCCCCGCACGGTCAGCGTGCGGGCCATCGGCCGGGTCTCGCTCTTTCAGATTCAGGGCCAAGCGCTCTCGGCCATCGTCGATCGGGACGCGCGCTTAGATGCTCTCTTCGAAGCGATGATCCAAACGCGGACGCGGGAAACGCAGGCGCGCGTCCTCGAGCACACGCGCCTCTTCTTTGGCACTTGATCGGGGATCAGGTCTTCTTGCCGCGCGCGAAAAAGCCGCGTTTGTTCTCGCGGAACATCCACTGCAGCTTGCTGTCCTCGACGGTGTAGACGAGGAGCAACGAGAGCCCGCGGGTTTCGCCGACGCTGAGCGTGACGTTGGCTTGTTTGAGCACATCGGGTCGCTTGTGTGCGGCGGCGAAGGCCTGGGGCACAAAGCAGGCGAGGGAGCGGTTGCGGATCTCAGCCTTCACGCAAGGCAAGCCCCCAGCGACGTCAACGACGATGGGGGTGCTGCGCGCCCGGCCGGGTTTGAAGAGGTTGCCTGCCACCTGGTAGAGCAGCAGCCCCCCAAAGCCGACGAGGGCCAGGCTCAGCCAGAGCATCCGGCTGGCCGCCAGCTGGCGCACGACGCTGACGCCGACGGCCTGGGTTCGCAGGCTGGGCTCGCGTGCGGTGAAAGCCGTGATGATTCGGGTTCGCTCCACCTCGGGGAGCCGCACCAGCTGGGCAGGCAGGTCCATCTTGAGGGAAAAACGCTCTTCGTGGCTCTTGATGAAGACGATGACCTCCCGCACGGCTTGCTCGGGGGCCTTTTGGTGGACGAGAAAGTCGTATAGCGGTCCGAGGGCGAGGGTCCCTCCCACAGGAACGCGCTCCAGCAGGGCCGACAGCGCGAGGGTGGCTCGGCGCAAGTCAATGACACCCGCCAACGCGCTGGATCGCAGCACGTTCTCAAAAAAGAGCACGAAATTCTGGTGCCGACTGTCGTCCACGAGGCGGTTTTCCTGCGGTGTTGGCCAAGGGCGCCGCAGCAGAGAGATTTCTGCCTCCCAAGCGCTCGGTCAAGTTCGCCACCTCAGATCTCGAGCGACGGACTCATCCCCGATCTCGCTGAACTTCGACCGCGGAGCGGTCTCGTTCATCTCCCTCGGGGATGCTCTTCTGGGAGGTCTGGTGCAGACCTCCCCCCGCGCCGGCAGAGCCGGACGCGGGGCCCCCCACCAACTCCGCGTTCCGCGGGCGCGCTTCACGCGCACCATCCCGCATCTTTCCCATCTCGGAACGCGGTCGAACATCAAGCGGACGCGGGATCACCCACCGCAACAGAAATGAGGGCAAGAGCTCGCCGCCCTCAGGCCGGGTGGCCAAATCCCTTCATCCTCGTCGGGGTGCGCCAAAGAGGCCGTGCTTCTCGTCGGAGAACATCCACTGCAGCTTGCCATCCTCGACGCTGTAGACGATGAGCGTGGTGAGGCCCCGGGCCTGTGCTGCTTTGAGCGTAGCGTTCCCGATCTTGTCGACCTCGGGTTGCTTGTTGGCCGCCGCGAAGGCCTGGGTGACGTAGCAGATCATGGAGCGACCGCTGGTCTCTGCCTTCACGCACGGCAAGCCGCCAGCGACGTCGACGACGATGGGCGTGCGCACGATGGCGCCGGATTGCAGCAGCGTGGGACCGACCTGGACCATGAGCAACGCGACCATCCCCGTCAGCGCCAGCGCCATCCAGCCGCGCCGGCCGATCATCGACGTCGACGCGCGACGCGAGCGCTCGGGAACCGCGATCATGGGGTTGGTGACGGCGGTACGGCGGCGTGGCGGCGGCGCCGATCCTTCGCCCCCGCCGGGGCGCAGGGTGGGATCGAGGCCCACTCCCGAGGCGGGTCCAGCGACGAAGGGTGCAGCCGGTGCGGGGCCCCCTGGACTCGTCGTCGGCGCGCCGGCAAAGAGCCACACGCCCGTGGGGGTGCCGTCGAGGGGTGGCGCGCCAGGAGCGACCGGCACCGCCCCCGAGCCCCCGACCGGAACAGCGCCCGAGCCGCCGGGATTGGTGCCGGGGGTGGCGGCGCGCTGGCCGAAGCCCTGGAGCGTCCGCTGCTGCTCCTCGGCGGACAAAGCCTGCAGCTTGGCGGGCAGCTCCATCGTCAAGCCGAGCTTGTCTTCGCGGCTCTTCAGAAAGAACAACACCTCGCGCACGTGCACTTCGGGCGCCTTCATCTGCAGCAATACGTCGTAGATCTTGCTGAGGGCGAGGGGCTGGTCGGGGGCTCGTTCCTGCAGGATGGTCGAGAACGCTGCCGCCGCCTTCTGCAGGTCGATGCGGCCGGCGAGCTGGCTGCGGATCATCACGTTGTTGAACGCGATGAGAAGACTGGCAACGGTCGGGGGGGGTTTAGGTCCTTCCAAGGGGCCACTCCAGGTTTGCTCGCCCAGCGGGGCTCAGGCCACCTCGCTGCGGTGCAGGAGCATCGAGCCGGCGAGAGGCTTCCGCAAGCTTTGGACCAGAATGCGACGTCGCCGCCGCCCCATCGGCGATTCGCGAACGAGAGCGCGTCATCCCGCGTCTGCTTGATGTTCGACCGCGTTCCGAGATGGGAAAGACGCGGGATGATGCGCGTGAAGCGCGCCCGCGGAACGCGGAGTTGGTGGATCGGGATAGAGGCCGGCGGTGCTGCCGCCGGTCCCCT
>JAHFED010000120.1 GCA_023248635.1 Myxococcales bacterium
GCGGGTTCGACGCCGTCGTCGCCCTCTCGCCGCTGATGGCGGAGGCGCCGGAGGCGAGCTCGGTCAGCATGCGCGCGCGGCCGGCCAACTGGCGCACGATCAGGGCGCGGCCATCGGCATGGCTCTTCACCTGCGCATCCGTCAGTGGTCCCTCATCGCCAACAAACGCCACGTCGTCACCTCAAGGGTCGAAGTACAAGCAGAACCCAAGCAGGACGTTCTCGCCCGCGGTGAACACGCCGGCCGACCTGTCGAGGGAGATGGCTATCTGCACGACGCTGTCCGCCGTGAAGGCCAGCGCGGAGCCGGTCGCGAGCTGCAGGGCGTTGCCGCCACCCGGATTCGTCGGCGATCCAGAAACGGCCGCGACCGCCAGGCTCCCGTCAGCGCCGCCGGCGTTCGCTGCCGCCGTCCACGTCGCTGCATTCACGTTGGTGGCGTTGCTGCCACAGAGGATCGCCCATTTCAGCCTTGACGACCCCGTCTGAAAGTCAGGCATCGCCGCCTGGACCTTCCTGATCGTCGTCGCCACCTGGTCGGTGATATAAGGCGCGAACCACTCCAGCATTCCCACGGTCGGCGTGTGGTCGACGACCATGTAGCCGTTCACGAGAAAAGCGCCGTAGCCCTCGCTGATGATTTGCCACTCAAGCTCGGGCTCAGCCGCCCACAAGCTGCGGGTGTGCGCCATGAAGCGAGAGCGCGCTGGGTCCACGTCGTCAGCGGCGCCGGCGCCGTCGTGGTCGACGTGCACGTAGTCGAGGTTACCGCCACATGGCCAGCCCCGCATGCACTCCTCGAGGCCATTGATGTTCCGGTTGGCGAACGCGAGCAGGTAGCCGTCGAGGGCTGCGCTGTCCGCGAACCATGACGCGTCGAAGTCCACGTGCGCCACGCCTTGGGTCGCGCTGGGGATTGTGACGCCGTAGTCGTTGGTTGCTCGCCGCGGCGGAGGCGCGTTCTGCCCCGCCGCCCGCTGACGTTGCGGGGTGATCGTCAGGCTGTCGACGAACCAGTCCTGGCCGATGAGCTCGTCCGTTTGGACCTCGATGAAGAACAGCCGCAGAGCCGAGGTGAGCCCGCGAATCGTGCAGCGCAAGACCGTGCCGGCGACGTCGACGCGTTCCATCGGAACCCGAACATCACCAACGTCGGCGTAGGTGGTGCTGCTCTTGAAGTAGGCGACGGGCTCGATGCGCCGAGGGGTCCCTTGGGTGTGAAGCTCAACGACGACCTCGGTCTCACCGCCTGCGATCCAATATGGCTTCGCGATGATCCACGTCGTCCCGGTGTCGCCGTTTTTTGCGGCGCCAGCGGCAGCGCCAGCGCATGAAAGGTTTGCCCCGATCCATTGGTTGTTTGGCACGCCCAGCAGTGAGCCGCGCCCTGCTGTGCCGTCGTGCGTGATGACGTCGGCCCCGTGGGCGTTCTGACCGGAGATGCGATCGTGGACGAGTGCGACGTCGCCGATGATGCTCTGGATAACGCGCGTGTGTGTGAGCGCGTCGACGTCGACGTCGTACTGGCTGGCGCCCTCGAAGGCGCTGCTCTTTTCGCGGGCCATCAGCGCCACCTCGTTTCGAACTCACCGATGCTGGTGTCGACGTCGTTCTCGTCGTTGGGCATCTGGTAGGTGAAGTCGTCGACGCCGTAGCCATCGGCGTTGGCGTCCGTGATGCCGTCGTTGACCGACTGGGTGTCGATCGTCAGCACGTCGCCGGCGGCGATGGTGAAGCCGCCAGGTAGCGAGCCCACCGTCACCGTGGTGTCCGTGATCGATGAGAGAATACCGACACCCTCACTTGTGCCGCCGCTGACGTCGCGCACGACCGCCTGCCAGTTGGCCGCAAACTGGCGCCCGGGTGTCGTCGACCGGCCGGTGGCGAGCTCCACTCCGCCTATCGCCAACGTGAGGGTGCTGCCGGCGATGCTCGCAATGACGGCAGCGGGCGCGATGACGAAGAGGGCATCGATGACTTCGAGGGTCATCTCGACGAAGCCCTGGTCGTAGTCCGGGCCGAGCGACAACACGCGGCAGATCCGCGCCGTGATCGAAGCGGCTCCCTCGAGATCGGGGACATCCACCGTCAACGTCACCAGGTCACCAAGATCCAACACCAATGCGTCGAGGTGCGTTCGCAATGAGACGATGCACCGCCCGAGTCCATTGGCCTGCTGCACCGATCGCAACATCCCCTCGACGGCGGCGAAGGGAAGTCCCGGCCTCACCAATCGAAGGGGGCTCACCAGGGGGCGCGAGGCGGCGTCGACGACAATGAGGGAGCGAGACTCGATCTCGAGACGGTCGTGGTTGTTTGGGTAGCGATCCGCCAGTTCGTTGTCGATGAGATTGATGGTGGCCTTGAACTCGCGGTCGACGGGGTCGTAGTTGCACTTCAGGGTGACGCGGGGAAAGATCGAGGCCTCGTCGTAGTCGACCTGAGGCTCGCCGATGATGACGTCGTCGTCGACGGTGAGCATCGACGCTGCGGCGTATTCGTTCAGCCGCTTGACGGAGAGCTGACCCTCAGCAGTTACAAACCACACCGTGTTCGTCGCGAGGCAGAAGTCAAAGAGAAATGCCTCAAGATCGATCTCGTCGTCGATAACGAAGGACCAGTCGATCCCAAGATCGCCGAGGGCGATGATTGACGCGGTGTCGACCTCTGCCGCGAGGATGCCCGCGCCGAAGCGCCAGCCGTCGTAGCCGAAGGCGTCTCGGGCGTTGCCCGGGAGAATGTCGTAGGAGCCGTTGGCGCTGTTGCCGAGGCGAGACACCAGCGCATAGACGAGGAGGTACCCTGGCGCCGCATCACGCAAGACGGCGATGTGTCGAATGGTGCCGTCGCCGACGAGGGCGTACGGCGTGATGAGGTTGACGCTGATGTCTATGTCGATCTCGACCTCGGTGCCGCTGACAGCCACGATGGGAAGCGCCGTGGCCTTGTCCCCATGAGTTGCGAGGAGGTGCGTCGTGATTCCGCCAATGACGAATTGATCGATGTCCGCTCCGACCTCATAAAGAAAGGCGCCGGAGTCGATCAGGTATTCGGCCTCGATGTCGCGGAGCCCGCTGCCCAGCTTTCGCTTGGCAAACTCATCGGAGAGGTCGGAGCACCGAAGCTCCCATTTGCCGTCGCCCAGATAGGCGGGCGCCTCCTCGAGCCGGAACGTCCCAAGGACTTGCGCCAGCGCCGTCGTCGTTGTCCCGTCGTCGTTGGCGAAGTAGCCGACCAGCTTCACGCGCCGACCCATCCAGTTGGGCGGAGTCATGAAGACGCCAGCCCCCTGGGTTGCGTCGCCGAAATGAGGCTGGGCCTCGGAGCCGAACGCGCCGCGTGTCGCCGTGTTTAGCGTCGGCGTCCCCCCACCCGTCTTGGTCGCGTAGGTGATGGTCTCGCCGCCGATGAAGACGGACCCCGACGACGCGAACGGCGTCGTCGACGAGCAGTTGATCGTCGTAGTCGCCGCGGTCTCGTCGGCATTGAGGAACGCCGAGCGACGTGATCGAGGAGAGAACAGCGACGAGAGCACAGTGCCGCTCTCAATGAGGGTGACGGTCAGCGACCCACCGATCATCCGGCGCTTCGCCAGGTCGAGCTTCTTCTCCGACTGCTCCACCTTGGCGATCAACTTGCGACGGGATCGAGAGGCACCTGTGCCGAACCCTGCGACGTTGACGACGGCGTCGGGCACGTCGACGGCATCCTCCTGGAAGACGTCGCTGATGCCTTGGATGACGATGAACATCTTCATCGTCCGGCCCTCGGCGCCGCTCAGTCTGGAGGCGAAGGTGCTGCTCACACGTGGGCCCAGAGCTCGAGCGACCAGGCGTAAAGGGGAAGGCCGGGGCGCAGACGCTCAGCGCGGAAGCCATCGACGCTGTCGGGGGAGAGATGCCATCCCGCACCGCGCTCGGTCGACGACGACAAAGCGGCCAGCGTGGTGCCGCTAGAGATCGTGCCGAAGTGCAACTCGAACTGCCGGCCGCGCACAAGTTGCCGGCGGAAGCGATCGAACGCGCGGGCAACGTCAGCGGCGATGCGGGCTGCCTTCACGCGCCGCTCTTCCATGAGTTGGAACGAGATCCTCAGCGTTTCGTAGGGCCCGCCACGATCGCCGCCGCGCACGACACCGGAGCGGGCGCGCTGCACGTAGGCGTCGTCCTCCTCGTCCTCCTCGGCCTCGACGTAGATCTCGGGGCTCACCCAGACGCACGATGGCGACAGCGTCGACGTCTTCGCCGATGCATTGACCGTGTCACTCGCTACGAAGCCGACGAGGGCCTGGTCGAAGGTGGTGAGCGCATCGGCCCAGAGGACGCCGAAGGTGTCGGCACCGGTGGCCCTGGTGATCGTGATGACTGCCGATGGCGCCGCGGGGCTGGTGCTCCACGCAACCGCCACGGTGTAGGTATTGACCGAGACACGCGGCGCGGTGTTCGTCTCCATCGCCGTCTTGATGGCAAGCAGAAGATCGTCGGCGACGCCGTCGCCGCGGAGGAAGTAGGTGCCCGCAGGGATCGAGGTCACCGACGTGTTGGCGCCCTCTGTGATGCGCAGCCCCCCATTGGTGCTGTCGATGACGACGGCGGCAAGCATGACGGGGTAGTCCGCACTCATCAGCGACCTCGCCTGCCGTTGCGTTTGATGGCTTTGTCGACGGCAGCTGCGCCTTGCTCAGCTGTTGGGCCGCTGGCGCCGCCGTAGATGATTGTGATGTTGGTCGAACCGGAGCCGCTCGATCCTCCCCCGCTGCGACCGCTCGAGGTCCCGCGCTCCTTCGCTGCCGGGCTGGAGCTCGAGCCGCCGCCGCTTATGTTGGCGGAGGCGCCTGCGGCGATGCCGCCAAGGGCGACGCCCGAGCCGATGAGAGCGATGCCGGTGGCGATGTTCGTTGGAGCCAAGGCCGCGGTGAGCGGGTCGGCGGCGTACATGATGCCCTTGCCGACCGCCTGCGTGCCGAAGCTGACAAGCGCCTGACCAGCCTGCTGCATGATGGCGAGCCCGAAACGTTCCGCGGCGTGCTCTTGGCCGCTGACGATGTCCGAGATGAACTGCTGCGAGGCGCTGGCGACGATGCCGATCGTCGTCGTGGCGATCTCCGCGGTGGACGCAGCGGCTTCTTGCTCGATCGCTAATCGCTCTTCCGCTCCGATTTTCGCAACAAGGGTCCGCGTGTCCTCAAGGTCGCGTGCGGCCTGCACGCGAGCAGCGCCGGCGTCGATGTCGGCTTCGAGGGCAGCGTCGGCGGCATCCGACGCTGCCTGCGCGGCGCGGTCAGCCTGCGCCCGTCGAGCGGCGTTGCCGGACAGGAATGGCGCCGATGGGTCGCGCTCGTCGGCAGCGGCAGCGGACCGACCTCCAGACCTCGCGGCGGTGCGCTTCGCGGCCGCCTGGAACTCCAGGCCCTGCTTGACGCCCAGGTCGCGGATCGTGGCCTCAAGAATCCTCCGCTCCGCCTCCAGTTGCTCCCGCGCGTCGTCGTAGCCGTCCGTGCCGATCTTGAGCGCGTTGCGGGTATTGATCACCTGTTCGCGCTGCCGCTTGGTCTCGTCGATCTCTGCCTGAACACGCGCGCTGGCTTGTGATCCGGTCTCGGGTCCCGCCAGTTCCTTACGAAGCGCTGCGATGTCCTTCTCGACGGCCTTGCGACCAGCTGCGGCCGCACTCGCCGCCGCGTACTGCTTCTGGATCGCAGCGTCCTGCGCCTTCAGCTCATCGTCCCACGCCTTTTGCAGCTGGTTGACGATGAGGGTCATTGCCACGATGGCCACGCCAGCCGGCCCACCCGAGCCGAACGCCGCTGCCATCTGTCCCGCAGCGGCGACGGCTTTGCCGGCCTGTCCCGCGTTCTCACCGAGCGCCGCGCTGATGCCTGAGATGGCGGCCGCCGTCGGTCCCAGACGCTGCTGCGCGCCTTTCATGCTCTCGCTGAGACGGCCCCACCCCGTCGCCGCCTTCGACGCCTTGTCGCCGACTTCGTTGGTCGCCTTCTCAAGAGCAGCAAGGTCCCTGCGGGCCTGCTCCGCGCTGATCGTGTACTTGAGGTCGATCGTCTCACCCACGAGGCACCGCATCTCTCGCGCGCTGCTTCGCATCGTCTTCCATGCGCCACGCAACGGCGTCGTCGATGACGGCGAGCCCCTCGAGCGCGGCCGGCGTCAGCTTGCGTGAGCCCTCGATGCCCACCTGCCCGTCACACGAGCGGCGTAACGCGAACAGCGGCACGACGTCGGGGTTCCGCAACAGATGCCTGCGCGGACACGTCGACGTCTCGTGCTCGGTCCCCGCGAAGTGCGTCACCAGTCCACCTCCGTGACAGCCCCACTGCGCGCGCATCGCCGTGGGGCATTTGCCGCAGTCGTAGTCGCGCTTCAGGTCGACGGCGGCTGCAACCCAAAGCGCAAGCCTTTTCCCGGGGAGAGCCGTTGGTAGTCGCGGGCCGCCAGGTAGATGGGGACCATCAGCGCCGTCGCGCGGATGGCCTCGAGCTCGAGCTCAGTGAGCGCGCGGTCGTCGGCGCCGGCGACCTGCTCGCCGCAGCGGACCTCGCACACCGCGTCGGCGATGAAGGCGAGGAAGGCTTGGTCCCGCGCTTCGTTGGCAAGGCGGACCGCCTTCGCTCGAGCAGTCGGGTCTTCGACCTTCGCCGCGGCTTCGGCCTCTCGGTGGGCCAGGCCAACGGCCAGCATGTGGTCCTGGACGTCGCTGTCGGCCAGGCCGCGGAAGCGCAGGTTGACGTCGTCGTAGCCGTCGACCGGCTCGTAGTCTGGCATGGCGACGAGGGCGTGGTGAGCCACTGAGGCGTGCAGTTGCGCGGCCTGCTCGGCAATCGCTTTGCTGTCCCGATCGGGGAAGCAACTCAACGCTGCGATCTGAAGACCAACCGCAGCCCAGTCGGTAGCGTCGTCGAGCGGAACGCCGAGCTTCGTTCGCTCTGCGATCTCCTGCGCGCGGCCGGCCTGCTGAGCTTCGTGTGACTCCCGCAACACGGCTTGCAGCGACACGAGCTCGCTCTTGCTGCCCGGGAAAATCAAGACGTAC
>JAHFED010000070.1 GCA_023248635.1 Myxococcales bacterium
GCCGGCGGAGCCGGACGCGGGGCCCCCCACCAACTCCGCGTTCCGCGGGCGCGCTCCACGCGCATCATCCCGCGTCTTTCCCATCTCAGAACGTGGTCGAACATCAATCGGACGCGGGATGATCCCCGGTCTGCGCTGAACTTCGACCGCGGAGCGATCAGCGTCGCTGCGGGTGAACATGTTGCCGGCGCAGCGCGCGCGCCGGTCGACGTCAAGAAGCGCACGTCAAGCCGGGTCGTCGACGCGCTCCAGCACGAGGATTTCCCCGTCAGAAACGTCGGCGCGCACGCGGTAGCAGGGTGGCTCGCGGCAGCTGCCTTCCGGGCTCACGTGCTGCTCCCACTCGCGCCAATACCGCCGCTGGGCCTCGTACTCCCTCGAGCTCGGGGAAAGCGCCGGCCCGCCCGGGGCCCCAGAGCGAAGGACGACGAGGACGGCATAGGGGCCCTGCCACTCGACATCGTGCCCCCAAAAACGCGTGTAGGTGACCAGCCGTGTGCTCTGGGGCTGAAAGAGGTCCGGCGTGAGCAGCACCGCAATCGGCCGGCCCAACGCGGCTTGGCGCGCGTCGACGAACGACGTCACCGCGTCGAGCTGGGCGCGCTTGGCAACGAACGCCGCCGTCGCCGTCCGATGCGCGAGCGCATCGTGTTTTCGCAGCGCGGCGGGGAGGAGATCACCCAAGCCCAGCGCCGACCAGCCGGCCACCACTGCCAGCGCCAGTCGTCGTTCACGCGGGCTCGACCCCAAACGTTCCAGCACCGCCGCCGCACCAAAGAGCACGAAGACTGCCGCTGGATGCAGGTAGAAATCCCAAACGCGGTGAACGGAAAGCACAATCGATGCGCCGAGAGCCGCGCCGGCGGCGAGAAAGGCCAGGGGCCCTGTGACGACGTCGGCATGAGCGACGCGGGTTCGGCACTCGCTGGCGAGGAAGAGCCCAACGGCCAGCAGCGTGCCCGTCGCCACCAGCCCCACCACGAGCGCTGGAGCATCGCTCCAGCCGGTGAAGATGAAACGCAGCCAAGCGAGGGGCCCAACGGCGCTGTCGTCGGCGCCATGGGTGGTGTTCAGGAAGGTGGAGCCAAACCAGTTCTGCGTCCGGACCGGAAAAAACGCGATCACACACGGCACCGCGACGAAGAAGCCCGTGAGAAAGCTGCCCGCGCGTCCAAGCCAACGCAGCAGGTGCGGGTGAAGGGCCAGCCGTGCGTCGACGCGGGCGCGCAAGAGCGCGAACGAGAGCCCGAGCACGATCAGCATCCCCCCGAGGAGCACGCGGGCGACGATGCCGAAGCGCTCCTCGTACCCAAGCACAGCGGCTCCCATGCCGAGCGCCACGATGCTGAGGAGCAAGCGCATCGCCGCCAAAGGGCGCGGCGCGGTCAACGCTGGGGCCTGGGAGCGGTCGAGCACGAACGAGATGCACGCCAGCACGGCGAGCGCAGGCAGCGTGGAGATCTTCGCGCCGAAGCCGAGACCCACAAAGAACCAGGGCCAAAAATCGGCGCGCCGGCGACGCACAAGCAACAACATCGCGATGGAGAGGCAAAGGAGCTGCATCGGTTCGGGCTTGGGGACGGTCGAATAGTAGGCCGACGACGGCAGCAGGCAGGCCAACGTGATCGCCGCAACCCGTGCCGCCGTGGTGCGGAGGGCCGCCCAGCCGAAGACGACGTAGGCGGCAGCGAGCAGAGCGGCGTTCCACATTCTGATCGCCACGATGAGCCCCGGCTCGCCCCACCAGCGATAGGGGAGATGGGCGACGGCGGCGGAAGCCACATGAAAGATCTGGCCGTAGCGAAGGTCTTGCCCGTGAACGATGCGAAACAGCAGATCGCCGAAGCTGGTCGCCGAAAACAGCCAGAGCGCTTCGTCGACGGAGATCTGCTCGTCCATGAACAGAAAGGCGCGGCCCTCGCGAAGGTCGGCGTTGCTGTAGGCGGCAAGAGCGCAAAACAAGAGCGCCGGAATCAGGGGCGGCAAGAGGCGCCACGCCCTCTGTGCTCGAGTTTTTTCCGGCTGCGCGTCCGGCGCTCGATCGGGCTCAGCTCGCCCATCGACGACGTCACCGGCCATGGCGTCGCAGCGTGTTCATGAAGCGCAGCGTGCGTTCGATGTGGCGTGCCCGCGACCGCCAATTGAAGGCCCACTTGGACTCGCCCGCGCGTCGCGTGCCGAAATGGACGTCGAAGGTCTGCACCCCGAACCCGTGGTGACGCGCGAGCCAGAAAAAATAGAGATCGAGGGAGAGATCGTTGGGAGCCGTCGTCGCCAGCGACAGCAGCGCCCGCGGAAAACACTTTGGTTGCGCATTGACGTCGACGAAGCCCGCTCCGAGCAGGGTCCGCGCCGCCGCATCCATGCCGCCGGTGAACAATTGGGCACCAATGGGACGCCCCCGACGTCGCCCTTTCACCAGGGTTCGGCTCGGGTCGCTGCTGGTGCGCAGCAGCCCGAGGCCGGTGATGGCATCGATCGGCGGCGTCTGTCCGTCGGCGTGGGTCCACGCCAGATACCGTCCGCGTGCGGCGCGCAGGCCCGACATGATGCCGTGGCCGTAGCCAACGTTGGGGCTGGGCACGTTGACGACGCGGATGCCGTCGTCGGATCGAATCTCTCGCTCGAGCACCGCTGCCGTCTCGTCGGTGGATCCATTGTTCACCAGCAGCACTTCGATGTTTCGCTGCACCAACGCCAGTGAACGGAAGTTCTCGATCAGCGCCGACAGGTTGGCAGCCTCGTTGAAGCAAGGAACGACGATGGAGGACTCGACCTCAGCCATGGGTGGAACCTGAGGTGGGAAGCGTCGACGACGGCCAGGAGCGTCCTTGGCGAAACACGTCGTTCCAATAGCGAAAGGTGAAGAGCTCGTCTGGCGTCCCCCAGGGGAGCCACTTGTCCACCCGAAAGACCCGCACCCGCGCTCCGCGCTCCACCATGCGTCGTGCGACCGTGTCGAGATAAAGCTCGCCATTCACGCGCTCGTCGTCGCGGATGAGGGCGTCGAGCTCGCGCACCAACAACGCTTGAGACGAGAAGAAGAAAGTGCCGAGGATGGTGTCTTGCTCGGCCAGGGGGCGCGTGTCCAAAGGCACCTTCACCCGCACGGCCCGTACGCGTCCGTCATCGTCGGCGTCCATCCATCCATACTGCTGCGGCCGCCACAGGGCCGGTAGGTGCCCGCGGGCGGACCAGACAATGAGGTCGTCGTCGCCGCTGCTGCAGAGCGCTGTCCAGCGTTTCAGGTCGTAGCTGGCGCCGGTGTCGCAGGAGGCGACAAGCACCGGACGCTGGCCGTCGATGTCGTCGATGACCGCGCGCACGGTGGCTGCTTGGCCTGCGGTCTCAGCAGCGAGCGTGCACACGCGCGTCTGTGGTGGCGAGCGCATTGCCAACGAAGCCATCAGGGGATGGCCCGCGATTAGCGCGGTGGTGGCGAGGCGAGTGTCTGTCGCGCGCGGAAGACAGGCGAGAACTTGTGCCGCCATGGGCGCGCCAGCGACGTCGATGAAGGGCTTGGGCTCGTCGAATCCCCGATCGCGAAAGCGCTGTCCCTTGCCGGCCATGGGCACCACGAGCGCAGCGGAGGAGGCACAACCAGCGACGCGCGCGCGAAAGGCGTCGGCCTCCCTCAGCGCCCGCGCCCAGCCGACGTAATCAGCAAGGTCCTCGGGCGTGCCCCATTGAAAAAAGTGCGCGAGCTCCATCACGCCCACCGACATCCCCGCGTCGATGAGCGAGCCCACAGCCGTGGAGACGTAGAACTCACCGTTGACCCGCGTGGCGGCGGCGACGAGATCGTGCGCAGCCCTCTTGAGCAAGGCCCCCGAGGAAAAGGCATACAAGCCGCTCGACGCCAGCTCGCTCATGCGATCGTTGGTGAAGTGGCCCTTTTCTTTGATCGCTGTGACGCGCTCGCCCTCGTTCTGCATGTAGGCGTAAAGCGTGGGGCCCAGGCTGTGGGGATGAAAGCCGCGGTACGCCGTCATCGCCGCAGCAAATCCACCCTGCTTCCACCACGAGAGGAAGTCCGCGTAAGACCAAGTGGCGCCAAAATCGCAGTAGTTGACGACGACGGCTTCTTCGTCGGGGATGTCGGCCTCGGCGCGCAGCAGGGTTTCGATGGGCCCGTCGCTGTGGGGCTCGATGATCCGCACCAACGCCTGCGGAGCGACGCGCGCCAGCACGCTCAGGAGCGGAGACGAGCGAGCATGATCCCGGTTCACGATGAAGAGAAAGCGTTCCTGACCCGGAAACATCGCGACCACGCGTTCGATCATCGGCAGACCGTCGACGTCGATCAGCGGCTTCGGCTGCAGGTGCCCCGCCCGCCGGTAACGAGCGCCGGTACCGGCCATGGGAACGACGACGAGCACCACGGGACAGACTCCTGCTTGCGACACGTCAAGACGCGCCAGCGTCTTGGGCACCAACACGTCAAGCCGGGCAGCGGCTTGAACCATCAAACCTTCAGCCACGCTCGCGGTGGTTCAGCTCTGCGGCGCGGGGGGACCCGCCGAACGGTAGCGCTCCGACGGCAAGGCGACGAGGGCGGCGGCCTCGGTCTCGAGCAAGGGTGCAGCGCGATCCGATGGGACCAGGGTGCGTTCGAGCAGCAAGGCCGCCGCGAGCACCTCGGTCGCTGAAGCGAGGGCTTCGGCGTTGGTGCCGACGAGCACGCGACGATGCTCGCTCGTGAGAATCATGACTGCCGACGAAGCGCGTCGCTGGTGAAAAGTCGCTGCCAGCAATTCATCGTCGTAGAAGCGGGCGGGGTCGATGGCGAGCTCCTGTCCAAAGACCGCGGCGTCGGGAAAAAGCGGGGGCAAGCTGGGGTCGGGTCGAGGCGGGAGGGCACGCATCAGAGTGGCAGGTTGGGCTGCACGACCCACCGCTCGCAAAGGGGGCGCCTGCAGCTCGGCGACGACGGCGGCGATGGTGGTCAGGGGTTCGGCCTGGAGGCTTGCGGCCAGCCCGATGGCCCGCCTCTCGATCTCCCAGGTCAAGCCCGTGGCGTCGTCGACGTCGTGGGCGGCGACGAGGAGCCCATGGTTGCGCAGGATGAAACAAAGGGGCCCTGCGCCCAGCACCCCGGCGCTGTCCCCACCGGCGGCGACCGCGCGCGCGAGGGCTGCGCCTGGCCGGGCATAGGGGACGTCGACGAAGGCGACGCCGTCGGGGATCAGGCCTGCCGGCAGAGGTCCGCGGGCGCAAGCGTGCAGGCACACCCCGATGGGGTGGGTGTGAGCAACCACGCGAAAGGGCAGAGCGTGGAACAGGGCCTCGAGACTGGGTCGGGGCCGGTGCGCAAAAATCTCCGCCTCCGCCCCCGCTTCACCGCGGTTGGCGCGCAGGAGGAGATCGAGCGGCACCCAGGCTCGGCCCGATTCGTCGACGAGGTCGCGCAGCCGCCGGCCCGAGGCTTTGATCCAGACGCCGGCGCCGTCTTTGACCGACACGTTGCCGCCGGCCCCCTGCACCAGGGAGAGGTCGTCGAGTGCGAGCCCGAGGCGGACGAGGTCTGTTGGGGCTGCAGTCATGGCTCCCCCGGTGTCCCTTCGAGGACGGTGAGGAGCACGCGCACGTCCCCGGTGACATGGATGAAAGGGATGCCGAGGCGCGCGGCGACTTCGGCGTCGCAGTCGATGTCGTCGCCGGCCACCACGCAAGCGCCCAAGGGAACACCGATGCGTTGGGCGCCGAGCTCAACGATGCGCGGATCGGGTTTGTCCGCCCCCGCCTCCTCGCTCGTCGCCACGGCATCGATGAGCGGGAGCAAGCCCAGGCGCTCCAGCTTGCGCAGTTGAATGGAGAGGGTGAGGTTGGTGGTGATGCACACGCGCACGCCCCGTCGTCGCAGCACGGTCAACACGTGGTGCGCCCGGGGATCGAGCACTGCGGCGTCGAGGTAGGTCTCCCAATACAGAGCCTCCCAAGCCTGGATGCGCCCGAGAAGATCGGGGCGTCCCATCGCGTGAACGAGCTCGGACAAGTACAGCAGACGCCCATGCGATGCGCCGGTTCCGCGCGTGCGCGCCTTGGTGGATCGCCGCGCAAGCTCAAACGACGACGACACCGACTCCAGGGGCACGCCCGCATCTTTCGCAATGGCTGCAAAGAGGGCGGCCCGTCCCGCCTCGTTGGCGGGGGCGTAGGCGTAGAGCGTGTCGTCGAGATCGAGCAGGAGTCCGGCGACGGTCATGCGTGGAGCCGGCGAAGCACCGCGTAGATCACGGCCAGCTGCAAGACGCCACGCGTTCCGGGGAGCCAACCACGGTCGGCGACGATGAAGGTCTCCTCGCCGGCGCCGAGCTGGTGCGCGAGTCTCGCTGTCTCCGTCGCTGGCAGCTGGCCGCTCAGCGAGAGGCGATCGCGCTCCAGGGAGTCATCGGCTTCCCACGAGGTTTGCAAGGCGCTGCCAGCGGAAATCAGGTCGAGGAACGACATCGGACCCAGCGACGTATCCATCTCGATCAGGACTTCGACGTTTTCCTCCTGCCCTGGCTCGATGCTGCCGGGGGACAAGATCAGATCGGCGTGTTGGCGCTGCGGACGGATGTATTGGAGCGAATCCCGGCTGCGGTGGCTCACCTCGGCAGCGATGGCCTCCAGCGAGTGACCGCGCTCGCGATGATCGCGCTCGGTCTTCCACTGCACGCGCAGCTCCTCGCGTGGGTCGAGAAAGATCTTGAGGTCCAAGATCTCGCGCTGCGAGCGCAGGTAGAACGGATGGAGACCAAGAATGAGAACGAAGTCGGCGGGGTCCACGGCGTCGGGGTCGGTGAAGTTGCCGGTCGCGTGATCGTAGGAACGTTTCACGATCGTCTGGCCACGCTTGAGCGCCGCGAGGTGCTCCGCTTGCAGATCGAGAAAATTTCCGCGCGGATCGAGATGCGTGTGGCGCTGCCACATCTCGTGGCCACGGGCCCAACGGTGATCGTCGTCGCCGAAGAGCACGCGCAGCGTTCGTCGACCGAAGACGCCGCCCAAGCTTTGCGCCAGGGAGTGTTTGCCACTTGCGCTGTCGCCGGCCAGGCCGATGAGGAAGGGCTGATCCCGGTAGCGATAAAACGGGCTCGTCTGAATTCGATGCCGATAAAGCACGAACGCCGTCAACAAGGTGGTGGCCACCAGCAGGGTGAACACCACACCGTGAACCCGAGGCGAAAACAAAAGCGGCAGCAGAGCGTGAGCATCTCGCACGAGGGCCGCGCCGACGCCGTCGCCGAAGGAGGGGTCGATGGACTCGAGAAAGTCCCGGGGGGCGTCGACGAAGAAGTACGCGAGGTAGGCGACCGACAGGAGGCCCAAGAGTCTGCGGCCGGTGCGGACGTCGCTGGCGGCCTGCTGGGCGAGGAAGGGCAACGACCACAAGAACCAACCCGGAGCCGGTCGGACCAAGGCCACCAGGACGACGTAGGCAAGCCCGATGAATCCGAGCACCAGCTCGCGGTTGAGCTTTCGAAAGCTCGCGTAGCGCGCGAACACCACCAGAACCGCGGCCGGCGCGAGATAGAGTTGCGGCCCGTCGGCCCCGAAGGGGAGCACCACTTGCCACACGCGCTCAGCCTCGGGGGTGCCAAACACCATGGAGCGAAACGCGCTGGAGCCGAGCAGGGGCGCAAAGAGCAAGGCTGCGGTCCCGACGACGACGAAGCCCCAGCCGAGACGCACACCCAGCGGTCGCTGCAGGCGGGCGACGTACACCCAGAGGAAGGGAAGCAAGAGCAGGAGATGATGCTTGGTCGCGATCCCCACACCGAGCACGACGGCTCCGAGGAGGGTGCGGCGCGAGAGCGTGAGGGCGAGCGCGATCAGAGCGATGGCCGTCGGAATGATGTCGAGCTGGCCATGGAAATAGGCGGCGTAGAGAACGATGGGACTCCACCACCAGGTCACCAACGCGTCGCTCACGCGGACCCGCAGCCACGCGATGAGCAGCACACAGATCAACACATCGGCGACGACGACGGGGACGCGCAGCAAGAAGAGCCCGATATGTCCACTGGCGTCGAAGGGGATGAGAGCCCCCGGCAGGAACGAGGGCGTGAGGATCGCCAGCATGCCGGGGCCATAGGGGAACGCCTGCACCTCGCCCCGCGCGAACCAGTCCGTCCAGGGGTTGGCAAAACCGTCGCGAACGAAAGCTGCAACGAAGGGCGCAAACCAGCGCGTGGGAAAACGGGACCCACACCCAGCAGCGAGCACCAGTTTCACGAGCAAGCCGCTCCAAAACACCGGCGAACGCCACAGCAGCGACAGCGTCGTCGAAGCGTTGTCACGCTCGGCCTGGAGCCTTTGAGGTGGGAAGAGCGCACTCACCGCACTCATGGCAAGGGTCCGAGCCTCGCCTGCCAATCATCGGCGTGTTTGGTGCACACCGCATGGAAGGGACGCCCTCGCGCCTGGTCCGCAAACGACGAGATCGCGCCGCGTCCGTGCCCCTGGAGCTCAGGGCTGACGACGCAAAGGGAAAAGTGTTGGGACAGGCGCGCCCACGCTTCGGGGTTCCCAGGCCAATCGGTGAAACAGTCGATCCACACCCAGCGCGCGCGACCGATCCAGGCGAGCGCGAGCTCAATGGGTTCGACTTCGGAATAGCGAATGGCGAGCCGTGTTTCCCCCTGACGCGCGAGCTTGGTCGCTGCAGGAATCGACAGGTCGAGCAAGAAGAAGTCTGTGACGCCGTGGCGCGCAGCAGCAGCAAGCACGGCCCCTTCGATGCCTTCGCATTTGAGATTGAGGATGCAGGGGCGCGCTCCGAGCTCCCGGAAATAGGAGTCGACGTCGGGTCCGTCGGAGAAGGGATCGTGGGCGACGATGATGCGGCGGCCGTCGTCTCGAAGGTCGAGCTCGACGCCGTGATCGACCGGGGTCGAGCGCAGCTCGGCGAGAGAGTTCCTCCGGTGTGCGTAGTACCTCATTCCGAACGTCGCTCCGGCTCGCGGCCCACTCACTGTGGCCTCCGTGGAGGTAAGACCTGCGCGAGTCGAACGACTATGGGGGGAAGCTCCTCCATCTGCAACGTTGGCGGCTGGATTTTGAGCCGTGCCAACGGCTCAAAGCAGGAAGCACTTTGCGCCGTACCAAAGGCGCAAAGCAGGAAGCACTTCGTGCCGTTCCAACGGCGCAAAACAGAAAGCACTTTGAGCCATCCCAACGGCTCCAACCATGGCATTCCAGACGATGTCACGTGGTCGAATGACTCCTCAGCGTTGCGCATCTCTGGCACTCCGTCGTCGACACGGTCGACGGAGAGACGGCGCGGACTAGCGTGTGCACTCCTATTTCGTGTTCTTCGCGACCACCTGTATCTGGAGCGCCAGCGTGTCTTTCGATGCAATAATTAACAATCGATCTAGGATATCAATCATAAGCAGTATTGATCGTGGTAGATTAATCGTTGGTGTTTTGGCAATCACTCCGCCCGACAACGGAAAGATCACGCACTCTGTAAAGCCCTTGTGAATGACGTCGAAGGTAAAATGCTGTTGAAACGCGTGGTCCGAATCAAATAGCATTCGAGGAATCAAGCAGTTGGCGGACCAAGGATCTCGCGGATCGTTGCAGATCACATCGTCCGCAAACACATCGACGTCGAAAGAGTACCCCTCGTGTCTCATGACTCTGAGCAAGGCTCTCATCAGCAACGAACCATAGATGTCCTGAATGATCAGACGACCACCTTTCTTCAAGACACGTGAACATTCCCGGAAGAACTTCGCCGGCGTCGCCAAGTGGTGGATCACGTTGCTCACGATAATGAAGTCGAACGAGGAATCTTGAAACGGCATTTCCAGAGCGTCAACGACCATATCCACCCAGGAATTCTTGTTAACATCAGTTAATAGATAATCACCGCGGACAAATAGTTTTGATAGTCCGGTCCCACAGCCGATCTCAATTCCTCTTTCTGTGGCGGTGATGTACTCATTCATCCACTGATATCTCTTTTCCAGCAGGAACTGCAGGTTGCTCGGTTCGTCGTTGAGATAGTTCTGTCGCGCAGTGGCGACGTCCCCTTCCAGGCTCATCCGGTTGTCTTGCCGGCGCGGAAAATAGGTCCTGGAGAGCAGCAACGATTTTCTCATGGAGGATCGGTAGGTCGGGTCGGCATGCCGGACAACAAGGCGGCCGACCGGTGGCTGAGACCTACCGTCGCCGGCGATGGCACGGCGGACGATGGTGACGTCGCTGGCGAGACTGCGCTTCGTCCTGGGCCCGCGCGTTGAACAGAGTCTCCTTCGGCGGTGGCGTCGGGCGCAGGCCGGCTCGAGCTCGTCGGCCCCATCGCGTCTGCTCTTGCCTTTGCGCTTGCCGTCTTGGTCGACGCGGCGAGCGGGGAACAGCCTCGGCGGTCTCTGATGCTGGACAGCGTGGCCCTGAGCGATGGCGAGGCTGGTGGACACGGTGTGGACACGACAAAGAAAACGCGCACTCAGCCCGAGAGCCAAGTGCGCGTTTTTGTGGTTGCGGGGGTTGGACTTGAACCAACGACCTTCGGGTTATGAGCCCGATGAGCTACCAACTGCTCCACCCCGCGATGGGTGCGCCCCAGACATAACAGGGCCCGGCTGCCAGTCAAGCTCCAAGTCCGGTCGTCGTCGTCAAACCCCGGATCCGCACGCGCCGACGACGAGGGGACAGGATCTCCAGCGCCACCCCCACCACGGGCTCGGGCCATGCAGATCGAACCGGCCACTCCACAAAGACGATGCCGTCGTCGACGTCGCTGAGCCCGAGCTCTTCGACCGCGGCCCCGGCACCGGCTTGCTGGCGCAGGCGGTAGAGATCGAGATGGTGCACGGGCGGCGTCGTCGGATAGCGCCGCGCCAACGCGAAGGTGGGGCTTTGGACGACAACGTCGCGGCCTCCCGGCAAGGCCCGCACGAAGCCGCGCACGAAGGTGGTCTTGCCCGCGCCCAAATCGCCGTCGAGCAGGATCACCCAGGGGAGTGCCACCCCGCTCCCCAACATCGTGCGCGCCAAACGGGCAGCCAAGGCCTCCGTCTGCGTCGGCGACGACGTCGTCTCTTGCAGCTCCGCCTGCTCAGGCACGGGGCGCCCCGGCGATGACGACAGCGACGGCGTCGGCGATCTCTGAGGCCAAGGCTCCCCGGTTCAAACTGCGACCCGCCTGCTGGTGCAACCAAACCGCAGCGATGACGGCGTCGTCGACGGAACAGGGGCCGAGCGCTCCCGCCACCACCGCGCCGATGACGCCGGCCAGCACGTCGCCACTGCCGGCCACCGCCAGCGCGGGGGCCTGGCCCTCTACGATCACGCAGCGCTGTGGGCTGGCGATCACCGGCTGCGCGCCCTTCAACACCACCACGCCGCCCAGCCGCCCCACCAGCGCGCGCGCAGCACCCACCCGATCGCCCTGCACCTCATTGGCCGCGCAGCCCAGGACCCGGCCCGCTTCACCGGCGTGCGGCGTCCAGACCTGCGCCTGACCGTGCGTGAGCACACCGATGGCGCCCGCGTCGGCGATGATCTTCACCCGATGCTCGTGGCGCAATTGCGCCAAGCCCGCCACCGGCACCAAAGCCGGCAACAAGCCGGGACCGACGACGACGACGTCGCTGTGGGCTGCGCTCTCGAGTCCGCCGGCCATGAGCTCGGGGATGCGCCCGCCGCCTTCGCCCACCAAGGTCACCCGCCCCGCTCCCGCGCGCAGCGCTGCTCGGGCCGCGAGATGGGAGGCGCCGCGCAACTCGGGTGATCCCTCGACAACGGCGACGTGTCCGTAACCGCCCTTGTGCGCCAGCAGCCCCGGCGCGGCGAGCTCGAGGCCCTCCAGGGCAAAGACATCGCAGTGCGCCGACGGGGGATGCAGGAGGCCGATGTCGACGTCGATAACCTCTCCGCAATGTGCGCACCCAGGCTCGGCCAGGTGGGCGATCTTGCGGCCGCCGAAGGTCACGGTGACGTCGGCGGCGACGACGTCGGTGCTGGGTCGTTGCCCATCGGTGGGCAGTCCCGAGGGCAGATCGACGGCGACGACGACGGCGCCCCGCTTTCGCGCCCGGGCCATGCCACCCACCAGAGCCAAGGCCGCAGCATCGAGAGGGCGCGAAAGCCCGGTGCCAAAGAGCGCGTCGACCACCAGCGCTGGACCCATCCCCACCGCCGCGTCGACGTCGACGACGAAGGACACCGCGAGGCCCTTGTGCGCGACCGCCGCCCTCAACAGTTGCAACGCCACCAGCGCATCGCCGCCGCTGGGCTCCTGCGGCATCAGCACGCTCACGCTCACCCCGCGTCCGGCGAGATGGCGCGCACACACGAGGCCGTCGCCGCCGTTGTTGCCGCGTCCGCAGACCACCAGCACGTGATCCCCAGGTTTGAACATCGACGCTGCGAGGCGGGCCGAGACGACGTCGGCGACGGCGCGGCCGGCGTGCTCGAGCAAGACCAGACCGGGGACGCCCACGACGCCGATGGTCCAGGCATCGACTGCCCGCGCCTGGGCTGCCGAAAACAGGGGGGAGAGAGACAGAGCGGCCATCGCCGCACGCTACCCTGGCTATCCCCGGTGGGACGCGCGGCGCTCGTCGACCAACATTTGGGCCATGGACCGGCTGGCAGCGTCGAGGGGCACGACGACGGTGCGCAGCTGATCATCCTGCACCTGGATGCGCAGCACTCTCACGTTGAGCACCGCGATCACCCGGGCGCGCACGACGACGTCCAGCACCAGGCGATCCCCGCGCACGAAGGCCTGGTTCAGCAACAAGGCGGCGCCGGCGTCGACCAGCAGCTCCTCGAGCTCCTCGCAGGCCTCCTCCGCGTTTTCGAAGATCACGCGCGCGGGCAGACGAACCCGCTCCTGCACCCGCCCCCAAACGTCGGCGACGTGGCCTTCGCCGATCTCCCGAATCAAATCGAGCAAGCCCGGATCGGGGTCGGCCAGGCGCAAGAGCACCCCCGCCGGCAGACCGATGCCGCTCTGGGGCCGTCGACCGACCACCACCACGGGGAGCTCGAAGGGGTGAGGCGAGAGGGGAAAGCGCAGACAGAGCGTCAGCTGCTCCCCCAAGCGCCAGGAGAGCCGCGTCGGCACAAACAGCGAACGCTCGAGGTGCAACGCCTGCGCTTCGTCGTTGACGTCGACGAAGAGCTTGCGCTCGTGGCCCGCCGACACCGCCTGCCCTGAATTCACCGACGGTGCTTCGCGTGTTGGTTTGTCTGCAGGTTCATCGCCTGGCGGCGGTGAATTCTGTGCCCTCTGGCCGGGCGGCCAATTGGCACGCAGGTCGGAGGTTGCAGCTGGGGGGCCGAAGGCCGGAATGCCGTTGGAATTGCCCATGGGGCGACCTTTGCGCGACCCATGCCATCGCGCGGCCCCGGCTTTGCTGCGTGCTGACGTCGGCGGCGCCTCACAGGATCGCCACAGTGTGCGGGCCTGCGAGAGCGATCGCGCTCCAACGACCCTCGGGCACTGTGCGCTTCTGCGCCTCCGCCGTGCCGGTCGAAAACTTCCCTCCTGCACCTGCGTTCTCTAGCTTCTGCCCGTGAAGGAAGAAGCATGAGCGTCGAGGTGCGCAACCTCCAGTCCGGCGAGACCTTCGAAGTGGGGCCTGACGGCGCCATCTTTGGTCGCGAGGGTGGTCCGGCCAACATCAAGGTCCCCGATCAGTCGGTGTCCAAGCGACACGCGCGCATCTTCTCCGACGGCAGCGACTGGTTCCTGGAGGACATGGGGAGCGTGAACGGCACCCTCGTCGATGGCGGCAAGATCGGCGGCACCCTGCCTCTCAAGGCCGGCATCATTTTTCAGATGTCCAAGTTCCGTTTCGAGGTGCTCAGCATCGACGGACGCGGCCCTCGCGGCGGCACACCCGAGCTGGAGACCCGCACAGCGCTGCGCGGCAACACCCAAGGATCCCCCCAAGGCGGCGCCAACCTGCCCTCCGAGCTGCGCAAAGATCCCATCCCCAAGCGCCGCGCGGCCCGCGAGCCACCACCGCCGGTGGAAAACACCAACCAGCAACGCCCCGCCAACTTCCCCCCGGCCTCCGACGGCGACTTTCCCAGCCAAGTGGACGCCGCCGGCAACGACGTCCCCGACGACGACGCTCCCCGCCCGGTCTTGGGCATCGACTCCTACGACGACGACACCGGTCCCGGAGGCGCTCTGGGAATGGGCATCGGCTACGTGCTCAAGACCGCTCCGCTCTTGGTGCTCAATCCCTTGGGCACCGTGCGGAAGCAGGTCGAGAACCCGCCCTTGCCCGGGCTGCAAAAGCTGCCCCTCGCCTTCCTGCTCTTGCCTGCCTACGCGCTCACCTTCGTCGCCCAAGCCCTGGTCGGCGGCCTCGCCGGCATCATCGCTGGTGGCCCGCTGCAGATCGTCGCGCTGCTGCTGGGACCCGTCATCGCCGCCGTCGTCGCCCTCGTCGGCGCGGTGATCGCTGGCTTTCTGGCGCACCCCATCTTGGGCTGGCTGGTCGACAAGCTGGGAGGCAGCTCTGACACCCAGGCGCGCACCACCCACATCGCCATGGGCATGACCACGACCTTGGTGCTGCTCGCGCCAACAATGTTGGCCACCCTGCTGACCGCCATCGCGGCGCGCTTGGCTTCGATTTCACCGGCCTTCGCGCTGATCAACGTCGTGCCGGCGCTCTTGATGATCATCGCGACGCCTCTGCCCGTCTTTGTGCAGTGGTCGTGGTTCCGCTCCTACAACGTCGCCAAGTGGTTCCAGACCTTGTTGCTGGTGCTGGCCATCCTCGGCGTGCTCGGCGGCATCGCCGGAGCTGTGGGCACGGTGCTCGGCGCCGTCGCGACCCTGAAAGCGGGAACGGGCGCTGGCGGAGCGGGGCTCGTCGTCCCGCCGGTGCCGGGTGTCGAGCCGGTGGCCGGCACCGATCCCACCCTCGCCAAAGATCCCACGGGCACCAACCCCAGCGATCCGACCGACACCAACCCCAGCGGCACCAACCCCAGCGGCACCAACCCCAGCGGCACCAACCCCAGCGGCACCAATCCCACGGGCCCCAACCCCACCGGCCCCAACCCAACGGGGGCCAACCCCACCGGCCCCACTCCCACCAAAGAGCCTCTGGTGACGTCGGCGACGAAGACTCCGCCGGCGGGCGAGTACGGCGACTACCTGCGCAAGCGCGCCGCCATCGAAGCAGCTCTCGAGAAGGACCCCACGCTGGTCCAGTCCAAGCGCATCGGGCCCCTCTATGAGCGCTTGTCCCGCGAGACCTACAACGCCGAGCAAGAGGCTGTGCTCTTGGTGCTCGGACCAAAGAAAAAGCCCGATCCCGGCAAGCGCGCCTATCTCGAGAAGATGAAGATCGCCTTCGTCTTCCAGCAGACCCGCGGCATCGTCGACGACCTGTTCAAGGCTTTGCCGCAGTAATCCGCCCGGGTTTTCTCGATGTCAGCCGCCGCTGGCCACGGCTTTGCGCGCCGGCGGGAGCTTGCCTGACACGGCGGGATCGGCCCGCTGCTCGTTGAGCGCTTGTTCGACGGCGCTCTTGTTGCGGGCCCGCGCGAGCACGTCGATCTCGTCGACCAGACCGGTGCGGGCCAGGCGAACCAGATCTTGATCGAGGGACTGCATCCCCACCTCTCTCGACGTCGCCAAAATGCTGGGGATCTGGTTGGTCTTGGCCTTGCGGATCAGGTTGGCGACGGCATCGGTGCACACCAGGAGCTCGCTGGCGAGCAGGCGGGGGCCAGGGCTGCCGGCCTTGGGCCGCACCAACGTCTGGCACACGACGGCCCGCAGGCTGTCGGCGATGGAGGCGCGCGCCTGATCCTGCTGACCGCGGCCGAAGGCGTTGATGATGCGGTCGACACAGGCGTCGGAGGACACCGTGTGCAAGGTACCGATCACGAGGTGACCGGTTTCTGCGGCGGTGAGCGCGAGCTCGATGGTCTCCCGGTCCCTCATTTCGCCGATGACGATGACGTCGGGGTCTTGGCGCAACGCCGATCGCAGTGCCTGGGCGAAGGTGCGGGTGTGGCTGCCGACCTCGCGCTGCTGCACCAGGGCCAACTTGTGGGAGTGCACGATCTCGATGGGGTCTTCGAGGGACACCACGTGCCGCGGTTGGGTGCGGTTGATGTAGTCGATGAGCGCCGCCAGCGTCGTCGACTTCCCCGACGACGTCGCCCCCCCCACCAACACCAGTCCCGTCTTGAGCAGGGTCAGCTCGCGCACCTGTGGCGGCAGACCCAAGTCTTCGAGCACGGGGATGTTCACGCGGATCGCGCGAAAGACGCCGGAGAGACCGCCGCGTTGGCGAAAGAGATTCACGCGGAAGCGATGCCCCGTGGCTTTTACCACCGTCGAAAAATCCACGTCCTTTCTTTGATCGAGGCGCAGCGCCGCCTGGGCCGAGACCAGGGGCGTCAAGAGCGAGATCACGCGCTCCGTCGACAGCGGCCCCTGGGTCAGGGCTTCGATCTGCCCTTGGCGCTTCATGAACACCGGCCGCTCGGGGGCGATGATCAAGTCGGAGCCATCGAGCTCGACCATCTTCAACAGCAGCTGATCAAGAGGACGTTCGTCGGCGACGGCGGCGGCGACGGAGACCGGTCCCGGCACGTTGGCTTCACTGAGGGTGTCGGTCTTGGTGATGCGCCAGCGCACGAGCAGTCCATGGGCCAAGCGCTGCACCGACGGATCGGGGTCGCCCTTCAGGCTGTCGACGATGGCTTCGTGCGCGGGATCGTTTTGCTCCTCGATGAAGCGCAGCACCAACAGGCGCACATCGGCGTCCGGCGACGTCGACAGCGGCAGCAGGTGGGTGGCCGCTGCGCCCGGGTCGAGCATCTTCAGAGCAGCGATGCAGGCCATCTGCAGTCCCGGCGTCTGCATGAGGTCGACGAGGATGGGGATGGCGCGGGGATCTTTGAATTCGGCGATGACTTCGACGGCTTTTTCGCGGGCCCACCAATCGGGATCGGTGCGCGCTGTGTGCACGACGGCGGCGATGGTGTCTTTGTCCTTCAGCCGCAGCAGCACATTGAGCGCGAAGCGGCGGACGACGTCGGAGCGGTCCTGCAGCCAGGCCACCATGTAGCGCGAGAGTCCGTTGCCGACGAGGTCGAGCAGGGCGTCCATCACGCGTTCGCGCACCCACCAGTCGTCGTCGCGCAATGAGCTGACCAGCTTGGGCCACAGCTCGCCGTGGGGATCTTTGACCGAGCGCAGCACCTCGGCGGCCATGCGGCGCGTGGTCACGTCGCCCGAACGCAGGAGCCACACGATGGTGCGGCCTATCTCGACGCCCTGGGCCTTGGACAACGCCGTCAGCACCTCGGCGGCGCGGTTGCGCACCGCGATCTGGCTGTGCCCGAGCGCAGACACGGCCACGCCGATCAAGGGATCGATGTCGGGCGCTGCGGACCCCGTCGACGTCGCTGCTCCTGCTGCGGCTGCATGCAGGGCCACGGCGTTTTCGACGCAGGCGAGGGCCGCGAGACGCAGCACATTTGGACCCGAGGCGAGCTTGCGCTCGAGCAGCGCGGCGGTGCGCTCGGTGGGAAAGCGCTTGAGCTCCTCGACGACGACGGCGGCCAGCCTGAGGCTCTTGCCCTCGACCAGCGGTCCCAAGAGCGCGTGGTAGTCGTTCTCCGAGAAGATCTGGGCAGCGGCGGCGACGGCGGCGGCGGCGACGCTCTCGTTGGGATCTTTGAACAAAGGCACGAGCAGGCGCTGGGCGGCCCCCGGCGCTCGGGCCATGTACGAAGCGTCGCCCAGCCAACGCAGGGCCAGCACGCGTTCGGCGGGGTCGGGGCGGGCCAGCAGCTTCTCGAGCACGGGCAAGGTCTGAGCGGGGCCGGCGCTGCGCAACACGACCTCGAGGCCCTCGCGCAGTCCGGGAAAGCCGCGCTCGAACAACATAGACGACAGCGCCTGCACGGCCGATTTGCTGCCGAGCTCGAGGAGCACCCGGGCCGCCGCCACCCGCACCTCGGGCTCGGGCGCGCGCAGGAGCTCGACCAGCTCGAGGTGGTCGCCGTTGGCGCTGACCCGCGGCAGCACCTCGACCAACACCGCCCGCACATCGGGAGCCGCGGTGCGCAGCGCCCGCACGAAGGGCTTAAAGAGAGCGTCGTCGGGGCGCTTCACCACCAGCGCGAAGAACACGTTGCGGCGCAGGCCGTGGCGCTCGCTGTCTTGGGCCAACATCTTGTGGGAAAGCAGCTCGAGAATGCCCAAGAGATCGGCGGCGTCGACGTCGACGACGTTGTGCACCAGCTGGGCAGCTTCGGCGGCGCTGCGCCAGGCGGCGGCGCGCACGATGTTCACGAGCTCTTTCGCCAAAGCTGGGCTCCTGCGGGACGTCGACCATAGCCCAGGCTTTGAGACGGCGTCGCTCGGCTCTGAGCTCAGCCCTTGACGGCGCGCAGGCCGCCGTCGTCGACGACGAAAGTGCCAGCTGCCTCGGTGCCCACCCGCCGCAGCACGCCCTGGGGAGAGCCCAGCACCCGCACGCCGGCCGGCAGCGCCCGCCCTGCCGCGATGGTGACGTTGGCGCCGACGAAGGAGCCCGGACCAAAGGCCACGCCACACGGCAGCTCTCCCACCGAGCGCAGGGTGCCGGCGTCATCGACCCGCACAGCACCGCCGACGACGGTGTCGAGGGCCCGGGCGAAGCTGGTCAAGCCGCTGCGGGCGCCGACGACGCAGGCCTGGAGGTTGTTGGCGCAAGCGTCGGCGTCTTCGAAGGTGCAGCAGGCCTGCATCGAGGAGTTCAAGCTCACAAAGGTGCGCGCGCCCAGCGTGGATTGGGCGACGTGGGCGCGCTGCTCGATCACGACGCCATCGCCGACCACCGATTGCAACACCACCGCCTGCGGTCCGATGACGACGTCGGCGCCGATGACGCTGCCTTCGACGATGGCCGAGGGATGGATGAAGGTGCGGGCTCCGCGAAAGCCGAAGAGCCGCTTCCACGCCGAGATGCGCGCGGCTTCGTCAACGCGAAGGCCGAGAGCCGCGCGGCACAGCGAACGCAGGGGATCTTGCAAGGCTCGCTCGAGCAGCCACACCTGCGGAGCCAGGTGCGACGCACGCAACACGTGCAACCAATGGCGTGCCCGCAAGGCCACCGTCGACGTCAACGGCCAGGTCGTCGTCGACGTTTCCCGACCCAGCAGCACCCGGGGCACGGGCAGGGAGACCGCGATCTCCTGGTAGGCAATGACCACACCCGCGGCGGCCAAAGCCTCCGCCACCGTCGTCGTCGTCCCCGCCGGCACGAAGGCACAGGGAAAGATCGCGCTGCCATCCTTTGCGATGTCGAGATCTTGTAGAGGCAACATCAGCTCGAGCAAGCGCGACGGAGGCAAGGCCAAACGCACCGCCGACGTCGACGTCTTCGCCGCTTTCAGGAAGGCCTTGAGCGCTCGCCGCGTGACCCACAGTTCGTCGGACAACACCAGGGCCGGGCCCGTCACCGACGTCGACGGCAGCGCCTTCTGCGCGGGAGCCACCAAGCCCAGAGCGCGCAGGGTCTGCTCGCGCGCCGCCCTGAAGGTCGAATCCCCGAGCGGACAATCGTCAACGACCACGCCAAAGGGCAGCAGAGGTGGGGAGAGCCCGGCGACGACGACCTGCACCCACGCAGCCTGTCGCTGTGCCGACGACGACGCAACAATCCGCCCGATCCGGGATCACCCCCTCGGCTGAGCTCATCCCGGGTCCGCTTGATGGTCGACCGCGTTCCGAGCTGGGAAGGACGCGGGATGATGCGCGTGCAGCGCGCCCGCGGAACGCGGAGTTGGTGGGGGGGGCCCGCGTCCGGCTCCGCCGGCGTGGGGGGAGGTCTGCATCAGACCTCCCAGAAGAGCATCCCCGACCGCTCCGCGGTCGAAGTTCAGCGAGATCGGGGATCAGCTGCCGCGCACGATCTTCGGCGCGCCCTGGGCCTGAAAGAACGCGATCACACGCTCGAGCAAATCACCCTGCACCACGATGTCGCCGTCGTCGTCGACGCGGGCTCCACAGCCGAGGCTTTTTTTCAACGCGCTGGTGATCTCGTCGCCTGCGTTGGGCAAAACCCCCTGCACGACGGTCACAGTTTTGCCGCCGTGGCCCTTCTTTTCTGTGCGCACCACCACCTTTTCGCCAAAGCGGGGGCGCTCTTTCGCTGCCTTCGGAGTCGGCTTCGTCGTCGCCGGCGCGTTCGCGGCATCGCTCAGCTTCAACGACGACAAGGCCGCAAAAGGGCTGTGGCCGAGGGGCTTGTCGGTAGGCTTGATCTTGTCGGCCACGGTGTTCAACGTTGGCCGACGACGGCTTCGACGCGCTGCTCTTGGGCGACCTGTTCGATGGCCCGTGCCCCAATGATGCCATCGCGGCGGGTCTCGTTGACGACGATGGACTCCAGCACTTCCATGCGGCGCTTGAGATCGTGGTTGTCGCTTTCGAGCTGCTTCACTTTCTCGAGCAGCTTCTGCCCACCGCTTTCGGCGTCGATGCGCTTGGCCTTCAACCACGCCGATGAAATCAGCGCGGTCAGCGGCACGGAAAAAATGGTCAGCATGATGAGCGCGTCTTGCATCAGACCACCCCTTTGGTGCGCAGCTCGAGCAGACGGGCTTCGACGGCCTTCGCCGACGGCGGCCGATCTTCGGCCCTCTTTTGCAGCAGATCGAGGACCAAGCGCTCGACCTCGACGGGGCAGTGCGGGTTCTTCTTGCGCGGCGCCTCGGGCGGCTCTTGCACGTGCATCATCAGCAGGGGCACCAGCTCGGTGTGGCGGAAGGGCAGCTGCCCCGTCGCCAATGCATAGAGAATGACCCCGATGGAATAGAGGTCGGCGGCGGGGGTGACCGCCATGTGCCCATGGGCCTGCTCCGGCGCCATGTACTCGGGCGTACCGACCACCATGCCGGCGACGGTGAGCCCGCTCTGCTTGGTGTGCTTGGCGATGCCGAAGTCCATCAGCTTCACGATGCCGTCTTTGGTGACAAAGAGATTCTCGGGCTTGATGTCTCGATGCACCACGCCCAGGCGGTGGGCGACGTCGAGGCCGGCGCAGGCCTGGGCCAAGAGCTGGCAGCCATCGCGCAGGGAGATGCCCCGGGTCATGCGCGAATGCAGGTCTTCGCCGAGCAGCAGCTCCATGGTCAAAAATCGCGCGCCCTGGGTGGTGCCGAGGTCATAGACCCGAATGATGTTCTCGTGCAGCAGCTGGCGCGCGAGCTTGATCTCCTGCTTGAAGCGCTCGATGGCGACGTCGTTGGTGGGTTGGGTGAAGAGCTTGAGCGCCAGGGTCTCGTTGAGCTCGAGGTCCGTCGCCTTGTAGACGATCGACATGCCCCCCCGGCCGATGACGTCGACGATCTTGTAGCGCTTCGACACCGTCGTCCCGGCCGCAAAGCTCAGGGTGGCCAAGGTCGGTTCGGTTTCCTCGATCACCACCGTAGGGGCGGGTTGGGGCAGGGCAGGCTCGATGGTGTGCACACGCTTGGGTTTCTCGGCGGCGGCGAAGGCGGCGTCTTCGTCGAGCACCTTGGCCAGGGCGTCGAAGTTGCCCAGCACCGCGCCCTCGAGCTGCGCCTTCTGAGCGGCGGCGTCTTTGTAGCTGGGCTTTTTTTCGACCAGCCGTCCGAGAACCTCGGCCGCGTTCTCGGGCAGCTGTTGCTTGGCGTAAAGAGCCGCCAGCGCATAGAAAGCGTCGGCTTCGTCGTCGGTGCTGGGGCCTTTGCGAATGAAATCAGAGAACCAACGATCGATCTGCATGTTCAAGGGTGCGCCCCGCACAAGGGCGCGGACGACCTCGACGCAGGCTGCGGCGTAGCGGGGATCGGCGCGCGCCGTGCGCATCAGCAACGCCGGTGCCTTCGCGGCATCCCCATAGCGGGCGACGGCGACGCCGGCTTCGTAGGCCATCCCCTTTTCGGCAATGCGCAGGGCGCAATCGAGCAGCGCGACGGGCTCCTTGAGCCAGGACAGCACCTCGATGGCCCGCGGGACCTTGCCGTTGTCCTCGAAGAGACGCGCGGCCCACAGCGCGCGGGTCTTGGCGGCGGGCTCGAGGGGGGGTGTGAGCTGGGCGACCTTGCCCAACAGGAGGTCGGCGGCTTCGATGCTGCGTCCATGGGCCACCAAGAGGCGGGCGGCGTCGTCGACGAAGCCCTGCTGCACATACGCCCGATAAGCCTCCTCGAGCTTGCCGCCCTGCTCGAGCCCCTTGCACTCCTCGAGCGTCACGCACTCTCCTGCTGCAGCGATTGGGCTTCTTTCTTGAGCGCATCGGGGGCGGTCGACAAGCGGCAAGCTTCGTCGAGGTCGACGAGGCCGTCGCGAATGTAGCGAGAGAGGCAGCCCTCGAGCCCTTGCATGCCGCTGTCGAGTGAAATGCTCTGCAGGTAGCTGTCGATCTGCGGCACCTTGTTGTCCCGGATCATGCTGGCCACCGCCGGGTTGTTGAAGAGCACCTCGACGGCGGCGATGCGTCCTTCGCCCCCGGAGCGCCGCAGCAGGTGCTGGGCGATGACACCCTTGAGCAACACCGACAACGACGAGCGCAGCTGCTCGCGACTCTCCTCGGGCGCCATGTCCAACACCCGGCTCAGCGTCTTGGCCGCCGAGGACGTGTGCAGGGTGCCAAAGACCAGCACCCCGGTCTCGGCGGCTTGCACCGCCAGCGCGAGGGTGTCGGCATCGCGCACCTCGCCGACGACGAGGACGTCGGGGCTCTCCCGCAGGGCCGAGCGCAGGCCTTCGGCGAAAGAGTCGATGTGGGCGCCCACCTGCCGCTGGGTGATGGCCGACTGGATGGGTTCGTGTAGAAATTCGATGGGATCTTCAATTGTGACGATGTGTTTTTTTGCGGTCTTGTTGATCTCATGAACAATGGCTGCCAACGTCGTCGTCTTGCCGGAGCCGGTGGGTCCGCCGATGAGCACGAGCCCGTTTTGCAACGCGCACAGTCCGCCGATGGACCAGGGAAAGCCGAGATCTTCGAGGTTCGGCGGACGATCGGGGATGATGCGGAAGGCCGCGCCCCAGCCGTTGTTCTGCACGAAGAGGTTGGCGCGGAAGCGGCCAACGTGGGGCAACGAATACAATAAATCGAGCTCTTGCTCGATCTCTAACTTGTCTCTTTCTTCGGGTGTCAACATCTCGGCCAAAAACTTGCGGGCTTCGGCTTCGCTCAGGGGGCGAAAGGGCAGGGGGACCAATTCGCCGTGGTGCCGGATCAGGGGCACTGAGCCCGCGGTGAAATGCAGGTCGCTGGCGCGCTGCTCGACCACGAGCCGAAGGAAAGAGTCGATGCGGGGCATGCTCCCCGTTTCTATTCCATCTTGCCGGCGTCGTCGTCGGCCCGGGAGTTTTCCGTTCAACAGGCCCCGCAGAGGGGTGCCTGTGTGCCGTCCTGACGACGTAGGCGGTGCGTGCTAGGTCAAGAGGAGCCCATCCGCGGGCTGTCACCTTGAGGTTCCCATGACCGCCGCCGTCGCTGAGCCCGCCTTCTCGCTGCGCTGCAAGGTCCGCTTCGTCACTGCGGCCTCGCTCTTCGACGGGCACGACGCGGCCATCCAGATCATGAGGCGGGTGCTGCAACAGGAGGGCGCCGAAGTCGTGCACCTGGGACACGATCGCTCGGTGCAAGAGGTCGTCGACGCCGCCGTCAGCGAAGACGCCCAGGGCATCGCCATCTCGTCCTACCAGGGCGGGCACGTCGAGTACTTCAGCTACATGCTGCAGCTGCTGCGGGAGCGCGGGGCCGAGCACATTCACGTCTACGGCGGCGGCGGCGGCGTCATCGTGCCGGCGGAGATGGAGCTGCTCGAGCAGCGCGGGGTGAAGAAGATCTTCTCCCCCGAGGATGGCCGAAAGATGGGCCTGGTCGGCATGATTCGATCGATGTTGAGAGACTGCGATCATCTGCCCGGTGAGCTACTGAAAAGACTCCCCGATGGTCCACTAACCAAATTGCAGATGGCCCGGGTGATCACCACCCTGGAACTGGGCGGCGCCGAGGACGCCAGCGACGAACACCGCCGGGCGGCGCTCTCTCTGCGCAGCGATATCAAGACGGCGTTGTCGACGATTAAGCGTCCGGCTGTTGTCGGATTTACCGGCACTGGTGGCGCCGGAAAAAGCTCTTTGATTGACGAAGTCTTGCAGAGATTCTTAGATGTCAATCCCACCAAGCGCGTCGCGGTACTCTCGGTGGATCCCACCCGCAAACGCACGGGCGGCGCGCTGCTCGGCGATCGCATCCGTCTCAACGCCGCCGCCCGAGCGCCCGATCGCATCTTCGTGCGTTCCCTCGCCACCCGTCGCGCCCACCTGGCCACCTCCCCCGCCGTCGCCGACGCTCTCTCTTTTCTTTGCTGTGCCTCGTGGGCCGGTCGCGGCGTCGATCTGGTGGTGCTCGAGACCGCGGGCATCGGCCAAAGCGACAGCGAGGTGCACGAGCTGGTGAGCCAAGGCCTCGTCGACAAGAGCGTCTACGTGATGACGCCCGAGTACGGCGCGCCCAGCCAGCTCGAGAAGATCGACATGCTCGACTTCGCCGACGTCGTCGTCGTCAACAAGGCCGACAAGAAGGGCGCCCTCGACGCCATCCGCGACGTCAAGAAGCAGGTGCAGCGCAACAAGAAGCTCTTCGAGCAAAAGACCGACCAGATGCCGGTCTTTGGCACCGCAGCCCACCGCTTTCACGACAAGGGCACCAACACTTTCTTCAACCACCTTGCCGTGCAGCTCGGTTTTGCGCCGCCGGGACTCAGCGAAGGCGCACCCGCCACCGACGCCATCATCCCCCCGGCCCGCACCCGCTACCTCGGCGACATCGCCGACACCCTGCGCCAACGCCGCCGACAGATCGTCGACGACGCCGACCGCGCCGGCCGCATCGATGGCATCCGCCGGGCCTTGCGCGAACTGGGAGATGCCGGACCACTGGCGGGCGAAGCCTACGGCGTCAAAGCCTGCACCGCCGTCGACGCCGATCTGGCCACGCGCACCCTGCGTCAACGCCACGATGCCCTGCTCGATGAGCTCTCCGCCGAAGCCAAAGAGGTGCTGCGCACCTGGGACACCCTCAAGGCCGGCTACGAGCAACCGCAACATTCCTACGTCGTGAGAGGCAAAGAGATCAAGGTCGATAATTATACGACGTCGTTGGCGCACCAAGCCATCCCCAAGGTCAAGCTGCCCGAGCACAACGACTGGGGCGCGCGCGTGAAGTTCGCCATGAGCGAAAACGCGCCGGGGCTCTTTCCCTTCGTGGGTGGTGTTTTCCCCTATAAAAGAACCGGCGAAGATCCCACCCGAATGTTCGCTGGCGAGGGCACCGCCGAACGCACCAACCGCCGCTTCCACTACGTGTCCCAGGGACAGCCCGCGGTGCGCCTCTCGACGGCCTTCGACTCGGTGACCCTCTACGGCCGCGACCCCGCCCTGCGCCCGGACATTTACGGCAAGGTGGGCAACGCCGGCGTCAGCGTCTGCTCTCTCGACGACGCCAAACGCTTGTACTCGGGCTTCGATCTCTGCGCGCCGTCGACGTCGGTGTCGATGACCATCAATGGCCCGGCCCCCGCGGTGCTCGCCTTTTATTTGAACGCCTCCATCGATGCCGCCGTTGAGCGACACCTGAAAAAGGCGGGTGAATGGCCCCAGACCGAAGCCAAGATCGCGGCCTTCTTCGCCGCGCGCCGACGGCAACGGCCGGTCTACCGCGGCCCCTTGCCAGCCGGACACGACGGCGGCGGCCTGGGTTTTCTCGGGCTCTCCTCCGATCGTGTCGTCGACGCCACCCTCTACGCCGAGGTGAAAGCCCAGGTGCTCAAGCAGGTGCGCGGCACCGTGCAAGCCGACATTCTCAAGGAAGATCAAGCTCAGAACACCTGCATTTTTTCGACTGAATTTTCGCTGCGCGTTATGGGAGATATCCAGCAGTACTTCGTCGACAATGATGTCAATAATTTCTACAGTGTTAGCATCTCGGGCTATCACATCGCCGAAGCGGGGGCCAACCCCGTCTCTCAGCTGGCCTTTACCTTGGCCAACGGCTTCACCCTGGTCGAGTACTACCGCAGCCGCGGCATGGCCGTCGACGATTACGCTCCCAATCTCAGCTTCTTTTTCTCCAACGGGCTCGACCCCGAGTACGCCGTCATCGGCCGCGTTGCCCGCCGCATTTGGGCCGTCGCGATGCGCGATCTCTATGGCGCGTCGGAGCGCAGCCAGAAGCTGAAATACCACATTCAGACTTCGGGCCGTTCGCTGCATGCCCAAGAGATGGATTTCAACGACATCCGCACCACATTGCAGGCCTTTTACGCCATCGCAGACAACTGCAATTCACTGCACACCAACGCCTACGACGAAGCCGTCACCACGCCGACGCAGGAGTCCGTTCGTCGGGCCATTGCGATCCAATTGATCATCAATCGCGAGCTCGGGATCATGAAGAACGAAAACCCCCTGCAAGGGTCGGCCATCATCGAGCGCTTGACCGACATCGTCGAGGAGGCCGTGCTGCAGGAATTCGAAGCCCTCGACGCCCGCGGTGGGGTGCTGGGTGCCATGGAGACCATGTATCAACGCGGCAAGATCCAAGAAGAATCGATGTACTACGAAGAGCGCAAACACTCTGGCGAAATGCCGATCATCGGGGTCAACACCTTCTTGCCCGACAACGCCGCCGACCTGGTGCGAGAGACGGCCCTCATCCGCTCTTCCGAAGACGAAAAGCAGGCCCAGATCGCCGCCGTCGCCGACCTGCACCAACTCTTCGATGACGAGCGTGGTCCGGCCTTGACCCGCTTGAAAGAAGCAGCCCGCGCCGGCGGCAACGTCTTTGAGGCCCTGATGGAGGCGGTGAAGGTGGCGAGCCTGGGGGCCCTCACCGATGCTCTGTTCGAGGTCGGCGGCGCCTATCGACGATCGATGTAGGGCTTTTCGTTGGGCTCAGGTGCCAGCGGTGGCGAGGGCGCGCTCGGGGTGCTCGGCGAACCACCACAGGGTGTTCTCGACCTCTTTGACCAAGGGGGTGCGCTGGCGCAGCAGCTCATCGCAGAAGGTGACGACGTCGGCGTCGCCGAGGGCGTCGGCCACCAGGCGCAAAGACACGACGATGTCGATGCCATGGCGCAGGCCGAGCAAGGTGCTGCGCCACGATCTTTCCGCGCTGCGCAGTCGGTCGGCCAGCGCGTCCCTCAAGGCCTGCAAGAGCACCCCCAGGCTGGTCGGCCTCGAGACCAGCCGGAAGGTGCGCGCGTCGGCCAGCTCCTGCAAACGGGCGAGGGACGCGCGGGCCTGACGACAGATGGTCCACAACGCCGTCGCCGAGAGATCGCGGGCATAGCGCCGGGCCTCCCGCTGGCAGTGCACCTCGGCGGCCCTCTCGCTGTGGGCGAGCTCCGACATGAGCCTCCGCAGCATGCGTCGGCGGGCGTCGTCGTCGTCGTGGACCAGGGGGGAGAGGGTCATGCGCGCACAGATGCAGTGCTCGTGCCGGACTGCGGCTTGGGCGTGCAGCGGCGCACTGCGGCGAGGGAGACGTCGGTGGGGCACAATTGCGCTGCCGCCGCCGCCCACAGGCCACCTTGGTACGCTGGCGGCCGGGTCACCTTGTTGCTTGCGACGTCGACAACGACGGGCTACCCCAGGGACCAGATCCCGCTGCAGGAGTCGCCCATGGCCCGCGTCACCGTCGAAGATTGCCTTGTCGAGCTCGACAACCGCTTTGCTCTCGTGCTCCTGGCCACCGGCCGCACGCGCCAGCTCATGAAGGGCAGCCGCTCCCTCGTCGAGAACCAGAAGAACAAAGAGCCCGTCGTCGCCCTGCGGGAGATCGCCGCCCGCAAGGTGCGCTTCGATCGCCCCGTGCGCAGCGTGCTGGCCCGGCGCCTGTCCGAGCTGCAATCCGAGTACGAAGCCGCCCACGGCATGCCGGTCTGATCGTCCCCAGATGAGCTACGCCGGCGTCGACGTCGCCGCTGATCCCACCATGGACGCTCGGGCGATGATCGCGGCCCCGCCCAGCATGCAGAGCCCGCCGACCATCCCCAGCGGATGCAGGGCTTCGCCCCAGACGACGACGCCGACGACGACGGCCACCAAGGGCTCGACCAGGGTCAGCACGCTCGCCTGGCTGGCAGCGATGCGCGAAAGCCCTGCGTAAAAGAGCACCATCGGCAGCGAGCCGCACACCAAGCCGCCCACCAACAAGACGAGCAAGGGCGCGCTTTCGACGACGGCGTCGCCGTTCACCAGCGCGGCCCCCATCAGCACCACCACCGAGCTCATCTTGGGCCAGGCCGCGACCTCGAAGGCGTTGAACGACGAGAAGAGCCGTTTTCCGACGAACACACTGCTGGCGTAAAACACCGCCGACAACGCTCCCAAACCCGCGCCCAGAACGTCCTGGCCGCTGATGCCGGACCACGGGCGCAGCAAGAGCACGAGCCCCCCGAGTGCTGTCGCCAGGGCGACCAGCGTGCTGGGTCTCATGCGCTCCTTGAGCACCAGCGGCGCCAACAGCGCGACCAGCAGGGGCGCCAAATAGTGCGTGAGGACGGCGACGGCGAGGCTGGTGGTCTGCATGGCTTGAAAAAACGCCAAAGCATTGCAGGCATCGATCACGCCCAAGAGCAGCAACAAAGCCCAAGCCTGCGACGTCCGGGGCGTGGCGCCGCCCGCGCGCCCTTCAAGACGCGCCAGCGTGTCGGACATCAATACTTCACGCCGACGCACGACCAGGGCGACTGGCAGCAAGGTCAACAGCATGACCAGAAAGACCAG
>JAHFED010000011.1 GCA_023248635.1 Myxococcales bacterium
GGGCGCGCTTCACGCGCATCATCCCGCGTCTTTCCCAGCTCGGAACGCGGTCGAACATCAAGGGGATGCGGGATGATGCAGCTGATGCAGACCTCCCCCCGCGCCAGCGGAGCCGGACGCGGGGCCCCACCAACTCCGCGTTTCGCGGGCGCGCTGCACGCGCATCGTCCCGCGTCTCTCCCATCTCGGAACGCGGTCGAACATCAAGCGGACGCGGGATCACGAGCCAGGGCAAGCCTTTTGGTCTTCGGACGCCGCCGAGAGTGAGCACCGCAGGCGGCGACAACGCCGCGATCGGACATCAAGGGGATGTGGGATGAAGTAGTTTCTCGGCAGCGTCGACGCGCTTGTCACCGCCGCCCTTCTGGTTCGAGAGGGGGCCGCTGGCAGCGATGCCGCGCATCTGCCGCAGGGTGAGCGAGGCACTCGCGACGTCGCCGGAGGAGACTTCGAGGCGCACTTTGGCCAGCAGCAACGAGAGATCGGTGGGACGGGCTCCCAGCGCGCTGCGCAGGGCGGAAAGGGCGCCGACCGTGTCCCCGCGCTGACGTCTCAGATCGACCAGCGCGAGGTCGTAGCCCGTGGCCTGGGCCGTGTTGCGCGAGAGGGGGCGCAGCAACAGAAGGGTGACTTCAGCGTCGTCGAAGAGCCTGGCGCTGCGCTGCTCGGCCAAGCGCCACTCCAACAAAGGCCGAGGGTCCCGCGCCGACGCAATCCAGGTCGCCGTTGTCGACAGCGCCGCCGGTGCACCTTCGAGGGCGCTGGAAACGCGAGCGGCCAAGACCGCAGCTTCGCCGTCGTGAGGCGTCGTCAACTGCTGCAAGCGCGTCTTGGCGTCGTCGATGTCACCGGCGGTGAGGGCCAGCTCGATGGTGCGCCGTTGGTGCACATCCGTGGCGTCGGGGAGGCCGGCGGCGTCGGCGGCGCACGCGCGGGCGAGCTCCAAGCGTCCCTCACGCACGAGCACATCGCACAGGGTGGCGACGTCGACGGCGCGCTCGGGCTGGGGCAGGGCGAGGCGGCGCAGGGCGGGGTCGGCGGTGCGGGCGACGACCTCCTCGAAGATCGCGCGGGGCCCGGTGACGCGCCACACCTCGCGGTACTCGAGCATCCCTTGCCGAGCATGCTGCAGGGCAAAGAGGGCCCGGGCCGCCTCGAGGTGGGCGGCGTGGAAAGCGGGCCACAACACCATCGCGCGGTTGGCGAAGCGCAGCGCGGCCTGGGGATCACGTCGTCGACGGGCCTCGATGGCCAGCTGCGTCGCGTAGGTCGCGTCTGAAGGATGGGCGGCCAGGGCCTGCTCGAGCAGGTCGGCGCGCACCGACGGGGCAGCGGCGGCGACGTCGGCGTCGACGGCGTAGCGCCACCCCCGCACGGCCCGGGGACCCACCACGGCGCCCCAGGCGACGACGACGACGACGGCGACGACCGCGGCCGCCGGCGGGAGGGACACCAGGGCAGGACGGTGTGCGGCCAGTCGTCCTGCAAGCAGGCCGAGCGCGATGGCCGCCAGACCAATGCCGGCCGGGGTCTCGAGCACGAAATCAAAGACGTCGCCGACGAGCAGAAACACCAGCGCGGGTACCGCGGCCCACTCTCCCTGACGATGCAGGGAGCGCGCGACCATGAGGGCGAGCCCGATCACCACGAGCAGGAGCAGGCCGCCGCCGACGATGCCGTGATCGCACAAGCTCTGCAGCACGATGTTCTCGGCATGGCTGTAGGTCAGGTTGGCGTCGAGCTCGCCGACCTGGAGCACTGCGGGGAAGGCGACGCCGAAGCCGTTGTTGCCGACGCCGACGACGGGCTCGGCGAAGGCCAGGCGCGAGGCTGGTTCCCACAAAAAGGTCTTGAGGCGCTCGGGATGATCGAGGGTCTCGTGTGTCAAGAGGTCCAAGCCGCGCTCGCCGACGGCAAAGAGGCCGGCGCACACGACGATGGCGCCAGCCAGGGGCGTGAGCATGCGCACCGACCCGCTGGCTCCCGCGGGTGCGCGCACGACCGCGGCCAGCGTGACGAGGCCGACCACGAGGGCCGCGATCCCGCCCTTGCTCAGGGTGGCAAAGACCAAGAGCGCGCAGACGACGCCGGCGACGCCGAACCAGGTGGCCTCGACGCGGGGACGCAAGGTCAACGCTCGTCCCAAACACAGGAGCGCGAGGGCCCCGCACACGCGTGCGCGGTGGTTGGGATTCACGGGCACGCCCACGACCTCGAAGAAGCGCGGGATGCCCACCGCGGTCGAAAAGAGCACGGCAGCGCCGACGACGAAGGCACAGACGAGGATCGCCCGGTACACCCAGATTCGGTCGCGCCGATCCCGCGATTGCTGAGCGACGACGACGACGACGACCAGGGCGATCAGCAACCGCAGCAAGGCCAGCGCAGCTTCGGGGGGATCGAAGGCCAGCGCCGGCAGGATCGCTTGGGCGTGCTCGGGCTGCAGCAGCGGTGCGACCCGATCGAGGCGATCGCTCGACTCCGGCGACAGCAGGCTGCGCAGGGCGTGGGGCAGCGGCGCCAGCGACGCCGTCGTCAAGACCGCACCGATGAGCAGCGGCAGCCCCAGCAGCGATACCCGCACCGCACGTCGACGACGCACCCGCTCGACGACGAAGAGCAACAGCACCGCCACCGCTCCGCAAAAGAGAGCGACGTGCACGGAGGCGGGAACCCCAGCGAGCAGCAGGCAGGCCAGCCCCACGAGCCCGACGGCGCCGACGGCGCTCGCAGCTCGTGGGAGGGCAGGCAGGGAGCGAGGCTGCGGCACTCCGAGAACTTGCCGCTACTTGCCGAGGAAGACCATGACCCACACGTCGTAGAGGGCGTGGGTCCAGGCAGCGACAGCAAAGCCGCGGATCTGAAACAAGGCCGCGAACACGACGCCGGCGAAGAAGCGGAACACAAACGCGCTCATCGTGAAGGGCTCGGTGATGTGGTGGGCCGCGGAGAAAATCAGGCTCGACACGACGACGGCGAGGAAGGCGGCCCCGAAGCGCTTGATGCCGCCGATTCGATGCGCGGCGTAAAAGAGACCGCCCATCAGGAAGAGACGAAACACGAGCTCTTCGTAAAGGCCCGCCCCCGCCGAGAGCACGATCTTGGTGACGAAGCCCGGCGCGCCCCCGCCGGCGGCCAACGAGCCCACCTCGAGCAGACGCGACAGTCCCGTGATCTGGATCATGGTGTTGACGAGGCCGCCGACCAAGAGCGCGTAGACCGCGCTTTCGAGCAGCATGAGGGGCAGCAAGCGCGGGTGCAGCTCGCCCCGGCGACGCAGATAGGCGACAGCGCCGACGAAGCCGAACAGCACGACGCCGTTGAAGATGAGGTAGGCAAACATGCTCCCGCCGAGAGCGCGGTGCAGCGCGTCGCTGACGAAGTCGACGCCGTTTCTGGCGCCGCCCGAGACGAGGATGCCCACCTGGTAGGCGATGAAGAGAGGCAGCACGGCGATGGCGGCGGTCAGGGGCTCACGGCTTTGCTGCAGGTAGGCCCGCACGCCGCTCACGGGCTTCAAGGTTGTCATGCGCGCACCACCTCTCATTCGTAGGAAAGAAACACGCACTTCGCGAGCGGCCTTCCCGACCAGACCACTGTACTTCCGCTCATCACGTACACACGCTGGTGAGATCAGCTCGTTGCACCCACCGCTCTTCTCTGGGCCGTGTTGCCGAGGATGCTGCAGCGCGACACCAAGGGTGAGCATGAAAATCGGCTCCTTCACCATCGACCCTCCGGTGTTGCTCGCCCCCATGGCCGGCGTGAGCGAGCAGCCCTTCCGCGTGCTGGCGCTGGAGATGGGGGCAGGGCTTGCGACGACAGAGCTGATTTCTTCTTCAGGTATTTTCTATCAAAATCGAAGAACCAAACAATACATGACGTTCGATCGGGGCAAGGAGCGCCCCTACTCGATGCAACTCTTCGGCGGCGACCCCAAGGTGATGGCTGCGGCCGCGCGTGCGGCCATGGAGCACGGAGCCGACATCGTCGACATCAACATGGGCTGTCCCGTCAAGAAGGTCACGGGCACGGGCGCGGGATCGGCGCTCTCCTGCGACCCGCCGCGGGCCGCCGCCATCATCGAGGCGATGCGGGCCGCCACCGATGATCGCGTTCCCATTACGGTAAAAATACGCGCTGGCTGGGACGATAAGAGCATTAACTGCGTCGAGATGGCCAAGACCCTCGAAGGCGCCGGCTGCGCTGCTTTGGCCCTGCACGCTCGCACGCGGGCCGCCGGCTACTCGGGGCAGGCCAACTGGTCGCTGATCGCGTCCATCAAGCAGGCCGTGAAGATGCCGATCATCGGCAACGGCGACGTCCTCACCTTCGAAGACAGCCAGCGCATGTTCCAAGAGACGGGCTGCGACGCCGTCATGATCGGCCGCGGCGCCCTGGGAAATCCTTGGATCTTCGAGAGCACCCGCGCGGGCAAGACCCTGCCGCCTCCCACTCCGGAGCAGCGGCTCGCGCTCATCCGCCGCCACCACACGATGCACATCGCCTTTCACGAGAGCCTCGACGATGAGGAGTCACGACGACTGCTGCGCACCCCGCCGGCGTTGATGGCCACCAAGACCTTTCGCCAACATCTCGTGTGGTATTCGCGCGGCCTCGTCGGCGGCAAAGAGTTCCGCAAAGCGGTACTCACCCTCGAAGACCCCAACGCCGTCGTCGACCACCTCGAGCGCTTCTTCTCCGCCGCCGCAGTATCTGCCCCCGAAGAAGCTGAGGGCGTGAACTACCAACAGGCCTTTGGCTGACGCTCAGGTCCGGGCGCGCCGCTCGGCATCTTGGAAGAGCAAGTAGGACTCGATGAAGCCCTGGATGTCGCCGTCGAGGACGGAGTGCACCTGCGTCGTCTCATGCCCAGAGCGCAGATCCTTGGCGATCTGGTAGGGCTGCAAGACGTAATTGCGGATCTGGCTGCCGAACGACGACGTCATCTTCTGGGCTTCGAGCTTGTCTTTCTCCATGAGCCGGCGCTTCACTTCCATGTCGAACAGCTTCGACTTCAGCATCTTCAGTGCCCGCTCTCGATTCTGGATCTGACTGCGTTCTTGTTCGCAACGGATCTGGATTCCGGTGGGAAGATGGGTGAGTTGAACGGCGGACTCCGTCTTGTTCACATGCTGGCCGCCGGAGCCGCCCGAGCGCATGGTTTTCCAGTCGCATTCGGCGGGGTTGATGACGATGTCGATGTCGTCGTCGACTTCGGGGATGACGTCGACCCCACAGAAGCTGGTCTCTCTCTTGCCGGAGAAAGGCGACATGCGCACGAGGCGGTGCACGCCCAGCTCGGCCTTCAAGAAGCCATAGGCGTATTCACCCTTTACGTAGATCGATGCACTCTTGATTCCGGATGGTTCGGCTGCTTCGATGCTGGATAGCTCGACGCCGTAGCCGCGCTTTTCTGCGTAGCGCGTGTACATGCGCAGCAGCATCTCGGTGAACTCTTGGGCGTCGGCGCCGCCCTGGCCCACCGAGAGGTTGACGAAGGCGTTGTTCTTGTCGGTCTCGCCGCTGAGCATGCGGGCCATCTCGAGCTTCTTGACCTCGGAGTCCACCAGACCAATGTCTTTGGCGACGTCGTTGATGGTGGCTTCGTCGTCGCCGGCCAGCTCGATGAGCTCGAGGCTGTCAGACACCGAGCGGCGGGCGTTCATGAAGGTCTTGACCTCGCTGTCCATCAGCTGCCGCAGCTTCTGCAGCTCGGTGGCTTTGGCGGCGTCGTTCCAGAAGTCGGGCGAGCTCATCTTGTCGTCGATGTCGGCGACGCGCAGCTGCTTGTCCTTGATGTCGAGTGGACCCTCGAGGGAGTCCAGCCGCGTCGACAGCTCGGTGATGGTGCGCTTGAGCTCGGCTACCAGGTTGGCCACGGTCATGACTCCCCTGTCGTCGACGACGGCGCCGTCGGCAAGTGGGGCCGTGCCTGCGGCGCTCTGCGTGGCAGCGGCGGTCAATGGCGCACCGGCACCGGCACCGAGCCGAATTCTGCTAAACCAGCCGGCGTGAGTGCGCTTCGCCTCTGTGTCGTCGTCGTCATCGCTCTGTGGGGCGTGGGCTGTGCGCACGCGGTCATGATCGAGACCGAGCCCAAAAACGCCAAGGTCATCGTCGACGGTGAGATGCTGGGCGAGGGGGCTATGACCATCGAAAAGACCGTGTTCTTCGGCGACACCCTCCGGCTCTCGGCGGAGGCGGAGGGCTACGAGAGCACCACGGTGCTGGTGCCGGCGTCGGAGTGGTACCTGTGGCCCGGGCTGCTGGCGTTGGTTCCGCTCGCCGGCATCCCCATCTCCCTGCCTTTTTTGATCGTGCCCATCCTGGGACCCTTCGTGGCGGCGGCCATCGCGGTGAGCTGGGCTGTCGTGACGAGTCCGACCTTGCTCTCGCTCGGGCTGGTCCGGAAGTACCCAGACAAGGTCAAGCTCAAGCTCAAGCGCCGCGTCACCAACGATCCCACCTTCACCTTGCCCTCGGATCTCTGGCTCGAGCCCGACGAGCCCACGCCCAATCCGCTGCCCGACGTCGGCGAGGTCGAGCCCACGCCGCCGGACCCCGGCCACGCAGGGGCGCCCAAGGTGCCCCTGAAGAAAGCCCAGCCCACCGGCGCAAACCCAGTCCCCTACTGAGCCGCCGTCGACGTTGTATGAGGGTGGATGCGCTTCTTGTCTGGCATCCAGCCTTCGGGCACTCCTCACCTCGGCAACTATTTCGGCGCGATCTTGCAGCACGTCGAGACCAGCCGGTCGCTCGGCCCCGACGACTCCGCGTTCTTTTTCATCGCCGATTATCACGCGCTGACGACGACGCAGGATCCCGAGAAGCTGCGCGCGTTGGTCACCGACGTCGCCGCGACCTACGTGGCCCTCGGGCTCGACGTCGACAAAGCGCTGCTCTTTCGTCAGTCCGATGTGCCCGAGGTGTGCGAGCTCGCCTGGCTCTTGTCCACCGTGACGGGGATGGGGCTGCTCGAGCGCGCCACCTCGTACAAAGACAAGGTCAGCAAGGGGCTGGCGTCGTCGGTGGGGCTGTTCACCTATCCCATTCTCATGGCAGCCGACATCGTCGCCTACGACTCGGACGTGGTGCCGGTGGGTCAAGATCAACAGCAACACGTTGAGATGACCCACGATATGGTGGTTCACTTCAACGCGACCTATCACGCCGAGGCGCTCAAACGCCCCGAGTGGAAGCTGTCGCCGACACCCCGCGTGTGCGGCACCGACAGCGTGAGCAGCAAGATGTCGAAGTCATACAACAATACGATCTCGATCTTCGCCGACGGAAAGGACTTAAAGAAGCAGGTGAACGCGATCGTGACCGATTCGCGTCCGCCTGAGGTTGCCAAGGATCCGCTTTCGCTGGCGGTCTTTCAGCTGCTCGCCCTCTTCCTCAGCGTCGACGAGCGGGCGGACTGGGAGCAGCGGCTGCGCCAAGGCGGCGTCGGCTACGGCGATCTCAAGAAGGAGATCATGACGAGGATGGACGCCCGCTTTGGCGAGGCCCGCGCCCGGCGGCAGCACCTGGTGACGACGGCCCAGGGGCAAGAGGAGCTGGAGATCGTCCTGCAGCGCGGCGGCCGCGCGGCCCGGCGTGTCGCTGCGACCACCCTCGCGCGCTGCTATCGAGCGGTGGGCATGGACAACGCGGCCCGGCGGCTGGGTGGTGCACCGGCCTGAAGTGGGGCGTTTTTGCGAGGTCCAGTTGTCAGGTGCTTCGCGGACGTGCTCGTCGACAACGATCGTTCCGACGCGATGCGTTGGGCAACAAAAGCCTCATTCTTGAAGCGCAATGCTGTTGGATCAGCTTTGACAACGTGATCTCGGACATCTAGGAGCCGCCGCGGGCTCCTCGTCTTGCGTCGATTCAGATTCGAGAAAGAGGAGCATCCCAAGGCCCGCGGGACTTGTCGGGGCCCATGACTGCGACTGTCGTCCAATGGACGAGGGAGTTTGGCTCGATGTCCTTCGATTTCGATGATTTCGATGTTCGCGCGCGCTTCTCGGAACTGGACGACCGCAGCGATGAGCTCCGGCAGCTCCTGCGGGATCTCCCCGACGAACAAGCCGACTTCGACGAGCGCTGCCGCATTGCTTATATTTATCATGATTCGGCGCTTGAAGGCGTCGTGTTAACCTATCATGAATTGCGCGCTGCCGTCGATCGCAAGGTCGCGTCGGACTCCTCGCTGATCCCGACCTACCAGGAGATCAAGAACCACGCAGACGCTCTCGACGTCGTCGACCAGCACTGCCGCGAGGAGATTGCCAAGAAGCAGCGCGGCAGAAACCCCAAGGTGACCGCTCAGTTCTTCAACGATCTGCACGTGCTTTTGACCAAGGGCCTCATCCGCAAGAACCCTGGCGCCTTCCGCAAGGACATGCCGCTGCACCGCACCTATTTCCACGACATCTTCGAGCCCGCGCAGATCGAGGCCGGCCTCAAAGGCGTCGTCGAATTCGTCGACAACGCCGACTTCCGGGCCCAGCATGCGATCAACCAGGCCTGCCTGTTTCACCACGAGTTCATGAAGGTGTTTCCCTACACCGACGGCAGCGGCAAGGTCGGTCGCTTGGTCATGAACTATTTCTTGGTGCGCGCTGGCTACCTCCCCGCCGTCATCCACGCCTCGGATCGACAGGCCTACTACGAGGCACTGAAAGACGGCCCCGAGGCCCTGCGTCTCATCGTCATCGGCGCCATGGAGCAGGCCGTCGACGCCGGGGTGCGCCACCTGCGCGACCGTTTGCGCACGCGCTCCGCGGTTCGCGGCCGTGTTCGTTCCTACGCGGGCTGAGCGGGTCTTTTCGTCGGAAAAAAAGGGGCGCTTCGCCCCTTTTTTTCTGGGCATCGCGCGTCCGACCGTGGGGAGCGTGCCAACCCCTGCCACGGCGTGCAGAACGCCTTGACAGCGCGTGGTGTCTGACCAACACCGCAAGAGCTTTCGGAGGTTTCACGTGTCCAACGGCCCCGCCTACAACAACAACGTCGTCAAGCGCGAGTCCGGGGTCACCGCGCTCATCCAAGTCGGCGTGGTCGCCGCACTCGTCGCCGTCGCCGTCTTTGGCTGGTGGAAATTCTCGGGCGAAAAAAAGCGCGTGGCCGATCTCGCGGTGGCCGCCAAACAAAAGACCGAAGCCGACGACCACATCGCGCTGTTGGCGGCAGAGAAACTGTTTTTCGAGATCGGACCCGAGGAGAAGCTCACAAAAGACGACGCCATCTTGGTGTCTCTCGCCGAGATCGAGGCCCAGCTCTACCAGGCCTATGGGCTGGCCAGCGCCAAGACCAAAGCCGAGCGTTACGTCGGCATGGCCCGCGATCGCGATGTGAAAAAGGCCGAGCGCTACGCGGCCGAAGCCTATCTGCTCCTCGGCGATGGCCGCGCCGCCGAAGCCGAAGCCATGCTCACCGACATCGTCCAGAACAAGGGGGCACGGCACGCGAAGCTCTTGCACGGGCTCGCTGTGGCAAAGCTCGCCCAGGGCAAGGCCAAAGACGCCGTCGTCTCCGCCTTCGAGGGCGAAAAACTGTCCACGCAGTTGGTGCGCCTGCCCATCGCCGAGGGCGACGCCTTCCTCGCGCAGGGCAATTTCGCCGCTGCCGCCGCCGCCTACAACAAGGCCAAGAAACTGAATCCCGATCACCTGCGCGCCCGCACCGCCATCACCATCGTCGCCGCCGTCTCGCGCCTGGGCAAGCCTGAGCTCTTGTTGGGTGAGATGGACCGGCTCATGGCCGAGGCCACGCCCGAAGCCCCGCCGCGCGTCCGCGGCTTCATCGAATACGGCAAGGGCGAGATCTACCTCGTCGACAACAAGGCCACCGAAGCACTGGCCGCCGCCGAAGCTTCGCTGGCCACCGATCCCGGACAGGCCGCCACCTTGGCCCTCAAGGGCCGCGCGTTGGCCAAGCTGGGCAAAGTCGACGAGGCCAAGGCCGCCTTCGACGCCGCTCTCGTGGCCGCCCCCTCTTCCTTGCCCATCGCCAAGGCCGCAGCCCTCACCCTCAAGCGGGCGGGCAAGGAGAAAGACGGACTGGCCTTCCTCGAAAAGGTCGTCGCTGCGAACCCCGAAAACGGCATGGCCCACGCGGAGCTCGCGCTGGTGCAAGCCGGCGTCGGGCTCGGCAAAGACGCCCTCAAAGAAGCGGAGCTCGCGGTGGCGAAGCTCGGCGGCGCCCACGACCTCGCCGTCTTCGCCAAAGCCCGTGCGTTGCACGCCGACAAACAGTTGGTGCCCGCCCTCGACACCTACAAAGAAGCCCTCGGCTACCACGCATCTCCCGACTGGCCCGAACTCTACTTCGCGCTCGGTGACCTGCGCTTCGACGAGAAGAACTGGGACGAAGCCGTCGGCGCGTACGAGAGCGCGATCAAGTTCTGGGACAAGCAAGGCGGCTCCATCGACGACGTCGCCGACGCCTGGGAACAGATCGGCAAGGCCCACCAGGGCATGGGCGGCAAGAAGGCCAAACAAGCCAAAGAGTTCTTCGAAAAGGCCGACAACCTCCGCAAGGGCAAGACCAGCTGATCCCCGATCGCGCTGAACTTCGACGGCGGAGCGGTCTCGTTCACCGCCGTCGGGGATGCTCTTCTGGGAGGTCTGGGGCAGCCTCCCCCCGCGCCGGCGGAGCCGGACGCGGGCCCCCCCCACCAACTCCGCGTCCGCGGGCGCGCTTCACGCGCATCATCCCGCGTCCTTCCCAGCTCGGAACGCGGTCGAACATCAAGCGGACCCGGGATGAGGCTCTGCTGCTGCTGCGACGTCGCCAGGCAGCGTACGCTCGTTCCGCGGGATCAGACGCTGGAGCGGTAAATCGACGCCAGCTGGCTTTGCATGCCGATGGTCCCGAAGCGCTCGATCACCGTCTGCCGCGCGCGCTCCCCTCGGCGGGCGCGCTCCGCTGGGTCTTCCAAGGCCAATACCGCCGCCACCGCGCGCGCAGCGCCGTCCTGCGCATGGAGCAGCGAGCCGTTGTCGCCGTCGACGACGACTTCGGCGATGCCTCCTACTGCCGTCACCACCACGGCGCGCGAGGCGGCCATGGCCTCGAGCAGGGCCAAGGGCAGTCCTTCAAAGAGCGAGGTCGAGAGAAAGACGTCCATGGCCCACAAGAAAGGACGCGGGTCGGGCTGCAGGCCAGCGAAGACGACGACGTCATCGAGACCGAGGCTGCGGCTCTTTGCTTCGAGCGCGCATCGCAGGGGACCATCGCCGACGAGGACAAAGCGCGCGCGGGGTTGACGCTGGCGCACAGCGGCGGCGACGTCGAGCCAACGATCGAGGGCCTTTTGGGTGCGGTGCACCGACAGGGTGCCCACCACGAAGGCGTCGTCGTCGAAGCCCAGCTCGCGTCGGCAACGACGTGCAGCCGCGTCGTCGAAGGCGAAGTGGGCTCCGGGGATCCCGTTGCGCACCACCACGGGCGTGGGCCCGCCGCGCATCCGCAGCTCGATCGATCGGGCCACCTCAACGGAGCAGGCAATCACGGCTTTTTGCAACGGCCATGTCGACTGCGCCAGCGCGACGGTCAGCGGGTGGTAGCGCTCGAGCACGTTGTGCTCGGTGTAGACGCAAGGCGTGCGGGTCAGCGCGCAGGCGACACGAGCCACGACGCCGGCGATGGGCAGGTGGGCGTGGACAACGTCGGGACGCCGTCGGCGCAGCAAGCTGACCAGCTTGTCGGTGGCGGCCACAATGCCGGCGCTGCTGCGGGCCTCGATGAGCGTGACGTCGGCGCCGGCCTCGCGCAGAGCGGGGATCAGCGCGTCTTTCCAGGGGAGAAAGGAGACGACGTCGTGGTGCATGCCGAGGGAGTGCGCCACGCGGGCGCCATCGACGAGCAGGCTCTCCGCACCGCCGAGGCCCAGGGACTTGATGACGTGCAACACCCGCAGCCTCATCGACGTCGCCCTCGCAGCAGCCGCTGGTAGGTGGCCGCCACCTTTTGAAACACCAGGCGCTCATCGAATTTCCTCTCCGCCAGAGCCCGTGCTTCGCCGCCGAAGCGGCGGGCGCGGTCTGGATCGGCGACGATGCTGCCAATGGCCGCGGCCAAACAAGCCGGGTCGCGCCAAGGCACGAGCAAGCCGGTGACGCCGTCGACGACCACCTCGCGGCAGCCGCGGATGTTGGTGGCGACCACTGGGCGTTGCATCGCGGCAGCTTCCATAGGCGCGCGGGGAAAACCCTCGCGGTGACTGGGCAACACGAAGACATCCATGGCTGCATAGAAGCGGGGCATGTCCTGGCGCAAACCCGCAAAGACGCAGACGTCGTCGACGCCACGGCCAAAGAGCGCGCGTGCCCGGGGCAGCGTGAGCGCATCGCTCTTTTCGACGTCGGTGGGGCCGATCACCAACAGCCGCCAGCGGCGTCCGGAATGCTGCACCCGCAGCAGTTGCATTGCTGCAAAGAGATCGAGGATGCCCTTCTCTTCAACCAAGCGGCCGACGAAGCCGACGACGACGTCTTCGGTTCCGAGCCCCAGGTCTTTTCTGACTTCCTCGACATCGTCGACCGTGACCGTGCTGGGCGAGAAGCGTTGCAGATCAATGCCGTTGCCGAGCAGCTCGAGCTTCGACGAGGGCGCGATGTGCTCCGCGATGGCGGTGCGGATGTCCTCGGGATTCTGGCTGAGAATGTGGTCGCTGTTGGCCGCCGCCACCTGCTCGAGGAGGATGTAAAAACGCCGCGCCCAGGGCCGCATGTGATCGTGAAAATAGAAGCCATGCAGCGTGTTGACGACGACGGGAACGCCGACGAGCCCCGCCGCCAACTGTCCGAGCAGCCCCGGTTTCGGGTTGTGGGTGTGCACGATGTCGAAGCGCTCCCGTTGAAACACCCGGCGCAAGTCGAGCAGCGCCTCGGCGTCGCGCGCCGGCGCAAAGCTGCGGGTCATCTTGACAGCGATGTGGCGGATGCCCTGTTGCTCGAGGAAGGGCACGTCTGGCCCGGCGTTCGAGATCGCGGTGACGTCGTAGCCCTGCGCCTGCAGGAACTTCAGCTGGCCCAGCAGGAGGTAGCGCAGCGAGAGATCGATCGTGCACACATGGGCTACGCGAGGGCGGCTCATGGAGTCTTCATGTTCAGGGCGCTGGCGCGGCCAGGCGTGTGGCCGCCGTCGGCATAGACGACGTTGAAGGCGGCCAGGTTCTCTGTGCGCGCTTCCAAAAAAGGCGCGCCCTCGAGCTCCAGCCACGAGTGTCCGCAAGGTGTCCCGTCTGCGCCCGCGCGGACGCCCAGCACGAAGCGCACGGGCAGTCCAGCGGCGCGCAGCGCGAGTGTGCGGGCCAGCGTTCGCGTCAGGCAGGTGCCACCGCCGCCGGGAAAGATCCCCAGCAGGCCCTCGACGCCCCTGACAACCTCAGCGGCGACGTCGGCGTCGACGACGACGTCCGAGGCGGTGGGGACCCGACCAAGCGCGCGGGGCAAAGCCACGAAGCGCGCCACGCCGGGAGCGAGGGTCCGGCCCACCAGCAGAGGCACCGCGATGCGCAAGGCGTCTCTCAGGGCGATCCTCATCGGCGGCAGGCGCGGACGACGTCGATGATCTCGTCCAACTCCGCGTCCTTGAGGTTGCTGCCCGAAGGAAGGCACAGGCCACGGGCGAAAAGATCTTCGGCGACGGCGCCGCCGACGACGCGGGCCTGGTGGGCTCCGGCCCTGAACACCGGCTGCAGGTGCATCGGCTTCCACACGGGACGGGCCTCGATGTCTCTGGCCACGAGCGCTGCGCGCACGTCCTCGCGGGAGGCACCGAAAGCCTCTTCGTCGACGACGACGCAGGTGAGCCAGCGGGTCGATTGCCCTCCTTTGCCGCCGGTGGCCTCAGGCATGAAGGTGATGCCCGGCAGGTCGGCAAAGGCCTGCTGGTAGCGCGTGAAGACCCGGCGGCGGGCGGCGACGCGCTCGTCGAGCACGCGCAGCTGGCCGCGCCCAATGGCCGCGCACACATTGCTCAGGCGATAATTGAATCCGATCTCGCTGTGCTCATAATGCGGTGCTGGATCGCGGGCCTGCGTCGCCAAGAAGCGCGCCCTGTCGACGAGAGATTTGTCGTCCGACACCAACATGCCGCCGCCGGAAGTAGTGATGATCTTGTTTCCATTGAAGGAAAAAACCGCCAGCTTGCCAAAGGTGCCGCACTTGCAGCCATCGAAGGTGGCGCCCAACGCCTCGGCTGCGTCTTCGACGATGGGAACCTCGTAGCGCGCGCAGGCGGCCTTGATGGGTCCCCAGTCGGCGCTCTGGCCGTAGATGTCGACGACGACGGCGGCCTTGGGCAGCTTCCCCCTCTTTGCCGAGCGCTCGAGCTCTTCGGCGAGCAGCACGGGATCCAGATTCCAGGTGGCGCGTTCGGCGTCGACGAAGACCGGGCGCGCGCCCTGGTAGGCAATGGGGTTGGCGCTGGCTGAAAAGGTGAGCGACGAGCAGATGACTTCGTCGTCGGGGCCGACGTCAAGCAGGCGCAAGGCCAGGTGCAAGGCCGCGGTACCCGATGACAAGGCCGCCGCGTGGCCGATGCCGACGTAAGACGCGAGCTCCCGCTCGAAGGCGTCGACGTGGGGCCCCAAGGGCGCGACCCAGTTGGTCGCGAAGGCCTCGCGCACGAGCCCCTCTTCGTCAGGGCCGATGTGGGGAGAGGAGAGGTAGATGCGCGGCACGTGGTCCTTGATCAGCGAGCGGGAACGCCTTTGACGATGACGTCGTCGGCGATGTCGTCGACGACAACCGCACCCGCACCCACCACGGCCCAGCGCCCGATCCTCTTGCCGGGGATCACAGAGACCCCCACACCCAAGAAGGCGCCGTCGTCGACGACGACATTGCCCGCGAGGTGGCTGCCTGGGCCCAGGTGCACGAACTCCCCCAGCACACAATCGTGATCGACGGAGGCACCAGTGTTCACGATCGCGTGCGCCCCGACGACGGCGTCGGGTTGCACCACGGCGCCCGCGAACACCACGGCCCCCGGCAGGATCTTCGCCGTCGGCGCCACCCAGGCAAGGGGGTGCACCAGCGAGACAAAGCGGTAGGCGAACAGCTCAGCTGCCACCTGTTGGCGGACACGATTGCCGCCGATGGCCACGACGACGTCATCGCTGGCCCCGAGCTCGCTGAGGGCCTGCACGCAGTGTCCCAAGATCAGCGATCCGACGCGGGCGACGTCTGCGTCATAAACACCGCCAACGCGCCCCCCGCTGGCCTCGATGAGAGCGATGATGACCTTGGCGTGGCCGCCGGCGCCGACGACGCAGACGCTCACGCCTGGCTCCCCATGAACTCGGGCATGGTGACGTGACCCGCGGCGCTGATGCCATCGCTCCTGACGACCTGCAGCGCCGTCTTTGCGAGGATGCCGACGTCGACGGCGAAGGAGACGTGGTCGACGTACCAGGTGTCGAAAGCGAGCTTCTCGTCCCAGCTCAGGGTGTTGCGGCCGTGCACCTGCGCTTGGCCAGTGATGCCCGGTTTGACGTCGTGGCGCCGGGCCTGCTCGGGGGAATAGCGGGCGAGGTATTGCATCAGCAGTGGGCGCGGACCGACCAGACTCATGCTGCCTTCGACGACGTTCCAGAGCTGCGGCAGCTCGTCGATGGAGAGCTTGCGCAACACTGTCCCCAGGGTCGTCAGGCGTTGCTCATCGGGCAGCAGCGCGCCGCCAGCGTCGGTCGCGGTGGTCATCGTTCTCATCTTGACGACTTGAAAAGGCCGGCCATGCAAGCCGGGGCGCTGTTGGCGAAAGAGCACCGGCGCCCCGATGGTGACCCGCACAGCAAGGGCGGCAGCAGCAATGACGGGAGCGGCCATCACGATCGCAGGGACGGCGACGGCGAGGTCGAGGGCGCGTTTGCCAAAGAGGCTGTAGGCCGACACCTCCTCGAGATAGCACCGGCGACGACGAGACGTCATTTGCGCCGTGGCTCAGGCACCGGCCCTTTCACTCCCAGCACGGACTCGACGGCAGCAGCAATGCACCGCGGCTCGACGAGGGCGTCACCGCCGATCCGAAGAGCGCAGCCGGGGAGCCTCGCCAGCTTCCCCAGACAATGGAGATGCTCAGCGCCGAGCGGCAGTCCCGGCCAGGCCACCATCGCGCTTCCGTGCAGGAGCAGAGGCAGGACCAACGAGGGCGACATCCCCTCGGCCGTGGTGAGCGGCGCCTGGTGAATGGAAGGGAACACCAAGCGGCCGACCACGACGACCGCCCCAGCGCCGCCTGCGTCGTCGACACCCACGACAGCTTTGCCCGCCGACGAAAGGCCGGGCAGCACGCTCGCGCGCAGCTCTGGGAACATCTCCAGGGTCGCCACGCCGACGTGGAGGGGGCGCAAGAGCCCCCGCGCCACCACATCCTGCCCGCGGCACTGAACGAAGACGACGTCGTCGGTGAGGAGGTGCTGCCGTGCGGCCAGCGCTAGCGTCGTCGTCGTCTTGCCTGCACCGCTCTCGCCGACGATCAGCGTCGCCGAGCCCGTGTCATCGGTGACGAGACCGGCATGCACGTGGAACCAACCGTCGTGTCGCTCGATCAGGGCGCGGGCGACCACGAGCAGCACGCTGTCTGCGAGGTGGGCCGTGTCCGCGCCATCGTCGACGAGGCAAAGCGAGATGCTGCCGTCGCGGTCGACATCGGCCCTGGCTCGTCCGACGATGACGACGACCCAGCCGCCCGGCTCGCTGTGGATCTGAAGAGCGCCCTGGCGGAACACCGCTGGCCCCGCGGGCGCGAGAGCGGGCCCTCGGCGGCGCACGATGCTCATCGTCGCCGGCATCAGTCGGCCGTCAGGATGTCTTCGGCAACGAGACGACCGACGAAGGCTTCGACATCGAGACGGGCCGTGGCCTCGTCGACAGCGAAGCGCGCCAACAGCGCCTGCACCAACGCATTGTCGTCGAGGCGAGCATCGGAGTCGTAGAGGTGCCACAGCAGCACACCAGTTCTCGACAACGGGTAATAGCAACGCTTCTCGAGGTGCACGACGACGCCCGTCCCGTCGGGGAGCTCGGTGAGCAACGCATCCTCGCGCCGTCGGTGCCGCATTCCGTGGTCTAGCATGCCGCTCAGCGACGCCATTGCCGCACCCGGTCGCCCAGCCACTCGCGCGGCACCCAGGGCAGACGAAGCAAGAGCTCCAGAGGCATCCCGCCGCGAACCACGGAAACACGCGGCACCCGCCACGGTCGGCGAGGGTCGATGACGCCGCCGCCGCCGGTGACGATGAGCTCATGGTGTCGCCGCGCGATGCGTTCGACGCGGGCCGAGCGCTTCGCCTGCGGATAGCAAAAGCTCGAGGGCTCGCGACCCGTGGCCTGCCGGAGGCGACGAGCAGCGCCGACGATGTCGCCATCGATGCCGTCGTCGTCAATCAAGCGCAGGTTCCGGTGCGTCATCGTGTGCGACCCGAGCTCGAGGCCGTCGTCACTCATGGTCCGCAGCTGCGACCAAGAGCAAGGCGCGAGGTGGCGAGCGGTCGACAGGGGCGAGCAGTGGGTACCGTCGACGAAACCCGTCGGCACAAAGAGGGTCGCCGCCAGGCCACGCGCCCACAGCAGCGGCCACACGACCTCGGCGAAGTTGGCGAAGGCGTCGTCGAAGGTCAGGGCGATCCCCTTTCCGCTGCGCGCAACCTCGAGGAGCGGTCGGACGTGACCCGCACTCGCGAGCAGGTCCAGGTGGCGCGTGAACGAGGGGCGATCGAGGTCGACGGGCCCGCCGATGCCCGCATCGACGAGGTGGTAGCAAAGCACGCGACCACCCATCAGGTCAGACCGTGACGGGCGACAGCGACGGCGTCACCGCAGTCGGCGCCGTCGCCATGGGCGGGTGCAGCAGCAGGGACTCGGGGATCAGGGAAGCGAGGCCCTGGCGCACAGCTGCGGCGTCATCGTCGATGGCGGCACTCAGCAGCGCGGCGACGGCGGGCTCCAAGGCCGCGGCGTCGATGCCAACAATGTGGCCGACGAAGATCTTCGGATGCCTGGTCCTTTTGGCGTCCTCGCCTTCGGTGCCGAGCTCTTCGTAGAGTTTTTCGCCGGGGCGGACCCCGGAAAAGACGATGTCGACGTCGTCGTAGGGTCGCAACCCGGAGAGGCGGATCATGTCTTTGGCGAGCTCCAGGATCTTCACGGGCTCGCCCATGTCGAGCATGAAGATCTCGCCACCTTCGCCCAGAGCGCCCGCTTGCAGCACGAGCTGGGCGGCCTCGGGAATGGTCATGAAAAAGCGAACCATGTCGGGGTGCGTGACCGTGACCGGACCGCCCTGCACGATCTGCTCGCGAAAGATCGGGATCACCGAGCCGGCGCTCCCAAGGACGTTGCCGAAGCGCACTGCGAGAAAGCGCGTGGTCGGGAAGCGCCGGTGCAGGCTCTGCACGACGAGCTCGGCCACGCGTTTGCTTGCTCCCATGATCGAGGTCGGACGCACGGCCTTGTCGGTGGAGATGAGCACGAAGGCGCGACAGCCATTCCGGCCGGCGGCCTCGGCGACGGTGCGGGTGCCGACGACGTTGTTCTTGATCGCTTCGCCGGGGTTCTTCTCCATCATCGGCACGTGCTTGTGCGCAGCGGCGTGAAAGACGACGTCGGGGCGGTGCTGGGCGAAGACGACGTCGACGCGCTCGGCATCACCAACGTCAGCGACCACGGGGACGATCTGCAGACCCGCGTGTTTGGCAACCAGCTCACGATCAATCTCGAACAGGGCTCCTTCGGCGCGTTCGAGCAACAGCAAGCGGCGGGGTCCAAAGCGAGCCACCTGACGGGCCAACTCGGAGCCGATGGAGCCCCCCGCCCCAGTGACGACGACGGTCTTGCCGGTGAGGAAGGCCCCCACCAGCTCACGATCCAGCTGAATGGGCTCGCGTCCGAGCAGGTCTTCGATCTCGACGTTACGGATGCGGTTGACGCTGATCGTACCGGCGAGCAGCTCGTGGATGGCAGGGATGACGCGAGCTTTCACTGGAATGGACTCACACACTCCAAGGATGCGGCGAAAGTCCTCGCGACCGGCCTTGGCGATGGTGATGACGACGTGGTCGACGCCGAGCTCGCGAACCAGACGCGGCAGGTCGGCGGTGGTGCCGAGCACTTTGACGCCGTGAATGACCGAGCCAAGCTTCTCGCGATCGTCGTCGACGAAGCCCTTGATGAGCATCTCGCTCGCCCCACGACCGACGAGCTCACGAGCGGCGAGCACTCCGGCCTTGCCCGCCCCAATGAGCAGCACAGCCTTTCGCCTTTTGTTGCTCTGGCCTTCTTGACGCTCGAAGCGCTCGTACACGACGCGACGCACCACGCGCAAGGCGAGGACGGAGCCGAAGCCGAGCACGGTGTCCATGAAGATCACCGACAGCGGCATGCGATAGAGATCCATCGTCGTCGGCAGCACCAACCGGATGACGATGAGCGGGGCCAGGGTGTAGAGGGCGGCGCGCGCGAAGCCGGAGATTTCGGCGAGACCCACATAGCGCCAGATGTAGGAGTAGACGCCGGCGGCCAAGAGCGTGAGCAGCTGCAGGGCCAACACGAAGGGCAGCTGGGTCAGCGCGCGCTCGGACCAGACGCGCGGCAGCACGAACTCGAAGCGGAAGAGATAGGCAAGAGCCAGGGCCAGAGCCAACACCGCGACGTCGAGGACGAGGTGCATGGGCCGGCGCAGGAAGATGCGCCACCAGGGTCCGGGGGGTGCCATGGGGAGTTCGTGCTGGCTGGGCGCAGCGAAGTTCATGCAGCTTCGAGATCCCCCATCACGCGCGCGCCTGCAAGATTCGGCGCTGCCGTCACACGGTGTAGCGATCGGGGCGGTAGAGCCCCGCGTTTGCGCGCAGCCAGGCAACGGTGCGCTGTAGACCCTCTTCCAAGCCGATGGCCGGCGCCCACCCAAGCAGGCGCTTCGCTTTCTCATTGCTCGCCAAGAGCCGCGCGACCTCGCTTTTGTCGGGCCGCAGGCGAACTTGCTCCTCCTCGGCGACGAGCTCTTTCCCGAGGATCCGGCCCACCAACCTCAAGAGATCGCCGATGGAGATCTCGCGGCCGCTGCCCAGGTTGATGGTCTCACCGACCGCCGCTGCTGACGACGACGCCGCGATGAAGCCGTCGACGGTGTTGGCTACGAAATTCAAGTCGCGGGTGGGACGCAGGCTCCCCAGCTTGATGCGTTCGCCCACCAGGGCCTGCGCCACGATGGCCGGCAACACGGCACGTGCCGATTGTCGCGGCCCGAAGGTGTTGAAGGGACGAACCGTCACCACCGGCACACCAAACGACAGGTGAAAGGCTTCGGCCATCTTGTCCGCGCCGATCTTCGACGCCGCATAGGGCGACTGCGCCTGCAGCGGATGCTCCTCGTCGATGGGGACGCTGCGCGCGCTGCCGTAGACCTCGCTCGTCGAGGTGTGAACGACACGTGCGCAGCCCGCCTCCTGCGCTGCGGCCAAGATGTTCATGGTGCCTTCGATGTTGGTCCGCGCGTAGGCAAAGGGTGCTTGGTAGGAGTAGGGAATCGCGATCAAGGCCGCGAGATGAAACACGACCTCGACGTTCTTCACCGCTGCGCGCACGCAGTCGCGGTCGACGACGTCGCCGGCCACGACTTCCAGGGCCTCTTTGTGCGCGGAGTGGTCGAGCCAACCCCAGGCGCCGAGCGCGTTGTAATGCACCATCGCCCGCACCTGAGCACCTTCCTGCACGAGTCGTTCGCACAGGTGTGAGCCGATGAAGCCGCCGGCCCCAGTGACGAGCACGCGTTTTCCCATCATCGGATGCATGACTGTCCTCGTTCTTGGCCGCTCATGTTGCTCGCTGCTCCCAGGTTGAAGCTCCGGCTGCACGCTCGGCGGCGGCGATGAGATGCAAGACGTCTACGGCGCTGCCCAGGCGGCACAACCAACGCTCGTCGCCGTCGACGACGGCTTGTAATTGGCGCTCAAACAACGCGTCGCGCGGGACCTCGAGCTGCTCAATCTGACCGTCGATGGTGAGAGTGTGCGCGATCAGGTCGGCCTCGATGGTCATGTCTTCGGCATGCACCACCAGCGAGCGCCGGGGCGACCGGTCCACAAGATCCAGGTGCACGACAACGTTCGGGCAGCGCTCGGTCTGCAGCAGCAGGGAAGCGACGTCGTCGCAAGCGACTTCGAGGTCCGTTACCTGACCCAAGAGGGCCGCCACTCGACGCCAACGAGCACCCACCAGCTGCACGAGGTCGAGCTCATGGGAGAGATCGCGGAGCGCGCCGCCTTCACCCGCGCGGGCCGAATAGGTCGAGCGATAGTCGCGATCCGGCCGCCACATCGACAAATGCTGTCCGACCGTGGCCTGGATTGAAAACAGACGGCGCTGCGCCGTGCGCTCGACCAGAGCTTGAACCGCCGGGTGAAATCTCAGGCAGTACCCAACGTAGGCCTTCGTCGTCATCGTCATCGTCAGCGGCAGCGCCAGCGGCTCGGCGAAGAGCGGTTTCTCGATGAGGAGCTTGGCGCTGGGCCACCGCGCCAAGACCGACGTCAGGGTCCCATGGTGTTTGCCGGTCTCATTCGCAATGACGACGACGTCAGCGGCAAAGATGGCCGCCGCATCCAATGAGGCGAAGCGCAGGCCGTCGATGTCGAGGCGGGCGGTGACCATGGCGACCTCGGCCCCCAACGTGGCAGCGACGCGCGCGTGGCGCATACCGATCGAACCACCCCCAATCACGAGCAAGTGAAGGCTCATGCGCGCTCTTTGAGCAAGAGCTCGACAATGCGCAGATCCACTTCGTCGTCGATGTCGAAGGCCGATCGGTGATCCATGACATAGACGGCGGTGGTCCCGAGAAAGACGGTGTCGGCGACGTCGAGGGCATCGCGCTGCCAGACATAGATGGAGGCATTCATGTCGTAACAAAGCGGGGCGTCCTGGCGACGGACCACGGGGTGTTGAAGCTTCTTTGAGAGGCGGGCGATGCCGCTTTCGTCGACCTCCACGAGGTTGAAATAGGGCGAACGCCGCGCCAGGACCACGGAGAAGAGATTCGAGGCGCCCCGCGCTTTGAGCAAGGCGACGCTGTTGCGCACATCGTCTGGCGTTCGCAGGGGCGCGGTGGCATCGAGGTCGACGCAGACGTCGAAACGCAGTCCTAGGCGCCCTTCGATGGTTTCCACGCAGTGTCGGATGGCTGGCACCTTGGCGGCAGTGTCAGTGGCCAACGCAGCGGGGCGTTCCACAAGATGTCGCACGCCGCATTGGGCGGCCACGGCCAGGATGGCAGGGCTGTCACTTGACACCGCGACGTCGTCGAAAATGCCGCTCTCGAAGGCATGCGCGAGGGTGTGAGCGATCAAGGGTTTGCCCAGCAGCTCACGCAGATTCTTGTCTTTGACGCCCTTGCTGCCCCCGCGCGCGCAGACCGTGCAGATCTTCCTCGTCACGGTTCGCCCCGCGCCCGTTTGAGCTCGTCTGGCCGACCGACGTCGATCCAATCGCCCAGAATGCGAAAGGCCCCCACGCGTTCACGGCGGCTGATGCAGTCGCCCAACACCGTGGTCATCGGCGTGTCGACGCCAGGCTGAACGCGGGCGACCACCTCGGGGGACAAGCAATAGATGCCGGCGCTGGTCCACCACGCTGTCGTTGGCTTCTCGCTGAGATCGACGACGCAGTCCTCGTGCAGTTCGACGACACCGAAGGGAACCGTGTGTGTGTACTGCGTGACGGCGACAGTGGCCTGATGGAGGCCTCGATCGTGGAAGCCCAGCATGTCGCCGACGTGAAGTTGCGTGAGGAGGTCGCCGTTGAGCACCAGCAGCGGGTGCTGCGGTGCCGTCGGCAGCATCGACAGAGCCCCTGCAGTGCCCAAAGGCTGGTGCTCGCGCAGGTACTGGATCTGACAGCCGAGGGCCGCGCCCGTTCCGAAATGCCGTTCAATCACGTCGCCCATGTAGCCGATGCTCAGAAAGATGCGGCGGATGCCAAAGCCGACGAGGTGCAGGACCATGCGCTCGAGGATCGGTCGACCCGCAACGCGCAGCATGGGCTTGGGGATCGAGTCGGTGATCGGACGCAGGCGCACGCCGCGACCGCCGGCCATGATGACGGCCCAGGTCGGGCGCTCCACCGAGCCCAGCAGCTCGCGCAGGAGGTGCACCCCGCTCAGGCGTCCCTCTTCATCGAGTACCGGCACCTGCGCGATGCTGCGCGCCTGCATCAGGTCGAGGACTTCAGGGCGGCTTGCGGACGTCGACGACGCTGTAAAGGCCTTTTCGATGTGCGGCAGCAATGGCTGATCGAGACCTTTGCCTGCAAGGATGGCGCGTCGCACGTCGCCATCGGTGAGGGTCCCGCACAGGCGCCCGCCAACCTCGACGACGAAGGCGATGCCGATGGCGCCGCGGTCCAGCGTTTCGAGCGCGTCGCGCAACGAGCCGCTGACGTCGACGCTCGCGGCTCGAAGATCGAAGCTCATGGAGCAACTCCGCTGCCAAAAAAACGCTTCGACGGCGGCGACGGCGGCTGCCAGGCGGCCAGCACCGCAAGGATGCGCTGGGCGCTGGAGCCCTCGCCCTGGGCGGATTCCACGTGCAGTCGGGCCTTGGTCTCAGGCAGCACTGCCAGGCGCAGCGCGTTGGTGATGGTGGTGGCGTCGGCGTCGACGTCGATGACGCTGGCCCCACGCCGCCGGCCGCGTTGCCGATTTCCGACATTCACCGCGGGCAGCCCGACGGCGGGGGCCTCCAACAAGGCGCTGGAGCTGTTGCCCAACATGGCGTCGGCGATGCGCATCAGCCCCCAGTATCGACGTTCGCCGAGCGCTTCGGCGACGATGCGACGTGGTGCCTGCGCCGCGGCGAGCAGCACGGCGCGCGTCGTGGCGCCCCCCGGGTCCGAGTTGGGCAGCGTGATCACATAGGTGGCAGGGACGGCGTCCATGGCAGCGACGACGGCTTCGGCTTCGACGCGGGGATCGATGCCGAGGGTGGCTGGATGCAGTGTGACGATGACGACGGGGGGCTTCAGAGGCAGGCCCAAGCTGAGCTCCAGCTCGGCCCGATCGCTGAGATCGCTGCGCTGCAGGTTGTCCAGGCCCGGGGCGCCGACGACGTGAATGTGCGCTGGGTCTTCGCCCATGGCGCGCACACGGGCGGCGTGATCGAAGTGCGACACCAGGTGCAAGTGGCTCATCTTGGTGATTGCGTGGCGCAGGGCGTTGTCGAAGGCGCCTTCGGTCTCTTCGCCGCCGTGCAGGTGAACGATCGGAATGCGCTCCAACGTCGACGCCAACGCCGCCCCCGCGGTCTCCAGGCGATCACCGACCAGCAGCAGGGCCTCGGGACGACGCTGGGCCAACGCGCGACCCACCAGGGCGAGTGCGCCGCCAGCTTGATCGACCCCGCTCATGTCGGCGCTGCTGAGCCAATCGAGGTGCTCGTCGACGACAAAGCCTGCTTCGACGACGTCCTTCACGGTCGCGCCAAAATCGGCGCTCTCGTGCATGCCGCCCGACCAGAGCGAGAGGGCGAAGCGCGCGTCGTCGCGCAGGGCCACGCAAGTGGAGCGCAGAATGCCCCAGTCCTGTCTCCCCGTTGTGAGCACGGCGATGCGCATCAGCGGAGATCCTCCCAAGCAATGAGGCGGCCGGCGTCGACGTCGCGGGCCACGACTCGGCCGACGACGTCACGCCAACGCGTGGGCTCGATGCCGGTTGCTGGGCGCAAGGCCTCGATGTTGGCCGCCACCACGACGTCACCGGCGCGCAGCTTGGCAGTCCAAAACAAACTGCGGCGAGCGACCCGACGCACCTCGAGCTCCGCCGGCCGCGGGCGCTTGTCCCCGTCACCCAGCGCAGCCTCGACGCCGCGCAGGGCGACGATCAGCCTCTTCATCTCTTCGGGCTCAAGCGAAGCACGGTGATCGGGACCCGCCATCGAGCGCGAAAGGGTCAGGTGTTTCTCATAGAGTTCGGCACCGGCAGCCACCGCCGCCAGGCCCATGTCGACGCCGAGCGTGTGATCGGAGAAGCCCACGGGACACTGAAAGGCCGCGCGCATCGACGCCATCGCCCGCAAGTTGCAGTCACTCGCAGCGGCTGGATAGCTCGACACACAATGAAAGAGTGCCAACGGCGCCCCAGCGGCAACCACGAGATCCCGAGCGGCAGCGACGTCGTCGAGCGAGGCCATCCCCGTCGACAAGAGCAGCGGCACACCCGCGCCCGCGACGTGGGCCAACAAGAGGTGGTTGGTCAATTCGCCGGACCCGAGCTTGAGAGCGCCAACGCCAAGCCGAAGCAGCAGGTCGGCACTCTCCGCGTCGAAGGGGGTGGAGAGAAAAAGGATGCGTCTGTCGCTGGCCCGCGCCATCAAGCGTGGCCAAGCGTCGTCGGGCAGTGACAAGTTTTCGAGCATTTCCTGCTGCGAGCCTTGGCCAGTGGCCTGTTGCTGATAGGGCGCCTTCTCCGCCGACGACGACACCAAACGCGCCGCGCGAAACGTCTGGAACTTCACACAGTCGGCCCCCGCGTCGGCGGCGGCGTCGACGAGACGCTCTGCCAGGGCGACGTCGCCGTTGTGGTTCACGCCGGCCTCGGCGATGACGAAGCAGGGCGCGGCTCCCCCAATCGACCGCCCAGCGACGATGACGTGGCTCATGGGCTGGCCTGCGGCGACGAGGGCACCCGCTCGAAGAAGTGCGCTCTCACGCTGCGATGGGTGGGTTTCACGACGACGTTCGGACCGCTGCCGAAGACCAACGACGACGACGGAATCGCGCCGCCCTTCACGTTGCATTGGGGACCGAGCCAGACGTTGTCGCCGATGGTCGTTGGGCCGCTCACCGTGGCGCCGTTGAAGAGCACGACGCCTTCACCCAACGACGGATACTCGAGGTCGATGGAGCCGCCGATGTTGACGTTTTGGTAGACGAAGAGGTGGTTCCCCAGGGCCTTCGCGCGTCCGATCACGGTGCCGACGGGATGCTGAAAGCAGAAGATCTCGGGCATGCCGACCTCGAAGAAGACGTCGAGACCGTGCAGTGCCTTGTTCAACGCGTAGCTTTTGACAGCGAGTCGACGATCGCCGCTGGCGATGTGGATGGTGTTGCCGACGAACCAAAGGAACGAGGCGTATTGGTCGGTGTGCAGATGATCGAAGGTGGCCTGCAACCCGTCGAAGTAGCCCCGGCGGCGCACGTTGAGGAAACAGTGCTCCAAGCGCTCGAGGGCGACGCCGACGTGGGGGCGCAGCTCGGCAGGTGTGACCTCGCGGTCGGGAAAGAAGTTCGTGAGCTGTCGCGCGAGATAGGTGGCGATGTCGTCGGTGGTCAGCGTGTTCTTCATCCCCGCCACCCAGGCTCCCAGGTCGCCAGCGGGATGCCCCGGCTCACGATGTGGTCACGGGCCTCGCGCAGGCCGCCGCCGAGGAAATTGAAGATGTTGGCCGTGCAAGCCGCCGTTCCGAGCGGGTCTTCGAGCCACGCTGCGAGATGTTCGAAATTGCCAACGCCCCCAGACGCGATCACCGGAATGGACGTCGTCGCCGCCACCCGTCTCAACACTTCGAGGTCGTATCCTTGGCCGGTGCCGTCGCGATCCATCGACGTGAGCAAGATCTCGCCAGCTCCCAGCTCGACGGCGCGGGCCACGGCTGTCTCGACGCTGTGCCCGGTGCCGCGCGCGCCCTGCTGCGAATACACCTCCGTCGACGTCGTTGTGCGCTTGTAGTCGATGCTGGCCACGATGCACTGGCTCCCATAGGTGGCGACGAGCTCACGCACGAGCTCTGATTCTTCGTACAGCGGCGTGTTCACCAACAGCTTGTCGGCGCCGTTGCGCAAGAGCAGCGCGGCATCATCGAGCGAGCGGATGCCGCCGCCGACGGTGAGGGGGACAAAGACCCCAGCACAAAGCGCAGCGACGTCGGCGGCGAAGTCGTGCATGTGGCCGGGCTCGCGTGACACGTTGAGAACCACCAGCTCGTCGATGGCGTCGGCGATGACGGCGAAATTGTAGTTCTTCTCGAGCCAGCCGAGGTTGCCGGCCTTGGACACGCGGAAATTGCGACTCAGCCAGAAGGCCCCCTTCTGCCAGAGCAAGGCGAAGATGAGCCGACGCTTCAGCACGCAGCCGCCAACTGCAAAAAAGATTGAATCAACTTCAGGCCGTTCGACTGGCTCTTCTCGGGATGGAACTGCACACCCATGACATTGCCGCGCTTCACCACCGCCGCGAACTCGCCCCCGTAATCGCACCAGCCCGCCACGTCGTCGTCGTCGCTGCACACCATGCGGTAGCTGTGAACGAAGTAGAAATCAGCGGAGGCACCCAGACCGCCGCAAAGAGCGCGTCCCTGCTCGGTGAAGCGCGTCGCGTTGAAGCCGACGTGAGGCACAGGCCTGTCAACAACATCCAGGCGCTCCACCCGTGCATCGATGAAGCCGAGGCCCGCAGCGACGCCGTCTTCGCTCCCTTCTCGCGCCAAGAGCTGCATGCCCAAGCAGATGCCCAGCAGCGGCAGGCCGTCGTCGACAAGGCCGTGCAGGACCTCTCGCAGCCCGCGCTCCTCGATGTGTTGCATCGCGCGAAAGAAGGAGCCGACACCCGGCAAAATCAAGCCATCACAGCCCGCGAGCAGGGCTGCGTCGTCGGTGATGCGGACTTCGGCCTTGAAGAGCTCAAGCGCGCTTTGCACCGAACGCAGATTGCCCATGCCGTAGTCGACGACGCCGACAATCATTCGATCTTGAAGTTCGGCTTCCAGATGCCATCTTCTTTCTTTAAAATATTCTTGTTTGCGTGCTGGTCCAACACGGCATCGAACTCCTCCCGCGTCATCTCAAAATACCTCAAATACTGCACAATGAAGTCTTCGGGCAAAGGCTGCCAGTCATAGACTTTCACGAGCTCGATGGCCTGTTTGCGGGTCATCGCGCCGCGGCGAATATCGATGCCCGCGTCTTGACTGCAACGTGCCCAGCCGAATTTCAGGTAGGCCAGATACATGTGGAGGTCGAAGAGGCACGTGTCGGTTTGGGCGAAGTTCGTATAGGTCCCGGACGACGCATCCTCGCGCTCCTGCAGCCCGCATTTCTCCTTGGCGATCAGATAGTGATGATAGGGATCCCAGTCTTCGAAATACGACCAGTGCGAGGCCTGGGGGTTCAGCTTCTCGATGGCGTCCATCGTCGGGAAGCGCCACCAGTACAGATCGGCTTCGCTGTGGTTAGTTCCGATCTTCTTGAGCTCTTCCATGGGATCATGACCACTCAGATATACGCGAATTGCATAGGCCATGGAGTAGGACCATTGATTCTTCGTCTCCGTACTTCCACCGTACTCAATTTCACCGTCTTCACCATACATAATAAACGGAATATCTAAGGCGAGGGCGATGCGCAGCACGCAGACCTGCAAGTTGATCTGCCAACCGAAGAGCGGACGTCCCTGTTCGATGAAACCAATGCGGTTCAGCTTTTGGGTGATGACGGGGTTCGGCGTGACCTGGATGTGATCGAACCCGCTCGCCTTGAAACGCTCCAGGTTCTCGTTTCCCAGCCGCAGGGCCAGCGGCACAGTGACAGTGATGGCCAGGGGGTGCATGCCGAGCTTGTGCTTGAGCTCATGCGACACGTAGCTGCCATCTTTGCCCCCGCTGACACCAACGAGCACGTCGAAGCCGTCGGTCTTGCGCACCCGGTCGCACAGGGCTTCGAGCTTCTTCCAGCGGCCCTCCCAGTCGACGAGGGTCTTTTTTTCTTCCCCCCAGACGCAGGCGTTGCACCAGCCGCGGTGGTCGAACTCGATGCGCGGGCGCGTCGACGACATCACGCAGTTTCGGCAAAAGACGAGCTCCCCCTCGTGGCGCTTCGTCGACGACGGCAGGTCGATCAGCTTGTGTGTCACCATGCCGTCCACCCTCCATCCACCATGAGATTCTGGCCGGTCACGTAGGCCGAGAGGTCGCTGGCGAGGTAGGCCACAGCCCCCTTCAAATCCTCTTCTGTGGCCATCCTCTTCATCGGCGTCCGGTCGACGTAGCGAGCATGGAAGGGCTCGGGCGTTTGGCGCCAGACCCCGCCGGGAGAGATGGCGTTGACGCGCACAGTCGGCGCCAGCGTCGTTGCTAACCAGCGCATCAACTGGAGCAAGGCTCCCTTCGACGCTGCGTAGGCCGCGGGATTTCCGAGCGCCGTACCGTCGTAGAGGCGCCAGTCGGGCCCGACGACACCGTAGATGCTGCCGACGAACACGACCGAGCCGTGACCGCTCGAGGAGAGTGCAGGCAGCGCCGCTTGGACGAGCACGAAGGCCGAGCTCACATTGACATCGAGGGCCTTCTGCCAGGCCGGCAGCCTCTGTTCGGCGAACGGCACCGACCAACCGCTGAGCTGCGAGGTACCGACCAGCGCAGCACAGTGAATGAGGACGTCGAGCCGGGCGAAGCGATCGAGCACCGGTTGCACCGCTCGGCCGACGTGCTCCACATCGGCGAGATCGACATCGACGCCCAGGTGCTCGCCCCCGTGCGCCCGATGCAGAAGCGCCGCTGCAGGCGCGGCTCGTCCCGGCAGATCGAGCACGGCCACATGGGCACCCAGCTCGACGACGCTCTCCGCCACCGCGGCCCCGATGTGTCCAGCTCCACCGGTGATGGCGACGACGCGGCCATCGAGGCGCATGAGCTCGGCAAGGGTGCGACGGCCAGCTGCGGCTGCGATGGGCTCGATCATGGATTCCTGGCGGCGAGCGGGTCTTTCCTTCACTGGATAGCGCAACGCTCAGCCCCGCGGTTTGGCATGCCTGCCGCACGTGCCGGGGGCTCGGGAGGCAGCAACGGCGCCCCCGCGCGCTCGCGGGTGGCCACCGGTGGTGTTCAGTGCGAGAAGGAAGACGTGGACGACGCCAGCACGCGCCCTGATTTTCGCCTCGATGTTCAGGGTCTCCGCGCCATCGCCATCGTCTTGGTCGTCGGCTACCACGCCGGTTTCGAGAGGGTGTTCCAGGCCTTCGGCTTCAGCGTCTTCGGCGGAGGCTACGTCGGCGTCGACGCTTTCTTCGTCGTGTCCGGCTTTCTCATCACCCGCGTGTTGTTGCGGGAGCTGCGTACGACCGGGAGCCTCTCCTTGTCGAAGTTCTACAGGCGTCGCGCCCGTCGTCTCTTGCCCCTGTCGATCATCACGCTTGTCTTCACTCTACTGACTGCATTCATCGCGCTGCCGGCGTTCGAGTGGCACATCCTTGCAAAAGATGCGGCCGGTTCGGCGCTCTTTCTAGCGAATGCGAACTACGCCATTCAGACCACAGACTATCTTGCTGGCGATGCGGTCCGGAGTCCATTTCTTCACTTTTGGTCACTAAGCTTAGAGGAGCAGTTCTATCTTGTCTGGCCAGCCATCATCCTGGTCGGACGCCGCAGACCCTGGGGAATTCTCAGCCTCGCTGTTGGGATCGCTGCCGCCTCCCTCATCGTGTCCATCTGGATGACGTCGTCGGGTTCTCCATGGGCTTTCTTCGGGCTTAACAGCCGCGCCTGGGAGCTGTCGGCGGGTGCGCTCTTGGCCGTGTTGGAGCAGCGCCTGCGCTGGGCGCCCCAGTTTGCTTCTGTGCTTCGCGCTGTCGGTCTCGCCCTGCTGCTGGGTGCCGTGACCTTCTTTACCGAGTCGACGCCCTTCCCGGGCCCCGCCGCACTCGTGCCCGTGGTGGGGACTGCGCTTTTCATCGCTGCCGGTCCGTCGGCGTTGCTGTCGCGGCGACCCTTCCAATTCGTCGGCGGGCTTTCGTACTCCTGGTACCTCACGCACTGGCCTTGCCTGGTCTTGGCCGGACCACTGCTCGACTTCCCCAACAATTCACCGCTGTGGGTGCGCGTGGGCGCCGTCGCCGTCTCCTTCGGGGCCGCCTGGCTCTTGCATTCCTTCGTCGAGGCGCGCGCATTGCAATCGAGCCTGCTCCTACGTCCTCGCCCAGCAATGGCATTGGCCGTGGGCGGCATGGTCGCAGTCGGCGTCGTCGCTGGCCCCGCCTTGGTGGTGGCCGGCAAACGCAGCCACGCCGACGACGTCAAGACGCCCGATGGGGCTCGCTTCGACCGCGTTGCAAACGTCAAGTCTTGCTCCCAGGATTTCTACGACACCGAGGCGACGGCCTGTGTGCTGGGCGACCCCTCGGTATCAACGACGGTTGCCCTCGTCGGCGATTCCCACGCTGAGCATCTCGTGCCGGCCTTCGAGAAATTGGCTGGCGAGCGTCATTGGCGCCTCTTGGTGTTCACGAAGTCGGCCTGCCTGCCCTTCGCCGCCCCCCGCTACCTTCCCCGCTTGCGCCGGGCTTATGCAGAATGCGACGCCTGGCGCGATAACGTCGTGGCTCGAATCTACGTCGAACACGTTTCATTCGTGTTTCTCACCTCCGCACTTTCGACCGCAAATTCAGTTCTGGATTCCGCCGGAAATCTCGCGACCCCAGAGATGCTTCCATCCATCTGGTCTCGCGGAATTTATGAGACAATAAAATCCCTGCCGATCAGCACCATTGCGTACTACATTGAAGACATTCCAACGCCATCAACGGATGTGCCCGTCTGCTTGGCGGACCATGTCGACGGCAGGGCGTGCGCGATCTTGCGGCCCAATCCGCGGGCAGCCCCCTTCGCCGCCGCCCTGGTTGCGGGAATGGCCGAAGCCGGCCGAGAAGGGGCCTTCGTCGTCAGTTTGTCGAGCGCGGTGTGCCCCAAGTTTCCCTGCTCCGTCCGCGACGACGACGGCGTCATCCGCTTTCGCGATGGCAACCACATGACGGCCACCTACGCTGCGCGACTGGCGCCGGCGTTGACAGCCGCCTTGGGTCTCCCCGACCCCTGAGCGGTGGCACCGAAAGCCCGAGCTGTGATGCGGCGCCAGCGGCTGAGGTGGGCCACCGTGAGGCGGTGGCCATCAACGAGATCGCCGGTGAATCTCAAGTGCTTCGACGTCGGCACCAGCACCCGCAGGACGCCGGCTGGATCGCGGCGGACAAAGCGCGCGCTCCGAGCGAGCACTGCAGCGAGACCCCAGGCCGCCTGCGCCGCCGGGGAAGGATCGAGAAAGAAGCCAGCGAGCCAGCCGTCGGCGCCATCGGGCACGTCGCTGCCGCGGGCCACCCGCAGACTCAAACCCACCCCATCTGGGCGCCCACGAAGGGCGGCCAGTTCTGGGGCGCGCTCGACGAGGCGGCGCACATCGTTCACATGACGGCGCCAATAGCGCAGGTCGCCGAAGTGGTGCACGGCGACGTGGGCTGCCACCTGTTCGAGCAGGTGCAAGGCACAGGGAACGCGCACCGTGGTTCCCAGCACCTCCACGTCGACGCCGGCGCTGTAGCAGGCATCGAAGGCCCCGGCGTCGCCCGCGGCATGGCTTTGAAGGTGCAATTCGACGAGCACGCCGTGGGGCGAGAGTAGCACCGGCAGTTGGTGCGTCGGGGCGTCGAGGGAGGGGTCGCCAGCGTGGGTCGTGGACGGTGGCCCCGCGGGTGATCGAAAGCCCGCGGCGACGAGGGCGTCGAAGGCGGCGCGGACCTGGTCGGGGCGGACCCAAAGATCGAGATCGTCAAGGTGCCGCTCTTCGGGACGCACGACGCCGCTGACCAGCAGCGCGCCTCCTTTGATCGGCAGCGAGGGGATGAAGGTGGAACGAAGAAGACCCGTGGCGCGCACTAGCGTTGCGATCACCAAGGCGTTGCGCGCAGCAGTCTGGCGCTCGGCGTTTCCCAAGAGGGGTGGCGTGGCGTCGTCGATGCTCATCCGCGCCGTCGTCGAAGGCAGAGGCCGGAACCAAAAGCTTCAGTCACCGAAATCGACCGTCCCGCCGTCTGGATTCACCGTGCCAGAAAAGAGAGTCACGGCAGCAATCGGCGTCGCAGGCCCCAACACAGGCGGTTCGTAGGGTTGGTTCTCGCGCGGTTCATCAGAGCTAGAAATCATCGCAAACCTCATTGCTCACAGACACTGTAGATAGCCTAGCTAGATTGAGTTTTGATATTCAAGACACTGCCGCGTCTTGAAGCTCGATATTCAAGACGCTGGCGCGTCTTGAAACTCAAGATTGCAGGCGATCAGTCCGCCAGCACTGTTGCTGTCCCCGTGCGCACCGCGCTGGAGGAAGTCACCGGGGAGTCGACGAAGGATCCGCCGATGGTCGTCAACTCACCTGCGACGGCGACGCTCGTGACCGAATTGTTGTTCACCGATGCGCCGAAGCTAAGGGTGCCCGTGCCGCGCATACCCAACACGCCATAGCGCTTGGCACCAAGGCCAGCGCCAAAGGAGGTGAATGCCCCACCGACGTGAATGTTGTTCCCAGCGACGTCGCACGCCGAGATCGCCCCGTTCGGGGCCGTCGAGAAGGCCCTCACTCCGGCGGTGGTTACGACCGCAAGATTGGTCCGGGAAAGGCCAGCAATGGTGGTGAAAGACCCGCCGGCGACGAAGAAGTCTCGACCTGGATCCACGCAACTCACGCGGCCATTGGTGGTGAGGTTTTGCGCCAACGATGCCGCCGCCGGCGCCGGAGTCAGCACGCCCAGGTTCGTGGCACCGAGCAGGCTGGCGAAGTCGCCACCGACAGCGACGTTGCCATCGGCCAACACGGCCACGCTGCGTACGACTTCGTTAGCGGCGGCGTTGATGTCGGCGACCCAGGCCCCGACGACGGCACCGGTCGCATCGGTCACGCCGAGTCCGCCGCGGGCGCTGCCGTTGATGTTGGAGAAGGCCCCGCCCAGATAAACGCGGCCGGCGGCGTCGACGGCAATGGCGTGCACGCCAACTTCCGTGCCGGCTCGGGTGATGGTGGCAGTCCACGCCCCGTCGACGACGCCCGTGGTCGCGTCGACAGCAACGACGTCAGAGATAGCAGCCCCACCTACGGTGGTGAAGGTCCCGCCGATGTAGACCCGGGATCCGCGCACGGCGAGCGCGCGCCCTATGCCGGTGGCTCCCAGGTTCGGGTTCCATGCGCCCGCCTGGCCGCTGGTCAGGCTGTAGGCGGCGGCGCCGTTGCGGTTCACACCACCCGCGGAGTCAAAGCTGCCGCCGACGAACGCCACGCCACCTGCGACGGCGATGGCAGCCACGGAGTTCTTGGTCGTGTTCGTCGTATTGTTGGGACCAACGGCGGCAGCGAAGGGCAGGAGGGTGCCAGCAGCGTTGACGACGGCGAGCCGGGCGCGTGCGGTATCGCCACCAAAAGCCGTGAATTGGCCGCCGACGTAGATGTTGCTGGCGGCGTCCACGGCGAGAGCATCCACTGTCCCCGTCGTGGCTCCGGGGTTTGGCGCCTGGAGGGCACCGGTCACGCCGTCGACGACGCCGAAGCGGCTGCGGCTGGCTCCGACGAGGTTGGTGAAGGCGCCACCGATGACAACGTTGGCACCGTTGACGGCGACTGCGTTCACGGCGGAAGTCGCCGCGGGCGCCCACGCCAACAACGCACCGGTGGTCGCATTCAGGGCGGCCAGCCGGTTGCGCGTGGAGCCATTCATCGTCGTAAAAATACCACCCAAGTACAGCGTATTACCACTGAGGGCCAAGGTGAAGACCGAGGAGTTCGCGATCGGCTGGGTCCACGTGAAGGCCGCGCCCGTTGCCGTGTCCGTGGCAGCGATGCCGTTGGCAGCCGCCCCTCCCACCGTCGTGAACGCCCCGCCCAGGTAGAGCGTTCCTGGCGACCCGGCCGCACCCACCAAAGCGCGCACCTCTCCGTTGGCGTCGGCGACCCACGCATCGATGCTGCCGGTGGCGGCCGATAGCGCCAAGACGTTCGCCCGGGCGGGACTGGCCAGGGCAATAATGCCCCCGACGAACAGCTTGCCATCCACCAAGGCCAGCGCGCGCACGGCGGTGCCGGTGATTGCGGGCGGAACGAAGGCGGAATCCAAGCTGCCGTTCGACAGGATGTGCGCGACGAAAGAGCGCGCAGTGCCACCGACGCTGGTGAAGGTTCCTCCAATGAAGACCCCACCACTGCCGTCCGCGACCGCGGCGTTGACGTTGCCAGGTTCGACGGCGGCGGAGGGGAGCCTCGGACTGCCCGGTGACCCCGCCGCAGCATCGTTGAGCAACGCCAGCGATCCCGTCCGCGGACCGACGTAGGTGAAGCCGCCAGCGACGTAGACGACGCCGTTGCCCTCGGCGGCAGCGAGGACACTTTGGTTCGCGTCGGCACTCTCGGCGGTCCAAAAATCAGTGGCGATGGTGGCGCTGCCGCATTCACCCGCCGACGCACAGCGGCGTCCGACGATGCGGCCCGTGAACTTGAAGCGCCCGCCCGGGTTGCGGAATTTCCAGCGGACGGTGTCGGCCGCGCCGGCCACCGCCGAGCCTGGGGCTCCAGGGCTTGGCAACAACAGCCCGTAACGAAACATGCCGAGACTGGTGTTCAGCGCGGCGCCACCGACATTGATATTGGGCGAGGCAACATCGCTGTTGCAAATCGTGTTGTTTGCGCTCGGAACGTCGAGGTTCGTTATTGTCAAAAACTCCACATGTGCGGCGGATACGCCCGTGGGGAAAAAAGCCCGAACCGTAACGTCCAGATCAAAGCTGTCGACGCCGGCGCCGCAGCCACCTGCCACAGCGACGGGCGCGGTCGACGGCGCGATGCAGGCCCCAACGCCGTTGCACTCCACCGCGAACTCGGCGGTGTCCGCCGCCGTCGCTGTCCCCCGCGTGCCGTTCTTGTCCTCCGTCACTGGGGCCAAGGTCACGGCCTGCTCCAACCGGCCCGGCGCCTCGACGAGGTTACCCGCGGCATCATGGAAGCCGAGGTGAACTTCGCCGCTGGCGGGGTCGACGAAGCCCTCAAAGGTACCAAGCTCTTCGAGCCCTTCGCCGATGCCTGCTGGGCGGGCGCAGCCGACGATCATCAGAACGAACAGGGGTGAAACGCGACGGGACATGCGCACATCCTACGTGGTGGAGAGGGGGATGCCAGTGACGTACGGGATTGGCTCGCCTTGTCGTCGTCGCACTGCGGCATCGACGGCAGTGGCGGCGAGGACGAGGGCGGGCAGGCGCAAGGGCAGAGTTCGGCGCGCTTCAGCCGGGGTATGCAACAGAAAGAGCCAATACCCAACGACGAGGACCAGCAGGGGACGGTATCGCGGATCGCGCCTCACCACCCACCCGCCCACACATGCCAGAGCGAGCAGCCCACCCAGACCCACGACCAAAAGGGGCCAGCCGGCCGAAAGCCCCTTGCGGTTGTAGCCGAGGCTGATCCAGAGACGCGGTGCGCGCCGGGGCAGCAACGCTGCAACCTGCCAGGGATGGGCGCGGATCCAACTCACCGCCTCTCGCTCCAAGGCTTGGTTGACGGAGCGAACCAGTGGCTCGGGCCCAAACGCCGCGATTCGTCTGCGGCACTCGATGGCGTTTGCGGCGATGACTGAGGAGCCGAGCTCCGCCTCGCAAACGTTGAGATAGAGACTCGTGCCCAAGCCTCCAACTGTCAGCGGTATGAAGCGACCAAAAACGTCGGCGTTCCGGCCGCTCCACAACACAAACGGCAAAGTAAATACACAGATCGCGACGCACCATGTGCGAATCGTCGGAGCATAAACTCTGACTACCGGCGGAAACAACATCAACACCGGCACGGCAAGCACAGTATAAGGACGAGCCAAGGTTGCCAGGGAAAGCAGCAAGCCAAAGCAGCCAGCTTTTTGCCATGGGTTCAGCGCCAAGAAGGGAACAAGCACACAGGCCGCCACCAGGGTCAGATGCAGGTGATCGGCACGTATTTGAGCCGCAATATGAGCAACGAACGGATATCCAGCCGCAACAACAACGCCGAAGATATATCCAGTTTTTTGAACCACTCGAAACAACAACGACTCATAACAGCATAAGGCAACAATGAGCAGCACCCAGTGAGCAAAGAAGACAACGGTAAGACTTCGATCGAACGCCAAATACAGCACCGCAATGAAGCCTTGATACAGCGGTGGATACAACGCCGTGGGATACGACCCATCGTCCGGACATGCAGCGCCGTCGCGGTCGCAAGCCCATGACCGCACCTCGGGGTCAGGCATGAGCGCATAGGGTAATGACAAGCCCTGTCCGTTCGCGAGCCGCCAACCAGCTTCTTCGTAGCGCACGTTGTCATAGAAAACCGCCAACGGCGTCGGCAGAAACAACAGAAACCAGGCCGTCTGACAAACAAGAAGAAGAGCAATCGTGAAGCATCGGTGCCTCACTTCTTCCTCTTTTTCTGAGGTGCGATCGGGCGAGATACCGCCAGACCAAGAAGCAAGAGTGCAAACACGAAAACCACAATTTTTTGCCGGGCCAGGATGCCGAGGTTCGCGTAATACATCCCATAAAGCATCGTGAGTGCGATCGTCACGCACACCGCCAAACGGACGAACCTGGAGACCCGGCCCCGCACCACGAGAGCCCGCAGCCGGGGGAGGGCGCGCAAGATGAGCCCCGTGAACAGCAGAGTCTCGAGCGAAGCCACCAGGACCAATGGGTTTCGAATTTCCCAAACGAACGGACGAAAAAAGATATTTATAGGTGCCATCATCAGCGCACCAGCACCAGACAGCTGTCCAATCGCACTGCGGCCAGTCGCCGTCTTGCCCGACCGCGCATCAACATAGGATTGAATGGCTTGTGGATCATCGACATCGAGACTGAAGCTCTGCAGGGCAGCCCCGGCCACGACGGCGACGACAACGAAGAGGGTCGCCGTGCGCAAGGTCCTGGCGGCGGTCCATCTCTTTGGATCCAACAACTCGGCTGCGACGATGGCGCTGGCCAGCAGCACCGCAATGTGGGGGCGAATGAGCAGCGCCAATCCGAGACCGGCGGCGACCTGGCAGGCCTGGGCGAATCCCCGACGGACGACGACGCCATGAAAGAGCAGCCCGGCTGCGAGCAAGACGACGGCGTCCTTGCCGATGCCCGAGGGCCAAAAGGCGATGGAAGGCCACAGGAGCAAGACCTGGAGCGTCGAACGAAGATCTCGACCCGGAAAAGCCCGCAGCAAGGCGTCGCCGAGGTGGAGGACGCCGATCAGCGCGAAGATCGCGAACACAAAAAACGCTGCCGGCATCGATCCTGCGGTGAGGGTCACCACGACTCCCGAGAGCCGCACAATGAAAGCCGTCCCCCAATACGACGTAGAATCGTACATTGGAAAATGCAATGACATCAGTCGTTCCGAGACGATGAGCCCCGTGCGGTAGTATCCCAAACCGTCGCCATTTCCGTAGTAGTAATAGACCGTTATTCGCAGCAAGCAGGTGACGGCCCGGAGGGCGACGGCCAACACGGCCAGCCGACGCAGCCACATCGGCCAATGACGAGGGGCGAAGCGCCAGGCGCAGACGAGCGCGGCAGCCACGAACACGCCGTGGATGAGCCAATCGAGCAGCTCCATCAGCCCCAGCTCCAAAAGCGGTCGGGTGCTCTCATCGAGCGCTCCGGAGCACGTGCTCGTAGAAGCGCTCGTAGGCGGGTCCGACCTGCAAGATGGAGAAGGTGCCGTCGACGAAGCGCCGGCCAGTCTGCCCAAGTGCGCGACGGAGCTGCGGGTCATCGACGAGAGCGAACACCGCCCGCGCCAGTTCGGCTTCGTCACCGGCGGGCACCAGCAGACCGGTCTCGCCATCGCGAATCACCTCGGCAACGCCGCCGACGCCCATCGCCACGATGGGGCGCTCCAGATGACTCGCCTCGATCAACGACGCGGGAATGCCCTCGGTGTCGCTGGTGGATACGACGACGTCGGCGGCGTCGATGATCGGCCCGACGCGATCGACGGCGCCGATGAGCCGAACCACCTCCGTGAGGCCGAGGGCCTCCACCTGCTCCTGCAACTGTCGACGCAGCGGCCCTTCACCCACCAGCCAAGCGCGCACCGTCCGCCCGGAAGCGTGAGCCGCGTGAACCAGTCGCACGAAACGGTCCGCTCGCTTTTGTGGGGCCAGGGCGCCCAAAAAGAGCAGGACCACAGCGCCGTCGGGTACGTCAAAGCGCACCCGGACACCGACGCGATCGAGGTGCTGCCGAAGCGGCCCAAGATCGACGCCGTTTTCGATGAGCACGTGAGGGACAGCCAGTCCGTAGAACGACTCGACCTGATCCAGCGTGCGACGGCTGACGCCGACGACGCCGTCGACCTGCTGCATCAAGTTGCGGAAGAGCGCGCGCTTCACGCGCCCACGTACCCAAAAATGTGGGCTGTCGATGTTGCGGTACACGAGCCTCCAACTCGGGCGCAGCGCTCGCAGCGCCGCTCCGTACTTCACCGCCCGTGCGCCGTTGACCTGCACGACATCGGGTCGTCGCCGCCGGAGCTCGGAGCCCAAGCGGCTCAACAAACGAGGATGGACGACGCGCTCCAACGGCGAAGCCTCGTCGCCTCCGAGCACGAGGTCACCGTCGTCCAACGCCAAACAGCAACCGGAGTGCGGATACAAATACAGCACAGAAGCGCGATGTCCCTCTGCGCGCAGAAAAGCGGTCAATTGCGCCGCGAAGATCTCGGCCCCGCGACGCTGTGGTTTCTGTACCACTTGAACAATACTGAGAGAGTCGTTCAAGATATCATCAGTACTGCAGCGCTGCGGGGCACGTCTCTCGATGAATCTTAAAAAAGAGCTGGCCAATCTTCTCGACTGGAACCATCAAGACATTACGACCCGCGAAGGAAGCCCCGGTGAACGCATCTCGCCCCAGACCTCCCTCCTCATAGTCAATTTTCAAGCTAATGTATCCGTCCGGTGCCGATTCCAACAATGTTTGAATGCTGGTTCCAGCCCGCACCAAGTGTTGCGCCTCGACCTCCACCAAGAGAATGGGGCGCGCCGACGACGTCGACAACCAACGCTTCAACCCTTTCAGAACGCGCACCTCGCCACCTTCGACGTCAATCTTCATGGCATCGACCCCCACCAGCCCCTGCCCGATGGCGAAGTCCTCAAAGCTGAGGGTCGGAACTCTGACGCCGTCGCCATCGCCTGCCGATTCCTCTGCCAGGTAAGAGAGGGCGGGGTCTGCAACAGCCTTAAAGACTGCTTGGCCCGTCTTATCCGACAGGGCCGCAGGAACGATAGTGACATTTGTCCACCGATTCACATCTGCCATTTCGGCAAGTCGAGTCAGCATTCGTCCATCCGGCTCTAGGGCAAACACTCGACCATTTCTCCCAACGCGGGCCGCCGCCATGTGTGTAAACCACCCTCGATTGGCGCCAACATCCACAAAGACAGAACCCGGCTCGAGCAACCGCGCCAAAATCGCTGTTTCCAGCGGTTCGTCGAAGTAGGGCGCCAGCAAACGCGTGTCCCGCGCTCCGACAACGAAGCTCCCCCAACGTGTCCGAGCGAGCACGCGCTCAGAACCGAGGGTCGCGGAGCGACGAAGGTATCCACGCGCCACCCGAGGGAGCACCCGACCCAAGCGCGCGGCCGCAGCCACGGCTTTGTCGGCATAGCTCAGGCGAGAGTCAGGCCCCCCATGTCTCAGTGGCACCCACGACTGCGCCTGACGTCGCGGGATGGGCGCGAGCTGTACGATCGGGTCTTGGGGCCGGTCCGACGGGGATCTCAGCAGCGCCATCCCCAGACGCAGGCTCTCGACCGAAACCGTTTGACGCCGGTCCGCGAGAAAGGACGAAAACGCTGCTCGAACTGCGGCGCCCCTACAGCCGAGCCCGGCCTCAAAGCGCGCGATGCGTCGGAGGCGAAACGCGCGCGCCCCGGGGTGCGCCTGAAAGAAGTCCGCATGATCACTGAGGAGCAGATGCGAAAACGCCAGGCGAGCCGCCGTCGAATGCAACTCCCTTGGATGCTCGGTGCCGATGAAGTTGTAGTCGTGCTGATCGATGAACGAGGGCGCGAGGTGTCGCCCGACGCGAATCCACCACTCGACGTCCTCGCAGGCCGTATATCTTTCGTCGAGTGGTTTCCAGGCAGTCCGCTCAATGGAAATACAGCCAAGATGAGGCGTAAACGTCGTCATCTCCTTCAGCGCGACGAGATCGCGGGGCTCCTTCGATTGCTGGCACACGACCACCGTGGCGCCGTGCCGGTGCCCCTCCATCGCATGAGCCAAGCGGGCGAAACCAAAGGTGTCGTCGCTGTCGCAGAACGCGAGGTGACGCCCGACGGCCGCGGCCGCCCCAAGATTGCGCGCGCCTGCCGGACCGCGCGCAACGTCGCTGCGCAGCAGAAGAATGCGCTCGTCCCTCGGGATGCAGGCCGGTTCGACGCTGCCGTCGTCAACGACGATCAATTCGAAATCGTCGACGGACTGCGCGAGCACCGAGCCCACAGCGCGTGCAAGACCGACGGCGTCGTCCTTCACGGGAATGACGATGGAGAAGGAGGGGGCGCGCCGCGGACTCAACCGCGCCCCGACAGTTGCAGCAGTGATTCCTGGCGAGCAGCGGTGACGACGCCTGCCAGTTGCGCAGGGGACAGGAGGCGCGCTTGGCGGACACGATCCTGCAGGACCACCGCAGCGTTGTCCTGGTCGACCCGAACGACGTCGACGGGATATCCAAGTCTCGTGAGCGTTTCGACGGCGCGATCGTCCCGTCGTTCGGAAAGCACGACGACGGGTGTGCCTGCCACCAAGCCCAGCACCGCCGTGTGGAAGCGCGCGGTGATGATCAAGCGATACGACGCGAGATCGTCGACGTAGTGGGACGCGTCAGCGATCACCGGCTGACGCCGAAGGCCTGAGTTGACGACCTGAGCTTCGAGAACGATTTGGTCTTGGGCGTGGTCGCTGCTGATCGCTGTGACCGGTTCGCCCGAGCCAGTCGCCACATCGATCAACGATGACAGGCGTGGGCCCGCCTCGCGCACGACCCCCGGCGTGAGCGACACCCCGACACCAGCGCGCGGGCCCCTGTGCGCGGAGCTCGACTCGACCCACCAGACGAAGTCGGCGGCGATCTCGATGCGTCCCGGAGCAACGCCCAAACCCACCAGCGCGGCTTTGGAGGACGCTCCGCGCACGGCGATCCGCGGTAAGGCTGCATAGACGTGGCCGAGCGCAGCCCGCAGCGCAGGGTTCGTGACGGTGACAGACTGGCAGATCGGTCGCACGTCGATGCCAGCCAGATGCAGCGCACGCACCTCGACAAGCAGGTGCACGAGGGAATCGTGATCGGTGACAGCGCCGGCCCCGGCGACCAGGACCGTCGAAGCGTTGCGCAGCGTCGCCCAACGCCGCCGATAGCCTGGCAACAAGGGCTTCACCCCGCGCAGCCACGGCCGCATCGAAGCCAGCAGCGAAGCAGATGCCGCCGTCGGCGTCACGAATCGTGTGCATTCACCGGGCGGCGGAATCGGTGGCAGCAGCGTCGGAAGACACGCGATGAAACGCGCAGCCCAGTCGATGGCGCGGACAGGATCTGAGCGGCTGCTCAGCCAATCCAGCGAGAACGCGGAGAGCGCCATGGGGCGATCCAGGGCGATGACAACGTCGTTTCGCCGGGCATGCTCAATCAGATGCCGGCTGAGGGCGAGATTGCCGAGGTTGGACGTCCTCAGCTTGGTGACGACGACGACGGTCAAAGTGACCGCCGGCGCGCGGAGGACCCGGTGAGCTCGACATAGAGGCGATCGTGCGCGGCAGCGACGCCGTCGATGGCAAAGTGCGCCGACGCCTGTTGGGCAGCGCGGCCCAGGCGGGTGCGCTTCGCAGGGTCCACCACGAGCCTGCCCAGTGCCACAGCCCAGGCCTGAGGATCGTCGACGACCAGCTCGGCGCATTCTTTGGTCGCGGTCGTCGCCTCGCGGTGCACTTCGATATCGCTGGCCACGATGGGTAGCCCACTGGCCATGGCCTCAACCAACGCCCCAGGAAAGCCCTCATAGGCAGAGGGAAAGGCGAAGATGTCGGCGGCGCCGAGGATCTTGTCGACGTCGAAGCGCGTGCCCAGGAAGTGAACGCGCGATCCGATGCCGAGCCGCTCCGCCGTCCGGGAAAGCGACGTACGTTCCGGTCCGTCGCCGACGAAGACCAAGATGCTCGAAGGCGAGAGCCTCGCCAGCGCCTCGATCAAGAGTACCTGGCGCTTGCGAGCGAGCAGCCTGGCGACGTTCACAATGACCGTGATGTCGTCCGGCCAACCCAGCGCGGCGCGCTGCTGTCGACGATCCGTGGGGTCGACGGCGTAACGCGCGAGGTCGCGCCCCCGGTGAATCACGCGGATGGCATCCAGGTCGAGACCAAGAGCTCCGGCGTTGCTTCGCGCCACCGCCCGCGAGTTCGATGTAAACACGTCGACGCAACGGGCCGTCGCCCGATCGAGGAGCAGCACGCGCGCAAGTCCCGCCGCCGCCACCGCCGACGACCCGCGCCAGCGCGCGATCCCGTAGCTGTCGTTCACGAAGGTGTTCACCAAGCGGCTCCGCTGGTTGCCCGCAAGGGCAAGTCGGCTGGCGACGTCGGACTTAAAGAGCAGCGAATGCACGACGTCCGGCGATCGCCGTCGGGTGAGGGCGCGCAGAGGCCGAACCGCCCGCCACATCGACTTCCGCGGGACGTCGAGATCGACTACCGGGATTCCGCAACAACGCAACTCCGGCCCAAGCGGTTCGTCCCCAAAGAGGGTCACGACGCAGACGTCGACGGCGCGCAACTTCTTTGCAATCTCGACGACGGAGCGCTCGGTGCCTCCGACCGCGAGCGTGTCGATCACGTACATCACGCTGGGCCGCATGCATCCATCGGCTCGAGCTCGACCACCGTGAGATTCAGGCGCGCCAAGCGCTCGACGTCCTGAAAATCGCAAGGGTGGTGCGTCCACGACGTCTCGTGCGGAATCAACGCGACGATCTGCTCACGAGTCCAGCCAAGGAGCAAGGCGGAGAAGAGCGCCGTCGATTGCACGCCCACGACCCGCGATGCCGCCAGCTGCCCAGACAAGACCATCGTTTCGAAGGAACCCGAAGGCTGCAGTATCTCGACATCGGCACAGCGACGGACGGCTTCGAGGCTCGTCATCTCCCGTGGGTGCGGCAGATAGCCGAGTCGACCGTATCGGCGCAGCGCCTCGCTGACGCAGGCCATGTAGCCGTCGAGGGACAGCTGGCTGGCATCGATCTTCGATCCAATGAAGACGGTGTCGACCCGAACAGGCGCTTTGGTCGAAGCAGGGACGCGGCGCCGAAGTCCGTCGAGAGGCAAGGCGCTGACCGTGTCCTTCGCCCCAAACGTGAGGGCATGAAAAATCGTCTCGAAGTGAGCGCCGCGGGGAAAGCGTCGACAATTTCCGGCGTGGCGCTCACGGGCCACAGTGATGGTGGCAGCGCCGTCGTCGAGAAGGACAACGGCGCGCGGGCGCAAGAGCCGCGCAAGGGCTTCACCGGGAGCATCGTAGGCACCAAGGCAAAGGCGGTCTGGACGGTGGGCGCACGGATCGAGCAATACCCGCAGCAGTGGTGCCGCCCAGCGAACGATGCCGCGACGAACGGAGCGCATCTTGCCTTGAAGCCAAACCACCTGATCGAAGCAAGCTCTCAGCGACGCGACCACGCTGCGCATCCGCTCGTGATCGATCACGAAGAGAATGTGATGCCCCGCCGACGCCGACGCCGACGCCGCTGCCGCCAGCACCTGGAAGCCAGCGCTGCAAAAGTAGACGGTGCGGATGTGATGCTGTGACATCATACAGTTGAGACTCGAGAGACACCGGCCATTTGCAGGCATCTCTATGCGGCGCTGGCGGTCAACTCTTCCCTCGAGAAATGCTTGCAACGCACGCGCAGCTCGCTCCAGCTACCGACGTCGACAATGCGGCCCCGCTCGACGACATAGATGCGATCGAAGTCGCGGGTTGTCGTCAAGCGGTGGGCCACGGACACAACGGAGCAGCTCGACAGATTGGCACGCAATGCAGCAAAGAGTGCCGTCTCCGTCGCTCCATCAAGAGCATTCGTGGCCTCATCCAGAACAAGAAAGCGGGGCTGCCGGTAGAGTGCCCTCGCGATGCCGAGACGCTGTCGTTGTCCCCCCGACAGGCGCACCCCCCGCTCACCAATGAGCGTTCCATAGCCGTTCGGCAAGTCCGCAACAAAATCATGTATTTGAGCTATTTGGCACACTTTTTCAACGCGCGATTTATCTATAGCATCGCGCGCCACACCGAATGCAACATTAACGCAGATACTGTCATCCAACAGAAAAATCTGTTGTGGCACATAGGCCGCGTTTTTCTGCCAACCCCAACGCTCACTCGGCGGCACAGGCTGTCCATCGACAGCAAGGCAACCAGAGTGCGGACTCAGCAAGCCCAAGAGCAGGTCTACCAGAGTGCTTTTCCCCGCCCCGGTCGGTCCGACGAACGCAACCCACTCGCCCCGACCGACGACGACGGAGATGTCCTGCAGCGTCGCACGCGCGGTATTTTGGTACGCAAACGATGCAGCGATGAGCTCTACCTTGTCGACAAAGTCGCGTTGAGCGACGGCGCACATTGGCACCTCGCTGCCGAGCTTCCCAGCCAGATCGCGGTGGAGAACATCGAGGGCACCGAGATTGAAACGGAGCTGGGTCAGACCACCAAACACGGTCTGAAGTGCAGGCAGGATGCGGTAGGCCGAAAATGCATAGAGGCCAAGCACAGGCAAAACCTGCTGGACGGCCCGGCCGGTGCCGAGCCAGTAGAGCACCATAATCAGCACACCTGAAAAGGCAATCGATTCGATGGCAAACTTGGGTAACTGTGCAACAATTGTGTTAGTTGCTTGTCCCACCGCATAGCGATGCGACAACACCGAAAACTCATTGATCGCAACGGGCTCAAGGCCATACAATTGCAGTTCCTTGACGCCGCCAAGAGCTTCCTGGGCAATCTTGTAGCGGCGCTGGTTCAGGTCCACCCGCTCGAGCCCCCGCTGCGCCACGGACCGTCTGACCACGGCGAAGAGCGCGCCATAAATTCCCCCGAAGATCACGATGACTCCAGCGGCCATGACCGGGTCAATGACGAAGAGAGCTGCAGAGACGGCGATGACGACGACGAGGCGAGCACTCAGTTGTACGCCTTGGACGATGACACCGATGACGACGGAGCTGACTTCTGCGAGAACATTCTTGCCAAGGTCGGCCGAATTTTGGGTCAGGAAAAATTCATACGGCTGTCGCAAATAGGCAGAAAGAAGTCGCACAGCTATCGTGTGGTTTCTCATCCAAGAAAACCGCAGGAGCGCCCAGGTCGTCGCAGCGCTGACGATGTTTCCGACGGTCACAAGGCACAATACAGCGACACCGACGGCGAGAAAAAACGTCTCTTTATCCTCAAAACCAAAGGTCGTGAAAGCCCATTGCAGCTTCTGGTTGCGGTCCACCAGAGTCGGATCTGCCAAGAGGCCCAGGAAGGGCACGATCGACGCCACTCCGGCCGTCTCGAACAAAGCCATCATCACGACGGCGGGCATGAGCTTTCCGAGCTGTCGACGCTCCCGAGGGGTTAGGATGTCCCACACCTTGCGCGGCCATGGGACGTCGGCTCCGTCCTTCGTCGCAGCGGCGACGGCTCCTTCGCTCACTCAGCCGCTCGTGCTGGTGCTTTTTCGGCGTCATCACCGTAGTATCCACCGTATTTATGATAATATGCATAGTAGACACCGCTGTAGCGCTTTGCGGTGACATCTACATCATTCAAGATGACGCCGAAGAGCCGTGCATTCGCGTCCTTCAAGGCGCGCACCGCATGCTTCACCGATTGCTTCGACGTCTTCTGACACTTGACGACGACGACGACGCCGTCGACCAATGTCCCGAGGATGGCTGGATCGGTGACGGGTCCAAGAGGAGGGGCGTCGAAGATCACACGGTCGTAGCGTTTCGACAGCTCGACAACGAGCGCGCGGAATTTCTCCGACAACAGGATCTCCGACGGGTTGGGCGGACGCGCTCCGCACGCGAGGATGTCCAGGTTCGGCACCTCGGTGCGCTGAACCGCCTGCTCGATGGTGGTCTCGCCCAGCAGCACCGTGGAGATGCCGAGGTCGCCATCGATGCCGAAGACGCGGTGCAGGCGCGGCTTGCGCATGTCGGTGTCGACGATGAGCGTCCGGCTCCCGGCCTGGGCCATGGTGATCGCCGTCGTCACCGCCGTGGTCGACTTGCCCTCCTGCGGTGACGGCGACGTCACGACCAAGGTGCGCAGGGGGCGGTCGGGGCTCATGAACATGAGATTGGTGCGGATGAAACGGGCGCATTCGGCGACGGCGCTGTGCGGATTCTTCAGCAGGAACAAGTCGCGCTCGCGAATGACCTGCAACTCGCCGCGCGCGCTGCCCTTGTCGCCGTCGATGGCAATCAAAGGCAACATGCCAAGGAAGGGGACGTCGACGAGACGCTCCAGGTCCTCTTGGCTCTTGATGGTCGAGTCCGCGACCTCGAGCAGCAAGGCGATGGCGATGCCGATGATCAATCCGCCGATGAGCGCCGACAACAGTGCTTGCTGCAGGTTCGGCTTGAACGGCGCCTTTGGTTGGATGGCGCGGTCGAGGATGCGCACGTTGTTGAAGGGCTGCGTGCCTGTCAGCCCGGCCTCCTTGATGCGGCTCGTCACCATGTCGAAGAGCTTGGCGTCGGTGTCTCGTTCACGCTTCATTCTCTCGTAGTCGATCAACAGTTTGTTCAGCCGCGCTTCCTTCGCGCGCTCTTCGGCGAGTGCTGCCTTGAGGCCGTCGATGCTGGTCTGGCGCGAGTTCTTTACGCGCTCCATCGACGTCAGCAGCGCTTGCACTTCGCGCTCGAGATCGACCTGCAGCGTCGCCTTTTGCTCGGCGATGAGCTTCATCTTTGGGTGGTCGGGCAGATAGCGCGCCGACAGCTCCATCTCTTGCCCGCGGACCTCGATCAAGCGCGTCTTCAGCTCGTTGACGACGCCGGCGTTTTGGATCTCGGGCAAGGTATCGATAAGTGAAGCGTCGGCCCTCACCTGCTCCAGCGCCTGCACGTTCAGCACCTCGCGGATGCGACCGGCTTCTTCAGTGGCGAGCTGCCCATTGAAAGCCGAGAGCCGCTGCGTGACCTCGTCGAGCTGGCTTTGGATGCTGGCGTTCAACACGTTGTTGTCGGCCATGAATTTCAAGAGGCCGTCTTCAGACGCGCTCAGCTTGGACCGCAGGTCTTCGTGCTGCTTCTTCAGCCAGTCCGACGCGTCCCGCGTGTTGTCGACGCGCTTGTCGAGGTTGGCGTCGAGATAAGCAGCAGCAACGGCGTTGGCGAGATCCGCGGTGAAACGAGGATCTTCATCGACGACGGCGATGCGGACGACGTTGGAGTCCTTGTCCGGCTCGATCGTGTATTTGCCGAGCACAAGGTCGGCGGGATCGAGGGTTTCGAGACGCTTGGCGCGGGCCGCGGGATCCGAGATGTCGCCCAAGCCGTTGCGCTTGTCGTCGTAGAGCAAGTTGAGAGCGTCGGCGGCGCTGCCGGCGACGGAGCGTGACCTCATCACCTCAAATTCGGTCTGAAAGAAGTTGCCGGGGGTCCAACCGCGGGCGCTGACCTCGTAGACGTCCTGCACGCCGGTCAGCACTTGGGGCGTGCGCAAGTCGATGATGATGCTCACCGCCGACTTGAACAGCTTGGGCTGCCGAGAGGTGTACAGCCCTGCTGACACCGTGGCGATGACGACCGAGAGCAGCACCAGCCACCAGCGCCGCAGCACCGCCCGCGGGTAGCGTTGCCAATCGATGGCCATCTCGGCGGACGAGGGGGCGTCGTCGAGACCGAGGTCGTCGGGCAGCACGGAATCCGGGATCAAAAGAGGGTCTCGGGAACAAAGAGGATGTCACCGGGCTGCAGCTCGACATCGGGGGCCTGTCCCCTGCCGATGGCGGCGACGTCGACAGCGACGCGGACTTGCTTGCCTTGGTGCTCGCGGGTGAGCAGGGCGCGGGAGCCGTCGGCCACCTTGGTCGTTCCTCCCGCGCGGGCGATGGCCTCGATGACCGTCATGCGGCCAGCATCGATGGGGACCGGGCCAGGCTTGCCGACGGAGCCAAGCACGAACACCTTCTGCGAGTTGCGCTCCTTGATGAAGAGGCTGACTTCGGCGCTCTTGAGATAGCGCGCGTTGTAGGCGTCGGTGATGGTGGCACTCAGCTGGTCTGGTGTGTGGCCGGCGGCGGAGACGGGGCCAATGAGCGGAAGACGAATGGTCCCGTTTTCCGAGATCTGGTGGATCCCCGTCAGATCGGGCTCATTAAAGACGCGCACTTCGACGACGTCGCCGGGGCCCAGCAGCTCGGTCTGGCCCAAATCGGGGGGCGGGAGATCGGTGGCCGGCGGCAGCCCGCAGGTCGCAGCGCTGGCCAAGGCGCAGAGCAGGCCCAAGCAGGCTCCGCCCATTCCGGTCCCAGGGCCAGAAACACGAGGAAAATCCCGCCCGTATCTGATCCTCATTCTCTCCATCGGCCTGGCCCGGCCCGAGTGCTTCCTGTTGTGTGCCGTTGGTACGGCCCTTGTGCCGTTGGCAAGGCTCAGAGGCTGTGAGGCGCCCGTCGACGCCAGACCCCCAGGTCGGTGTCCAGGCTCGTCGACAGCGTTCAGAGGCTCCACAGGGTGCGCCCTTGGGCGTGCGCAGGCGCCACGATCGACTTGACGTCGACGATGACGCCGCCCTGCCGAACGCCCGCCAACAGCCCCGCTCCGCGCTGCACGAAGGCCTGGTGCCCCACAGCGACGACGGCGCCGGCGAGGCTCTGGAGCTCGTCGGCGGCCACCACCTCGATGCCGTATTCGTGACGGGCCTCATCGGCATCGACGCAGGGATCGTGCACCAGCGGCACCACGCCGAAGCTCTGCAACTCGGCCACGATGTCGGGGACCCGCGAGTTGCGCAGATCGGGCACGTTTTCCTTGAAGGTCAAGCCGAAGACGCCGACGCGGGCGCCCTTGACCGGGATGTCGGCGTTGACGAGGAGCTTCACCAGCTTTTGGGCAATGAAGGCGCCCATGCCGTCGTTGATGCGCCGACCCGCAAGAATGACCTGGGGGTGGTAGCCGAGCTGCTCCGCCATCGTCGTCAGGTAGTAGGGGTCGACGCCGATGCAGTGGCCGCCCACGAGGCCCGGGGTGAACTTGAGGAAGTTCCATTTGGTGCCGGCCGCCTCGAGGACGTCGCGGGTGCGGATGCCCTTCTTGTCGAAGATCAGCGCCAGCTCATTCATGAGGGCGATGTTGAGATCGCGCTGCGTGTTCTCGATGACCTTGGCCGCTTCGGCGACCTGGATGGTGGGCGCCCGGTGCACGCCCGCCTCAACGATGGCGCCATAGGCGGCGGCGACGCGGTCGAGGGTCGGTGCGTCTTCACCCGACACCACCTTGGTGATGCGCTCGAGGGTGTGCTCCTTGTCACCGGGGTTGATGCGCTCGGGGCTGTAGCCGAGCTTGAAGCCGGCGCCGCGCTTTTTGCCGCTGTGCTTTTCGATCACGGGTCCGCAGACGTCTTCGGTGACGCCCGGGTAAACCGTGGACTCGAAGACGACGACGACGTCGCTGCATCTCGACTCGGCGATGGCCTTGCCCACCGTCTCGCTGGCGCGCACCAGCGGCGAAAGGTCCGGGCGCTTGTTGGCATCGACGGGCGTGGGGACAGCGACGACGAAGAAGCTGACGTCTCTGAGGTCGTCGAGCTGATCGGTGATGCGCAACCCGGCGGCGCGCAGATCCTCGGCGCTGGTCTCGCCGTTGCGGTCGACGCCGGCGCGCAGATCGGCCACGCGGCGCGCGTTGACGTCGAAGCCAACGGTGCCGGGCAGCTTGCGGGCAAACGCGAGCGCGACGGGCAGCCCCACGTAGCCAAGACCCAATACGGCAACCACCTCCTTCATCGAATCACCTGCCCCGTCCTGCTTCGTTGTGTCGTCGTGCTTGGGATCTTCTTGCACATCGCGGCTCTGACGTGACGGCGTCAAGTGCGATGGCTTGCGCCCTCAAAAGAGCTCCAGGTCGCCCAGCTGCAGACCCCAGGCGGCACGCTGCCGAAAGTCCCTGTTTGGGACCCGACTCGTCAAGGGCCGGGCCACGAAACGAGGGCCAACGCGGGGCAGCGGAACGAAGCCGGCGCCGACGAGGGCCAGGGAGGTGCGCGAGGCCCAGGGACACACAGCGACGGCATAGTCAGCGTCGAGGGCGCCGACCAGATCGCCGACACAGCGGGCGGCGGCGGCGACACTGCGCCGGTCACCTTGGTGCAGCACTTCGCAAATCATGGCCTCCCAGAAGCGGCCCCGTCGCCGTCGTCGACCAATGGCCAGCGCGGTGCCATCCGCCACGACCCGGTAGTCGAGGCCTGGTGCATCGGCGTAGCGCCACACCAAGAAAGGGCGAGAGACAGGCGTGTGCAGACGGCGGTCCACCAAGGCCACCGGCAGGGACACATCGCGGAGCAAGGCTGCGCTCAACGCCGATGAACGACGACGACGCCATCCAGACCAGCAGGTCCAAACCGTGATGCGGCCAAGGTCGCGCCAGCCCATCTTGAGATAACCCGCCCCGCTCTTGGCATTGGGCGTGTTGAAGACGACGTCGACGCCGTCGTCAGCGAGCTCCTTGCACAACTGCAGGGTCAGCTTCTTGAACAGGCCACGGCCCTGGTGAGCGGGGTGGGTGACGGTGTCGACGGCGCGAACCGCTTTCACGGCGCCGCCCTCGTCGACGAGGTCCCAGCGCAAGAAGGCGCGCATCGCCACCAAGCCGTCGCCCCCGTCGGCGACGAGGACCGGCGAAGTGCCGAAGGGGTTTGCCTCGTGCTTCCAACGCCACACCTCGGCGCTGCGCTCCTGGGTGCCGAGTCCGAGTCCGAGCCTCATCAGCGCCACGATGGCGGAAACATCGGCGGGCTGTGCACGGCGGACGACGACGCTCACCAAACGCCCGCGTCCTCGAGCACGTCGTCGGCGCTGAGCACCGTCCTCACGCCACGCCCGAGCAAACGAATGGAAACGACCAGTCGACGTTGCCCATCGCTGCCCTTCTCGACAACGCCCCGCACGCCCTTCAAAGGCCCGACGACGACGACGACGGCCATTCCCGGCACCAGCTTCTCGACGGGATCGAGGGCCCGCTCCTGCGCCAAGAGCAGCTGCAGCGAGTGCACCTCCTCATCGGAAACGGCAGGAGCGACGTCGACGCGGTGAGGCCGGCGCCCGACGACGTCGTAAACGTGCCTGACCTTCAGCAGGGCCACGCGCTTCTCCGGCGTCATTTCGCTGCGCACGAGCACGTAGCCGGGAAAGAGCGGCACCTCGACGGTCTGGATGCGATCGCTCCAAGGACGGCGATCGAGGCGCACCGGCAAGAAGACGTCGTCGACGACGTGCACCAAGCCGTCAGCAGCGGCGCGCTCGCTGCGAGCGTGGACGGCGACGGCGTACCATTTGGCGGCCATCGTCAGTACCGCAGGCTCGCCAGCACCAGGGTCTCGTTGCGGGCGTAGTTGAGGCTGGTCGGGACGCCGGCGGACGAGATGTCGCTGGCGTTGGTGATCCGCCAGTTCGTGGTGTTCGAGATGCCGACGCTCAGCCAGTCGAAGAAGAAGTAGCTGGCGTTCAGGGCGGCGTCCAGATGGCCATCCAAGCGGCCGACGACGGTGTCTGTGAGATCCTCGCTGGATTGTTCGGCCCCGAACTCGAGAATGGAATACCCAGCTGTGGCACTCAGCGAAAACCGGCCGAACAATGTTTGGGTAAATCCGCCGTAGATCCGGCTGTTTCCGATGTATTGATACAGTGCAATTGGATCGAAGCTGCGCTGAAAGCCACCGGAGACCCCCGTCATCGGCGACGGCGCCCACTGCAGCTCCACCTGGCCAACGAGACCAAAGACATCCGCCGAGCTCAGAGCACCAGCTGGATCAAAAGACATTGGGTTGGAATATCCCAGAGACGCCGATCCAGCGACCTTCGGAAGGAAGTTCCCTTTGATGCCGAGGTTCACGCTCAGGGGCAATGCAAAGCCCTGGGTGGCCGTAAAAGGGTAGTTCTGGAACGAGCCATTCAGCGTCAAAAACACACCGGTTTTCGGCAGAAATCGATAGTCCGCCCGCAGCTGCAGATTATGGCTCACGGTATCCAGCTCCCCCTGGTCGATGATGCCGCCTCGATTTTCGAAATCAACATACTTTAGAAAGCCAAATAAATAGCCAAGACGCAGCTGTAGCGTGCCGCCGCCGGGCGTCCATCCGATGCCGGTGCGCAGCTGGTTGTTGAGGCGGGTCAGCAGCGAGCCGATGACGACGACGCCCGGATCGCTGTGCCAGGACAGGGTGTCGCCGACGGCGAAGCTGAACATGCCCCCACGGTTCACCTCCAAGTCCGCGGAAACATTGGACTGGTACAGGAGAAAATTCCGGGTCTCAACGTCGATCAGACCGGGGAGGAAACCGTAGTCGAGCTCGCCCTTGCCCGAAAAGGACAGCAGCGATCCTGGCGCCTTGATGTCGAAAAAGGGGCGGATGCGGGCGGTGACGTCGCCGGCGAAGCGGTCTGTGGCCAGCGGGGTCGTGTAGGGATTCGTGTCGAAGCCAGCGCCGGTGTCGAGGCCCAGGTGCAAGCGAGAACGCCCGTCCTCTGAGAGCGGCACACCGCCGTCGTTCTGCGCCTTCACGCCGCCTGCCGACTGCGCCGCCGCCGGCACGGCGATCAAGGCTGCAATCATGGCGGCGAAGCGGGTCACGACGGAAATTCACTCCCCAGGCCAGGCCAGACTAAGCAGGACGCAATGCAGCTGCAAGCTTCCGGATTGGTGTTGTCAACTCTGCGGCCCGTTCATGATCTCCCTGCCGCGGCGTTGCTCAGCCCCGTCACGCTTCCTAGGAGAGAATAAGAATCGTTCTCAAAATCGAGCCCGCCACCCACCCCTGGCCCTTTATCCCGCATCCCCTTGATGTTCGACCGCGTTCCGAGCTGGGAAAGACGCGGGATGATGCGCGTGAAGCGCCCGCGGAACGCGGAGTTGGTGGGGGGCCCCGCGTCCGGCTCCGCCGGCGCCAGAAGAGCATCCCCATTAGGGAGGGGCCCAGCTAAACTGGCCAGAAAAATGTGTCAATCATTATATTGCAAGGGAGATCTATTTGAGGGCGGGGAGATGATTTCTGAGATCTCTGCGCAAACCACAGACGAAAACAGCGCCCCGTGCGGCGCTGTTTATCTGCCTGGGCCGGGGTCGAGCTACTTCGCCTTTGCCTTGGCGGCGGCGGTCTCGGCATCATCAATGGCGACCTTGCGGGCGTCGCCAACGGCGAGGCGAATGCGACCGAAGCCCGCTTGCTCACAGGTGTACAGCACGCGCTTCAACAGCTTGAAATCCGTGCCTTTGTCGGCTTGCACGTTCACCGTCGTCGTCGGGTCCTCTTCGGGGTTCTCGAACTCGCGCTTGGCGACCATCTCGAACTTTTGCCGTTGCTCGACCAGCTTCTCTTCCAGCTCAGCAATACGCCAGTTCGGATCAGCAGGATCGATGTTGTTCAAATCCGTGAGGATGACGCCTTCGAAGTAGAGCTGGTTCTTGTTGCTGATCGCGACGATGGGAACCCGGGTAACGACGTCGCCGTTTTCGGCGGACGGCATCTTGATGTCCTTCGACAGGAACAGCATCTCGCCACTGCTGTTGAAGTTCATCACCAGAAAGATCACGAGCACCATCATCATGTCAACCATGGCGGTCACATTGATGATGACATCGCCGCCCTTGCGGCCGCCGACCTTGCTCAGCAGCTTCATCTCATGGAAGCGATGGCTCTGTCGGTGGTGGCGAAGCTTGACTGCCATGACGCGTTCTCCTGCCCTTGCACTGACAACCAGCGCACTGCTGACCAATGACGTTTATCGTTCAGTCTGTTGCGTTATCACTGGCCTACAGGCGTCAACGTAATCTGCTTCATATTGTTACCGGTGGAGAGATCGATCAGCTTTGTAATGTGCTCATATCGAACGCCATCTTCGGACTGGATCTTCACTTCTTCTCGCTCCTGTCGAGCGTCCTTCAGTCTCTTGAGCTCGATGTTGACGGCGTTGAAATCGAAGCCATCGGCGGTGGCCGGGAAGGTGCGTGCCTCCTGGCCCTCCTCTTGGATGCTCAGCATCTCTTTGCCCGCCAGAATCATGATTGCTTTGGGCTTGTTGGGATCTGGTTCCTCAGGCTGGGCTTCGGCGCCGCCGGAGGCGTTTTGCACCTCGAGCATCGCGATCTGCGTCCACACCGCGGTCATCATGAGAAAGGTCATGATGGTCATCAGCATGTCGATGTAGGGGACCAGGTTGATGGTGGCGTCAAGACTCTTCTTGCCACCTTTGCCTGTTGGTTCTGCTGCTGCGCCACCCATGGCCAATCACCCGGAGTTTGATGGTGCTTCGCCCCGCGGCGAAGAAGTTCGGTTTCAGACGCAAGAATCAGAGGGAAGCGCCGCCGCCGGCATCGACGTCGACGGCGCTGTGGGTGCTCAGGTCGCGGGTTCTTCGACGGCGGCGACGTTCAGCTTGTCTTTGTTGCGCATCACGAGGTTGACGGTGGAGGCGACGGCAGAGTTGACGTCGTCGGAGAGGGCCTGGGTGCGGCCCTGGAGCAGGGAGAAGCTGATGAGCATCGGCACAGCGACGGCGAGGCCGAAGAAGGTGCAGTTCATCGCTTCGCCGATGCCCTGCGAGAGCATGGTCGACTTGTCGGCGGCTGAGACGCTGGCGACGGCCTTGAACACACCGATCATGCCGTTCACCGTTCCGATGAGCCCGACCAGCGTCGCCGCGTTCGAGATCATGGACAGGTAGCCGGTGCGCTTCTCGAGGTAGGGCAGCTCGTGCATGGCGGCTTCGTCCATGGCGGCCTGCACTTCTTCTTCGCCGTGGCGGACCTCGAGCAGGCCTGCCTTCAGGATGCGCGTGAGGGGAGATTGGGGCTGATCGCTGAGGAAGCGGATGCCCCCCATGACGTCGCCGCGGAAGATGCGCTCACGCAGGCCAGCAAGGACGGCGTCCTTGTTGAGGCGCGTGCGGAAAAAGAGCACGACCAGGCGCTCGATGATGATGGCCAGGCCGAAGGCGCCGATGCCGAAAATCGGGACGGCCCAGAGACCGGCTTCTTGAACGCGGTGGGCAAAGTTCTCGAACATCGCTTGACTCCTCTTTGTCCTGATCGGCTTCGCCCTTGGGGGACACGCTGCCGGGTCTTCAATCTCTTGTCGCAATCGCTCTCGAACGCATACGTCTGGTCCGGGACCTCGAATCCGAGCACTTACACCGCCACGTCGCGGATTCGCAATCGGCTTCGCCAGATCCCGGCTTCGAGTGGGACGGTCACTTGACTGACCACCCGAGGCAACAAAAGCGTTTCGGCGGCCGCCGTTGCGGGTACGACAACGGATCCCTGCCCTGGGTTCCCGCTGGGGTCTGCACCATCAACACATTGAAATTTCACAGTAATTTTCGATCCGCTCTCAGACGGAGGCGGGTTCCAGCTGCTCCACCCGCGCTGCCACGGCGTCGAACTCGCGGCAAAAAGCGTCGCGCTCTCGGATGACGTCTCCGATGATCCGTCCCCGCAACCCCAGCTGCACGAAGGTCACGAGCTGATGGGCGGCAAAGAAACGTCGGCGAAAGAAGTGCCGGGTCGTCATGCCGGCGCCAGGGGCGACCAGCGCTACCAAGAGCGCAGACGGCGGCGAAACCCACAGGCCGACGGCGGCGACGACGGCGACGAACCACAGGGGAAAAAACACCATGCCGGCCAAGACCTTGACGGTGGCGCCGACGTCGCGGCCCGGTTTGCCGATCAGAAAGAGCAGGTGCACCGCTTCAAAGGGCAGAACCCAAAAGACGGCGCCAAACAGAGCCACAGGCAAAGCGAAGGCGGCGGCGGCGGCGTTGCGCAGCGCGAAGAGCAGGAGCTTGAGTGGATTCCGTCGGGCCTGCACCGTGCCGTCGGCGACGTCGTGGGGGCGCAACCCCAACTTGCCCAGGCGCGAGAGCCACTCCGACAGGCGCGAGCGCATCCCCTCGAGCAGCACCGGGTCGTGCTGGCGCAAGAGGGCGACGCCTGCGGCCAGGTTCTTGAGCCGTCGGCTGCGCTCGGGATCATCCTGGCGCCAGATGGCGTCGACGGCGTCGAGGAGGGGGAGATCCTCCCAGGCCTCGAGGTTCACAGTGACCTCGCGCAGGGCGCGGGCGATGGCCTCGGTCAGCTGCTTCACCGCCTGCCGCTCGGCCTCCTCGCCATCGCCGGCCGAGGCACAGAAGGGCGCGACGCGCAGGGGCGCACCGACCTCGACGGCGGCGGTGGATCGAAAGCGCAGCTTGTCCGCGTACGACAAGCCCACCGGGACGACGACGACGTCGGCGCCCTTGCTGGCGGCCGAGAGGGCCATGCGGGCCGCACCGGTCTTCAGCGGCTGCACCGAGGGCTCATCGTGGGAGATCCCCTCGGGGAAGATCAAGACGCAGGAGCCGTCGACGAGGGCGTTTTCGACGGCGCGGAAGGTGTCGGCGTTCTGCTTCGTGTCGGCGCCGTCCTTGGACCGGTACACGGGCAGGCAGTCGAGAGCTTTCACGAAGAGAGAGACGCCGGGCATGGTGAAGAGGGGGGCCTTGGCGAGCATTCGCACCCGCCGCCTCGCGACCTGCAACACGGTGTTTTGCACCACCATCGGATCCAGCAGGCCGTTTGGGTGGTTGGCCACCAGCAGCACCGGTCCCGTGGCCGGCAGCAGCACCCTGGCGTCGTCGACACCCCTGCCCGCCTGCGCTGGCGCCTCGAGCACCCGACGGCGATAAAAGACGTCGACGGCGGACCCGGTGATGAACGCGACGGCGCTGCCCATGAGACCCATCGGGCGCCACCGTAGCCCATCGCTGGTCGGCTTGACGCCGGTGACGGAGACGGCGGAGCCTGCACACCCTTGCTCCGTCGCAGGGGCGCGGCATTCACCGGCCACAGCACGATTTCGGAGGTCTCGATGGCCCAGCAAGCAATGACCGCCTTCGCCCAGGCAGCCCTCGCTGTGAGCGATCTCGTGGCGGCCAAGTTCTCGAGCACGCGCTTCGGCGGCGCCGTCCCCCGCGTCGTCAAGGTGCAGCCGCCCAACGTCCCCTCTACCGGCGGCGGCAAACAGGCCCGCGAGAGCATCATCTTGATGCCCGAGAGCGGCGACACCGCCCAAGCGCTGACGGCGGGCTTCATCGACGTCGGACTGCGGGGCGTTGAGCTGCGCACCTTCGCCGCCCTCGACGCCACCTACCAACAACGCCACAAGACCCGACTCGACGTCCCCCAGCGCGACTACGACGCCTTCGTGGCCGAGCTGCAGAAGTTCCTGGGCGGCGAGGGCTACGTCGTCAAGATGCTCGACGTCGACGACCTCGAAGCCAAAGCCAACAAAGCCAACGCCGCCTCCAAAAACGCCGCGGAACAGTCGGGGAGCAAGCTGCCCCTGATCTTGTGCAGCGTCGTCGTCGTCGTCGCCATCGTCGTCGTCGTCGTCCTGCTCAAGTAGGCGCGCGGGTGAGCTCGACGCGGCGGGCCATGACCAGCAGCTCGTCTTCGCGGTGCTTCAGCAACACGCCCAGCGTCTCTCTGAGGGTCGCTTCGTCGACGACGCCGCGGCCCAGGGCTTGGAGCGCGCGCACCCAGTCCAGGGTCTCACTGATCGACGGCGCCTTCTTCAGATCGAGCTGGCGGATCCGGCCCACCGCCGTCGTCGCGTGTAGGGCGAGTCGCTCGTCGATGTCGGGCAAGCGCGCCTTGAGGATGGCCAATTCGCGCGCGGCATCGGGAAAGGCCAACGCCAGGTGCAAGCAGCGCCGACGAAGGGGTTCGCTGAGCTCGCGCGCAGCGTTGCTCGTGAGCACCACCAGCGGCCACGCTTTGGCCTTCACCACGCCCAGCTCAGGAATGCTCACCTGCATCTCGCCGAGCAGCTCGAGCAGCAGGGCCTCGAGCTCGGGGTCGGCCTTGTCGATCTCGTCGATGAGGAGCACGCAAGGCTCCTCGCTGCGCAGCGCTTGCAGCAGGGGACGTTCGATCAAAAAGGCCGGCGAGAAGAAGGCGGAGTGGTGGGCCTGCAGCCGGCCGACGGCGGCGTCGAGGCTGCCATCGTCACCGGCAGCGGCGGGGCCGACGACGTCGTTGACGCGGTCCCGCAGCAACTGGGTGTAGAGCAGCTGCTTGCCGTAGTCCCACTCGTAGAGCGCGCGGCTCTCGTCGAGGCCCTCGTAGCACTGGAGGCGCAGCAGCTTTCGTCTTGTGGCCAGAGAAAGGGCCCGCGCCAGCTCGGTCTTGCCGACGCCGGCCGGTCCCTCGACGAGGATGGGACGCTCGAGTCGGTCCGACAAGAACGCCACCACCGCCGTCGCAGCGTCGGGCAAATAGCCAACCGCGGTGAGCAGCGCTCGCGCGTCGTCGACGTCGGCGAAGCGATGGGCGACCTGGCTCACGGGGCGATGACGCCTTTGCGAAAGAGATCGCGCACCACACTGTCGATGAGCACAGGGTCGACGACGCCGGCGGTGACGACGTCGCGGGGGGTTCCGCCGGTGCTGAGCGCATCGAGAATGGCAAAGCTCGCCGGCGGCGCCGATGCCCGGTAGATGGCCAACAATTCCGGCCGCACCCGCAGCGCTTGGCCGCTCAGCACGATTCCCTTGCGCAATTGGTCGAGCATGCGCTCGAGCTCGCCGCACAGCTCATCGAGCACCTGAGGGAGCGGCGTCTTGGGTCCGGTCGTGACCGGAGCTGTCACGGGTGCGCGTACGAAGGTGAAGGGGCCGTCGTCGACGAGCAGCAAGGCGCGCAGCGCATCGCGCTGGCGCAAGGTGGCGGTACCCATGGAGCATTGGGCTTCGACGACGTCGCCGTCTTTGAAGCCGACCAGAAAGCGCTGCGACGCCGGCCGCATCGCGAGGCGACCTGTGAGCTGCAAGCGCTCCATCAAGCGCAGCATGGTCTGGGGGCCGATGCCGGCCAGCGTGCCGTCGACGCGGGCCGAACCGCTTTGCAGTTGCACCTCGAGCTGCCGCAGGGGCCGCACGGCCAGAGCAACGGCAGCCACGACGACCTCGGGCCTGGACGATTTCTCGAGGTAGCCGTCGGCGCCGCCGTTGGCGCTCTCGAGCTTGCGCACCAGCTCGCCGTGGTGTGAGAGGAGCAGGAAGGGGGTCTCCCGCAGGCGCGCGTTGCTTCGCACCAGCCCCAGCAAATCCCAGCCGGTGACCCGCGGCATCATGATGTCGGACAAGATCACATCGGGGGGATGCGCCTTGGCCGCCGCCATGCCCGCTTCGCCGTCGTCGGCGACTTCGACGTCGAAGCCCTTGCCCTTCAGGAGGATCTGGTACAGGCGCGAGAGATCGGGATCGTCCTCGACAATCAGGCAGCGCGGTTGGCGCAGCGCCGACAGCTCGGCGGTGGTGGTCGAGGCCACCACCAGGTCGGCGCCTTCGACGTCGAGATCGATGACCTCGAGCGCTTCGCCGACGACGACCTTGGGATCGCGGGCTTCCTCGAAGGCAAAGAACACCGGGGCCTCGAGCGCGACCAAGAGGGCCAGCGCCTCTCCCCCGCTTTTGCCACCGGCTCGAGCCAGGTACACGGAACCGTTGTCGACGACGACGTCGCCGCCGGGGCTGCCTTCGACGCCGACGCGAAGCACGCCGCTGGCCTTCTGCAGCGCCAGTTGGGCGAGGGCGCGCACCACCGGGCGCTCGCTGGGCAGCGGGGCCCCGAGGATGTTCTCAATGCTGCCCAGGGTCGACGGCGACACGACCCGTGCGACCCCCTGGCGGAGAAACACCACCGCCTCCGCCGGACGCAGGTGGGCCACCACGATGACGGGCCGCGTCGCCGACGTCGCCACCAGTCCGACCTCCTGCTGATCGGGCACGCGCGGCAGGACGATCACGTCGGGGAGAAAGACCCGCTGCAACAGCAGCGCGTGTCGGAGATCTCCAGCCACCAGCGTGTGCGGGCGCTTGGTCGACCAGCGCTCGAGATCGGGATCGAGCACGGGACCGACGACGACCACCCGCCGCGTTTTGGCAGGCGCAGCGCTCATGACTGGCGTCTCATCATCGTCGAAGCGGTAGCACAGCCCCTGGGCGTCGAGAACGTGCGCCGCGGGATCAACGCGCTTGCAAAATGGCGCGGGCGACGCGGTCGGCGAAACGCACGCCCTGGGCGCTCAGGTGCAAGCGGGAACCGCGCTCGACGACGTCACCCCTCTCCACCGACCGGGACAAGGCCGCAGTCACCCCAGGCGTGAGCGAGGTGCAATGAAGCTCAGCCAGGGCGACGACGTCGACCCCGGCCTCTTGATCCCGCAGGCCAAAAGCCAGGGCTTCGCGCAGCGCGTGGGCCGGCTCGAGGCGTTCGACGTCGACGTCGGCGTCGCAATCGAGCTGCCAGGCCCCGAGGCGGCCACGGTTGTGTCGGCGTCGCACGCTGCCGTCGGCGAGCACGGCGAAGGAGTGGGCTCCGGGTCCCAGACCGAGGTAGTCGCCGCGCTGCCAGTAGAGGCGGTTGTGGCGCGATGCCTTGCCGGGCCGCGCGTAGGACGAGACCTCGTATTGCTCGAAACCCTGCTGGGCGCACAAGCGCTGCACCTGCTCGTAGGCCTGCGCCTGTACGTCGTCGTCGACCGCGGCCCTCTTGTATTGAGCGATCAACTGCACCAGCGGCGTCCCGGCTTCGACGGTCAGCAGGTAGGCCGACACGTGGCCGACCCCAGCCGCGGCGGCCTTGGCGATGTCGTCGTGCAAGCGCTGAGGACCCTCGCCCGGCACGCCCACGATCAAATCGACGCCGACGTCGACGCCGCTGGCCACCAAGGCTGCGATGGCTCGAGCGCCGCCCGCGCCGTCGTGGGCCCGTCCGAGGTAGCGGAGCACGTCGTCGTCGAAGCTCTGCAGACCCACGCTCACGCGCGTGAAGCCTGCGGCCGGCAATCCCCCAGCGACGTCGTCGTCGATGTCTTCGGGGTTGACCTCCAGCGAGAGCTCGGCTCCCGCCTCGACCCCGCGCGCTTGGATCAGACCGAGCAGGCGAGCAAGCTCCGCAGGCGACAACGACGACGGCGTCCCTCCGCCCAGTGACACCGTTTGCACCGGCCAGGCGATCTCGGTGTGGCGGCGCGAGAGCTCGGCTGCGACGGCGTCGACGAAGCCTGTGGTGTCTGCACCTACCTCGATGGCGAAGTCGCAGTAGGGACAGCGTCGTCGGCAGAAGGGCACGTGTACATAAACGCCCCGCGCGCGGGCGCTCATGCGGAAGTGCCCCACTGTGGCGCCTTCATCGCGGCCTCGTCTTCACGGAGGCACCACGACGCTGGGATGGGTGACTTCGGTGGTGCGCGCGCGTTTCCACGCCCGAGGCCAGTGCTCGCGAAGCAGGGCGAGGGCGGCGGCGTGGGCGGCCGCGTCGCGGGCGAACACGCAGGGATCGGGAACGACCACCTCGTAGCCTCGGGCGAGGGCGTCGGCGGCGGTCAGCAGCACGGCGGTGTGGGTCTCGAGCCCGACGAGCGTGACCCGTCGAATGCGCCGGTGCTGCAGCTGCGCGTCGAGGTCGGTGGCAAAGAACGCCGACGGCGCTGGCTTTTTGAGGACCCGTTCGTCGGAGCGGGGTGTCAGCTCCTGGATGACCACCGACGACGTCTCATCGTGGGCAAAGACCACCATGCGTCCGCGCTCGCGGAAGTACCGCAGCTCGCCCTGCACAAAGCGCACGATCCCCGTCGCTCCTTCGAGAGCTGCGCTGCCGCGGAAGCGATCGAGGGTCATGTCGAGCACGAGCAGCGCCCGATCCGACTCACCCGGTGAGCTGGGTCTTCCCGCCCCCGCAGCTTCGTCGTCGCTCCCTTGGTCTTCATTCATGTCCTGCCTCGCTCCGGATCTATCTGCAGGATCTGCGAGACGAGCCCGCATCTGGAACATCAGAGCAACGAAGCGACTGCGAAGAGGCCTCGCTCTGGCTCCGGCGTCGCTGGCTCGCGGCGCAGAAATAGACCCCTGGTCTGAAGCGTTGATGCCCGATCCCGCGGTGTCAACGGTCCCAAGCGCCACACCGGCGCAGACCCGGACCGCCGTCGCAACGTTGGGGAACTGCGGGCATCCCACGGATGTTCTGGTCCGTGCGGTGCTTACGTCTTTCACAGAGTCGATGTTCCAGACCTGGCGCATCTCAAGTGTCTCGAGCCTGGGAGGTGGGTCATGAGCGAGAAGTCCGCGTCGTCGGTTGCGCCTGAGAGCCGACAGCAAGTGAGCCAACACCCCCTGCGCGCACGACGCCGTCCTGGGCCGCCGGGTGCGGATGCGCCGGCCGCCATCGAAGGCGGGCTCGAGGATGCCGCGCGCGTGCTCGAGCTGGTCGAGTCGGGTGTGTTGCCCGGTGAAGGTCCGCCACCTTTGCCGATCGCGGTCGACCTCAACGGCAAGCCGCGCCGGCGTTTGACGGCCGAAGACGAAGCAGCGCTCGGGTATCGGATCCAGACCTGGGGCGACGTCGACGCCCGCAACGCGCTGGTGTTGGCCAACCTCGGGCTCGTGCACCTCGTCGCCAACCAGATGCGCCGCTCCGGGCTGCGCTACGAAGACCTCGTGCAGGAGGGCACGCTGGGGCTCTTGCGGGCCACAGAGACCTTCGAGCCCGATCGCGGCGTGCGCTTCTCGACCTATTGCGTCTATTGGATCCGCGCGAAGATCCAGCGCCTGCTGCAGCGCCTCGATCGTGACGACACGCCCTCGATCGCGGGGGCCGAGATGGAGACCCTCGCCGGAGGCCGTCGTCGTCGTCCCCGTGCCCGCGCTGTGAGCCTCGAAACTCCGTTGGGCTCGGGGGCAGATGGAGACGAGCGCAGCGTCGGCGACCTGATCACCGACGGCGGCGAAGACCCCGAAGACGTCACCCTGCGCTTCGAGCGTGACCGCGCCGTCGAGCAGGCCTTGAACGACATCGCCCGCGAGATCGGCGATCCGCGCTTGTTGACCATCATCGAAAAGCGCCTGCTGGCGGAGGAGCCCGAGACGCTGGCGACGTTGGGCGATCGCTTGAACCTGTCGCGCGAAGGCGCCCGCCTCCTCGAGAATAAGGTGCTCAAGCTCGCGCGCCAACGCCTCGACGCCTTCGACGAACGCGAGGCCTGAACTCCGCTGGAGCCAGTCGACGAGAACGCGCGCGCCCCGTGAGGGGCCCTGCCAGAGCGCTCGCTAGGAAAGGCCTTCGTCGTCGCCGACGGCTGCGATGAAGGCTTCTTCGAGATCGGCCTTGCCCGTGTTGGCGCGCAGCTCGTCGAGCGTGCCGCTCGCGGTCACCTTACCGCGGGCGATGATGACGACGTGGTCGGCGAGGGCCGCCACCTCTTGCATGACGTGGGTCGAAAACACGACGCAGCGTCCTTGCTGCTTTTGCTGAAGCAGGAACGCACGCATCGCGCGGATCCCTTTGACGTCGAGTCCCGCCGTGGGTTCGTCGAGCACCAGGTTCTGCGGCCGGTGCACCAGCGCCCGCGCCAGCGCGACCTTGAGCTTCTGACCCTGAGAGAAGCCCTCGGCGCGGCGATCCTGGAACTCGCTCATGTCGAGCAGGGCAAAGAGCTCGGCGCTTCGGCGGGCAATGACGTCGTCGTCGAGGCCGTGGAGTCGGCCGAAGTAGGCGACGTGCTCGCGCGGCGTGAGGCGGGGATACAGGCCGTGGGCGTGGGGCAGCGCACCGAGACGACGGTGGGCAGCAGCGGGATCGACGCCGACGTCGATCCCGTCGATGCCCACGCGACCGCGATCCGCCGGGAGCAGCGCCGTGATCATCCGCAGCGTCGTCGTCTTGCCGGCGCCGTTGGGTCCCAACAGCGCCGTGATCTGGCCATCGCCGGCCCCAAAGGAGACGCCGCCGACGGCGGCGACGCCGGGGAAGCTCTTGTGGACGTCGTCGACGTGGATCATGGCGCGGGACCCATCAGATCGGCGAAGGGTGGGAAGGGTCCGATCTTCTTCGTGCAGCTGCTGTCGAGGTCTTTGGCGGTCCCGGCGTTGACGAAGTCGGCGACGATGTCCTCGACGCAGCCGCGGGCCAGGATGCTGTGGCCAAGCCCCGGGATCACGATGTGGGCGTGGTCGGCGAACTGCTTTTCGATGCGCCGGGCGTGTCGCGGTGGCGTGATGGGGTCGAGCTCCCCCGACAGCAGCAGCGCCGGCGTGGTCGTCGCCTTCATGCGTGGCTGGGGCACGTTTGCGTGCGGCCACTGGGCGCACAGGGCGCGGATGTACGGGCGTTCGTCGTCGAAGACCGCATCCTTGGGTGGGGGCTCGTCGCCGAAGAAAGGTGCGTCTTCGGCACACAGGATCGAGGCATTCACCGGCCCGTGGATGGCGTCCTCGAGCTGCTCGCCCACCGAGATCGCCAAGGCCACCAGAGGCGTGAGGTCACCAGCGACGTCGGCGGATCCCTCGCGCCGGGTCGCTTCTCTGGGACCGCCCGCTTCCGTGTCCGTGAGAGGCGACCCGGAGCGACCCGTGGATCCGAGCGCGCGCTGCAACACCGGTCCGAGCAGGGCCCGGCTTTCGTCGGCATAGAGCAACATGCGGACGGTGCCGTTGACGACGTCGGCGTTGACCGTGAGCTCCATCGGCAGGGCCGTGGTGGGATGGGGCACCTTGACGATCTGCGGGGCTGCCTTGAGCCGTGCCTTGAGCGCCACAAAGCTCTGCACGACGTCGTCGCCGGCTGCGCGCAGGGCCGCCGTCATGTCCGCGGGTACGTCTTCGCCCAGCGCCCGGTCCAGCGGGGCCACGCCGTCGAGGATCAAGGTGCGCGCGCGACCCGGGAAGAGCTGGTCGTAGACGACGGCGAGGCGTGTTCCGTAGCTGATGCCGAGGACGTTCCAGCGGGCAAAGCCCAAAGCCCCGCGGACGGCGTCGACGTCGCGGGCGGCATCGGCGGTGGTGATGAAGTGCGGATCGAGGGTCAAGGTGCGCGCGCAAGCGAGGGCTGCGTCGAGGTCCTCTTGGTTGCGCACCCGCTCGCTGAGAGGGCGCTCGTCTTTGCACGACTGAGGCTGGGAGCGACCGGTGCCGCGAATGTCGACGAGCACGAGGGCGTGATCGGCGCGCAAGGCAGACACCAGGGGCAAGAGCGCAACGAAATCACGGGTCGCGGCCTGCCCTGGTCCGCCCGCCAACAGCACGATGGGATCGGGGCGCGGCGAGGTTCCCGTCGGCGACAACACGGCGAAGCCGATGCCCACGGTCTGCTCGGGATGAGCAGGATCGATGGCGACAGCGACTTCGCCGCAGGAGGCGTAGGCGCGCGCGCCGGTGGGATGCCCCAGCGTGCACGGCGTCAGCGGCGCCGGAGCCGCAGGGGTCAGGGCACCGACGACGACGACGACGGCCCACGCAAGCGCTGTCACTCCTGCACCGCGATGCGCACCACTTCGACGTCGCCTTCGATGCCCTTCACCGGCTTGCGGTCCGTGCGCACCGCGTGTCCCGCGGCGGCGAAGGCATCAACCACCCCTTGCACATCGGGAGCAGCCACCACCGCCCACGAGAGCACCAGCTCGTCGGGCGCAGCCAGGCTCTCGACGCGCGCAGCGATGTTCACCGTGCGGCCGAAGTAGTCGACGTTGTCGTTGGCCTCCACCGCCAGGCAGGAGCCCGTGTGCACGCCGACCTTGAGGCGAACGCCGGGTGCGTTGCCCTCGGGATCGCGCAGGATGCGCAACACTTGGATGCAGTCGAAGCCGGCGCGGGCGGCATCGCTGGGCAGGTCGAAGGCAGCCATCACGCAGTCGCCGACAGTCTTCACGACGCGCCCGTGGTGTCGCTCGATGGCGCCAAAGAGCAGCTTGAAGTGTTGGCGCACCAAACCGTAGGCGCCGGCGTCGCCCACGCGCTCGTACATCGCCGTGCTGCCGACCAGGTCGGTGAAAAGAATGGCCATCTGGCCGACACCGACATGCTGATCCGGCGACAGGACTTCGTGGCCGAAGAGCTCCCGAAAGACGTTCAGGCCGACTACGTCGGCGGCGGTGGCGGCCAGGCTGGCGAAGGCGCGGTGGGCCAGCTGCACCCGGTGGGGCTGGTCGTCGGTGTTTTCGATGACGATGGCGATGTCCCCCTCGCTCAACGCCGGCAGATTGGCAGGGAAAAACAGCCCTGCGGCTCCCCGCTCGAGGCGCACCCGGGCCGCAGCCGCGCCGCCGACGGCGACGACGTCGACGAGAGAGGGCCGTTGGACGCTCTGCCCTTGGAGTCGGTAGCGCCCCTTGCCGAGCCTCAGCTGCAAGGCGTGCTCGCTCTTGGCCCCAATGACGAATTGGGCCAGCCAGCTCTTCGTCGACGCTGGCGAGCCGTGGCAAAACAGCTCCCGCTCACCCTGCCGAATTTGGGGCTCAGGGCGAAAGGTGGCTTCGACGTTTTGCTCGAAGCTGGTGGTGAAGTCGATGTCGCAAGCCGGACAATGTCCGCCGGCGGGGAGGTCCTTCAGCGACTCTACCGTCGTCGGGCCCTCGCACGAAGGGCAGAGCACGTCCCAGGAGAGGCGCAGCAAACCGGCCTTGGCCGCGCGCAGAAAGACCAGCAGCGTGCTCTTGCGCTCTGCCGACCACGCATCGGCGAGCACGTAGGGCCGCATGCGGGCGATGTCGGCGTCGGTGCCGTCGGCGATGTGAAGCACCAGCTGTTCCAGCACAGCCTGTCCGGCAGGATCGAGGGCCGGGCCGACGTCGACGGCGATGCCGCGCGCCCGCGCCAACACCGCTTCGCGCTGAGGATTGGCGGGGGGCCATTGCACGCCAGCCATGAGCAGCTCAGGTCCGCGCGCCATCTCTTCGAGCAGCGCTCGAGCCTGCGACAACCCTGCCCGCAATCGACTGACGACGACGCGGGCGGCGATCCCGCCCAAGGCCCCTTTGCCCGTCACGTGCAGCGTGTACCGCACGCGGGTCTGGCCGCCGTCGGCGTCTTCGAGGCGGCATTCGGTCTCGAGCCTGTCGAGCACGCCCTTGGTGAAGACCCGCACGTTTTTGTAGTGGCGCGGGACATCGAAGGACCAGGGGTACTCGTCGTATTCGGGGGCCAGGAAGCCAAAGGTGCCCTGCAAATGGGATTTGTCGCCGTCGCGCCGCACCAGCTTGCTGGCCTGCAGCCCGAAGAAGAGCTGGTTGAGGTGCTGCGTGTCGGCCATGACGGTCCACACCTGCTCCCGCGGCAGAGCGACATCGAAGGTCTCCTCGTGGCTTCGCGTCACGTCCGCTCCTGCATCTCATCGCCGCCGGCAGGTTCGCCGCATCCAGCCCGCAACACAAGCCGGGTGACGTCGACGATGGAACCTCGTAGAAGCTCGACGTGTTCAAAGCCATCGGCCATTTCTCCTACCGCCGTCGCTTCGCCATTCTTGTCGTCTACGCCGTGCTGACGCCGCTGCTGGTCGCCGCCGCCGCCACGGTGTTTCCGAAACTCAAGGCCGGCGGGTTCGAAGTGCACACCAGCGAGAGCTGGATCGCGTCGCAGACGCTCGAGCAGGAGATAAAGTCCGGCGGCGCCGATGTGCTGGCGCTGTGGACCGCGCCCTCGGGCACCGTCGACGACATCGAGTCCTACAGCGCCGCCTTCGAGGCCATCTCACGGGTCGAGAAGGACCCGTCCGTCGTCAGCCACGTGAGTTGGTACGAGACCGGCGCACCCCAGCTCATTACCAAGGACAAGACGCGCACCTTCTTGATGCTCACCTTGCGCGGCGCCGACCACGAGAAGTTCGAAGCCGTCAAACGCCTCGAGCCCCTGCTGCAGGCGCCGCCGATGACGACGCAGATCGGAGGCGTCGTTCCAGTGGCCTCGGGCGTCGAGCGCATCATCCGCGCCGATCTCATTCGCGCCGAAGCCGTCGCCCTGCCCATCACCGCCGTCATGCTCTTCTTCATCTTCGGCTCTGGTGCGTCGGCGTCGTTGCCCTTGCTGCTCGGCATCTTGTCTCTGGTGCTGTCCTTGGCGGGGCTGCGCGCGCTCACCGAGCTGTCCCCGGTCAGCGTCTTCGCCGTCAACATCGTCAGCTTGCTCGGGCTGGGGCTCGCCATCGACTATTCGCTCTTCTTGGTGAACCGCTTCCGCGAGGAGCTCGAGGTCGGGGGCCCAACGGCCCAAGGCGACGGCGTCGAAGCCGCCATCGTGCGCACCGTCGAGACCACGGGACGAGCCGTCGCCTTCTCGGGCTTCACCGTCGCCGCCAGCCTGCTCGGGCTCTTCTTTTTCCCGCAGATGTTCCTGCGCTCGATGGCCAAGGGCGGCATCTTGGTCGTGCTGGGCTGCGTCGTGCTTTCGCTCACCCTCTTGCCGGCACTGATGGCGGTCATGGGCAAGCACGTCGACGCCTGGCGCCTGCCCTTCATGGGCCCGCGCAAGGCCTTCGACACCGCAGGCTTTTGGCACCGCCTCGCCACCGCCGTGATGCGTCGGCCCGTCGTCGTCGCCGTCGGCGTCTTGGTGCCGATGATTCTGCTCGGGGTGCCTTTTCAGCGCTTCGATCCGGCCTTCCCGGACTACCGCATCCTCCCCCACGACGACGCCGCCTTCGTCGCCAACGAGATCCTCGATCGCGAATTCGACGGCGACCAGCTCACCCCCATCGACGTCGCTGTCACCGTGCAGGGGCTCGCCCTCTCCCGCGAGAACCTCGAGCACCTATGGGTGGTCTCTGAGCACCTCGTCCACGTTGCTGATGGCCGCCCGGATCTTGCGCCCCCCAAGATTGTGTCTGGACTGTTCACGTTGATTCCTGGAGTCTCGAAGGAACAACTCATCAATAAATTATCTACACCGCGCGAGGTGCTCGAGCGCGACGACAAGACCACCCTGATGGGCATCGACGCCTTCGCCGCCGGCTCGACCATGCGCTTCGCGATCTTGCTCGACATGCAATACAACAAGCCGCAGTCGTTGGCGGTGGTGCATGCCATTCGCGATCTCGAGCTCCCTGGCGTCGACATCAAGGTGGGCGGACCCGGCGCCTACCTCATCGATCTCCAAGACATCCTCGTCGCCAAAGCGCCCTGGATGCTCGGCACCGTGATCTTGGTGATGTTCGTGGTGCTCTTTTTGGTCTTCGGCTCGGTGACCCTGCCGATCAAGGCCATGTTGATGAACGCCTTGTCGATCTCGGCGAGCTTCGGCGCCATCGTTTGGGTGTTCCAGGACGGCCGCTTCGCCGAGATCCTGCACTACACGCCGCTGTACATCAGCGACGCCGTCGCCCCACTGTTGATGTTTTGCATCGTCTTTGGCTTGTCGATGGATTATGAAGTATTAATCTTGTCTCGCATTCAAGAGGAATACAAGAAAACAGGAAACAACGATCAGGCCGTGGCCGCTGGTCTGGCCAAGACGGGCAAGTTGATCACGTCGGCGGCCTTGCTGCTCGTCGTCGTCATCGGCGCCTTCGGCACCAGTCACATCGTGTTCATGAAGTCCCTGGGTCTCGGCATGGCCCTGGCGGTGTTGCTCGATGCCACCGTCATCCGCGCCCTCTTGGTGCCGGCCGCCATGAAGCTCATGGGTCGCTGGAACTGGTGGGCGCCGGCCCCGCTGGCGCGCCTGTGGAAGAAGTTCGGTTTCGGCGACGTCGAGCACTGAAAAATGCCGCTGGCCTCGTCGACAGCGGTCAGGACGTCAGCGAAAAAGCCTCGATGAACGCCGATTTGCCGCGCAGCTCCAGCGGAACCGTCGCAATCCATGGATAGCCGTCCCCCGCGCGCACCCGCGTCGCGCTGGTGGCGAGGATCCGGACGCCGAACGTCTTCGTGAACCCTTCGACGCGAGCCACAGTATTCACCGTGTCGCCGATGATCGTGAACTCCCGGCGATTCGGCGAGCCGATGTCGCCGATCGTCACGTCTCCGGTGTGCAGCGCGATACCCATGTCGAAGGGCGGGAGTTCGCGATTCGCGCGGGCGAGGTTCAAGGCGCCAAGCGAGTCGGACATCGAGCGCGCACACGCGACGGCTATCGCGGCGTGGTTGGGTCCGGCGTGCTCGGCCGAAAACCACGCCAGAATTCCGTCGCCGATGAACTTGTCCAGAATCCCGCCGTGCTGGTGAATGACCTCGACCATGCGCGAGAGGTACTCATTGAGCTGGGCCACCACGTCGGGGCTCTCGAGCTTCTCGGACCAGGTCGTGAACCCACGCAGGTCGGCCATCAGCACCGTGACTTCGCGGGTCTCGCCCTCGTGGCCGAAGTTGGTGCCCAAGGCGATGCGTTCGGCGACCTGCGGCGAGAAGTAGCGCGCCAGCCGCGTCCTCGCCTCGTGGCCTCGGCCGACGCGGGCCGCCATCGAGCGGATTTGGCGCTCGCCGGCCCGGGCGATGAGCGACGCGATGCTCACCACAATGATCGATGTGGACACCGTCGTCGCGTCCAGCCGAGCGACCCATCCAAGGACTGCGGTGAACGCCACCGACAGTCCGGCGGTCGCCCATACCAACGGGCCGTCGTGCATCAGCGTCACCGCAAGCAAGACGGCGACGAACGCAGCGGGGGCGAAGGCCGTGGACGCCGTCGCTGGCGACGAGACGACCGAGTCGAGTTGGATCAGGAAAAACACCACGAGGTCGACCAGCAAGAGATATCGCGACCATAGTCGCGCGCGCGGGTTGCGATGGCCCACCCACGCGGCCACGGCTGCCCCAGCCGCGATCGCCGCGACGAAGAGCGTTTGTCGACGCAGCATCGGATCGGCACCGCCGGCGGCCAGGAGGATGCCGTTCCTCACGAGCCAGAGCGACGCCCAAAGCACCCGAAAGCGGTTGGCCGCCCCGGCAGTATCAAGGCGCATGCGACGAATCGTGTCGTCGATCGCAGCGATCAGTTGGATGTCCGGTGCGTGACGCATCAGCGACCGTACCCGAAGACGGCGGCCATTTGGCCCGGTCTCATCCCGCGTCCGCTTGATGTTCGACCGCGTTCCGAGATGGGAAAGATGCGGGATGGTGCGCGTGAAGCGCGCCCGCGGGACGCGGAGTTGGTGGGGGGCCCCGCGTCCGGCTCTGCCGGCGCGGGGGGAGGTCTGCGCCAGACCTCCCAGAAGAGCATCCCCGAGGGAGATGAACGAGACCGCTCCGCGGTCGAAGTTCAGCGAGATCGGGGATCAGTACAGATCGGGGCGGCGGTGGGTCGCCACGGGCATGCGCGCGCGCACCTGTTCGAGCCAGGCGACGTCGACGTCGGCGACGGCCACGCTCTCGCCGTCGCGGCATTGAGCGACCACGGTGCCCCAGGGGTCGACGATCATCGCGTGCCCAAAGGTGTCGCGCTTGTCGTTGTTGCGCCCGGTCTGCGCCGCGGCGGCGACGTAGCACTGGTTCTCGATGGCCCGGGCCCGAAGGAGCGCTTCCCAGTGTTCTTTGCCGGTGAGCAGGGTGAAGGCCGCGGGCACGAGCAACACCTGCGCGCCTTGACGGCACAGCGCACCATAGAGCTCGGGAAATCGAAGATCATAACAGACCGTCAAACCGAGCTTCCCGACCGGACTGTCGGTAACGACCAATTGATCTCCAGCCACCGTCGCCGCAGACTCACGATACTGTGAAGAACCAACAGTGACGTCGAAGAGGTGAATTTTCCGATAGACGGCACGCATCGCCCCTTGCTCGTCGACGACGACGTGGGCGTTGCTGCTGTGGTGCTCGTCGTGTCGATCGGGGAAGCCCCCGAAGCACACCCAGATGGCGTGCTCCTTGGCCAGCGCCTGAAAGCGCGAGAACAGCGGCCCATCGAGGGGCTGCATGATGGACAGGGTGTCGCTGTCGCCGCGTCCCAAGAAGGCGAAGCACTCGGGCAACACGATCAAGGACGCCCCCCGGGCTTTGGCGCCCGCGCAGAGGCGAGAGCAGGCCGCGAGGTTGCTGTCGACGTCGATGCCGCTGGTGAGCTGACCCACCGCGATCTTTTGGGGCACGGTTGACGGCATGCTTCAAGGTGTCGGGACGTCCCCGAGTCGTCAAGGTAGAGAGGCGGCGATGACGATGAGCGCAAGAGAGAAGAAGACGCGGGCGCTGCGCATCCTCGATGCCTTGGTGGAGCGCTTTCCCGACGCCCGCTGCGAGCTCGACCACGAGGGACCCTGGCAATTGTTGGTGGCCGTCGTGCTCTCGGCCCAAGCCACCGACGTGAGCGTGAACAAAGTGACGCCGCGGCTCTTTGGCGCCTTCCCCACCGTCCAGCACTTCGCCGCCGCCAACGCCGTCGACGTTGAAGCCTTCATTCAGAGCATTGGTCTCTTTCGCAACAAGGCCAAGAACGTCGTCGGCGCCGCCCGGAAAATTGTTGGCGAGCACGGCGGCCTCGTTCCCGCCGAGCGCGAGGCCCTCGAAGCCCTGCCCGGCGTCGGCGCCAAATCTGCGGCCGTGATCGTTGCCAATTGTTTTGGCGTCCCGGCCATCGCCGTCGACACCCATGTCGGGCGGGTCTCGCGACGACTGGGCCTCACCCGACACACCGACCCCGACAAGGTGGAGGCCGAGCTCACGTCGCTGCTGCCCCGCGAGCGCTTGCTGCAGGCCCACCACACCCTCATCTTTCAGGGGCGCAGGATCTGCGAGTCCCGCAAGCCACGCTGCAGCGCCTGTCCGGTCGCGGGGGAATGCAACAAGGTCGACGTCGACGTCAGCGTCTGAAGTTTCAATTTTCCGGGCGCGGCCTGCTCATGCCTTGCGAGCGAGCTCGTCGAGGACCTCTTGGCGGCGAGCGACATTGGTGGGATCGGTCCAGCTCTCGACGAAGAAGCGTCGGGACTCGGTGGCCCGCGCGCGCGCACGCGTCAGGGCATCGTGACGCAGATCGGCCTTGGTCTTTTGCACCGCCCGCGCGCCCAAGGTCTTGTAGACCTGCGCGCGATCGAGAGCAGCACCCAGGACATCGGCCGCGAGCTCATCGACCAAGCCGCGATCGAGGGCTTCCGCGCGACCAAAACGCCGACCCTTGAGCAAGACGTCGACGTGTTGATCGGGGCGCACACTGAAGCGCGCGATCTCCAGGGCCGCCGACGGAAACGGGAGCCCCAGCACGACTTCGTTGAGCCCCATCTCGAACTTGCCCTCGAGGGCACCCACGCGCTCATCGCAAGCCAGCGCCAGGATGCCGCCCCCCGCGATGGCCGGACCGTTGATGGCGGCGACGACGGGCAGGCGCAGCGAAAACAACTGCAAGAACATGCCTTCGAAGTCGTCGACCCAATCGGCCAGCTGGCCCCGATCGAGGCCGTGGCCTTCTTTGAGATCGAGCCCGCCGCAGAAGACGCCGGGCTTGCCGGTGAGCACGATGGCCCAAGCCGCCGGCGCGTCGACGGGGCCGGCCAGCTGCTCGGCGCGGTAGAGGGCCCGCGAGAGGTTCTTGATCATCGCGCGCGAAAGGGCGTTACCGCGGGGCGCATCGAGCGTGACGACGACGACGTCGTCTTTGTGCTCCACGCGCACCGGCTCGGGAGGTTTGGGATCACTCATCGTGGGTTCTCCTTGCTTGCGCGAGCACGGTCTCGGCGAGGGCGTTGAAGTGCCCATCCTTCGCCCAGAAGCGCGCGCGCGGGTGGCTGCTGGTGCTGGCCTCGCAGTCCACCACAGGCGACGCCGACACGAGGAGGACGGGGATCTCGGCGGCTTTGGCGTTCTTGGCCAACAGGCTCAGCGCCGAGGTGCCCGAGAGGGCAGGTAGACCGCAATCGAGGACGACGACGTCGGGACGTCGCTGGCTCGCACTGCCTGCGGCGCGGTTGACGAGACCAAAGGCCGAGGTCGTCGACTCGGTGACCGCCCCCTTCAAGGCCAGGGCCGCAGCCAAGAGGTGGACGAAGTCGGGATCGTCGTCGACGATCAAGACCAAGGGAGGGAGCGCTTGGGTCATTCGCCGTCGTCGACCGGCTGGTAATGCGTGGGCCGCTCGGCCAAGGCACCCTTGCCAGCGCTGAACTGCTTCCAAGTGATGTCGGGCGCGTTGCTCTCGATGTGCTTCATGGTGATGCAGTCCGGCACCGGGCACACGAGGCTGCAGAGGTTGCAGCCGACGCACATGTCTTCTTTGACCTCGACGAGCCTCTTGCCATTCTTCTCCACGAGACGCAGGGCCTGGTGGGCGCCGTCCTCGCAAGCGATATAACAAAGCTCGCAGCCGATGCACTTTTGGTGATCGATGGAAGCGCGAGTAAAGTAGTTGAGATTCAGATCTTCCCATTTGGTGACTGTCGCGGCCGCTTTGCCTTTGAAATCATCGAGCGTGCGGTAACCCTTTTCGTCCATCCAATTCGACAGACCGTCGCAGAGGTCTTCGATGATGCGAAAGCCGTAGTGCATGACGGCGGTACAGACCTGCACGTTGTCGCAGCCGAGGGAGATGAATTCGGCTGCGTCCCTCCAGGTCGAGATGCCGCCGATGCCCGAGATGGGCATGCCGGCGGTCTCTTTGTCGGTGGCGATGGCCGAGACCATGTTGAGCGCGATGGGCTTGACCGCCGGGCCGCAGTAGCCGCCGTGAGAACCCTTGCCGTTGACGTTGGGGCGCGGGGCCATCAGGTCGAGGTCGACGGAGACGATGGAGTTGATGGTGTTGATCAAGCTCAGGGCGTCGCCGCCGCCGGCCTTGCCCGCCCGCGCCGGGTAGGTGATGTCAGAGACGTTGGGCGTCAGCTTCACGATGACCGGGATGGTGCTGACCTCTTTCACCCAATGCACGATCTGTTGGCAGTACTCGGGCACTTGCCCCACGGCAGCACCCATGCCCCTCTCGCTCATGCCGTGGGGGCAGCCGAAGTTGAGCTCGAAGCCGTCGCAGCCGGTTTCGCCTTGGGTGCGCTTTGCGATCTCATGCCACGCTTCGCGCGTTGACTCGACCATGAGAGAGGCGATCAGCGAGTGTTTAGGATAACGCTTTTTGATCAGCGCCATCTCTCTGATGTTGTCTTCAATCGGCCGATCGGTGATGAGCTCGATGTTGTTCAAACCCATGAGCTTCTGCGTGCCGATGTCGACGCCGCCGTAGCGCGAGTACACGTTGACGATGGGCTGACCGATGGTCTTCCACACCGCCCCGCCCCAGCCGTGGTCGAAGGCGCGCGCCACCTGGCCATAGGTGTTCGTCGGCGGCGCCGAGGCCAGCCAGAAGGGGTTTGGCGAGATGATGCCGGCGAGGTTGGCGGTGAGATCGGCCATGGCGCGCAACCTAGCCGACGTCGACGTCGACGTCATCCCGATCTCGGTGCTGCTTTCTCGTGAGGTGACGTCGCTGCCGGGCCGGGACCGTCAGCAGCGCCGCGGGCACCCGGTCCCGCCCAAGGTCTGCTTGTAGGGCCGCGGCCACGAGGTCGACGTCAAAGCCGCGCTCTTGCACCAGGTAGCGCGCAAGGAGCTCAGCCAAGCGTGCCAAGGCGATCCCGTGTCGCGTGGCAGTCTCTGCAAAGAGCCAATCGCTGAAGGCGAGGAAGGCCCAAAATGACCTGTCACCCGTGTGCAGCAGCAGCTTCGACGTCGACGGAAAGCGTCCGTTGTTCTTCACGAGGTCGAAGAAGCGCGCGAAGCGCTTCATGCGCTGCACTTCGGAAAAGGAAAGCGCGCCCGTCTGCAGCACTTCGTAGGGCGGCGCTCCGCTGTAGACCATGGCGTGGTCGACGGTGTGCCGCGCGATGGGCGTGCCCCGCAAGCGCTTCAGGATGCCGATCTGAATCTCGTTGGGATCCAAAGCGAGCAGGCGATCGAAGCCGCGGGCGAAGGAGGCCAGGTCTTCGCCGGGGAGGCCCACGATCAGATCTGCATGGATGTGCACGCCGGTTTCTCGTCGAAGAAAGAGGATGTTGTCTTCGAGCTTTGCCACATCTTGTTTGCGGCGGATGCGGATCCCAGTCTCAGTATCGAAGGTCTGGATGCCGACCTCGAGCTGCACGGCGCCAGCGGGAAAGCGCGCCAGCAAAGCGCGCAGGGACTCGGGCAGGCGATCGGGCACCATTTCGAAGTGAACAAATAGTCCGGCAGTCATGCGGTCCAGAAAAAACTGAATGATGCGCTCGGTGGTCTCAATCTTCAGATTGAAGGTGCGGTCGATGAACTTGAAGGTCCGCAGCCCCCGATCGAGCAGTCCCTGCATCTCTGCCAAGAAAGCATCGAGCGGAAAGGAGCGTACTTTTTCGTCGAGCGAGGACAGACAGAACTCGCAGGTGAAGGGACAGCCCCGCGATGCTTCGACGTAGACGACGCGGTCTTTGAGATCGACGTCGTCGTACAAGCGGTAGGGCGCCGCCAACGTCTGTAGGTCCGGGGATCCGCCCTCGATGATACGCGGCGGCAGGAGCGCGAGGCTCGGCCGCTCGCGCAGCAAGTGCTCGCACAAGTTGCGAAACGCGTCTTCGCCTTCGCCTTTGATGATGTGGTGCGCCAAGGACGTGAGTTCCTGCTCGTCGAGCTCGTGGCTCACCTCAGGCCCGCCGACGACGACGACGATGTCGGGTCGCAACGCGCGCAAGAGGCGAGCGATGGCCAACATGGGCTCGGCGTTCCAGATGTAGACCGAAAGGCCGACCACACGGGGATGCAAATCCAGCAGCCGTTCGACGACGTCGGCAGGACGGTCTTCGATGCTGCGCTCGAGCATCGTGCAGCGCTCCTCGAGGGCGCCGAGGTTGGCCTTCAAACACCTCAACGCGAACGACGCATGGGACCAACGCGCGTTCAGAGCCAGGAGCACGATGTCGCTCAAGAGGGCTCCGACGACGACGATGACAGCGTGCGCAGCATCCCCTGCAAGAGAGCCGCGTCTTTGTCGTCGAGGTGCATGGTGTCGACCAAGCGCGCGAGGCGCGGGCGAAAGAGCTTCGCCGACGTCGCCTTGAAGTAGCCCGAGCCCTCGAGCAGCCCGAGCCAATCGCCGATCAAGCGCTCGCGCGTGCTGGCTGTGACGCTGCGCGGGGCCTTCGTCGACGATGACGCCGTCAACAACGCCAGCACGGCGCCCACGGCATGGCTGAGGTTGAGGCTGTCGCGTTCACCGGGCGTGTGCAGGCGCACCAAGCGATCGCAGGCGGCTCCCTCGTCGATGCTCAGGCCATCGCGCTCGTTGCCAAAGACCACGGCGGTGCGCTCGTCGGCGACGGGCAACAACGCCCGGGCCCCGTCGAGGTCGAACACCGGCGACTCGAGGGCCGACAAGAGCTTGGCGGAGAAGCCGAGGCTGACGCTGGCGTCGACGACGGCGGCGGCGACGTCGGCAAACACGGGCGCGCTCTCGAGCAGGTCTTCTTGCCCAGCTGCAAACATGCGGGCGTCCCGCGCCAGGGGATCGCAGTTGGGGGTCACCAGACGCAGCGCGCAGCCGTAGTTGGCGCAGAGGCGCGCGACGCTGCCGATGTTGCCGGGGCTGCGGGGGCGGACCAGAACGACGACGACGCGGGACAGCGCCGCGGCGCCGCCGCCCTCAGTGACCGGCCTCGACATGGATGCCCAAGGCTTCAGACATCACCTGCGCCTGCTCACGATCGTGGCGCTTGTGGCTGCCCGTCGCCGGCGACGCTGCCTCGTTGCGCCCCACGTAGATGGGATTCAATCCGAGATCCCGCAATCTGCCATCGACGAAGAACCAAGCGCCCATGTTCTTGGGCTCCTCTTGGGCCCACACGATCTGGTCGGGCTTGAGCTCGTCGACGAGCGCCTTGATGCGCTCCGCCGGGAAGGGATAGAGCTGCTCGAGCCGCACCACGGCGACGGAGCTGGTGCCGTCGGGGTGCTTGGCCCGTTCGCGATCGATGTCCCAGTAGAGCTTGCCGGTGAGCAGCACCAATCTCTTGATCTTGTTGGTGCCGCGGCGCGGGTCGTCGATCACGGTCTCGAAGCGTCCCGTCGCGAGCTCGTTCACCGACGACGCCGCGACCTCCGCGCGCAGCAGCGACTTGTGGGTGAACACGATCAGCGGCTTCTTCGGCTGCTTCGCTTGACGACGCAACAAATGGAAATACGACGACGCCGTCGAACAGATGCACACGCGCATGTTCTCTTCGGCACACAGTTGCAGGAAGCGCTCGGGGCGCCCCGAGGAGTGCTCCGGACCCTGGCCGTCGTAGCCGTGGGGCAAGAGCATCACCAGGCGCGAGCGCTGGTTCCACTTGGCCTCGCCGGCGGCGACGAATTGATCGATCTGGATCTGCGCACCATTGAAGAAGTCGCCGAACTGGGCCTCCCAGATCACAAGAGAATCGGGGTGTCCAACAGAATAACCATACTCGAAACCGACGACGGCCTCCTCGCTGAGCAAGGAGTCGTAGATGCGGAAGCGGGAGGGGTGCCACTCCTCTTCGCCTTCGTCGCGCGAGCGCTGCAGGTGGTTGAGCCCGATGTAGGCGCGGCCGTCGTTGACGTCGTAGAGCACGGCGTGGCGGTGGCTGAAGGTTCCACGGCCCACGTCTTGGCCCGACATGCGGACGGGGCTTCCTTCGAGCAAGAGCGAACCAAAAGCCAGAGCCTCGGCCATGCCGAAGTCGACGCCGGGTCCGCCATTTTCTTTGCCAACGAAAACCATCTCTTTTCGACGTTCCAACACCTGTTTGAGAACGCGCGGATGGATCTCGATCACCTCGGGATCGAAGGTGATGCGCTCGGTGATCTTCTTCAGCGTCTCGAGGGCCACGCGGGTGTCGGGCTCGGCCTCACCGGCGGCGGAAAACAATCCGCTGCCCAAGGCCGACTGCGGCACGGCGTCTTTGCCCTTGGCCTTCACCGAGCCGAAGGCCTCTTCGAGCCTCTCGTTCACGGCCTTGTCGATGGCTTCGACCTCGACAGCGGTGAGGTCTTTGCGCCGGACCAGCAAGGCCGCGTAGCGATCGCGGGTGGCCTCGTGCTTCTCGATGGCCTTGTAGAGAATGGGCTGGGTGAAAGAGGGGTCGTCGCCTTCGTTGTGACCCCAGCGTCGATAACAAACCATATCAAGAACGATATCTTTACCGAATTTCTGTCGATACTCGATCGCCAGGCGCATGGCCTTAATACAGGTTTCTGGATCGTCGCCGTTCACGCGGAACACCGGGACCATGATCGCCCGAGCCAGGTCCGATGCGTTCGGCGCCGTGCGCGCCCGATCGGGGCCCGTCGTGTAGCCGATCTGGTTGTTGATGATCAGGTGGACGGTGCCACCTGTGCGATATCCTTGAAGCCCCGACATCTGCATGGTTTCGTAGACGACGCCCTGCCCAGCGAAGGCCGCATCACCATGCAAGCACACGGGCATGACCTTCTTGCGCTGCCGGTCGCCGATGAGGTCTTGCTTGGCACGGGCCAGACCTTCGACGACGGGGTTGACGGCCTCGAGGTGGCTGGGATTGCAGGCCAACTCGATGCGCACCGCGCGCTCTTCGACGGGACCGGTTTGCTTGCCTTCGCCGTCGAAAGTCGGGCCCTTCCAGCGGTGCGTGCCCTTGGCGCCCAAGTGGTATTTGACGTCGCCGCTGCCCTGGGTGGTGCCGACGACGGACTTGTAATCGAGGTCGTCGAATTCGGCGAAGACGGCTTCGAAGGGCTTGCCCATGACGTTGGTCAGCACGTTCAAGCGCCCGCGGTGGGCCATGCCGATGACGACGTCGGTGACGCCGAAGGCCGCGGCCATGTCGAGGCCTTCGACCAGCATCGCGATGGCGCTCTCGCCCCCTTCGACAGAGAAACGCTTCTGACCCAGGAAGCGCTTGTGTACGAAGCGTTCAAAACCCTGAGCGCGGCACAACATCTCGAGAATCTGCTTCTTCTCGCCGATGTCGACGCCCTTGCCTTCACGGGTCTCAGGATCGTGCTCGACGCGCTCCTGCAGCCAGCGCCGTTCGTCGGCGTTGGGTATGTACATGTATTCGACACCCATCTTGCGACAATAGGTGTCACGTAGACGCTCGAGAATGTCACGCAGCGGTGCAATGGGTTTGGCGAGCACGCCGAGGGTCAGGAACTCGCGATCGAGATCCCAGATCGTCAGCCCGTAACTCTCGAGGTCGAGCTCGGGGTGAGAGCGCGGCTTGAGGTCCAGAGGGTCGACATGGGCCAGCACATGGCCGCGCACGCGATAGCTGTGGATGAGCTGTGAGACGCGCATCGCTTTTTCGGTGTCCGCAAAGCCCGCGCTCAAGCTCGGTGTGACGACGCGATCGCGGCGCAGTCGGTAGGGCACGTGCGGAATGCCAACCGAGCGAAAGATCTCCTCGTAGAAACCGTGCTCGCCAATCAGCAGCTCGTGCACCCGCTGCAAGAACACGCCGCTTTCGGCGCCTTGGATGATGCGGTGGTCGTAGGTCGACGTCACCGTCATCACCTTGCCGACGCCCAGGGCGCGCAAAGTCTCAGGGGCCATCGCTTGGTATTCGGCTGGGTAGTCGATGCTGCCGGTGGCGATGATGCAGCCTTGCCCAGGCATGAGGCGCGGCGCCGACGCCACGGTGCCAATGCCGCCGGGGTTGGTGAGCGTCATCGTCGTCGCTTCGAAGTCCTTGGGCCCGAGGCCTCCCTTGCGGGCCCGCTCGATGAGCGCGTTGTAGGCCGCGAGGAAACCCTTGAAGTCGATCTTCTGCGCGCCCTTGACGTTGGGCACCACCAGGGTGCGTCCGCCACCGCGGGCGGGCAAATCGATGGCCAGACCGAGATTGACGTCGTCGCGCACGAGCTTGGTGGGCGTTCCATCCTTGTCGATGCTGAAGCCGTTGTTCATCGACGGCACGAATTGGGCGGCGCGCACCAGGGCCCAGGCGATGACGTGCGTGAAGCTGGCCTTGGGCAGGGCGTCGTCGGCGAGGTAGCTGTTCAACACCCGGCGGTTTTCTTCGAGCACTTTCACCGGCATCACGCGCGTCGACATCGCCGTCGGCAGCTCGAGCGACCAGCTCATGTTTTCGACGAGGCGGGCAGCGATCCCGCGCAGGGGCTCGACGCGGTCGCCGGGCTGCGGAGCAATGGCAGGGGCGCGACGCACGCCTGCGGGGGCCGGCTGCTGCAGCGCCTGGGGCAGCAAGGACTCGGCATGCCGCGGCGCCACCGTTGCGGAACCGTTGCCGTTGCCGCTGCCGTTGCCGTTGTCGTGGCCATTGTCGTCGATGACGGCGCCGGCGACGTGGCCCGTCTCTTCGGCGAAGAAGCGCGACCACTCTTCGGCAACGGACGCCGGATCCTGCTGCCATTGGGCCCGGAGGGAGTCGACGTAGCTGGCGTTGAGGCCGAAGCGCTCGCTGGATTCCATGGAGGTTTCCTCGACGGGGTCGTGAGTCTGGACGTCTGGCTTCGGGTGCTGCGCCCGAAGGTGCGGCACCGTACCCAAAGCGGAGGTCCCCTGTCAGGTGGTGGGCGTAAAGGGGCCTGTCGACGTCAGCCGCTGGCCGGCACCGGCGGGCGCCAAATGCCCGTGAGCACAGCGACGAAGAACACCGGACCGATCAGAGCCTGCAGGAGGTTCGTCAAAAACGCCGGCCGGTTCTTCTCCCAGATGGCGTGGCCCGCCAGCTGAACGCCCCAGGCGAGGACCGCCACGACGACGACGACAGGCTTGGGTGTGATGGCAGCCAGCGGAAAGCACAAGGCAAAGAGCAGCGCCATGATCAAACCCAAGGGCACGCTCAAGCGCAGGTAAAACACCACCACCACGACATAGAGCAAGTGGGCGACGCTGAGCGGCAGCCCAGCGACGTCGACGGGGAGCTTGATCCAATCCAGCATCGCGATGACGTGGAAAACGATCAGCGGCAGGGCGACCTTGTGCGTCAGGCGGTTCATCGGATGTTGGTGGGCCTGGGCATATTCGACCAGCCAGCGCTCAAGAGTGGGATGAAGCTCGCTCATGACGAGATGCTGCTGGGCGGACGGCGCAAGGGTCGAGGCGCGCCGCGTCAAAGAGCGACGAGGCGTTGGCCCCACCGCGGCCTTCGAAGGGCCCGAGGGGGATCCCGCAGATGTGTTGCCGCGCCGCCGGGGAACCAGCACGATCCCGCACGATGCTCTTCACCGACCGCCTTCGCTACGCCACCCTGCTCAAGACGTCCCCCCCGACGACACCGGTTCCGCCACCCGAGCCGCCCCCTGCCTTGCCGGCGGCGCACCAGCTCCTGCTGCCATCGACGACCTTCGCCAAGAGCGAGCGCAAGAAGGCAGCCGAGCAGCGTGAGCTCAGCGCCCACGCGCGCCAACTCGGCTGTGAGCCCAATCCTTCGGCCATCGCCAAGGCCGAGCTGAAAAGCGCCCAGAAATTCGACCCCCGCGTGAGCCTTGCCGACCTCGAACGCGCCATCGATCGTGCGCGACGGGCCAAAGATCTCGTGCCCGTGCGCCAACACGTGCTGTGCGGCTTCACCCGTGTCGTCGACGTCAAAGTCGCCCTCACACCCGAGCTGGTGTCTCGGCTGTGTGCCGACGTCGGCAAAGACGCCGCCGATCTGCTGCTCGCCGCCATCGACAGGGGGCCGGGCAACACCGCCGATCCGGGGGCCATCGCCTTTCCCCACCCCCGGGGCAAGGTGGAGCTGGTGGCGTCGTTGGTGCGGCAGCTGGTCCTGGGCAAGGGCGCCTCGCTGCAGCTCCCCATCGACGCCGATCAGGCCGCGTGGCTCGAGCACCAAGCAGCCGCCGCCAGGCCAGCACCGTCGATGGCGATGGGAGGGGCCGGAGCCTTCGCCGCGAATTTGCTCTCGGCCTTGCCCAACGTGCGCCCCCGCTTTTTTTCCAAGGACCCGCTGCCGCCGAAGATCGCGGAGCGCTTCGCGCCCCGCGTCGAGCTGGTGACCCAGACCGGTGCGACGACGACGACGACGAAGCACCGCGATCACACCGCCGCTCGGGTGAACTTTTCCTGCGAGTACGGCGCCAACGAGGCGCTCTCCGTGCTCGGTCGCAGCACCCTCAAGATCAACGGCGAAAGCGTTCCCCTCGTGAGCAGCGGCGCGGGGCGCGTCATCTTGGGAACCAAGGCCAAAGACGTGGTGCCCGGCTTCGTCGGCGTCGACGACGCAGCCCTGGCAAAAATGGGCCGGGAGCACGACCTCTTTTTCATGGTGGGCTCCCACTATCTGACGCAGTGCTCACCAGCCGACGCCTGCACGCAGGCCACCGAATTGGCTCGCGCGCTCGACGTCATGAAGGCCGCCAACCCCAAGCTCCTGCGTCATTTGCAATACGTGGTGCCCAAGGTCGCTGCCCAAGAAGCGGTCGTGCTCACGGCCTTGAAAGGCCATGTCGAGAGCATCTCGATGAACGCTGTCGAGTTGCCCGCCCTCATCGACCGCCTGCACAAGGCGGGGCTCTCGCGCATCGATCAGAACCCGAACCTCGCGCGCGAGCTCGCCGAAGACGCCCCCGCCATGATCACTGGAGCCCGCGGTCTCAAAGAGGCGCTCGGCCTGCAGCGGGTTCACCTGCACGGCTTGCACGGCGACCTCATCATCGCCAACGCCGCCGACGTCGACGTCGACCGCACCAGGCTGGCCTTGCTGAAAGCGCGGCAGCTCGCCTCGATGAAGGCCGCCAACGACACCGGCGAAATCAAGAGCAGCGACGACATCTTCGACGTCAGCGCCGTCGTCGAAGGCCGCGCCCTGGCCGCCCTCCACCGCTTCGCCGATGCCCTCGCCCACCAACACGGTCTCGACGGTCCCGCCCGGGCCGCCATCGTGCGGGAGTGGTTCTGGGTCGATCCAAAGACCGCCGACGTCGTCATCTTCGTGCCCTCTCGGGGCATCCACGACCGGACCGGCGGGACCGTCAGCCTTGGCGACACCATCGACGCCAGCGCCCTGGTTTTCAGCAAGACCGATGGGCGACCCAAGGAGCACGCGCAGCTCGTGTCCTGATCGCGGCGCGGCTTCTGACGATGTCAGCACGCGCTGCGCGCGGAGAGCGCGCTTCGCGCGGAGAAGGCCTCCGGCCGGGCCAAGGGGGTGAAGGGCCCCCCCTGGACCCCTGCCCTTTGTGTAGACGCGTTAGCTGGTGCTGGCCAAAGGCTCACTCGAGCTGTTGCCGGCGCCTTGACCTCGTCGTCGTTGCGCGGCGCCGAGAGTGCGAGCGCCTCTGCGCCGGCAGAGCTTGAGTGAAACGAGCGCTTCGATTGTCACGGCCCGCTTCGCGTCTTGGATCGGAGCTTCAAGCCACACCATCGGCTTGCACATCAACCTTCAAGCCGCGCCAGCGCCCGGAACATCAAGAAATTTCTCCGGCCAAAAACTTGGATGCGTGGATCGCGCGGGCGACAACTGGATCTGGTTGTCGCCGCCTGGATGCAGCTGGCGCCGCGGAGGAAAAACGATGCAAAAGCTCGCCGTCGCCCTGATTCAAGTCGCTCTGGTCGTCGTCGTTTTTCACAACATGGCCTGCTCTGGCGTGCGCGTGATCAAGCGCTCGGAGCCCCAGGTCGTTGATGCCGACGTCGCTCTGCGCGCGCGCTTGGAATCGCTTCGAGCCAAGGGCCCGCTGCACTTCGAAAGCGACACCGACACCCTCACCGACCCCAGCAAAGACGTGCTGCACGAGGTGGCGCAGGAGATGTTCGCCCACCCCAGGACGCGCGTGATCGTCACCGGGCATGCCGATGAGCGCGGCGACACCGCCTACAACCTCGCGCTGGGCGAGCGGCGCGGACACGCCGCCCGCACCTATCTCTCAAAGCTCGGCGTGCCGCCCGGTCGCGTGCGCGTCATCTCTCTCGGCGAAGAACAGCCCTTGGGCGCAGGCCACGACGAAGCCGCCTGGGCCGAGAACCGCCGCGACGAATTCACCTTCGTGCTGCTGACCCCGGTCGACGAACGCCGCGCCGACAACGACGCCGACGACGCTGCACCGATCCGGGTGGCCGCCGCCGCCAACTGAGTCCATTTGGCGCTCCGGCCTCCGGCCCCAAGGCTGCATCCTCCGGCTTGCGCGCCGCCTCGTCAGCACGTCTTGCGGATCATGGCGAAGCTGTCCGACGCCGCCTTGATGGTCTGATCGACCAGCAAATCGCTGTGCAGGAACGAGGTGAACCCGGCCTCGAACGCCGAGGGAGCGAGATAGACCCCGCGCTCCTGCATGGCCCAGAAGAAGAGCTTGAATGTGGCGGCATCGGAGTCTTTTACCTCTGACCAATTTCGTGGAACTTCCTTGCGCAGGAAGACACTGAACATCGATCCGACCGACGTACACACAGCAGGAAATCCACAGGATCGAGCCGCAGCCGCGATGCCTTCTGCGAGGCGCCTGGTGCGGGTAGCCAGCGCCGCGTAGTCGCCGCGTCGCTCTTCCATGAGCTGGCGCAGGGTCGCGATGCCCGCCGCCATCGCCAAGGGGTTGCCCGACAAAGTGCCGGCTTGGTAGATGGGTCCTTCGGGTGCTAGATTTTTCATAATGTCTTTTTTTGCGCCGAATGCGCCGACCGGCAAGCCGCCACCGATCACCTTGCCGAAGGTCGTGATGTCTGGTGTGACACCGTAGTGCTCGGCGGCTCCACCCAGCGCAACGCGAAAGCCGGTCATCACTTCGTCAAACATCAAGAGCGTCCCGTGGCGGGTGCAGAGGTCCCGCACCCCGGCCAGGTAGCCGTCGACGGGAGGCACGCAGCCCATGTTGCCGACGACGGGCTCGAGGCAGACGACGGCGATCTTCCCCTGGTGTTGCTCGAGGGTCGCTGCGAGGGCCGCGAGGTCGTTGAAGGGGATCGTGAAGGTGTGCTTCGCGAGATCCGCGGGGACACCGGGAGAATCAGGGAGGCCCAAGGTGGCGACGCCCGAGCCTGCTTTGACGAGGAAGCTGTCGGCGTGGCCGTGGTAGCAGCCCTCGCACTTGATGAGCCCGTCTCTGCCGGTGACACCACGGGCGAGGCGCAGCGCCGACATGGTGGCCTCGGTCCCCGACGAAACGAAGCGCAGCTTCTCGACGTGCGGGAAGGCCGTCATGACCAGGCGGGCCAGCTCTTCTTCGAGGCCGCAGGGGGCGCCGAAGCTGGTGCCTTTGCGGGCCTGGTCGCTCACCGCTTGAACCACCCCGGGATCGGCATGCCCCAGCAGCATCGGCCCCCAAGACAGCACGTAATCGATGTAGCCGTTGCCGTCGACGTCGTAGAGCCAGGGGCCTTCGGCGCGATCGATGAAGAGGGGCGCGCGCCGGCCGCCGAGCACAGCGGCGTCGTCGATGGCGACTCCTTTGAATGCCCGGACCGGAGAATTGACCCCCCCTACGAGCACCTCGCAGGCTGAGGCGAACATCTGCTCGGAACGAATGCGCATGGTGCCCATGTGAAACTCCGCTTCGGTTCGTCGACGTATTGATGCTCAAGCCGCTGGCGCTTCTCGAAGTATCGACGGCGAGCACCAGCGGCACGGTCACGTGCAGCCGGCGCAAACGCGCGGCAGCATTGCACACCGACGACGACGACGGCATAGGCGCACCGATGAACATGCGCACTGTGCCCGATGGGGCCCCGCACCCGCAGAGCGCACCCCAGGCTGCGGTCCCCGCTGACGACGTCGAGATCGCCCGCAAGCGGGTCCAGCGGCGGGTCATGGGCATCGTCTTTTTGACCCTCTTTCTCGACCTGCTCGGGTTCGGCGTCATCTTGCCCAACCAGCCCTTCTACGCCGAGAGCTTCGGGGCGTCGGCGACGCAGGTGACCCTGATTGGCGCCGTGTATTCCCTGATGCAGTTCGTGTTCGCGCCGCTGTGGGGACGCCTCTCGGACCGCATCGGCCGTCGTCCCGTCGTCCTCATCTCCATCGCTTTTGCCTGCACGGGCTGGCTGGTGCTCGGCTTCGCCAACGCTTTGTGGATGTTTCTGCTCTCCCGCGCCGTCGCCGGCTTCGGCAACGCCAACCTCGGCACCGTGCAGGCCATCGTCGCCGACATCACGCGTCCCGACGAGCGCGCCAAGGGCATGGGGCTGGTCGGCGCCGCCTTCGGCATGGGCTTTCTCTTTGGCCCCGTGCTCGGCGGCTACTTTGGCGCGGCCTTTGGACCCGCGGTGCCCGCCTTCATCGCCGCCGGTCTCGCGGCCCTGAACTGGGTGCTCGCACTCGCGCTCTTGCCCGAGACCCGCAAGCCCGGCGTTGTCGTCGTCGGCGCTCACGCGCCGCGGCGATCGCTCTTTCCCTTCGATGCCATGAGAGAAGCCGCCCGCATCGACGGCGTACTCGCCTTGCTGGTCATGGGCTTCGTTTTCACCTTCGGCTTTTCGTTGATGGAGTCCGGCCTGGCTCTGTTCGTCGAGCGGCAGTTCGTCGACGTCGACATCGCGGGCACCGAGGCCGGGCTGAAGATGGCCACCCGCCTGGCCACCGCGGTGTTCTTCACCGTCGGCGTCACCGCGGTGATCGTGCAGGGGGGGCTGATCCGACCTTTGCAGCGGCGCTTTGGCGAAAAGAAGCTTCTGCTCGCCGGCGCGTTGTTCATCATGCTCGGCTTCGTCGGTGTCGCGACCCTGCCTTTTTCGAGCTTGGCCTTCGCCGCGATGTTCCCCGTCACCATCGTCATCGCCGTGGGATCGGGCCTGTTTTCGCCCTCGTCGTCGTCACTGCTGTCACGTTCGGTCGACGAGCACCGCCAGGGATCGGTGCTGGGCGTCGGGCAGGCGACGTCGGCGCTGGGTCGCATTTGCGGCCCCGGTTTGTCCGGGCTCTTGCTCGACCAGCATCGATCGCTGCCCTTCGCTGCCGGCGCTCTTCTCCTGGGCATCGCCGCTCTCTTGACGATGCGGGTGAAATCGCCTGCCGTGCACTGATTGAGCGAGGATCAGCCCATGCGCATCGTTGTCCGCGTCTCCACCTTCACATCGCTGCACAAGCTCTGCGAGCAGCTGGCCCGCGGCGGCCTCTATGTGCTCAAAGATCTCGGACAGGCGCAGTTCGCCGCCGTCGACGTCGTCATCGAAGCCCCCGATGGGGAGCGCTTCGAGCTCGCCTGCGAGGTGCTGCAGAGCTTTGCCGGCATCGGCACCGCCTTTTCAATCAAGGCCGCGGGACGCAGCGCTGTCGACGCCTTGCTCGCCCACACCGCCAAGCACCCCGCAGAAGGTGCCGACGAAGCTCCGCAGATCAGCGACGACGACGACGACGACAGCGCCGACGACGACGCCCCCCCGCAGGATGCTTCGTTGATTCAGCAGGTGGCGGCGATGAGCATCGCCGAAAAGCGCCAGGCCGGCCTGCACGGCGGCAAAGAGCTGCGCTTCTTGATTCTGAAGGACAGCAACAAGACGCTGCATCCCTTCGTGCTCCTCAACCCCGCCATCCAGATCGACGAGGTGGAACAGATCTCGCGGATGACGTCGATCAACCCCGAGGTCCTGCACCGCATTGCCAAGGACTACACGCGCTCCCCTGTCATCATGCGCAACCTGGTCAAGAACCCCAAGACGCCGCTGCCCGACGCCGTCGCCCTCGTCGACAAGATGTCCGTCGCCGACGTGCGGGCCATCGCCAAGGGGGGCAACGCGCGCAACCCAATCTTGATGGCAGCCCGCAAGCGCCTGAACTCGGGGTCCTGAGCGCGCTGACCCGAGAGCTCAGAGTTCATTTCTCGTAGACCGTGACGCCGCGGTGCCACTGCTTCAGACGGTCCGAGACGTTGTCGGTGGCGGCGTGCTTGTGCCACTCGACGGCGAAGACATACTCCTTGCCATCCAGGGTCACGGGGACGTGGGAGCCAATGGGATTGCTGCTGCGGAGGATCTCATTGGCCTTGGCCACCGCTTGGGGCGAAGGCCGACTGGCCGGTCGAAAGCCCGCGGGTCCCGGCACGTTTTGGCCCTGGGGTGGGCTGTTGACAGGTGCGGTGGCGCCGGGCGCTGCGGTGGGGGCCGTGCCGTTGGCAGCGACCGCTGAGCCATTGGGGACGGCGGGAGGAGCAGCGCCGGCGGGCGCGTCGTGGACCCAATAATGCGTGGTCGAGGGGTTGGTGAAGGCCAACGACCTCGTCGCCGGACCCGAGTTGAAGTTGTTGCTCCCCGCGTTTGCGATCATGGGCGCGCCGCTGACGGTCTGGCCTTCGATGATCGGTGCGATGTGCCCGTGACCAGAGGGGTTTTCGTGGGTGACGACGCCGACGGCGCCGGCGTTGACCGCGGCTTGGGCTTCTTCGCCCGAGACCTGCCGCCAGCCGTGGGAGGCGCCTTGCTGCCCCAACCATTGGTGCGTGTTGTTGGCGTTGGCCTGGGGGAAATCCGTGATGCCGCGCGCCCGCACCACGTCCTGCGTGAAGACGTTGCAGTAGGTGTTGCCGTCGTGGGGCAGGTATTTGGGGTTGCCCGCTGGGTTCAAGCGCTGGACGACGTCGCCAGACGAGCTGCTGCTTCCAGGGGGGGCAGGCAGCGCCGCGCCGTTTGCAGCCGATCCCGGCAGCGAGGGGGCACCGCCAGGTCCAGATGCTCCGCCGCTGGGGAAGCGGATGCCCAGGGCTCCCAGGGTCTCGGGACCCACCAGCCCGTCGACCTTGCAGCCGTGGGTGCGTTGGAACTCGCGCACGGCGGCCTTGGTCTCGGGCGTGAACCGGTCGCCGGCGTCGACCTGAATCCCTTGCGCGCGCATCAGGTTCTTGAGCTCCACAACGCTGGCTCCGTGCTGGCCCTGGCGCAGATAGTCGCCGCTGGCGGCCTGCTCGAAGGTGGGGGAATTGCCGGGGTCCGACGGCGCTGCGGGGGCGACGGGCGCCGCTGCGTTCGGGGCGGCCGCGTTGGGTGCTGCTGCGTTTGGCGCTGCTGCGTTTGGCGCTGCTGCGTTCGGCGCTGCTGCGTTCGGGGCGGCCGCGTTGGGTGCTGCTGCGTTTGGCGCCGCTGCGTTTGGCGCCGCTGCATTCGGCGCCGCGGCGTTGGGTGCTGCTGCATTCGGGGCCGCGGCGTTGGGCGCTGCTGCATTCGGGGCCGCCGCGTTGGGCGCTGCCGCGTTGGGCGCTGCCGCGTTGGGCGCTGCCGCGTTGGGCGCTGCCGCGTTGGGCGCTGCCGCGTTGGGCGCTGCCGCGTTGGGCGCTGCCGCGTTGGGGGACGCGGCGTTGGCCGACGCGTTCGGCACCTTGGGGAAGTCGCGCAGGAGCCGGGCGCGCATCGCCTCGTCGACGCTGCTGGCTGCGAGCCGGGCGCTGCGCTGCACCTCGGGGTTGACCTGGCTGACGACGGGGGCCGCGACGTCGACGACGGGGACGGGGACCTTGGACGGTTCAGCGGAGGGCTCGCAACGCTCGGGCGCGGCGGTGGGCACAGTCCGTTGAACCGAGTCATTTTTCACGTTGATCACGCGGGACCTCCGAAGGTCATTGATATCGGGAAAATCGAGGACGGTGTTGCGACCCACTGTTCGCAACACCGTGACCAGCCTCACCGCAGACTCAGGCGAAGCTCTCGTCGTCGAGGTCGGGCGGAGTGCAAAGCGCGATGGCGCTCATTTGCCGACCGGTGTGCCCCTGATCCCGGCGGTGGGAAAAATAGAGCGCAGCCTGCTCGACGGTGCAGCCGCCGACGACGTCGACGCGCTGGACTCCGGCTCGCTCCAAGATGCGGCGGCACAGGCCCGCGAGATCGATGAAGGAGCGGTCCCCGGGCCCGGGCAACACCAGGCCGGCGACGTCGACGACGGCGGAGGCTTGGTTCACCACCTCTGGTCCGACCTCGAAGGAGCGCGGCCCGATGCAAGGTCCGACGGCGGCGACGACGTGGGCCGGATCGGCGTTCAGCGTTGCCAGCGCGGCCTCGATGACGCCGCCGACCGCGCCACGCCACCCGGCATGCACCGCAACGACGGCGGAGGCGTCGTCGGTGGCCAGGAGTAGGGGCGCGCAATCGGCAGTGCGCACACCAACAGCCAGGCCTGGGCTCCTCGTCAGCAGGCCATCGGCCGACGTCGTGCGGAGTTCCAAAGCATCGGCGGCGGCGTCGACGACGACGACCTTGGCGCCGTGCACCTGTTTGACCGTGAAGAGGGCGTCTTTGGCAACGCCGAGCTGAAAGCGCACGCGCGCGAGATTCTCATCCACCCGAGCGGGGGCGTCGTCGACGTCGTGGCTGGTGTTGAGCGCGTTGAAAGGGTGGGGGGAGGTGCCGCCGATGCGCCCGAAGAAGCGATGGGACACCCCGGGGATTGACGAGAGCAAAGGCGAGGTGACACCCAACATCAGCGTCGTCCCCGCCACATGGAGAACAAGAAAAAGCCCGTCGACGCAAAAGCGATGCTGAAGGCGATGAGCGAGAGGGGGGAGAGGCCGAGCGCCACCTCGGGTCCGCGGCCCATCGTCAACGCGCCGGTCACGGCCGCTGCCGCCGAGATGATGGCGAGGCCGACGCGGTTCATGGCGCCCGACATCACGCGCGCGCTTTCGTCGAGGCGCTCGTGGCGCAGGCGAACCCGCAGCTCGCCGGCTTCGAGCTTCTCGACCAGGCGCTCGATGGTCGAGGGCAAGGACCACAGGAGATCGATGACCCGCACGCCTTCGACGAGGGCCTGCTTCTTCACGCGATCGAGGGAGTAGCGCGCGCGCACCAGCTCCTCGATGTAGGGCCGTGCCGCCTCGATGGGGTTGATGCCGGCGGCCACCGCGCGGGCCAGTCCCTCCGTCGTCACCATGGCCTTGAACATCATGGTGAAGTCCGAAGGCAAGCGAATGCCGTGTTTGACGGCGCCGGCGGCGAGATCGCGAAAGAAGGCCGACAGATCCCATTCGTCGAGCTCGCGGCCCACGATGTGGCGCTCGAGCACATCGATGACCTCGGCCTCGAAGGCGCCGTAGTCGACGGTGGTGCCCGGTTTGCCGATGGAGAACCAGATGCGGGCGACGTTTTCGAGGTCCTCGCTCATCAAGGAGAACAACACGTCGACCAAGCGCTCGCGGTTCTGCCGGCTGAGGCGGCCCACCATGCCGAAATCGATCAAGCCCAGGCGGCCGTCGTCTTCGACGAAGACGTTGCCGGGGTGCAAGTCGCCGTGGAAGAAGCCGTCTTTGAAGAGCATCTGGTAGGCGGCGTCGAGATAGACGTGAGCGATGTCGAGCCGCTGCTTCTCGTCGACGAGCGCGGTGAGCTTCTGGCCAGAGATGCGTTCGAGCGTGAGCACCTGCTTGCACGACAAGTCGGCGTGCACCGTCGGAATGTGGATGCGCGCCTTGCTCTTGAAGTTGCGGGCGAAGCGCTCGAGGGATTGGCGTTCGACGTCGAAGTCGAGCTCGCGCCGCAGCGACTTCTCGAACTCCCGCACCATGCCCCGCAGGTCGAAGGTCTCGGCCTCGGGAAAGACATCGATGACCTGATCGACCAGAAAGCGCAGCAGCGAGAGGTCGGACTCGATGACGGGACGCAGCCCCGGCCGCTGTACTTTGACGACGACGGCGCGACCATCGTGCAGCACGGCTCCATGCACCTGGGCGATGGAAGCCGAGGCAATGGCTGTGTCGTCGAAGCTTTTGAACAACGCCTCGACGGGCTGGCCCAACGAAATCAAGATGGTGCGCCGCACTTCGTCGACCGGAACGGCACTCACGTGATCTTGCAACGATGAAAGGCGCTCGGCGTATTCCCCTGGGATGAGATCGGGCCGCGTCGAGAGAATCTGACCGAACTTGACGAAGGTGGGCCCCAGCTCTTCGAGCATGGCCACCACGCGACCAGCAAGGTCGCGGCGAGCCAGCGCGGGGACATCGTCGTCGGCGCCTCCCAGGAGGTGTTTGCGGGCTTGCTCGCGCGAGAGCTCTTCGTCTTTGCGGGATTCCAGCAACGTCGAGAAGCCGTGCTTGGCCACGATGGCCGCGATGCGACGCGCGCGGGCGGCGTCTTTGACGACGACGCGCAGGGCCTGGGTGCCCGAATAGATCGTGCGGATGAGGGAGCGCTTGCCCCGGCCACCGTCGTCGTCGTTCATCGCCGGCACCGTAGCTGGGTCTGCGGTTCGCGTGCACCCCCGTTGACAGCAAAGACGCACGCTCCGCCAACCCAGAGAAGAAGCGGTCGACGTCGACGACGGAGGACGCTACAGCCGGGCATGCGTGCTCCCGTCCTCGCCATCGTCGGTCGACCCAATGTCGGCAAGAGCACCCTCTTCAACCGGCTGGCCGGTCGGCGCATCGCCATCGTCGAGGACCTCCCCGGGGTCACCCGCGACCGGCTCTATGCCGAGTGCCTCACCGACATAGAAGGCGAAGACGTCCGCTTCACCATCATCGACACCGGCGGCTTCGAAGCGGTGCCGTCGACGGAGCTCTTTGCCCTGGTGCGCGAGCAGACGCAGCTGGCCATCGAAGAAGCCGACGTCATCGTTCACGTCGTCGACGCCCAGCTGGGGGTCTCACCCGACGACGCCGACGTTGCGAAGATTTTGCGGCGCAGCGGTCGGCCGGTCATCGTCGCCGCCAACAAGATCGATCATCCCAACCACGAGCCCCTGATCGGCGAACTGTACGGCCTCGGCGTTGAACGGGTGACCGGCATTAGCGCCTCCCATGGCCGAGGCATCGCTGACCTGATCGATCTGTGTTGGTCGCTGCTGCCCGACGAGCTGCGCGAAGGAGCGCGGGTGGCTGCCGTCGACGAGCAAGAGGGCACCGGCCTCAGCGACGACATGCTCGATGAAGCTCTCGACAAGGCGCTTGAGGAGCTCGAGAGCGCTGAGTCCAAGGATCCCGCCGACGAAGACGACGACGTCAAAGCCGCTCCTGAACCCACCCGCTTGTTGCGCGCCGTGCCCGAGGTGTTGCGCTTGGCGGTGGTGGGACGTCCAAACGCCGGCAAGTCGAGCTTCATCAACAAGCTCATCGGCGAGGATCGGCACCTCGTCAGCGAGATGCCGGGCACCACCATGGACGCCGTCGACTCCTTCGTCGAGTACGGCGGCTCGCGCTTTCGCGTCATCGACACCGCCGGCATCCGCCGCAAGCGCAGCATCGCCCTGCGCGTCGAGAAGTACGCCGTCGTCGCCGCCCTGCGCGGCATGGATCGCGCCGACATCGTGTTGCATTTGATCGATGCGACGGCGGGCCTCACCGAGCAAGACAAGCGCATCGCGGCCTTCACCGAGCAGAAGGGCAAGGCCATCATCCTCGTCGTCAACAAGTGGGATCTGGCCAAAGAGCAGGCCATGGACGCCGACATCTACGCCGGCCAATTGCGCCAGCAGGTCTCTTTCATCGATCACGCGCCCATCCGCTTCGTCTCGGCAAAGACGGGCAAGCGCGTGCACGACGTTTTGGCCACCGCCGTCGAGCTCGCCGAGCGCCACTTCCAGCGCATCAGCACCAGCCAGGTCAACAAGGTGTTGGCCGCCGCCGTCGAGGGACACCAGCCGCCCATGCACCGGGGCAAACGCGTGCGCTTCTATTTCGCGACGCAGGTGCGCACGGCGCCGCCGACTTTCGTCATCGCCACCAACGACACCGACGGCGTGCACTTTTCCTATCGCCGTTATCTGGTGAACCAATTCCGCGCGGCCTTCGACTTCGGGGGCGCGCCCCTGCGGCTGATCTTTAGACGTCGTGACGGCGACCGCTTGAAGACGCTGACGCCGGTGCAGCGCCAAAACCGTAAGCTCAAGCGCGCAGAGAGCGGTCGGCCCGTACCCCTGATGATGGCCAAGCCCAGCGTCCGCCGACCCAGCGCACCCAAGAAAGCGACGAAGAAGAGCTCGCGCAAGAAAGCCACGCTCGCAGCCACGGCGATGAAGGCTGCGTTGAGAATCACTGCGAAGAAGTCGGCCAAGAAGGCGAGCCGCAAGAGCCCCGAGGCATCGACGACGACGTCCAAGAAGCCGGCGGGGGTCAACAAGGCCAGCAAGAAGCAGACGACGACGAAGGCGACTTCGAAGCCGACGAGGAAGGTCGCGAAGAAGGTCGCGAAGAAGGTCGCGAAGAAGGTCGCGAAGAAGGTCGCGAAGAAGGTTGCGAAGAAGAAGGTGAAGGCGGCGTGACCCTCGGGCTGCGATTCCTGCAAGGGCGGGAGCGCGCGTTGGCGCTCTGGCGGCCGCGCTGGCAGCAGCTCGTTGGTCTCTACGAGGCCATTCACGATCGCGTGCGTCGCCATCCGGTGTTCGGAGAGATCTACGAGATCGTCGACGGCGTCTTCTTCGACTACGGGCGCGATCACGGCGCGATGTATGCCGGCGCCCTGGCTTTTTACGCCGTGCTCTCGTTGATTCCGCTGACCGTGCTCTTTGCCTCGGTGTTCGGTTTCTTCCTGTCGTCGGGATCGCCGGCGGACGTCGACGCCTCCGTCACCGACGTCATTCGGCAGATGCGCAAGGTGATTCCCTATCTGCAGCCCAGCTTCGCCGCGGACCTGCGCACCGTCGTCGAGGACCGCAGCAAGTTCGGCCTCGTCGGCTTCTTCGCTCTGCTCTGGGCCGCCTCTGAAGTCTTTCGCGCCGTCGAGTTCGCGACCGCGCGCATCTTTGCCCGCCTCGACGACCACGATGACGTGCCCGACCACAAGAAAACGGCGGCGGGCTCGGCGTTGAGGACCCGGCTCTTGTTTGGCGCCGTCGCCACTGCCGTCGTCATCTTCTTTCTGGCCATGCGCCTGCTTGGCAGCGTGCTCGCGAGCGTGCGCGCCAAGCTGCCGATGCCCCAGGCCTTCGATCTCATCCTCGGCGACCCCCTGGGCGAGGGCTCGCTCTTGTCGACGGCGGTGACGGCGTTTTCGATCATCGCGGGCTTCGTAATTTTGGTGCGCGTGTTTTCCCCTCACCGGGTGCGACTGCGCTTCGCCATCTTTGGGGGCCTGCTCTTCTACGTCGGCTTCTTGCTGGCCCACTTCGGCTACGACGTTTATCTCTCGAGGCTCACCAACGTCGACGCCATGTACGGGAGCTTTGCCACCGTCGCCGTCGTCGTGCTCTGGATGTACTACTGCGCCACCTTGCTGCTGCTGTGCTGCCACGGCGTGAAGGTGGCCCAGCGCCGGCTCACCAGGGGCCCGCGCTGGCCCAAAGACGGCAAGCTCTTCCTCATCGCTTGAGCGCCTCGCCAGCGGCCTCCGTCAGACGGCGGATGGCCGCGGATCAAGCTGGCCAATGGAATTGAACGGATGATAGATTCAGGCACAGAGGTGCTCATGACCGCAGCCGCAAACCTTCGCTTGCACATCAACGACGACGTCAAGGCCGTGGGGGCGCCGCCCGCTCCGCTCCGAGATGTGCGCGCGCTCCCTGCGCGGGGAGCCGATCACGCCGAGCTGCTGGCCCAACTGCAAAGCCTGCGCGCCGACGACACCGATTGGCGCACGGGCCGCTGCTTCAGCCTCGTCTACCACGCGTCCGACGAGCACACGGCCTTCCTCAAGGAGGCGAGCAACGCCTTCTTCTGTGAAAACGGCCTCAATCCCATGGCCTTCAAGAGTCTCAAGCGCATGGAGCACGAGGTGGTGCGCATGGCCGCTTCGCTCATGCACGGCGATGCAGACGTCGTTGGCACCATGACCTCGGGCGGCACGGAATCGCTGCTGCTGGCCATGAAGACCTACCGGGATCTCGCCCGCAAAACCAAGCCGTGGATCCTCTTTCCCGAGGTCGTGTTGCCCGCCACGGCCCACGTCGCCTTCGACAAGGCCAGCCACTACTTTGGCATCAAGATCCGCTGGGCGCCCATCGGTCCTGACCTCCGTGTAGATGTTGATGCCGTGGCTCGCCTGATCAACCGCAACACGGTGATGATCGCAGGTTCGGCGCCGCAATACCCACATGGCGTCGTCGACCCCATCGAGGCCCTCTCGGCTCTCGCGGTGGAGAAAAAAATCCCCTTGCACGTCGACGCCTGCGTGGGCGGCTTTGTCTTGCCCTTCATCGAGAAGCTCGGTCACTTCGTGCCGCGCTGGGATTTTCGCGTGCCTGGTGTGACCAGTATTTCTGCCGATCTCCACAAGTATGGATATACGGCGAAAGGTGCCTCCGTGATCCTCTACCGGAACATGGACTACCTCAAGCACCAGTTCTTCGTGTCCACCGATTGGCCCGGCGGCATCTACGCCTCGCCCAGCATCCCCGGCACCCGCCCCGGCGGTCCCATCGCTGCAGCCTGGGGCGGACTCCAAGCCATGGGCGTCGACGGCTATTGCGACCTCACGCAGCGCGCCCTGCAGGCCTGCGACCAACTGAAGGCCGGCGTCGCCCGCATCGATGGCCTGAAAATCATCGGATCAGAACACACAACCATCGTCACCTGGACATCGTCGTCTCCGGATGCAGATGTGTACGCCATTGCCGATCAGCTCGAAGACCTCGGCTGGCACGTCGATCGCCAGCAACACCCCGCGTGCGTGCACCTGACCGTCACGGCCAACCACTTGCCCATCGTCGACGCCTACCTCGCCGACCTCGCCAAAGCGGTCGCCTTCGTGAAAGACCATCCCGAGGTCAAGAGCCGTGGCAATGCCGCCATGTACGGCATGATGGCCAAAGTTCCCATTCGAGCGATGGTCAAGTCTACGGTGCAGAAGGTCATGGAACAGATGTATGGCAAAGATGGCTCGATGGACCTCGCCGCCGCTCAGGGCAGCGGTCCCATCGACACCTTCATCAACCGCAACCAGGAGCAGGTGATGAAGGCCTTCGACGTCATCGACGACGTCGCCGGCTCCACCATCGCCCGCATCAAGCGCCTGCGAGGTGTGCGATGAGGAAGAAGCTGAAGCTGGCTTTCGGGCGCATCAACCAAGAGACCAACGCGCTTTCGACGGTGCTGACGACGCTCGATGACTTCAAGGCCACGCACTTCGTCGACGGCGCCGACCTGCTGCACAGCTGCGAGCGCTCGGCCACCGAGCTCAAGAGCATGTTCAAAAACGCTGAGCTCTCGGGCTTCGTGCAGCAAGCCAAAAAGAAAGACGTCGACGTCGTCCCTCTGCTTTCGGCTTGGGCGGTGCCCGCCGGACCGCTGACCCGCGCCTGCTTCGACACCCTGGTCGGTGGGCTGTGCGCAAAGCTCGCGACCGCGGGCCACCTCGACGGCGTGTACCTGGCCCTGCACGGCGCCATGAACGTGCAAGACCTGCCGCTGCCGCTGGAACAGAGCCCGGAGAGCGAGATCGTGCGGCGCGTGCGCCTCGTCGTCGGCGACGCCATGCCCGTCGCAGTGTCCTTGGATCTGCACGGAAACCTGTGCCGTTCCCTCATTGAACAGTGCACCTTGATCCAGGCGTACCAAACCAATCCCCACCGCGATCACGCCGCCGTCGGCGCCCGCTGCGCCCGGCTGCTCATCGACACCGTCGCCGGCCGCATTCGTCCGGTCATGGCCTGGCGCACCTTGCCCATGATTTTGGGGGGCGGAAACACTCTCGACTTTTTGCCACCGCTGCGCGGAATTTTCTCTCGCATGAAAGCGCTCGAGAAAGATGAGCGCGTTCTGGGCACCAGCTTGTTCACCGTGCACCCCTGGAACAATCACCACGAGCTCGGCTGGTCCACCCTCGTCGTCACCGATGCCTTGAGAGACCCTGACGCCGCCTTCGCCGATGTCGCCGCCGACGAGCTGGCCCGCCGCGCTTGGGACGTGCGCCACCAGCTGCCGCCGAACTTCAAGTCACCCAGCGAAGCCATCGAGCGAGCGCGCCGACGCCGACTGCTGCGCAAGACCGGCGTCGTCGTCTTCTCCGATGCCTCCGACGTCGTCTCGGCTGGATCGGCCGGCGAAAATACCCTGCTGCTCGAGCCTTTGATCGCCGCCACCGACCTGGTGTCCTACGCGACGCTGCGCGATCCCAGTCTCGTCGACACGCTGTTCAAGACCACGCACGCTGGTGAATTCGTCGACGTCACGCTGGGCCAAAAGCTCGACCCCACGCGCGGCAAGCGCTTGACGGCGCACGCCAAGGTCGAACGGCTGGGCAGCGTGCACGCCGTGGGGCGCTTCGCGGTGTTGCGCATCAACTCGATGCACCTCGTCGTCGTCGAAGGCCCGGCTCTGGCCATGCGCCCGAGCTACTACAAAGACGCCGGCCTCGATCCCTGGAAGGCAGACGTCATCGTCGTGAAGAACTTCTTCCCCTTCTTGTTGTTCTTTGCGCCCCTCCTGCGCGACGTCGTCTTCGTGCGCACCGCCGGCATCACGGACTTCGACGCCTCCTTCGCGCTGACCTTTGCAGCACCGGTGCACCCCCGCGATCGCGTCGAAGACTGGCGCCCCACCGACAAGCGCCGCCGATCGCTGCCACGGCAGAAAACGGCATCGTCGTCGACGGCGGAGCACCAGGGGATCGCCTGATCTTCTCCTCGCGGGCCGACCGGCGAAGCGCGGCGGAGTTGCCGAGCTGAACCTCATCCCCGATCTCGGGGAAATTCGACCGCGGAGCGGTCTCGTTCATCGCCGTCGGGGATGCTCTTCTGGGAGGTCTGGTGCAGACCTCCCGCCGCGCCGGCGGAGCCGGACGCGGGGCCCCACCAACTCCGCGTTCCGTGGGCGCTCACGCGCATCATCCCGCGTCTTTCCCATCTCGGAACGCGGTCGAACATCAAGCGGACGCGGGATCAGGCGATGCGGCTGCGGGCAGCTTTCTTGCGGCTCTGCGTCGTCAACGCGGCGTCGTGGCTCATGAGCTCGCGCGGGGCGCGGAAAAAATGCACGGGTGAGTAGTAGCGGAAGTTCGACACGCGGCTGGTGTAGGTGCAGGCGTAGAGCTCGACTTGGGCCCCGAAGCGAGAGAGCTCGTTGCTGGCCTTGAAGAGGCGTCCCCAAGAGGCGTTGAAGCTCTTGTCGAGGGTGTCCTGGTGCTCGTGGGCCACCTTGTCGAGGGCGCGCAGGGAGCGTTTGGCGACGTCGATCTCTTTTCTCAGGCGCTTGCCAGCGTCTTCGACCTCTTGCTGGGCGGCTTCGCCGACGATGCACAGGTCTTTGTCGTCGAGGGCGCCTTCGAGCCTCTCGAGCAGGGCGCGCTGCACGGCGATTTCGTCGTCGAGCCCGTGGCGCTGCGCATCGACATCGTCGAGGACGGCGATGGTTGGTGCGTTGTCGATGCTGGCGCGGATCTCGCCCTCGAGCTCTTCGACGACGAGGCAGGTGCGCCAGCGGCTGTCTTTGCGGCTGCGGACGATGTCGCCGAAGATGTGGTCGCCGACGTAGAGAATCTCTTCGCCTTTGGCGTTCGCCATGCGCTCGAAGTCGGCGATGTTGCCGCCCTGGTAGACGCGGTTGCGTTCGAAGCGATCGGCCTCGACCTCGCCCAGGGTCTGCTCGCTGCCGCGCACCGCCGCCACCTCGAGAAAGGGGCGGCGCTCGGTGAAGAACGCGGGCTTCTTGCCACCGCAGATGACGACGTCGAAGAACTGTCGCCAGCTGGCATATTCCTTGAGCCGGCCATCGAGCAGGAAGGCCATGACGGCGTCGGTGTAGAGCCAGAAGGAGTTGGTCAGCAGAAAGAGGCGCTTGCCTGCGGAGCGCAGCTTGTGCAGCGAGAGGGCAAGGTTGTCGTCGACGACGAAGTATTTGCCGAGGTCGGCCATGATCACGCTCTTTAACGATCCATCGCGGTGGATGGAGTCGATGCCTTCGCGGACGTCGTCGAAAAGCTTCCAGGTGTTGATGCGGCCGGCGTGCCTGTCGGTGACGGCGTCGGAGGGCAGGGTCAAGGGATCGGTGGAGAGGCCGGCGTCGAGGCGGTGCTCGAAGAAGTCGATGAGATTGGCGTAGAGGCAGATCTCGGGCATCGAAAAGAGGGTGTCCGCCGACGCCAACGCCTCGCTGCCCAGCCGCAACTTGGCGTGGAAGTAGCGGGTCTTGACCTCGTCGGCGGTGAGTCGGCGCAGCCCATGAAACGCTCGGGCCACCCGTCCGTGGGTGTCCATCTTGAGGATGTGGCCCGTGCGTTTGTCGACGACGAGCCCGCGGATCACGAAGGCGGGGTCGTAGCGGAGGTTCTTGATTTCTTTGGGGTAGCCGGCGTTTTCGATGAGGCGGTCGACGGTGAGGTCGTACTGCAGCTGCTCCATCGGCGCTTTGTTGTAGATGGCCAGCGTGTAGTCCATGTCGAAGCCCACGAGCTTGATGCCCGAGAGGTCGAGATCGCGGTTCGTGTAGACGGCCCGCGCCGCATCAAAGCTGTTTTCGTCGGCGCCGATCAGCTTCAAGAGGTCGGCAGGCAAGGGCGAGAAGGCGGGAGCGGTCATGGGGGATCGACCCTACAGCGCTTTGCGCCGTGCCAACGGCGCAAAACAGGAAGCACTTTGCGCCGTGCCAACGGCGCAAAACAGGAAGCACTTTGCGCCGTGCCAACGGCGCAAGACAGGAAGCACTTTGAGCCGTGCCAACGGCTCAAAGCGGGAAGCACTTTGCGCCGTGCCAACGGCGCAAAGCAGGTAGCACTTTGCGCCGTGCCAACGGCGCAAAGCAGGTAGCCCTTTGCGCCGTGCCAACGGCGCAAAGCAGGTAGCCCTTTGCGCCGTGCCAACGGCTCAAAGCGCAAAGCAGGAAGCGCCTGAGCGTGCCCAGGCCCCCAGCACTGAAACATCGACACAGCCGGTGGGTCGACGTGCCTCGCGGCCGTCAGCCGCGCCACATCCAGGTCACGGAGCCCGGCCCCAGCAACAAAGCCAGCAACGACGACATCAGCAGCAGGAAGAACAAGTGCCAGAACATGAAGACCACCGTCTTTGCGGTGTCGGTGCCGTGGACCACCTTCACGACCTGATACCAAGCGGCCACGCCGCCGAGCAGCGCCAGGAGGTCGCCGAGGGGCCCTAGGTATTGCGCCACCAAGCCGACGATCTGCATCAGGCCCAGGGACACGAGGCCGACAAGGGCGCCTTTTCCGAAGCCGCCCTTCAACCCCATCGCCTTCCCAGCGACAGTCGGTGCGATCACCAGCGACAAGAGAGAGAGCAGGATCGCAACGATCATCATCTGGGCCTCCGCAGACAAACCACCGGCACTCACGGTCAGCAGTAGCAAACCGGCTGCTGGCCTTCACGTTTCAGAGACGCGCCAGCGTCTTCGACATCAAAACGCCAGCGCTGCCTCCCCAGCTTGCGATCCCCCAAGGCGCGGACAAGGCCACAAGCACCGTCACTACGAGCGTTGGCGCACTCGGCCGTGCCTGCAACAGCCAAAAGCTGCTAAGCCCCCGACGTCGAAGGAGCCGTCATGGTGTGGTTTGAGGTCTTCATCCCCGCGAAAGAGGCGGGCATGCCCAACGTCACGCTGACGGTCGAGGCCCAGAACTGGATCGGCGCGTTGCGCACGGGGCTCTCGAACCTCGGTGAAGGACACGAGGCCATCGCCAACGTGATGTGCGACATCAAAGAGGACAACTCCATCCACGTCACCGACGTCGCCACCCAACGCGTGTTCCGACTGCGAGAAGTGAAGCCTCCCCAAGCCCCGCCAGCGTCGACGTCGTTGGCGCCAGAGAACACCGGAAAACAAGCCGCCGCCCCCCCTGTGGCCCCCGACGAAGACCCCCTGCCTCCCCCGCCGGTGGCGCGTGCTCGTCCGGTGTCTTTGCCCAACATCGAGCCCTTGCGGGCCCCCGACGTCAGTGCTCCCCGGCCCGGTCCCCTTGCACCGCCCGTGCACGAGCACACCGTGCCGTGGACGAGATCGCCACCCGTCGCGGTTCCGGAGCCGGTCGACGAGGATGCCGCCACCATGGAGGTTCCGGCCGGATTTGTGCCTGCCATGCCGCTGCCTGTGGTGCCGGCACCCGCTGTCCCGGCGCCCGCTGCCTGGCCTCCCATTCCTCCCCCCTTTGTCCCGCCACCTCCGCTGCCCGCTCCGAGCGCCGCCGCCGCGCCCCTCCCGGTCCCCCACCTCACGCCCATGGCGCTGCCGGCGGCGCCGGCCCATCTGCAGAAAAAAGCCCAGCAGGCGGTGGAGGCCACCGAGCGTGTGAGCCGCGCGCCGAAGTCGGGCCCTGCTCTTGCCGAAAAGAAAAAGACCGGCCCCCTGACCTTGGCCGAACGCGGCGCCCTTGCACCGCCGCCACTGCGCACCAGCGGGCAGTTCGACGCCGCCCCTGCCCCTGCCTTGCGCCAAGAGAGCCCCTCGCTGGCTCCGCACCCCGCCTTTGGGGACGCCGCGCGACCAGCCGTGCAGGCCCAAGCCGTCGCCGATGCCGTTGCCGACGTCTTCGATGCCACGCAGGACCTGCTGCTCGAAGTGCGCATCGCGCCCGACGCCATCGCCGCGCGCCTGCTCGACATCGCTCTACAACACGTGCCCGCGGAATCCGGCTCTTTCTACCTCGCCGACGTCAACGGCCACGAGCTGCGCTTTGCTGCGGTGCGGGGACCCAAGGCCCGTGAAATCCAGCAGAAAAAGCTGAGCGTCAAAGTCGGACAGGGCATCGTCGGCTTCTGCGCCCAAGAGGGCGTTTGCGTGAGCGTGTCGAACATCCAAAAAGACCCGCGCTACTTCTCCGCCGTCGCCGTCGCCGTCGGCCACTCGCCCCGAGACACCCTGTGCGCCTCCGCCGAAAAAGATGGGCGCCTCTTTGGCGCGGTGCAGCTGATCAACAGCGAGGGGGGCTTCTCGCCCGTCCACATGGAAGTGCTGCGTTACATCGGCCTGACCGCGGCGGCGCTGCTCGAGCGCCATTTCGACAACAGCGAGCGCTGATTGCCCCTCCTGCCCTCCCTCGGTCTGCAGTTTGCCGACGTCGTCGTCTTCGTCGTCTGCCTCTTGGTGGCGTCGGCGTTTTCGGCGGCGGAGACGGCGTTGTTTGCGCTCTCGGATGCGCGTGTGCAGGACATCGTCAACAGCGCGAAGAAGCGCGGCCAGCGGGTGCGTTCGCTGCTGCGCTATTGGGTCACCTCGCCCGACCATGTGCTCACGGCCATCTTGCTGGGCAAGCACGGCGCCCACGTGGCCCTGGTGATGTCGACCTGCATCGCCCTCGACGACGCCCGCGAAGACCTGCTGCAAAACCCCCTGGTCGCGTTGGTGGCCGGCGTCGTCATCGTCAACGTCATCGTGGCCGTGGAGCTCTTTGCCCGCGTCTTTGCCAAGCAGAAAGCGGCGAGCGTGGCGCCGGTGGTCTTTCCCATCGTCGTCTTTGCCTACTTCGTGTTTTGGCCGCTGCGCGAGAGCTTCACGCGCCTCTCCCACGTGTTCGGGCGGCTCGCCGGCGGCAGCATCACACGCTCGGGTCCCTTCGTCACCGAGCAGGACATCGTCGAGATGATCGCCATGGGCCGCCGCTCGGGCTCCATCGACAAGGCCGAAGGGCGCATGCTCAAGAACATCATCGAGCTCGGCGAGACGCTGGTGAAAGAGCTGATGGTGCCCCGCGCCGAGGTCTCGGCCCTGCTCATCAGCGCCAGCTACGACGAGGTGCGGGCCGAGGTGAAGGACAAAGGCCACAGCCGCGTGCCGGTCTTCGACGGCACCCTCGACGACATCAAGGGGTTCTTTCACGCCAAGGACCTGCTGACGGGTCCCATCGATCCCGCGCGCTTCAAGCTGCGCGAGCACCTGCGCTCGGTGGAATTCGTGCCCGAGCTCATGCGCGTGGCCGACTTGCTGCGCCTCTTCCAGAAAAAGAAGACCCACCTGGCCGTCGTCGTCGACGAATTCGGCGGCACCGCCGGCGTCGTCGCCCTCGAGGACGTGCTCGAGGAGATCGTCGGCCCCATCCACGACGAGCACGATGAGATCGACGCGCCCATCCGCAAGGTCTCAGAGACGCAATGGAGCGCCGAGGGGCGGGTATCGCTCTATGAGCTCGGCGAGACGCTGCATGTGGCCTTTCCCGAGGGCGGCTACGAGACCCTGGGCGGCTTTCTGATCGCGCGCTGCGGACGCATGCCGCGCAAGGGCGATCGCGTGAGCTTCCAGGGCTACACCTTCCTGGTCACCGCTGCCGACGACCGCAAGGTCTCTAGGCTCGACATCGAGAAGAACCCCCTGCCCACCCACGAAGCCGTTGGGGTCGAGGCCACCGACGTTTCGCACACCTCGGGGGAGGGTGAACCCAACGTCGAACCCTTCCGGGCCGGCACCAGCGCTCCGGAGGTGTCGGGCCCCCACGCAGCCGCATCACCGACGACGGACGGCGCCACCACGGAACCACCGACGCCGACCAAGGAGCGCTGAAGAAGAATCGATCAAGAGCCGCAGGCACTCGCAAAGGGGTTGGGGTCGCAGGGGTCTTGGTGGTTGGGGTCGTTGACGTCGAGGATGCCATCGTTGTCGTCGTCGTCGTCGCCGCAGGCGGTGGCGCGCGAGTTGGGAATGCAGGGATCCACGTGGTTGGGGTCGGCGACGTCGAGGACGCCGTCGTTGTCGTCGTCGTCGTCGCCGCAGGCCGTCGCCCGTAGGTCGGGGTTGCAAGGGTCGATCGGATTGGGGTCGTCGACGTCGAGCACCCCGTCGTTGTCATCGTCGTCGTCGCCACAGGCAGTCGCGAAGGGGCTAGGGTTGCAGGGATCGATGGGGTTTGGGTCGTCGACGTCGAGCACCCCGTCGTCGTCGTCATCGTCGTCGCCGCAGGCAGCCGCGAGGAGGTTGGGGTCGCAGGCGTCGAGCGGGTTGGGGTCGACGTTGTTGGGGATTTCGTCGCCGTCGCGATCGTTGCAGGCGACGGCACCGCGATCGGGGATGCAGGCGTCGGCGGGGTCCGGATCGAGGCTGTCTTCGACGCCGTCGCCGTCAAAGTCGGGAGGGCATTCGATGCGCGTGATGCTGACGTCGCCAGCGTCGTAGATGGTGTAGCCCGGCTCGAAGCTCTGGCAGCCATCGTCTTTGCTGCTGAATACCTTGGCCCCGCATCCGGTCGCTGAGTCGTGGAGCCAGATCTCGCCGTGGCGTCGGCAGACACCGGCGATGTCGGCGAACTCAAGGTGCAGGATCTGGCCTTCTCTGGCGAGAAACGAGGCCGGCGGCGCGGGGACCGCAAGGGCGTCGTGGCGGTAGAACTGGGCGCCGTCGAGGGTCATGATGAGGCCGTCGTCGACGCCAATGCTCGCTGTGATCGACGGGCCGCCGCTGGTGATGAAGGCGCGCGCGCCGCAGGACCCAGAGCTGGGGTCGGGCACGCAGGGGTCCGTTTCATCCTCGTCGACGACGTCGATCACGTCATCGCCGTCGTGGTCCTGACACGCGGCGGCAGCGCGATGGGGGATGCAGGGGTCGACTGGATTCGGATCGAGCGAGTTCTGGACCAGGTCGTCGTCGAAGTCGCCCCCGAAGCAGGCGTTGGCGTCGGGGTTGGGGGAGCAGGGGTTCTCCGGCTCGTCGTCGATCACGTCAACGACCTCGTCGCCGTCCCGATCGGGGCAGGTGGCCGCGCTGCGATGAGGAATGCACGGGTCGACGGGGTTCGCGTCGAGCTCGTTGACGACCAGGTCGCCGTCGAAGTCGCCGCTCGCGCAGGCCACGGCGTCGGGATCGGGCAGGCAAGGGTCGTCGGGGAAGTCGTCACAGCCCACGTCGAAGCAGTCGTCGTCGTCGATGTCGTGGCACGCGGCCACTGCGCGAGAAGGGACGCAGGGGTCTTTTGGATCGGGGTCGATGCCGTTTGGCACCAGGTCGCCGTCGAAGTCGCCGCTCGCGCAGGCCACGGCGTCGGGATCGGGCAGGCAAGGGTCGTCGGGGAAGTCGTCGCAGCCCACGTCGAAGCAGTCGTCGTCGTCGATGTCGTGGCACGCGGCCGCCGCTCGATAGGGGACGCAGGGGTCTTTTGGATCAGGGTCGATGCCGTTTGGCACCAGGTCGCCGTCGAAGTCGCCGCTCTTGCAGGCCACGGCGTCGGGATTGGGCAGGCAAGGGTCGTCGGGGAAGTCGTCGTCGCCGAGGCCGTCGCCGTCGCCGTCGTCGCAGGCCGCAGCGGAGCGCGCGGGGACGCAGGGGTCTAGGGGATCAGGGTCGATGTCGTTTGGGACCAAGTCACCGTCGAAGTCGCCACTCGCGCAGGCAAGGGCGTCAGGGTTGGGGACGCAGGGGTTGCCGTTGTCATCGTCATCGTCGTCGGGAACGCCATCGTCGTCGTCGTCGTCACACACGGCCGCAGCGCGATCAGGGACGCAGGGGTCCCGCGGATCGGGGTCGATGCCGCTTGGAACCAGGTCGCCGTCGAAGTCGCCACTCGCGCAGGCAAGGGCGTCAGGATTGGGGACGCAGGGGTTGCCGTTGTCGTCGTCATCAGCGTCGGGAACGCCGTCGCCGTCATCGTCGTCACAGGCCGTCGACGCGCGCGACGGCACACAGGGATCGATCTCATCGGGATCAATGCCGTTGGTGACGCCGTCGTCATCGCGGTCGCCGCTGGCACAGGCCGCCGCGTTGGCATCGGGGAGGCAAGGGTCAGCATCGTCGTCGTCGATGCCATTGGGAACCCCGTCGGCGTCGGTGTCGGCGCAGGCGACCACGCTGGGATCAGGGGCGCAGGGATCGGCGGCGTCGTCATCTACCCCGTTGGCGATGCCGTCGTCGTCGAAGTCGCCGCTCGGGCAGCCGACGTCGGCGGGATCGGGAACGCAAGGGTCGGTGCCGTCGCCGTCAACGTCGTCGCCGGACCCCGGCGGCTGCGCGGCGCTGCAACCTTCCAAAACGCAGGCCCAGATCAGGGCGATGACGGCTCGGCGGAGAAACAACATGGAACGACCTCAGCAGACAAACACGATCGCAGACGGGCAAGGGCGCTCCAATTCCTGGCCCGCCTGTGTCGAAGTGATCTGAGGGAGCCGCCGCCGTCCCCTGATGACCTCGTCACGACGGGCTCGTCCAACGCTCCATCCTGGGCTCAGGGGCAGCTGGCTCCAGGCTCGGCGCACAAAACTGTGTCGTTGCAGCACATCGGCACGTTGTCCGCAGGATTGCACGCACGGCACCCACTGCCTGAGCCGCAATCATCAAGACACACAGCCGACGAGTCGCAAGGAGAGCCCAAACAGCACGAGTAGCTGAGGCCTGCTTGCGGGCAAAAAGGCTGACCGTCGCAAACTTCGCACTGCTGGTCGAGCCCGCAGAGCAGGTTGCGGTTCGCGGCCTGACAGCAGGTGTCATTGGGTCCCAAACAGCCACAAGGAGAACAGGTTCGGCCGAAACTGCAGCCTCCGCCTCCGTCTGCCTCGTCGCAACAGGCGAAAGGCAGGTCAGTCACGGCTAGGCAGGTCGCAAAATTGGCGCAGACGACGCACTGCTGGACTCCCGCGCGGCACCCACCGCAAGCGTCGGGGTCGTTGTCGTTGTCGTTGGCGGTGAACGTCAAGGCTGGGCCCACCAGATTTGCCGATGTGCTGTCGCCGACGCTGGTGCTCGGTCCAAGCTCAAGCTGGAAGTTCTGGGCGCCGTCGACCTCGCTGTCGTCAGCCCAAGTGATCGTCACGGTCTGCGGTAGGTTCCAATTGTCCGGCGTGAACAGGAGGACCGGCGGCGAAGCAGAGCCCTCGGTCTCATCGGTCGATGCCACCGGAACCGAGACGTCAGCCAACGGGGGCGCGGCCAGTGCGACCGTCAGCGTCGCCGCGCCACCGCCCTCCTCGACAACGTTGCGGGTCGGGTCGGTGACGACCAGTGCTGGGAAATCGATGCCAAAGGCGACGTCCGGCACGACGTTTTCCAGGCTCACGTTGGTGATCACCACCGTCAGGTGGTCGTCGGTGGTACTCCCCCAATCGTCCATGGCAGTCGGAGTCTCGATCGGCACGATCGTGGAGCCTACACGTCGCACGAGGGTGGCGCGCACCGCGGACCCCAACTCGCCCGTTGAGGACGTGAGCGCGAGCCGCGCCGTGATGCCGGCGGCGACGGCGCTGGGGCGGATGTTGAGCACACGGGCGGAGAAGGGAAGGATCGCGGAAAAGGTTCCTGTTGACGGCGCTCCCGCTGGGTTCACCAGGACGGTTTGAATGGGTGCCGGGCCATAGCCCACGTCCATAAAAAACGGAGGATATTCTCCGAATGAGAAATCGGTTTCATTTACAGAAAATCGATTGGCGTAATCGGGAATGCTATCCCGGGTGCGTGGAGGATCATAGGTAGCGTCCGGGCGGAGCTTGATTTCGTGAACGGCCAGGCGATCCAGCGCGTACTCAGAGTAGACCGTCGGCAAGTCAAATGACGTCGTGGCGCTGACAGCCGCATCGAGGGCCTGCAAGACGGCTGGAGGAGCTGCGTCTCCACTTTGTACCGCCACGGCGCCCACGCTGTCGAGCTGCTCGAAGAAGCCTCGAAGCAGCGCAACCGAGTTGCCATTCATATATTTAAGAGCCACCCAAGCAAAGAAGTCTTGTTGTCGATAGGAGAACTCCGGAGCGCCGCGTTCATTCGGCGGTGGAATAAAGATATATCCCAGCGGATAGTTCAGCTTGTGCTCCATGACCCCGGTATTCGATTGGACATGTGGACAGGGCGATCTGCAGCGGTCATTCGATACCCCTGAATGATAGGCAGTCGCCTCGGCAAAACCCATCGTAGGCTTCGAAAAAGGGTTCCAGCGGTACCCGGCCTGAATCGCGTGGAGCAGCTCATGAAACACGGAATCCACCACACTGCCGGTGAGGTCATTTCCCGCCGCTGTGTTGGGCAGAGTGAGCGCACCGATCAGAAACGTACAATATGGATTACCGTCCGCAAAGAAACGCTGCAGCGCATTCGTGTCCTCTGGGCTGACCGCGCTATTGATGTCGTTCTTGAACTTGGCGACATAGCACCGATCATTAGACACTAGACTATCAGGCGTGAAAGAACACCGCTCGCGTGCCATGTTTGGCGCGCGATATCCCTGTAATTGGTAGGTCAACGATGCAAACTCAAGATTCCTCGCGACCAGCTGGCGAACGACAACCGCGACCTGCCCAGGGGTGGTCAAGTTGGCCTCAACCGTAGTGCTTTCTCCTGCCGCCACCAGAAGGGGCGAGAGCGTGGCGTTGAACTCGACGATGGCCCGTTCGACGGCGAGTTTGAGAAAGGGCGCGGTGGGGTCGTAGTCGATGCGCCACCGTGTGGTGGGCCAGGGCGCCACACCGCCCGGGCCCCCAAACCCCGACGCACCGGGCTCCGAGACCAGACTCGTTTGGTTCGGGTTGTAGACGACGGTAAGGATCGTCGTAGGCGCCAGACCATGGAGCTCGATGACGAGCTCCAGGGGGTTGGCGGGGTCGACGTTGCCGGTGAGGGAAACTGCCGCCGCCGAATTGGGCTCAAATGCCTGGGCGTAGACATGGATGCCGTCGCGGTGTTCTGGCGGCACCCCGTCGAAGAAGGCCAGGGTCGCCGTCATCCCCTCGAGGCTGAGAACCGGGTCTTGCGTGTGCAACGCGACTTCGTACGACAAGGACACCGCGACCTCCTGGGGCTCGAGCTCAGGTCGAGGGGCTTCGCTGATGCTGGGCTCGGCCCCAAGGGTGGTCCCCGCCGGGACCGCCAAGCTCACGCGACCGTCGGCCGACGCGAGGCTCAGGGCGGGCGTGGGCCCCGAGCACCCAGCGCCGTCGGCGTCGACGACGAAGCCCTCAGGGCACTCGATCGGCGGCGGGGTACAGCCACCATCGGCATCGAGGACAAGGCCCTCCTCGCACTCGACCACGTTGGGGGAGCAGCCCTGGCCGTCGACTTCGACGAAGCCGTCCGGACAAGTTGGGCTGGAGGGCGCTGGGGCGGGTTCGACGCGGCAGGCTACGAGGGTGCACAACAGCAGAAGTCGAGGGGATCGCGACAAGCAAGCTGGCAAGACGTCGAACTGGACCATGAGCGCACCCACCCACCGGAACCCACGCTATCGGCGAACTCTTCGCGCCGTCACGATGCGTCTTGGTGTGTCGCAGACCGCGTCGGCGCGCCCCGGTGCGCTCCCTTGGAGGCCCTGGTCCGTGGTCCAGCCGCTTCGGCCCTTGTTTCTCGGCGCCGCAGCCGACATCGGGGGACATGACCATTCCCAAGACCCACCGGGCCGTGCAGCTTGCTGCCTACGACGGCGCCTCGCTCACCCTCGTCGAAAAGGCCGTGCCCAAGCCCGAGGGCAAGGAGCTGCTGGTCAAGGTGCTGGCCGCACCCATCAATCCGAGCGACGTGATGTTCACCCGCGGTCTCTACGGGCTGAAGAAGGCTCTGCCGACGGTGCCGGGATTCGAAGGCAGCGGCATCGTCGTCGACGCCGGCAACCTGATTGGCAAGGCGCTCATCGGCAAGCGGGTGGCGTTCACACACAAGGACAGCGCCGACGGCACCTGGGGCGAGTATTGCCTCACCGAGCTCACGAGCTGCTTCCCCTTGAAGGCTGGCGTCTCCGACGAGCAAGGCGCCATGCTCATCGTGAACCCGCTGACGGCCTGGGGCATGTGCCATGTCGCCTCCCAGGAAAACGCCGCGGCCATCGTGCACACGGCGGCGGCGTCGGCCCTGGGGCGCTTCTTGTGCGTCCTCGCCGAGAAGAAGGGCCTCCCTGTGCTGCACATCGTGCGGCGTCCCGAGCAACGTGAGCTGCTCTTGAGCCTCGGCGCCCGCCACGTGCTCGTGTCTTCCGACGCCGACTTCGACAAGAACCTGAGAACCCTGGCCAAAGAGCTGAAAGCCACCATCGCCTTCGACGCCGTGGCGGGCTCGATGACCGGCCGCCTGGTGGAGGCCTTGCCCCGCGGGAGCAGCGTGCGGGTCTACGGCGCACTATCGGAGGAAGCGATCACCCTGAACCCGGGCCAGCTGATTTTTGCCGGCAAGAGCGTGCGCGGGTTTTATCTGACCGAGCTTTTTCAACCGACGACCCTGCCCTTCTTGCTCAAGGGCGCCCTCGACGTGCAGAACATCGTGGAAGGCGGCTTCACGACGACGGTGGCCGCGCGGCGACCCCTCGCGGAGGCCAAAGAGGCCATCGCTGCCTACCAGGGCGCCATGACCGAGGGGAAGGTCTTGCTGGTCCCCTGAGGGGGCGAAGGCAAAACGATCGCCGGGATCCGGACTCTTTGCTACGACTCGCGGGGTCCGCGCGACTCGCACCCGAGGGAGCAACATGACCTGGCTGAACGACGACGACGAAGGCGACGAAGGCAAAGAGGGCGAGAAGAAAAAGGGTGGCCGCGGCATGTCCGACCGGCTCCTCGACGCCCGCACGCTGATCATCGCCGAAGAGGTCGGCGACGCCCTCTACCGCAAGGTCGCGACCATGCTGACCTTGCTCGAGCGCAAGGACCCCAAGGCCCCCATCACGGCGTTCGTGAATTCCCCCGGCGGCTCCGCCGACTCTGGCTTTGCGATCTTCGATCTCTTCCGCTTCTCCCCCTGCCCCATCGTCACCGTCGCCAATGGCGTGGTGGCGTCGTCTGCGGTGCTGATTTTCTTGGGTGGGGCCAAGGGCAAGCGCTTGGCGATGCCCAACGCGCGCTTCCTCTTGCACCAGCCCTCGACGGCGACTCGGGGTCAAGCCAGCGACATCGACATCACCGCCCGCGAGATCAGCAAGATCCGTCGTCGTTACAATGAGATTGTTGCGGAGTGCACCGGTCGCAACATCGACATCGTCGAGAAGGATTCGGATCGCGACTTCTGGCTCTCGGCCCAAGAAGCCGTCGATTACAAGCTCGCCAACAAGATCGTCAGTCGTCGCGCCGAGCTCGCCGAGCTCTGATCACAGGCCGATGCCCGTTGATCCGAATCAGGGCCCCACGCAGGTCGCTGGCGCTTCGAGGCCGGGCACGAGCGCGGGGTTGGTCATCTCGCCACGGAACTCGACGACGACGTCTTCGTCTTCTTCGGTGGTGCCGGTGAGTCGGAGGGAGAAGGTCTCTTCGAAACCGAAGAGGGTGCCGATGTCGATGGAGCCCACGCTGATGCGGGCGGCGGCGTGGGTCTCGGCGGCGCTGTCGAGGTCCGCCGATCCGTCGCCGTCGACGTCGCTGGCGATGAGGACGAAGGCCGAGACGTCGTCGGGGATGAGGGGGGTGTCGCCGGCGTCGAACTTCAAGCGCAGGATCTCGAAGGCGCCCTGGGCCTCTCCCTCGACGACGCATGCGTTGCCCCCCAGATCGCTGATGTCGTCGTGCGTGGGGAGGCCGAGGAAGACGCCAACATGGAAATCGTCGTCGACGCAGGCCTGAGAGGTCAAGCGCGCGTCGCAAGGCCACCACTCGCCGCGCGCGCGAGGATCGTCGAAGGCGACGTCGACGCTGCCCTCAGGTCCCGTCAAGTCGCCTTGCACGCGCAGCACCTCGGACGCGGGCGGCTGGGGATCGCAGGCACAGAACGCAGCGATGGCGACGACGACAACGACGCCCTTCATTCGGGCAAGGCCCGGTTGAGCGACCAGTCGTAGGTCAAGGTCAGGCCGAAAGCGACGCTCTCGACGGGGCGGTACTGGCCGATGAAGACGTCGATGCCGCCGACGACGTCGAAGTCGGCGAAGTAGAAGAAGAAGAGCTCGCTGATGCCGTTGGGGCCCGCGCCGCGCTGGTCGTTCAGGACGTACAGGCGGGCGCGTTCGTCGAGGTCCTGCTCGAGAGTGGCAGCACTCCAGGCCCTGGGTGCCAGTCCCGGGCAAGAGCGCGAAGCACAATTCAACAAGAAATGGATGCGGGGATCGACGGGTTCTCCTCCCCAGATCTCGTCGTGGAGCAGCTGAAAGGGCGCCCATTCTTCGTCACTGAGGCCAGAGAGATCTTCATGGGTTCGATCACCACGAATGATGCCGTTTTCGATCTCGTTCAAGGAGTAGACGACGCCGTCGATGGTGTGCTCGCGTCTCTTGAAAAAGGCGAAGTCGTCGTCGTCGACGCGGAAGGCAGCGTCGGCGGCGTAAGCGCGGGCGGCCTGGCGCATCACGATGGTGTTGTAGGCGTTGATCCAAAACACCAGGCGCTCGTCGCCGTTGGCCAGGCGTGCAGGATGCACCGACTGCATCTGCGCGAGAGTGCCGTCGAGCAGCGCGAGCTGCTCGGGATCAGACACCAGCTCGTCGTAGCCGACGAAGCCCTCATCGTTGACGACGTCGCGGACGACAGCGTCGAAGCCCCGGTGCCGGTAGCGCGTGGCCACCTCGAGCGTGGCGTCGGCGTCGACGGACACCTGCGAGAGGCACACGCCCCCATTGGCCTTGAAGCGCGCGAACTCATCAGCGAGGGCGTCGTCGGCGGTCAAGAAGGATCCGCAAGAGGCAAGCACGACGACGACCCCGACGACGACGACCGCGACGATGATGACAGCCCTAAAACGCATAGCTGATCCCGGATTGGAGGTTCACGCCGCCGGCGGCGTTGCGTCCGCGAAACACCAGATCGGCGCCGACCTCGAGGGCCAGGCCCTGGGCGATCTCGTCGAGCATGATCATGCAAGCCAGTCCCGTCGACACATAGCCTTTGCCGAGGGTTTCGGTGGCCACCCCGTCGCTGCGCTTGCGCGCATCGAGGGAGTAGACGAACGCCAGGTTCAACAGTGGCAGCAGGCGCCGGTTCAGGAAGTACACCCCGGTGGTGCCAGCTCCGACGAAGGCATCGCTGACGTCGCCGGTGCGCAGGCGATAGCCGGTCTCCCAGGTGAAGAAACCGTCGAAGGGAAAGGACGCGCCAACCGACAGCGACGTCGTCAGATCGACTTGCCCATCTCCGAGGGCCGGGAAGCTGCCCGCGGATTTGGGAAACCCGTCGACGGCAACGACGCTGCGGCCCTGGATGGAGGGTGCGCCTTGGTAAAGCGGGACTTTCAGATCGGCCCGCGCAGCGACGACCAGGGGCGCATCTTGCACGATGCCAAACTGCAGCCCGAGCTGGGCGTCGCCAAAACCAAGGGTGTGAAAGGCCAGGCTGCCGTCGTCGCCGGTGAGCTGGTTCGTCGACGCCACCCAGGGCGCGTAGCCCACGAGCATCAAGCGCGGCGCGATCCCCACCTCGGCGTAGCCGTAGATCGTCTCGGCCCGCAGCGAGAAGGGATCGGTAGCAGCAAGGACGCCGTCGTCGTCGTAGGCCACGCCGCTGACGAAAGAGGAGGAGCCGAGCTTGGCGTAGCCGTCTCCCGGCGCCTTGATCCAGGCGCCGGCCCCTGCCGGGGCGGCGACGAGCAGCGTCGAAAGGCACAGCCAACCAGAGAACCGGGGGACGGGACCTGTCACATGCACAGGCGCATTGTGCCGGGTCTTGGGCGTGCGCGCGCTCTCTTGTTGGCCTTGCACGGGCCCGTGGATCCGCCCATCCTCGGACCATGCACCAGCTCGTTTTCGCCCTCGCGGCCCTCGCCCAGCTCCAGGCGCCGACCGGGCCCGCCCCAACCCCAGGCGCGACGCCGACGACGCCCGCGCCCCCCGCCGCGACGACGACGGCTGCGCCTGCCGCCCCCGCCGTCGCGCCGCCTCCGAGCGAGAAGAAGTCCCTGCTGCCCGCCAAGACCAAGCCCCGCCTGCTGGTGATGGACCTGACCGACAAAGGTGCCGGCCCCGAGGTCACCAACTCCATCACCCAGGCCGTGCAAGGACAGGCCGTGGCCAGCTACGGCGCCGGCGACGCCATCACCTCGACCCAGATCAAGATCCTCCTCGACACCCAGGCCAACCAACAGCTGGCGGGCTGCGACACCGAGCTGTGCATGACCGACATCGGCAAGCTCATCGAGGCCGACTTGATCCTCGGCGGCACGGTCACCAAAGTCGGCGACGACGTCGTCATTACCTTGCTTTCGGTGACCCCCGCCGACGGCAAGCGCGTCGGCCAAGAGCAAAGAAAGACCCCCGTCAACCGCGACCTCTACTACTACGCCGCCAAACAACTGACCTCGTTGGTGCTCACCGGCAAGTCCGTCGACCCCCGCGTGCCCGTCGTCGTCAACGTCGTTGACGGCGCGACGGCGGTCGAGGGCACCATCGTCGTCGACGGCAAGCAGGTCGCGGTAGGCCAAAGCGCACAGCTCAGCCTTGAGCCCGGACAGCACGAGGTCATCGTCAAGCGATCGGGTTTCGCCGACTGGAGGAGCGTCGTCGACGTACTAGAGGCCTCGCCCCTGCAGCTCACGGCAACTCTGGTGGCCGAGCGCATCTACCTGTGGCCCGTCGCCATCGGCACCGGCGCTGCCGCGGTGGTGCTCGGCGGCGCAGCTGCGTTGATGGCCGATTATGCCCGCGGCGAGTTCGACGGCTCTTCGATTTTCTTCAACCAAGACAAGACCAAGAACTACTCGAGCATCGTGCCGGTCAACTCCGCCGACCTCTGCCAGCGGGAGACCCAGATCAGCTTCTACGCGGGGCGCGCGCCGGCCAACGATGGCAAGGAAGCCTTCGGGGCCCAGAACGAATGCGGCGTGGCGGCCGGCCCCGGCCTCATCCACTTCACGCTCATGGGCTCCGGCGTGCTTTTGCTGGCCACCGGCGCGTTGGTCACCACCGACCTGATCCTGGGCGCGGAATAGCCAGCGCGCCTGCTGCGCGCCGTTGGCACAGCACAATGGCCTTGCAGACGCGCCGTCCTTGGGGCCATGCTTCGGTCGACGCGAGCCCCTCCTTCTGGATCGGCCCGTGTTTTGAGTCGTTCTGACGGCTCAAACATCGACACTTCCCGTCGCCTCCCCTCTGTCGAACGCGCGGCGGCCGCCTCGGCCCCCACCCGTGGGCAGAGGCCTTTTCGAATGCCGATGGTCTGCCCTTGGCACGCCACAACTGCTCGGAGCTTCGCCATGGCCGAGAACGTCCCCATGACCGCCGCCGGACACGCCGCGCTCAAAGAGAAGCTGCGCTTGCTCAAGACCGTCGAGCGCCCCCGCACCATCTTGATGCTGGCCGAGGCCCGCTCCCACGGTGACCTCAGCGAAAACGCCGAATACGACGCCGCCCGCGACAAACAGGGCTTCCTCGAAGCCCAGATCGCCGACGTCGAAGCCCGCCTGTCCCGGGCCCAGGTCATCGACACCTCCAAGCTCTCCGGCGACCGCGTCGTCTTCGGCGCCACCGTGACCATCGAGGACAGCGCCACTGAGGAGAAGCAGACCTGGACCATCGTTGGCGACGACGAATCCAGCCTGCCCGATCGCAAGATCGGCATCTCCTCACCCATCGCGCGCGCTCTGCTCGGCAAAAAGGCCGGCGAAGACGTCGAGATCCGCACGCCCAAGGGCGTCAAGGAAGCGACCGTCTTGAAGGTCGAGTTCCTGTAGCAGGGTGCGGAAAAACTCCGTTTTTCGCACCCTGCCGTACTTCCGGAGGGTCTGTCCCAGACCCTCCCTCGTCGAGGCGAAGCCTCGACGAGCCTCCCTCCCAAGGACGCGTCTGCCTCAAAACTTCGTTTTTCAGCAGCACTAGCTCCCTCGTGTCCGTTGTGCCCGCGGGCTCGGCTCGCTACCCCTGCAGCAACAGGGGTTTGCCATGCGTGACGTCGTCGTCGTCTCCGCCGTTCGTACTCCCATCGGGACTTTTCAGGGCGCGCTCTCGTCGCTGCCGGCGCCGCGCCTGGGTGCCGTGGTCATCGCTGAGGCCTTGAAGAGGGCCAAGGTCAGCCCCGCCGACGTCTCCGAGGTCATCTTCGGCGAGGTGCTGAGCGCGGGTGTTGGTCAGGCGCCCGCGCGGCAGGCGTCGTTGCACGCCGGGCTGCCCAACACCGTTCCCTGCACCACCATCAACAAAGTGTGTGGATCGGGGCTGAAGGCCGTGATGCTCGCGCGCCAGGCCATCGCCTGCGGCGACGCCGACGTCGTCGTCGCTGGGGGCATGGAGTCCATGAGCAACGCTCCCTACCTGCTGCCCACCGCGCGCACCGGCATGCGCATGGGCAACGCCACCGCCGTCGACAGCATGATCCACGACGGACTGTGGGATCCCTACGGCAACGCGCACATGGGCAACTTCGGCGATCAGTGCGCCAAGGAGAACGACTTCAGCCGCGAGGCCCAGGACAACTTCGCCAAGGCCTCATTCGAGCGCGCGATTGCCGCCCAAAAGAACGGCTGGTTCAACGACGAAATCGTCTCCGTCGAAGTCAAAGACGGCAAGGCCACCAAGATGATTGATTCCGACGAGGGACCGGGCAAGTACAACCCCGAAAAGATGTCACAATTGAAGCCGGCTTTCGGAAAAGACGGGACGGTGACTCCCGCGAATGCAGCATCGATCAACGATGGTGCTGCCGCGCTGGTGCTCATGTCCGCCGACGAAGCCAAGAAGCGCGGGCTCACGCCGCTGTGCACGCTGCTGGCTGACGGCACCAACGCCAAGGATCCCGCGCAGTTCACCACGGCACCCGCGGGCAGCATCGAGAAGGCACTGAAGAAGGCTGGCAAGAGCGTCGCCGATGTCGATCTCTTCGAGATCAACGAGGCCTTCGCCGTCGTCACGATGGTCACCATGAAGCAGCTCGGCATCCCGCATGAAAAGACCAACGTCGTCGGCGGCGCTGTCGCGCTGGGTCATCCCATCGGCAGCTCCGGGGCGCGCATCCTGACGACGTTGATTCACCAGCTTCGCCGCCTCGGCGGCAAGACCGGGGTCGCCAGCCTCTGCATCGGAGGAGGCGAGGCCGTCGCCGTCGTCGTCCAGCGGTAGCGAGATTTCACCGACAGCGCTGCGCGTGTCGGTGAATTGTCTACAGGTTCATCGCCTGGCGGCGCTGAATTGTCTACAGGTTCATCGCCTGGCGAAAGAGGGCGCCCGCGCGCTCTAACAGGCTGCTGAAAAACGAAGTTTTGAGGCAGACGCGTCCTTGGGAGGGAGGCTCGTCGAGGCTTCGCCTCGACGAGGGAGGGTCTGGGACAGACCCTCCGGAAGTACAGCAGGGTGCGAAAAACGGAGTTTTTCCGCGCCCTGCTAAGCGATGATGGCGCGGCGGGCGATGTCGGTGAGCTGGTTGATGCCGAGGCCCGCGGCCCGTTGACGCCCCCGGGCGACGGCGTCGTGGCCGATGACGGCAGCCAGTTGCGCGAGCCCCTCAGCGAGGTCGACGCGATCGCGGTGCAGTGCCGCCAGCTTCTCGCGTTTCAGCGCGACCTCGACGCCCGTGAGCGCAGCGAGGGCGAGGTCGTTGCGGGCCTGCGCCAGCGCGATGCGGCCCGCCAGCACGGCCACCGCCGTGATCCCCGAGACGTTGCGCAGGGCCACAAAGATCGAAAGGGACTCCACCGCCAACTGTGCCGCCCAGAGAGCATCGCCGCGGCGGAGGGCCATGCCGCCCATGCGCTGCGTGCCCCAGGCGATGCCCTCGGGGTGTTCCGCCGCACGCATCCCGGTGAGGAGAAAATCCGCCAGGCGTTCGGCTTCGTCGAGGTCCCCCGACGTCAGCGCGAGGTCGTGCAACAGGCTGGTGCCGATGGCGGCGCACACGGGATGGTTGGTCTCCAGCGCGCGGGCGAGGCTTTCGGTGGCGAGGGAGCGCGCCCGTTCGATCTCCCCCAGTTCATACAGGATGCCCGCATGGATGGTCTGCGCCATGGACAGGTCGCGGAGCTCGCCCAGCTCGCGCAGAATGCTAACGGCTTCGGCGAGCTGCACCTCTGCGTCGACGCCCTCACCGGCCCAGACCAGTCCGTTGCCAAAGGCGATCAGGGCGATGGCATGGCGGGCCGTGCGAGCGCCGCGGTTGGCGCCGACGACGAGCTCCACCCACCGACGGCCCTCGTCTTTGAAACCGCCGGAATGCCAAGTCCAGCACAGAGAGGCGACGAAGCGCTCGGTGAGCGCGAGATCGCCCTGGGACCACTGCATCGCTTGGCGCAGATTCTGGTGCTCGACGTTGGAGCGCTTGGACCACGCCCGCTGGTCGGCGGTGAACCACCCCTGAGCGATCTCTTCGGCGAGCCCGAGAAAAAACCGCATGTGCCGGTCGCGGCAGCGCTTGACGTCGTCGGACTCGAGCAGTTTTTCACTCGCGTATTCGCGGATGGTCTCCAAGAAGGAGTAGCGCAGCTCGGCCCCCGGGCGCTGGCCAGCGTCGTCGATGACGTTCACCAGAGACTTGTTCACCAGCTGCGTGAGGAGATCGACGACGTCGACGCCGCCGATGGCGCCGCGCTTGGATGGCCTGCTGCCCGTCGTACCCGGCTCGAGATCGCAGCAGATCGCAGCCACGGCCACCAGCGAGAAACCTCCCGAAAACACAGCGAGGCGGCCCAAGAGGATTTTTTCAGCCGGAGACAGCAGCGCGTAGCTCCAGTCGATGAGAGCGCGCAGCGTCTGTTGCCTCGGCAACGCGGTCCGGCTGCCGCTCGTCAGGAGCCGAAAGCGATCGTCGAGTCGTGCTTGCACTTCACTGGCGCCCAACGCGCGCACTCTCGCAGCGGCCAGCTCGATGGCCAGCGGGACGCCGTCGAGGCGAGCACAAATCTGACAAACGGCGGCCGCGTTTTCGGTGGTCAGCACGAAGGTTGGATCGGCGGCGACGGCGCGTTCGACGAAGAGGCGAACGGCGTCGAACCGAGCGATTACGTTCACGACGTCGCCACCGGCGGCCTCAAGCTCTTCTGCGCTCGGGGTGGCCAACGAGGGCAGACGGCGCGCGACTTCGCCATCGACGCCGAGGGGCTCGCGGCTGGTGGTCAGGATGTGCACTCCCGGCCCGGCGCCGAGCAGCTCGTCGACGAGACGCGCGCATTCGTCGATGACATGCTCGCAATTGTCCAAGATGAGCAGGAGCTCTCGAGCCCTGACGTCGTCAACGACGCTCTCGCGCAGCGTCTGCCCGGCGGCCGCGCTGATGCGCAGGGCCCGCGCCACCGCCTGCACCACGTCGTGGGGATCGCCGATCGGAGCCAGCTCCACCAACCACACGCCGTCGCGCATGCGCGGAAGCGCATCGAGTGCGAGCTGGATCGCCAGCCGCGATTTTCCCGACCCGCCCGCACCAGTGAGGGTCACCAGACGCGAGAGCTTGATCTGGGCGCCGATGTCGACGAGCTCTCGCTCCCGCCCGATGAGTTGACCCAAGCGCGCCGGCAGATTGTGGGATCGACGACCCAAGACATTCGACGACGACGACGACGACGACGATGACAGGGGCAAGGGCCAGGGCGACGCCAACGATGCGGGATCCAGGGCATCCAGGGCTTGAATCAGCACGTCGGCGCTCGTTGGCCGGTCCGTGCGTTTCTTCGAGAGCAGCGCACCCACGAGTGCGTCGAGGGCGAGAGGACGATCGGGGTCGGGTGCCATGCTCGCCAAGGTGGGGGCGGGCTCGGTCGCGTGTTTCATGACGAGGGCCAGGGGCGTGGCGGCGGCGAAGGGGGGCACGCCGGCGAGCATCTCGAACCACAACACGCCCAGGGAATAGAGGTCCGAGCGCGGATCGTCGGTGACGTTTTCCAGCACCATCTCGGGCGCGATGTAGCCCGCGCTTCCTACGATGGCCCCCGTCGCTGTCAGCGGGCGATCGTCCTCGGTGACGCCCATGGCGGGCCCATCGATGCTGGCGACGCCGAAGTCGAGCAGCTTCACAGGCGGGCTGCCGGCCAACGCCGCTGCGGCCCCCGAGGCCGCGACGACGACGACGTTGTCGGGCTTTAGATCACGGTGCACGATGCCGACCTTGTGCGCGCCCGCCAGCCCCTCGGCGATGGCGCGCACTGCGGCCATCGTCTCGCGCCACGGCATGGGTCCCCGCTCGAGCCGTTGGCGCAGCGAGATGCCTTCGACGAGCTCCATGGCGATGAACGCCCGACCGATGCCGGCGCTGTCGACGTCGACGTCGAAGTCGAAGACGTCGACGATGGCCGGGTGTTTGAGCTGGGCCAGCGCGCGCGCCTCTCGCTGAAAGCGCAGTGCGGCATGGGAGTCTCGCTCGAGAGCGCTGCGCAGCACTTTGACGGCGACCTGGCGATCGAGCTGTTCTTGCAAGGCGACGTAGACCGCGCCCATCCCTCCGGCGCCGAGCTTGCGGAGGATGCGATAGCGCCCGGCCAGGGTGCGTCCGGTCAGGTCGACGTCGTCCATCGGCGTCCACCCTATCGCGGCAGCCCCGATGGCATCTCATCGTCGCTCAGCGCTTGGGCAGGGACGTCGACGAGACCGTTGAGCGAGAGCCCGCCGGCACGTCTGCGGTGAGCACGGCCTCGGGACTGCGAGCGCCCCGACGGCGACGTCGACGCAGCGACACGGCAATGCCGCCGGCGCGGACTGCGACCGACGTGGCGCATGCCGTGAAAAAATCGAGCGATTCCTGTGCTGCAGCAGCGGCGGTGACGAGGTCGTCGCGGCACGCGCTCATGGTGTCCGAGCAGTCGGCAGCACCATCTTGGCGCTGCGCAGCTGGGAGACCACCACAGACACGATCTAATCCCAGAAATCAGTTGAATCTGCATCTTCGGGAGCGGAGCGACCACGGATGGGGAGGGCCCCGTCGGCGACTTGCTCGACGACGGGAGGGGGCGCAGCCCCCTTTGAAACACAGTCCCTGGGTTCAGTTGAGTGCAAACTCAACTGAATCCAGGGACTA
>JAHFED010000071.1 GCA_023248635.1 Myxococcales bacterium
GTCGAGACCGTCGATGGCAAGATCGACAAAAAGAGCGTGGCGGCCACCATTCGTCGACGACAGGATGGCTTTCAGGCTTGTTATGAGACGGCGCTGAAGTCGAGCTCCAAGCTCCAGGGCAAGATCGTCGTCGAATTCACCATCGCCAGCGATGGCAAGGTGACCGAGGCCCGCGTCGTCAAAGACAGCATGAACTCCGCCGAGGTAAACGGCTGCGTTTTGTCGCTGCTGAAGCGCCTGCGCTTCCCGACCCCTGCCGACGGGGAGGTCACCATCAACAACACCTTCGTCTTCCAGCCAGGCGGCTGAGCGCCCTCGACGACGACGGCGACAACGACGACGACGCGTCTTGGCTCGGGGGTTCCTCGCGTGGCGGCGGTGGCGTGGCCCAATTGCTCGGCTCCACAAACGCGCCCCAGCCCTTTCGCGCAGCGGGCACAGGGCCCAACCCCACCTCCGCCGCACGCCTTTGTTTTTTCGATCGTCCCCGCTTCGGGGGTGCGATGGCACGGACCGTGGTTGGTCGCCTCTTCATGACCAAGAGCGCCCTCCTTTCCCGCGCCGACGACGCCTTGGTGGGTCTGCGGACGCTGCTGCAAACCTTCGAGACCATGATGTTGGCGACCATCGATGCGCCCAGCATCCCGAGCCCCGTGGTGCTGGATCCGACGTCGACGTCGACGCAGGCGGCGCCGTCGCCGACCATCGCGCCCCGCCTGCAAGCGCGCTTGCTCAGCGTCGCTGGCGTCGGCGACGACTTTGGACTGAGCTTCTTCACCGTGGCCCGCGACAACCTCGTGGAGGGACCAGGGCACATCATTGCCCAGGCGATGACGTGCTCGGTCAATCTGCGCGGCTCCTTCTGCCTCATCGCCAGCCGCACGCAGATGGCGCCCTTCTTCGGCAAGCACCACCAAGCGTGGTTTCCGCTCGGCCTCGACGAACCGGGGCTGTGCTTTCTCCGCTTTCATCCCCGAGAAGCCGAGCTGCGCGACATGGGTCGGGTGCAGCGCATCGATTTGAGCCGTGCCAACGGCTCAAACATCGGCACTTTGAGCCGTGCCAACGGCTCAAACATCGGCACTTTGAGCCGTGCCAACGGCTCAAACATCGGCACTTTGAGCGGTACCAACGGCTCGAACATCGGCGCCGCGCAGAGGCCTTCGGGGCCCCTGGGCACTGCCGGGGCTGTCGTCGTGGGTTGCAGTGCCCTGGCTGTGTTCTTGGCGGGCTTGGCCGCCGCTCAGGTCCTCGACCCCGAAACGACGCCCGGCTTGCAGACCCACGCCCCGAGCTCCTTCGGGGGCGCGTGGGCGACCCGGCGTTGAGCTCGACGGGCGTTTCCATTTGGCCCGGCCCTCAGGCCCCAAGCTGCATCGTCCGCCTGCCCGCCCGTTCGACGTCGTCGCGGCGGCCTTGCATTTGCAGTGTTCGCTGTCGGGGCTGTTCGCGCCTTCTTCGCCGTCGGCCGAGATTCCCTGTCCTCAGGCCGGGCGGCCAAATGGGCTCGACGTTCACCGCATATCGCGCAAAAGGTTCCACGATGACGAGCGCCAAGACCATGAGCCGTGAAAAGCCGCTGATCTTGCTCGTCGACGACTACCCCGACACGGTGGAGCTCACGGCGGACTACCTGCAGTTCCGCGGCTTCGACGTCATTACGGCCACCGACGGCGGCACGGCGCTCGAGCTGGCGGCCTCGGAGCTGCCCGATCTGATGCTGCTCGACCTGTCTTTGCCCGTCGTCGAAGGGCTCGAGGTTGTGCGCCGCGTGAAGAGAGCCGCAGCCACCTCCAAGATCCGGGTCATCGCTTTCACCGCCCACGCCCACGAAAGCAAAGCCGCCGAAGCACGTGCCGCCGGCTGCGACGGTTTCATCGCCAAGCCAGCGGTGCCTCCCGACATGGTGCGAGAGATCCAGCGCGTGCTCGGGCTCCCCGTCGACCCCATCGCGGCCCCCGTGGGCAAGTCCCTGCACTGACCCGTGAGGCGGCGGCGACGGCGTCCTTGGCTCACCTGGGGCGCGCCTGCGGATAATCGGAGATCGCTGCCGCCACGGCACTCGCGGCGGTGGGCGGTGGCCCACGGCGTGAATTCACATCCCCGCAGCTGGTCGGCGAGCGCGTCGCAGGCGAAGGGAGCAGCCTGGGAGGTCTTGTGATCGAGGGAGTGACGTTGGTGGGCCTACGAGGGCCCGTAGCCGCCGCCGCGGTGTTGTGTTTAGGCAGGCGCCTGGCCTGCCTGATCAGTTCCAACGTCTCCATCTCCCCCGAGCTCATCGTCGTTGACGGCGGCGGCGGCGTCATGACCCAACCTGGCCCCGTCGCCGCGCGTTGGCGTGCGCCAGAGGTCCGGGCCACGCCCCAGGTTTGGTCGGCGGCGGCTGAGCTGTGGAGCCTCGGTCGTCTGCTGCTCGAGCTCGCCCTCGGTGACGCCGTGCCCGACCAGCTCGCCGACCACGTCCGGGACGACAAGCTCCGCGCCCTCGTCGACATCGACGGCGCACCCTTGCCCGGTCGTTTGATCGAGGTCTTCATGGTCCTCATGGCGCGCTCACCCCTGGATCGCCTGCAGTTGCCCTTGGCCGCGGCCCGCGTGCTCGCCGACGCCGAGACACGCTTCGGCGACGGCGACGACGAGCTGGCCCGCGTGTTCGCCCGCGCCATCGATCAGCGGGCCGCCGACCCCAGCCCCGACCAAGGGCCGTCGACGGCGCAGCTGCAGCGGTGGCAGTGGCGCTTGCCTTGCCACGAGAGCACGGCCGATCTGCCAGCTGCGGCCATCCTGACGCGCGACCAGCTCGCCGGGCTCTGCGGGCGCTCGGCGGCGACGCCCCGCATCGACTGGAGCATCGAGGAACTCTCTCCCCTCAGGCCGGGCGGTCCAAGAAAAAAGGACGACGTCAACGTCGGCTTCTGGGGACACGCGCAGCTGCCGGCCTCGTCGACGGGGTGTTCGTGGCAGCTGCCGACGACCTCGCCGCAGCTCTCGAGTGCAAGGCGACGACGTCAGCGCCAGCTCACCGCGCGGGCCGTGCTTTGGATGTTGGGCACCGCCGTCGCCGTCGCTGTCGCCGTGGCCATCAGCTTCATCGCCCCCTTGGTCTGAGCAACGCGTGCTCGGGCTGGTCGCGATTGCGCTGCACTATCAAATAGTTCCACCGCGTCGGGGTGGCGCCGCCAAAGAGCGGCTCGTCGCGCTATTTGCGGAGGCGTCTGCCGTTTGTCTCCGAGGTCTCCATGTCGGTTCAGCTGCGCTCCCACCAGGACATCGCCAACGCCTTCTCCAAGCTGGGACTCGCGCCGGAGGTCCTCGAGACCCGCAAAGATCTCGAGAAAGCTCTCGACGGCGTCAAGCAGAAGGACCCAGCACTGGTCAAGGCGCTGGGCGAGCTCGTGCTCGACAACATGAAGGGCAAAGAGCGCGAGCGCCTGCAAACCTTCATGGGCGACGCCCGCAAGGGCGGCAACGTCCCCGCCGCCGGCGTCACCATCGCCGCCGTCGTCGGCGGGGCCGGCGTGATGCGCTTCAACGTCGATGCGCTGCTCGACAAGAAGGGCCGCCTGCAGGCAAACCTGCCCGGCGTTACCGCCCTGCTGGCCCGCCACAAGGTCGACGGGCCCGTCGATCGTCCCTTCGAGCGGGTGCTGGTGCATGCCGCGAAGATCGACGAGATCCTGCGCAGCGAGTCCGACCCCGACAAGCTCGTCGACCTCGTCATGAGCAAGGACCTGCGTCGCCAGGTGTTCCTCCTCGAGGGCGTGTCGAAGATGTATAGCGACATCCACGGCAAGCCCGCGGAAAACGTCTACAACAGCACCAAGACACTCGAAGACCACTTGGGCCATTATTCGATGACGAAATCGAATCTGGCGGCCGCCCAAAAGGTGAATGCAGACCCCAAAGTCGTCGCCCTGCTCACCCGGGACATGAACGCCTCGCGCAACGCGCTCAAGGAGTTGCTCGTCGAAGACTGGATGCCCGATGCCAAGGGCCGCGTCCCCGGCATGCGCGACATCGTCGAGGACTGGAGCGAGGTCAAATGGGGCAGCGTCGAAAAGGACACCAAAAAGGTCAAGGAAGAGCTTTCACGTCGGCTTGAAAAACTCGAGACGACGCCCTATGACATGAACAATCTCGAAGGGGGCATCCACGAGCTGCGTCGGCAGCTGCGCTGGTTCCCCATCTATGCCGAGAGCCTGAACGGGCTGTTCCAGCTCGACGACCGGCAGAACCCCATCAAGGCCTACGAGCCCCTGCTGCAGGCCGACATCGCCCAGTCGAAATACGTCCAGCTCCCCGACGCCAGCCGCGAAAAGGATCCCATCGAGCTGCCGAAGTCCGTCTACTGCGGTCTGATGCAACTGGCCCTCGACCTTGGCGCGCTGAAGGACAGCGGCGAGCCCATGCACTTCATCCGCGAGGCCTACGTGAGGGCGGGCGTTGCCGACGCTGCCGGCGCAGAAAAGACCGTGACCGCGCTCTTTGGCGGCGTCGCCGACGAACACAAGATCCACCAAGATGCTGCCAAGCTCTACGACGCCATGAAAAAGAACGGCCTCGTGCGCGAGCTCCGCCACGCCGTCGAGAACGGCTGATTCATTGATCGCTTCGGGTCGCTTCTTGGTGACGCAGAAGCGGCAGCTCTGCGCGACCATCGATGCATCGGCGCAAAGCTCCGCGCCTGGGCCTTCGTGGCCCCTCATCCCGCGTCCGCTTGATGTTCGACCGCGTTCTGAATTGGAAAGACGCGGGATGATGCGCGTGAAGCGCGCCCGCGGAACGCGGAGTTGGTGGGGGGCACCGCGTCCGGCTCTGCCGGCGCGGGGGGAGGTCTGCATCAGACCTCCCAGAAGGGCATCGCTGAACGAGACCGCTCCGCGGTCGAAGTTCAGCTCCGTCGGGGATCAGGGAAGCAGAGGCTGGCCGCGTCCCCCGGGCAAAGCGCCGCAGCACACCAGAGAAGCCTTGCCTCACGGCCCCGCAGCAGCCATCACGCCGCTGAGGATCGCGAGGACCAGATGGATCACCACACATCGTGGCTCAGCTTTTTTCCGGGCTACCAGAGCCTTCACCACTACGTGAACGAGCACTACGGCAACTCTGTGGTGATCCCCTCGGGCGGGTCCATCGAAACCGTCCACCACATCTACGCCGCCCTGGTCACCTTGGTCATCCTCGTGGTCACGTCCCTCATCGCCCGGGCCCGCTTCATCGACGTCGAAAGAGCCATCGTTCCGCCCCGCGCCTTTGGCATCGTCGCTGCCTATGAGCTCTTCGGCGAGACCCTGCTCGGCCAGATGGCCAACATCATCGGGCCCTCTTACCGACGCTACGTCCCCGTCATCGGCAGCCTCGGGCTCTTCATCTTCGTCTCGAACATGATGGGCCTGATCCCCGGCTGGCGCCCCGCCACCGACAACTTCAACACCTCCTTTGCCTGCGGCCTGATTGTTTTTCTCTACTTTAATTTTCACGGTTTGCGGGTGAATGGCCATCATCACATCACCCATCTGATGAATCCCGTCGGCACCTGGTGGGGCTGGTTTCTCGCGCCGCTGCTCTTTCCCATCGAGGTGGTCGGCCTGCTGGCCCGCCCCATTACCCTCGGCGTGCGGCTTGCGGCCAACATGATCGGTGACCACGCCGTGCTCTTCGCCTTCGCGGGTCTGGTGCCCCTCGTGATTCCCTTGCCCTTTTACATGCTGGGCTTCTTGATCTGCATCATCCAGACCGCGGTGTTTTGCATCTTGGCGTGCGTGTACATTTCACTGCATGCTTCTGAAGCCGAAGCGCAACATTAAGATCCGGCCATTGCCTCATTCCTCTGTCGTTTGATTTGTCGCTGCTGAAAGGAAATGACCATGAAACGCGTGCTCGCTCCCCTCGCTGTGTTCCTCGCCGCCACCCCCGCCTTCGCCCAGGTCGACGCTGCGACCAAGGAGAGCCTCTCGACCGCCGCCATCGGCGCCGGCCTCGCCATCGGTCTCGCCGCTCTGGGTGGCTCCATGGGTCAGGGTCGCGCTGCCGCCGCCGCTCTCGAGGGCATTGCCCGCAACCCCAGCGCTTCGAGCAAGGTGTTCACGCCCTTCATCCTCGGCCTGGCGCTCATCGAGTCGCTGGTGCTGATGGCCTTCCTCATCGCCGCCGGCTTCCTCGGACCGATCTCCAAGATCCTCTCCTGAGCTTGCTGCCTTTCACGTGAACGTTGGGCTGGACGGCGGGGGCGTGAGCCCCCGCTTTTCCGTTGGGTGAACGATGACGACGAAGAAGAAGCCGACGAAGGCGGAGGAGGCTCCCTGGCGGCGGCTGACCTTGGATTGTCAGATGGGCGTGGCCGAGACCTTTGCGGGCGTGCTGCTCGACGAGGGGGCCCTGGGGTTGGAAACGGAGGACGACGAGACCCGGGCGGTGCCGGGCAGAGCCATGTTGCCGACGGGGCGCGCCCTGATCCTCGCGACCTTTTCTCGGGTGAACGGTCTCGAGGCCCGCGTCGGTGCTCGGCTGCAAAAGATCACCGAGCACATCGCCAAAGCCCGCGACGTCGACGTCTCCTGGTCCGATCTCTTCGCCGAGGATTGGAACGCCATCTTCATGGCGCACTGGCGGCCCTTTCGCCTGGGACGGCGGGTTTGGATCGTGCCCTCGTGGGAGCGCGAGCATTTCTTCGTCGACCGCATCGGCCCCGGACGCGCGCCCCTGGTGCTGCACCTCGATCCGGGCATGGCCTTTGGCACCGGCCAGCACGAGACCACGCAGCTGTGCACCGAAGCCCTCGAGCGCCACCTCGACGACGTCGGCCCCATCCAGAGCCTCCTCGACGTCGGCACGGGCACCGGCATCCTCGCGCTGGTCGCTCTGCGCTTGGGCGCGCGGGCGGCCAAGGGCACCGACATCGATCCCGTCGCCGTCAAAGCCGCTCTCGACAATGCGCGCGACAACGGCGTCGCCGCCACCTACGTCGCCAACGCCGACTTGCCCGACGCCCAGGGACCGGTCTTTGACGCCGTCATCGCCAACATTCTCGCGGGCACGCTCATCGAGCTGGTCGATCACGTCGTCGGAGCGGTGGCGCCGGGCGGACGCTTGTGGTTGTCGGGGATCCTCGTCGAACAGGCGGCGGCGGTCATTCCGGTCTACGAGAAACGCGGGCTCAAGCACCTGGCGACGGCGGTGAAGAACGAGTGGGTGCGCATCGATTTCATGCGCTGACACTTGAGCGATGATGACGACGTGATCACCTCCGAACCCCACGTCTTCGTCGCCCACGCCGACCTCATGCGTCTGGCCTGCGACGCCTGGTTGGTGCCAGGAGGCAACGGCCCAGGCTCCACCTGGCGCGGCGCGCTGCCGCCCCGCACCCAATGGCGACCCCTGCCCCCCGATTGGACCGAGCCAGGCACCGTCAGAGCCACCCTGCTGGCCGACGTCGACGACGACCTTCCCTTGCCCGTGCTCACCGACATCACCGGCACCAACCGGCGGGCTCCAGCCTGGTACGTCGACGGCGCGCGCGATTTTCTCCGCGTGGCCACCAGCGCGCTGCGCGCCCGACGACGACGTCCCCTGTTCGGGCGGCCCCGCTACCTGCTCGCGGTTCCCTTGTTGGGCACCGCCGGCGGCGGCGGCGCGCTGTGGTCGGGAGAAATCACCGCGCTCTTGCTGCCCTTGCTCCGAGAGGAAGCAAAGAAACTCTCGGCCCCCGGCGAATTCGACGTCGATGTGGTGCTGACCTTGATCGAGGGGCCGGCGTGGGCCGCGGCACAGAAGGCTCGCCTCGACGACGTCACCGCCTTCGCCGGCCTGCCGCCGAGCCTCATCGACAAAGCCGACGGACTCGCGGAGCGCGCGCGATCGGGCGGGCTCACCATCTTCATGGGCGCCGGTGTCTCGCGGCCCGCGGGATTGCCGTCGTGGGACGAGCTGCTGAACGCCCTCGCCGTCGAGCGTCTGCCGGCCGATCAGCTCCTTGCCTTCGAGCAGCTCTCGGTGCTCGATCGCGCGGCCCTTTTGCAACGACGTCTGCCCCCCGAGCTCGCCCTGGGCGCCGCCGTCGCCGGCCTCATGATCGAGCGCTCGACCCGCTACGCTTTGGGACAGGCCTTGCTCGCCAGCCTCCCCGTCGACGAGGTGGTGACCACCAATTACGACGCTCTCTTCGAAATGGCCTCTCACGCCATCGGTCGACCGTGCGCCCGCATTCCAGGTCAACCGGTGGCGCGCGGCGAACGCTTCATCTTGAAGATGCACGGCTGTGTCACGAGGCCGTCGTCGATCGTGCTCACCCGCGAGGATTATCTGCGCTTCCAAGAGAACCGGTCGGCCCTCGCCGGCATCGTGCAAGCGCTGCTGCTGACCCGACACATGCTCTTTGTGGGCTTCGGATTCACCGACGACAACTTCCATCGCATCGCTCACGCCGTGCGCCAGGCCCTGCGCGGCGAAGCGGCCGGATCGGCCTCGACGCAGCAGCCCTTCGGCACCAACCTCGTCGTCGGCGGCGGCGACCTGCTGGCCGATCTCTGGAGCGACGACCTCGACTGGGTCACCTTCGCCCAACATGCGAGCTCACCCGCCGAACAGGCTCGACTTGTGGAGATTTTTCTCGATCGCCTCAGCGCCCGTGCGGCAACCGTGACCACGCACCTCGGCGACGATCGCTACGCCGGGGTGCTCACCGATGGCGAAAAGCTCCTGCGCGATCGACTGCTGCAGATGGTCGCCGACGTCACCTTGCCCGAGCAGCAGACGCTGGCTTTCGACGAGGTGCGGGCCTTGCTCGTGCGCTTGGGGCTCGCATCCGGCTCCAGACACCAGCGAACAGGGGAGCGATGATCGACAGGTCGCCGTCGACGACGCCGATCTTCTGGGCCCGACCCAAGCGCTTCATTGACCCTTCGAGCCGCCGGGCCTCCTCGGCGCTCTCACAATCCCATCGCCAGACGACGACGACTGGTCGGCGCGAACGCGTGTAGCGGGCCCCGCGGCCGCTGTTGTGAGCGCGCAGGCGCGCGACCAGATCGTTCGAGAGGCCGATGTAGAGGGAACTGTCGGCGCAGGCGACGACGTAGACGACCCAGCTCACGGCCGGCGGAAGGACGATTTGCACAGCCCATGCTGGAAAGGGTCGGGGGCCACGCAGACGACGACGATGGGCTTGGCGTCGAGGTAGCCCAGGCCGACCAGGGCGCCCGCTGTCAGTTCGCATTGAGCGTCCGTGTTGAGCAGGGCGCAAGGCGTGCTCTTGCGATCTTCGCCGTCGGCCAAGGCGGAGAGTGCGGCCTCGGCCTGCGTGGCGGCGTCTTCCATCTCGTCGGTGACCAGCCAGTAGAGCTGGGCGTCGTCGTCGCAGGCGTAGCGCCCATGATCCGGTTTCTGCTCGATGATGGAGCACGTCGTTGGCAAGGAGACGGCGCGGCCGTAGATCGAACCCTGGGAAAGCGTGACCGTCGCCGGCACCCGCTTGGCATCGGCGGCAGGCAAGTCGAGGAAGGCCGTCAGCAACTCAGCGCAGCGCGTGCTCTCGCTGGGCGGCGCCTGACAGGAGATTTCCTTCTGCATGCGCTGGTCGGCGCTGCGACGGGCGGCGCCGTACAAGATGACGATGACGTCGTCGTCGTCGACCGCGCGCACCTGACCCCGATCGACGACTCCGGTGTCGACCGCCGTCGGAAACGCAACTGTGTCCCAGACCATGCGACCCGCGTTGGCATTGGCCAGATCGACCCCATCTCCCAGATAGCGGGGCGCAGACCCCTCTTGGGCTTCGACCTCGCGCACCCGGAACACGAGATCGTCGTGGCAGCGGGCCACGGCGCCATCTCCCTCGAGACCGTGCTCGCAGCCGTCCAGCAGGCGGCCGACGGGCTGCAGATTGACGGGTAGATCGCGGATGGTGGCGTCGGATCCGGTCGCACAACCAACAAAAAGCAGGACAGCGACGACGACGACGACGGTGGATCTCACGCAGGGCCTCACGATGCGCGCTCGAAAACGCGGCGGGTCTGAAACACGATGGGAGCGAAGCGGTGAACGGTGCCGTCGCCGTCGACGACGCGCAGGCAGCGCTTGAGCAAGTAGTCAAAGAGCAAGGGGTTGCGCGGGAACACTTCGTTGCAGCGATCCCGGTCGGCGGGGTCGAGCAGGTCCATCTGGCAGAGGTAGCGCGTCGAGATCAGAGGATCGATGGCCGGCAGCGGATAGTCGGTCCCAAAGAGCAGGCGCTCGTGCAGGTCCCGACGACGCAGCAGGGTCGGCAGGTGGGCGGCTCGGTTCCATTGGGGGACGGCGCTGACGTCGGCGAAGAGCGTTTCGCGAAAGCGAGGGGCGTCGAGCATCTGCAACAGCTCGTCGAAACAAGATCCCGCCCCGCACACGCCCGTGGTGGCGACGTGGGCAGCGACGACGATGACGCCCTGCTCCAAGGCCCGCTCGAGGCGGCGGGGATGGCCAAAGGACTGCAAATCGCGAGCGTCGACGGCAGCTTCGTCGCCGGTGTGGCTGATGAGAGGGATGTTGCGGCGCGCCAACACCGCAAAAAAGGGATCGCAGCGCGACGACGAGGGATCGATGTTCATCGCGTTCGGCAACCACTTGACCGCGCGGCATCCGCCGTCGAGGGCTCGCTCCAGCCGAGCGATGGCATCTTTGCGATAGGGGTGCACCGAGCAGCCGGGAACGACGACGTCGCTGTGCCGCGCCCCCTCTTCGATGACGTAGTCGTTGGGCGTGAACAGCTCGCTCTTGCCAGCAACCTCCTGTCCTTCGTCGTCGACGTATTGGTCGAAAGCCAAGAGCACCAAACGGCCCGCCGGGTTGGCCAAGCGGTGGAGATCGAGGAGGCGATCGAGATAGGCCGCGTCGGCGACGCCGTCGTCCGCTGAGAGTCCGGCGGCCGCCGCGTAGAGGTCGAATTGGAAGTTCTTCCAGGGGTGGAGGCGCGAGACCATCTCGGGCGAGACGGAGCAGCCGCTGCCGATGCCGCGCCCCACGAGGTGGCAGTGCACGTCCCAGACGGCGGCGCGGTCGACGTCGTCGAACTTGCTTTGGGCCCAGGCATCGAGGTCGGGAGGCAAGGACTGGGGTGGGCGGTGCTGCAGCATCCTCGGCAGGCCACAGCGCAGGCCGGCCAAAGCCAACGTCGACGTCCCGAGCAAGCCCAGCGCCCGCCGGCGGTTCAGGAGATGACTCAGCGAGGGCACGCGCACTTATACATGCCCCCCTTCACGAGCTCACGAAGCCCGAACCTCAGGGGTGGCCTCGGGGGATCGACTGCCGCTGGTTTCCGGCGTCAGCGACGGCGCTGGTGCGGGCACGATCTGCTCCATCAGCCACGCCTGGTGGTGGAGCTTTCGCTCGGCCTTGGTGAGCTGTTCGCGAACATCGCGGGTGAGGATGGTGCCCGCGGCGATCGCCGCCCCGATGCAAGCGAGGAGAAACCAGGGCAAGGCTGGATGCGTCAAACGCAGCGCCCGCTCCCGCAGCAGCAGGCCACCGTCGACGACGCTGAACGAGGGCTCGATCATCCCCGTCGCCTCGAGCAGCACGATGAGGAGGAGTCCGCCGAGCGCCAACCCCAACCCAACCCGCGCAATGCTCACGTTGGGGTGGATCTGCGCGTTCACCGCCATCACACCCATCAGCACGGGGGCGACGAGAAAGGTCCCAAAGATGCGCGCCATCGCCAGGAAAGCCAGCGCCCACAAGGTCAGGCTTGCGATCTCCAGGGCGACGGGCGGGGCAGGACGTCGAGTGGCGGTCCAGCTGGCGAGCACTGCCAGCGCCACGAGGAACCAGCTCGCCACAAACGGCGCCCAATCAAGGATGCCAAAGGCCATGAAGCAGGGGACAAAGCCCAACCAAACAGCCAGAAAGATGGGGCGAGAACGCAAACCCGCGCGAGCAGTGGCTGCGTCTTGCACGGCGAGCCGCCGACGTACTTCGGCGGACTCCGTTGCTGGCGCCGACGTCAGTACCTCCACGAGAGCGCGGCGCGCATCGAGGTTGTTGGGGTCCAACACCAGGGCGGAACCCAGCTCCTGCAGCGCGAGCGATCGCTCAAGCTCGATGCCGCCGTCGCCGCGCTCCAAGGCTTTTGCGGCCGTGCGGCTGTGCGTGCGGGACATCTCACGTCGGCGTTCTAGATCGTGTTCCCCAGACAGGAACGCATCGAGCGCGTCCGCGATGTGCTGGGCGCTGCCCGTGCGCTTGGCGGGGTCCATCGCCAGGGCGTCGACGAGGACCTTTTCGAGTGCCGCGGGAATGGCGAGCGCCGGAAAACGCACCGATGGGCGGGGTTCGACCCCCTGAAGGGTGCCCATGACACGGTCGAGGGACGTCTTGCCCACCACCAGCACCTGGTGCGTGAGCACTTCAAAAAGCACGGCCCCCAAAGCAAAGATGTCGGAGGCCGGTGTGAGGTCTCCTCGGCTCGGATCCAATTGCTCCGGCGACATGTAGCCCGGCGTGCCGAGCATGCTGCCCTCTTCCGTGGCCATGACGTTGTCGTCGGAGCCGTGGTCGGCGCTGCCCGGGCTCGGGCTCTCGTTGTCGCCGACGAACATCTCTGGCGCTGCGTCGGCGTTCAACCCGTCGGGCGCGCGATCGCCTGCCGCTGCGAGCACTTTGGCCAAGCCCCAGTCGAGGACGTACACCTCACCAAAGTCGCCGAGCATGATGTTCGCAGGCTTGAGGTCGCGGTGGACCACCCCGGAGCGGTGGGCGAATTCCATCGCCTGACAGACCGTCACCAAGGCCAGCAACAGCCGTCGCAGCGGGTACCGTCGCCGAAGCTCGGCGTCTTTGGCGGCGAGCACCTGCGCCAGGGTCAGGCCCCGCACGTGCTTCATCGCAAAGGACACCGAGCCGTCGTCGAGCATCTGAATGTCGTGGACAGGCACGATGGCCGGGTGCTCCAGGCGTCCTTGGATGCGCGCCTCGCGCAAGAAGCGCCCACGGGCGGCGACGTCTTTCTGCACGTGCAAGTGCGCGATCTTGATGGCGACGTCGCGACCGATGTGCTGGTCCCGGAAGAGACGCACCTCGCCCATGCCCCCGCGGCCGAGCACGCCGAACGCCTGGTAGCGCGCTGATCCCGCGCTCTCTGGCGGTGGAGTGCCCATCCCCGCAACGTCGGTCTCGGTGTCGGCACTGAAAGACCCGACGCGCGTCGACCAGGTTTCGGGAGCGGGCTCGTCACGCTTCGACATGCGCCAAAGCTAGTCGAATTGGCTCGCTCGCCTTGAGGGCGGGGGGAATTCTCTGCCCTCAGGCCGGCCGGCGGTCTGCCTGCAAGCCGGACGGGCAAGGGCGCGGTGGCTCCGGCAGGGCCAGAGCGCTATCCAGCCTCCATGGATCTCCTGCGGCTTGCCCAAGGCGACGACGACGACGGCGGCGCTCCGACGCCCGATGAGCTGCTGCTGGAGCTGATGGACCTCTGTGCCTTGGCCTTGCCTGCGCCGCTGAACCAGCTGCGGGTGAGCTTTGTACCCAACCAGGATGGTCTGCGTCCGGCCCTCGCCGACCTCGATGCCCGCTCTCCCGTTGGGGAGGTGCAGCGCCCCGATCTCGGGCACAGCGACAATGAGGTGCTCGACGCCATCAACGCGCTGCTCGGGGACTTCGCCGAAGCGACCCAGCTGCAAGGCGGTGTCAAAGTGCTCGAGGGTTGCATCCTCATGAGCGACGACGTCGACGGCGCTCGCGACGTCGTGCTGCAAGACCAGGCCGGTGCCACGGTGATGACCCGCCGCTTCGACGCCTCAGAGCTGCGCTGGCTCTTCTTCACGCGCGCGTTGTTTGTGGCGCTGGCCCGCACCTCCGACGACGAAGCGATGCAGGCCCGACGCCTCGACGAAGCCCTGCAAGGCATGAAGCGCTTCGACATCGACATGGCGAAGGGCGTGATCACCTTTCAGGGCGACGGGCGGGAGCCGCAACCCTGGGGCTTCGAGCTGGTGGGCTCCTTCGTCGACGACGACAAGCGCTTCTTGTGGGGCTGGGCCAACGACAACGTCGATCCCAAGCTGACCCGGCGCATCGACGGACTGCGCCAACGCAGCAGTGCGGCCGGCCTACGAGCCCTGACCGACGGCGGCTTCGGCGGTCCCGAACGCCTCTTCTTGCGCCTCGCTCGACATGCCGCCGTGGCCACGGGCGCCTTCGGGCTCTATCGCGCGCCCTTCGCGGGACAAAAGGGCAAGGGCTTCATGTACCTCGCGCTGCGCGCGCTTTGACCTCGAGCTGCAAGCGCCGCAACGACGAGGGCGCCACCGCCGCAAAAGCGGCGACCAAGAGCGGACCCGTCGGCGCCGCCCAATCCTGCGGGGCAAAAGCACAGGTCCAGATGAGACGCGTCGCCCCGCCCTGCACGGGCCTGAGCAGATAGTCCTCGAGGAAATGCCGACCCACCGACGACGACGAGCGCACCACGGAAAACGCGAAGCGCTCGCCGACATCCCAGCAGAAAAACTGCTCCCGGATGAGGGTGCCGCCGAGGGTCGCGACGTCGCGCACCGTCGTTTTCCCAAAGGGCTTGCGGTAGGTGACGCCTTCGACGAGGGGCAGCCAGCGCGGCCAGGGCTCGGGGTCGGCCAGCACCTCGAAGACACAAGCCGGCGATGCCGGCAACACCACCTCGTTCACAACGGAATGGGGCGCGTGCCGGACAAAGGACAAATCGACGGGCTCCCAGGCATGGGGCAGAGCAGCCAGGCCGTCGTCGTCGCCGTCGCCGGCGGGTGTGCTGGCCCCGGCCGCCGCGGCTGGCAAAGCGAGGAGAGGCGATGCCAAGAGAGCGCGGCGCGTAAGCACGGCTCGACTCTGCCTTCTCGCGGGGGCGCACGCATCTGGCCCTCGTCGTCGCCGATAACCGCCCTGGTGCGTGGTACGGTGCCCCTGTCGTCGGGACGTTTCTTTGTTGCCCTAGGGCCGGGCGGCCAATTCATCGCCGCCAGGCGATGAACGTGTAGACAATTCACCGGCACGCGCAGCGCCGTCGGTGAATTCTGAGCTGGAGGATGCGATGCATCGCGTCGTGGTCGCAGTCGGTGTGTTGGTGGTGGCGACGGGCTGCTTCGACGTCGACCCCCCAGAGCCACCAGCCGTCGGCGGCGAAGGCGTCATCACTGGCACCATCTTGGTCGGACAGGCCAGCGGGGCATCCGCTCGTGATCGGAGCAAAGTCCAAGCGGCCCGCGTCGACGTCGCCGCCGCCGCCGGGGTCGCGCGCGCCCCTCTCCGCAGCATGTCGGTGACGGGGCGCACTGAAGTCAGCGTCCCCGAGGTCGAGTTCATCAGTGGCCAGGCCGTCGTCTTTGCGGAGCGGGGTCGTTTCACCAAGACGAGCATGGGCTTGGCGCTCGAGCAGATGAAGATCGCCGCCCGAGTCGACGACAAGATCGAGGTCCGCGTCGTGACCTGCACGGGCAAAGCGATGCTTTGCAAGATCGAGCTCATCGACGGAGAAGGCTTCGTCGACGCCGAAGGCACCACTGCCGTCGTCGCAGCGCTGCAAAAGGCCCGCATCCCCGGCATCCGCACCGTCGCTCGCAACGTGCTCCACAAGGGCTTTCGCGTGCCCAACGACGAGTTCGCCGCTCTGCAGTGGCACTTCGATGCGATCAAGCTGCCGCCGGCCTGGGACATCACGGTGGGCGACCCCGATCTCGTCGTGGCCGTCGTCGATTCGGGCGTGTTTCACGCCAACCCCGACCTGCGCGACAAGCTGGCCCGCGATCCCGCCAACGCCAACCAATTCGTCGAAATGGACTTCGTCGACGCCAGCCTGTCCAACGACGGCGACGGCCTCGACCTCGATGCTGAAGATCCTGGCGACAACCTCTTCGGCAACGACGCCGGTGAAGACAGCTACCACGGCACTCACACCGCGGGGACCATCGGCGCCGAGACCGACAACCGCCGCGGCGTCGCAGGTGTGCTGTGGGAAGGGCAGATCGTTCCCGTGCGCGTGCTGGGTCAGCAGTTGTCCGGCGACTTCTTCGCCATCCTCGACGGACTCCTGTGGGCCGTCGGCGATCCAGAGTCCGACGCCCCGCCCAACCAGAAGCCGGCCAAGGTCGTGAACCTCAGCCTCGGTGGCCCCGCGGCTCCCGATACCAACGAGATCTGGGAAGGCGTCATCTCCTTCATCCTCGACGACCCCGACAACCTCTTCAACGATCCGGTGCTCGTCTGCGCCGCCGGCAACGACGGCGCAGACGCCAGCGCTGTGGTGCCCGCCAACATCCCGCGCATGATCACCGTTGGTGCGACGCGGCTCGATGGCCTGCGGGCCGACTACTCCAACTTCGGCGACGCCATCGACGTCATGGCGCCCGGTGGGCAGTTTGGTCAGGACCAGGATCAAGACGGCAACGAAGACGCCATCTTGTCGACGTGGGAAGGCGACGTGAAGCTCGAGCAAGGCACCAGCATGGCCGCGCCCCACGTCGCCGGCGTCGCGGGACTGCTGGCGGCCGCCAAGCCCGGGCTCAACCACGACGCCATCCGCGATCTCCTGAAGAACACGGCGAACCAGCAGCTGCGCTGCAACGAGGGCTGCGGCAACGGCCTCGTCGACGCTGTGCAGGCGTTGCTCATCGCCGAGGTGGAGCTCGATCCTGCGCCGCGTCTCGCCCTCGACCGCGAGCGCGTCGTGTTTCCCACCGGCATCGTCGAGCTCGACCTGCGCGTGTTGAACCTGGGCAACGTGAGCGCTCCCTTCAGCGTGAGCTTCGGCGACGGCGACGCAGACTTGTTCTCGGTGAGCCCCACCGAGGCAACGGTGCCCCCGGCCGGCAACGTCACGGTCACCATCGGCCTCGATCGCGGCGCCGCCGAAGAAGGGGCCGTCGAGATCCGTTTCACCAGCACTGCTGAAGAGCCCGCGCGAGAAATCGTCGCCGTCGTCTTGTTCCAGGACAACCCCCTGCGGCCCAGTCGCAACCTCGACACCGTCGAAGTCGCCGCCTTCTCCCGCGACGAAGCCGGCGACCTGGTCTCTGAGGGCAAGGCGCTCGCTGAGAGGTCGAATGCCTTCGCCTACGAGATCAAAGGACTCAAGGCCGGCGCCTACGAGATCTACGCCGTCGGCGATGACAACCAGGACCTCATCTTCGACAGCCAGGTCGAGAGCTTCGGTGCCTTTCCTCTCGCCGACGGCATCAAGACCGTCACCCTCGAGGACAACGACTCCCGCGTCGACGACATCGACTTCGTCGTGGCCCTGCAGTCCTCCTTCAACATCGACAACGGCGTCGGAGCTCCCTGCACCGATGAGACCTCGGCCGTCGACTGCGCCGGCATCGACTTCGCGCCTGACGCGGCCTGCATCGCCAACTTCTTCGAGGGCTACTGCTCGAGAGTGTGCGAAGGCGACAACCTCTGCGGCGCCAACGGCCTCTGCGACGTCCTCGACTGCGGCGGCACCCCTTGCGCCTTGTGCTTGCAGCGCTGCGTGTCCGATTCCCAATGCCGCGATGGCTACGCCTGCGACAGCTTCGGCACCTGCACCCCATCTGGCTTCACGCCTTGAGTGGGGTCTTGGCGCAGCCCCGCGGACGTGACACGACGGCGCCACTGCATCCGTAGCTCAGCTGGATAGAGCATCTGGCTTCGAACCAGAGGGTCGGGGGTTCGAATCCCTCCGGGTGCGCCACTCCCACAAACTCCGCATTGCAGCGCCCTCGAATGGTCGTCGTCGTTCTCATGGTGTGCCCCTGGTGTGCTCGAGAAATGAAACGGCATTCGTCGTCGACAGAGCGCCATCGATGACCACCCAGGCCGCTGGGGCGAAGGGGGCCACCTTGTCGACGGCACCCCTCAAATCCAAAGCGTCGGGGTCTGTGTAGAACCCCGCGATGCCCGCACTGTGGCCGGTGAGAAAGTCGCGGACCTCCTTCGAAATCCCGGACCGCGCGAGCTCGCTGCTGAAGCCTTTGCGTAGCGCGTGGTTGGGGCGCTGCTTCCACACCGCGGGCGGCACCTTCGCGAGCGTCCAGGCCTCAGCCATCCTCTCGCGGGAGTTGCTGCCGGCAGGGTTGCCGATGCGAGCGACCAGCAGCTCAGCGGGCTCGCGGTGGCCCGTCATGCGCCGCAAGACCGGGAGAAGAGGAGGCGCGATCGGGAGGAGGCGCCCAGCCCGCTCCTGGTGGCTCTTCCCGAGCTCGCCCCGGAAGGTGAGCACGCCAAGGGCGACGTCGACGTCGCCGACGATGAGCCGGTCGACTTGAGAGACCCGCAGGCCCGTGCACCGCTGAATGACGGCGCTGAGGATGTGGAAGGCGAAGTCTCGCTGCACCCGCTGACCGGCAGGCTGCACGCCAAGGGCGGCGATCATGGCGTCCATGTCGGCCCAGGTCGGCGCACGAGTCGGCGTCCGCGGCGAGCGCAGACCGCGCAGCTCGGCGAGCCGTCGAGGGCGAGGGGTCTTGTCGACGAAGGCGTCGTCGTCGGCGGCCCACGCCCAGAAGCCCTGCACGTGCTCGACGCACTTGCGGGTGAAGTCGCTGGAGCGGCCGGCCTTCCGCTGCGAATTCGCGGGCAGCTTCAGCCAGGCCAGGAAGCCCGTGAGCAGCGTCTTGGTGAGCACGTTCAGCGAGGCGGCCGGCGTCGTCTCTTCGACGAAGCGACGAAAGAGCTCGAGACTGATGGTCCGGTTGTAGGTCGTGCCCTTGCTCTTCGTGAGCTCGACGTGGTCGAGGTAGGCGTTGAGGGCGGTCACGAGCGCGGCCTGTTCCGGGAGCGCAGGAGGCTCCCAGTCGAGCCCTTGCGCATTGAGGGCTTCGACGACGGTGATGAAGTCGGTGGCAGCCCTTGCTGTGGGGTGTCCGCCCTTGCTGCGCGGGGCGCCCGTGATCGGGTGCCTCCACCGGACGGTCCACTTCTTTCCTGACTTTTGCTTCCAAGCCATTGGCACGCCTCGAAAAACCACGACGACAAGAGTGTGGGGTCCCAGAAGTAACGGGGGCTCGCGCCGCCGCGGTTGATCCAAGCGCCGCGCACGTGCGGCGAGCCCATCAGGCGCTTCATCGCCGGCGTGGTCTTGACGTCGAGCGAGGCCATCGCTTCGGTGTGGCTCATCGTCCAAAGGTTGGCCTTGGGCGGGGTCGTCGCCGTCGTCGCCATCATCGGGCGGGCTCGATGATGGTCCGCTCATACTTCCCGAGCAGCACCTTGCGGGCCGCCAGCAGCGTCGCCAGTCGATCAACCAACGGGTCCGCCAAATCCTCGGCGTATCCAAACAAGGCCTCCTCGTGTTCGTCGAGGACGTCGAGCACTGCTTGGTACGCAGCCATCTCGGCGCGAAGCACAGCGCGCTCACGCACCGCAACGTCGACGTCGGAAAGGCGGCTCGCTTCGGTCATGCCGTCCGTCATGGGAGGACCTCGCTCCAGGTGCCGTCGTCGAAGAACAAGACCGTCCGCACGAGCGCGGGCTTTGGTGTGGCGAGCAACGCCGCGGTCAGAGTGAGGGCGTCAGCCGGGGTGACGGTGACCGGCGCCAGGTCAGGAGGAAGCCCTTCCATGGCAGCGAGCGCGGCATGGGCAGCAGGCGCCCACTTCGTGATGAGAAGGGCGATCAGGTCGTCGCGCCGAAGCACCCGCCCAGTTCGGTCGGCGCCGTCGACGGTCCACATCTGGTGCGGGCCACGCGTGATCGACCAGCCCGGGACGAGGCGAGCAGACCGAAAGAGCTCGGCGGGCGTGCGATCCGGGTCCGACTCGAGGCGATCGAGCAGTTCCTGGATGCAGCGCCGGCGTTCTTCCTTGGTGATCTTCATGTGGCTCTCGCTGGGTCGGTGGTGTCGACGTCGATGAAGCCAGGCCGTGCCACATCGTCGCTGCCGTTGAGGAGCGACTCGATCACGGCGACGCCGAGGCCGGTCACGCCGAGGTTTGTCGCGCAGCGGGCCATGCGGAGCACCTGATCGGCGCGAAGCTTCGCCTTGCCGAGGGCCGGGCCGCCGTCGAGGGTGCGACGCAGGCCAAGGTCCGACCGGACCTCGGAGTAGACCTTCTGGAATGGCGTCGACGTCTCCGCACACCAGCGCTTGATGGTGCGGGTGCAGTGGCCGACAGCAGCGTCAATGCGGCGGCGGCTCTCACGTGCCTGACCCTGCTCGCGCGCGAGGCGCGCGGTGGCTGCCGCGTTGTCCTGCACCTGGCGCTCGAGCTCCGTGCGGGCAGCGCGCTCGAGGGCAACTTCAGCGCGAACGGCAACGACGTCTGCGCGGTCGGTGCGGATTGCGGCGGCCAGGGCTGACAGCGCGTCGACGACGGCGAGGTCGTCAACCACCGCGCTCATCGCTGTGGTTGGTCTCGCACCGCTTCCCGCTGCGCCACCGGAGGGACGCACGGAGATCATCTCCGCGCGTCGGCCCGAGCCCATGCCTGCGAAATGGGCGGCGAGGACGTCGTGCGCTTCGAGTTGGAACTGGCGCAGCTTGAACGCGACGCGCGGGTCGACGCGCGACTCGTCGATGTTCGCCAGCCACATGGGGAGGCTCTTCAGGGCGACCAGCGTGGCCGGCTGCGCCCGGCCCGTCGTGTCGTGCACGGTCATGATGACCGTGCACGCCCAGGGCTTCGCAGCGAGCTTGCGGCGCTGGGTGTCTGCGTCGAGCCCGAGGGCCTCACAGACCCGGCGCAGCGACACGAGGACCTGACCATCGTCCGCCCGGAGGGCCTCAACGAAGTCGTCGCCGACAGCGACGCGCTCAAGCAACTGCATCGTGGCCTCCGCATGAACACGCAAAGTAAACGAGACGCATACTTTGAGTCAAGATGCCCGAGCGAGCGCGCTGCAGAATTGCGGTGGCCGACGACGTCAGGCCTTTTTGGACTTCACGGGAGGACGCCAATCGGCGTGGAGCCCGAGCGCACTCAACGCCCCGAGCCAAGCGAAGAAGTCGAGGTCGTTCCGCTCCCAGTTGGACACCGAGTTGGTGTTCATCCTGAGCGCAGTCGCGAGCGCCGCTTGCGTCACTCCAGCCTGCAGTCGCGCGGCGCGGAGCCACGTGCCTTTGATCTTTGCCCGCTTCCGGATGCGCTTCTTGACCGTTGCCATGGCCTTGGGGGTAGCACGACGTCGACGCTTCATGATTTGCTTTCATTGCAGAAAACCGGGGTTCGCCTGGGTGAGGTGGACGACGACGTTTGACGTGACGATGACGTCGACTGTTGCCCGGCCCTCGTTCAGGTCGTCGAGCAGGACGCCGTCGATCACGATCAGCGCGGGCTCGTCGTATGAGATGCCCCAGCGGAGCAGCTGAGCTCGGACGCGCGCCAGCACCTTCATCACGCACCACCCAGAGAAGCGCGCAGGCGCCCACGCAGAAGTGCCACGGCCTCAGGGTCGAGGCGGGTGCTGGTGAGGGGGCGGACGAGCGGCAGCACGGCGGTCTCCAGGTCCGCACGGCACCGACGAAGGGCGGCGATGCCGGCGGCGTCGGGCTTCAGCTCTCGCGCGAGGGAGGCCGCGATCTTCATCAGCGCACGCACCTCGGCTTGTTCGTTTTCGAAGATGGCGGCCAAGGGCACCGCGTCGCGTGCACCGTGGGCGCTGCGCTGGCGACGGAAGGGGATGACGACGTCGGTCATGGCTTCCACCCACGAGCGTTCACCATGCGCGCGCAGGCGGCGGGGTCGCGGACGGCCCAGGCGGCGAAGGCCTCGGCGGTCGCCAGGTCCTGGGCGGACGCGGATGAGCGATGCGGCGGCCTGAGCTGCTCGAGCTCGCGCTCTGATCGGGTCGCTCGCTCCTGCAGCGCGGTGATGGCCGTGCGCGCTTCGGCCTCGATGTCGCGCGAGCCGGAGCCCATGAGCATCGGGACGCCGAGCAGCTCGGCCAGGCCGACCATGGCGAGGCACCACTCTCGAGCGGTGGCCTCGAGCGCATTGACGTAGTTGAGGTCGACGGACCAATCGATGGCGTCGACGTCGGGATGGTCGAACGGGGTCTCTTCGTCGACGTCGGCAACAACGAGGCGGAGCGGGGGCGTCATCAGGACCTCCAAGGGGCGCAGAGAGAGGGGAGCGTCGTCGTCGTCGTTGTCAGTCGTTGGGATAGGGGAAGGGCGACGGCGGCCGGCCACCGCTGCCGCTTGTTCCGCCGGAGCCGAACCAGCGCCGGCTCGCTTGCTGGATCGCGATGTCGGCCTGCTCGCGGAGGGGCTCGGGCAGTGAGCCGGCGAGCGTGCGGGCAGCAATGAGCGCGCGGTTGCGGGCGATGACGTCGACACCGGCGTTGTCGCCCGTGAGGATTTCGCGGATCGAGGCGAGCTTCATGGCGGGGCTCGACACCGGGAGGTCCACGATGGGGCCGCCGTCGACGATGACCTGGCGCAGGCACGCGAGCCCTTGGCGCAGTTCGTCGGCGGACATGCTCTCGATGCGCTCCCAGGTGGCCGTGCCGAACGAGCCCTGGAGAGCCGCCGCGCGCTTGGCCTTGCCTGGGGCGGTGAACGACGTCCAAGCCCTGCCCAGCTCGTTGTGGACATCAGCCAGCAGCCGGAGCTGCTCCTGCCTTTGACCACGGCTCGCCACGCCGGCGAAGAGCTCGCCCGCGCTGGCCTGCTCGATCGGTGGGCGCGCGCCGACGGCGCCGGAGAGGACGACGTCGAAGGCAGTGGAGAAGTCGGCGAAGGTGGGGTTGTCGAAGACGGCGCCGTCGACGACGTCGCAGCGGTCGCCCAGCACGGTCGCCCGGCGAACCACGCGGGGAGCGGTCTCGCCCTCGAGCGGCTCGAGCTCCACGCGTTGCATCTCGATCAGGATGCTGGGCTCGAAGGCGGTCTGGCCCTCGGCGCGCATCTTCGTGCCGCTCTTGACGCTCTCGTGGTTGCCCTCGGCGTCGACGACGGTGGAGTAGTCGTGGGCCGCGCGCCCGGTGAAGAGCAGGTGCAGGGGGCTGTCGACGAAGGGGCGGGAGAAGGCCGTGTGCCAGGCGCTGTTGAGCGCAACCCAGTCGGTCGGACCCAGGCTCTCGACGCCCTGCTTGCGCTTGTAGGCGGCGACCAGGTCCTCCCAGAGGTGAGAGACCGAATCGATGACGGCGACGTCGAAGGCGCCGGCCTCACCAGCACGGATGAACTCGGCCAAGTCGACGAGGGAGCGGCTGCGGGTGACGACGCCGTTGACCTGCGCGATCGCCAAGCGGCCTCGAGCGAAGATCGCGGCGCCCTCGGTGTCGAAGAAGCCGATGGGGCGCTTGCTGTCGATGCGCTTGTGCAGCCCAATGGCGAGGTCGACGGCGGTCCTGCTCTTGCCCGACTTGGCGAAGCCCTGGATCCCGAGCTTCACGAAGGGCGAGCTGTTCTCTAGGTCCTGCAGCAGCCCAGCACCGGGCGGGGCACTCGGAGCGCGGGTCTCGGCGGCGACGACGACGGCCGCCATCGTCTTCGGCTTCGACGTCGGCTTCTTCTTCGCCTTCGAGGGACGGGCGTGGGCGTGGGTGCTGATGGTCATGCGGCCTCGGTTTCTGGGTCGGTGGAGGAAGATGCGGCGTCGTCGGCGTGACCACGCATGTCGGGGGAGGGCGCGAGATCGACGACGCCGCCAGGGCCAGCGAAGCGGCCTCCGTGCGTGCGGAGCTCGGGGTCGACGAGCGCGAAGCTCAGGGGGCTGAGGGGCGCGGCGTGGACGTCGGGGAGGTGAGCCCAGAGCCGTCGGTTGACGATGTTCGAAACCGTCGCTTGCGACACCCGGAAGTGCGCCGCTACGCTGTGCTGCGACCAACCCAGCCGCACGGCGTCGCGGATTTGCTGCACCCGCTGCGGCGTCAGCTTGTTGGAAACGTTCGCCAGTCCGGTCTTCGCCATGTGCGCACCCCTCATAGAAGGGGCCAAACCCGTCAGAATTGGTCGGGTATCGGGCACCAAACCCTCAAGATCCGGTTGGTTGGGCTGTTCAGTGGAGCCGATAAGCCAGCGGACAATCGGGCAGCGTGTCGTGGCTTCGGGCGTTCCGGGCATACCGCAGGCGTAGCGCGTGACGCGCTAGCGCGTCAAGTAGCAATCTGTGATTATCTTCAAAACGTGCTACTTCACGACGCTTCTCGCGGTGCTACCATCAAAGCCATGGTCCTGGGCATGGCAACAGTTGTTGAGGAGAGGCGTGTCCCGCGGGAATTTCTCCTCGCCGCCCTGGCGGAAACAAAGCCAAAGGTCAGCCAGGCCACGCTCGCGCGGCGCCTCGACGTCAGCTTTCAGACCGTGAACCGCTGGGTGAATGGGCATGCCCCGATCACTCGGTTGTCCTGGCTGGCCATCACGCAGGCGATGGGTCTGCCCGGATCGTGGAAGCCGGGCGATCCTGCGCCAGGGGAAGCGCCGCCCTCGCCAAAAGTCCCGACCTGACCGAAGGTGCGCGCCCGAGGTGCCGATGAAATGGTTCGCTCCCGCGGTAATTGTCGTCGTCGCAGCTTGCGTCCAAGTCGATCACCAGGGCGCCGATGGCGCGGGGGAAGGTGAGGGCGAGCGAGAGGGAGACCGAGAGGGCGCAGGAGAGGGCTGCCGTGCTGTCGATGGTGACGTCGAGGTCACCACCGCGTCGGATGTTGAGGCGATGGCCGACGTTTGCGCCGTAAGCGGGAACGTTATTGTCGCCGTGCCAGGGTTGACGAGCATCGCGTTCCCTCGCTTGGCCAGCGTTGATGAACTCTTTTTTAGTAATGTCAGCAACGACGCGTTGGTCAGCATCTCGCTCCCGGCACTGGTGAACGCGGGCAGCCTGACCATTGGCGCCGCCCCGAGCCTCACGGCGCTCTCCATCCCGTTGCTGGACGACATTGTTGGCAATCTAGTTGTTTCGAATAATCCAGCACTGACGATCCTCTTGCTTCCTTCACTGTCAAGTGTCGGCAATGACGTCTTCATATCCAGCAACGACTCGCTGGCGAACGTTTCGCTGCCTGCACTGGTCGTTGCCGACAACGTCACGATCGACAGGAGCGATGTGCTGACGAGCGTGCTGCTGCCCGAATTGACGCATACGGATGGCGGGCTCGTAATTAGCGACAATGCCGCACTCCCCGCCATCGATTTGCCTGTATTTGATGGAGGATGCTGCGGTCGAGTCTTCATCTTTAACAACGCGGCCCTTGCGGACATCTTGCTCCCGGGACTGGTCAGTGTTCGCCGCGACAACCTCGTCATCAAGGCGAACCCAGGCGTCACAAGCATTTCGCTGCCTGCGCTTTTCGAGGTGGGCGGGACCCTCGAGATCTCCCAAAACTCGACCCTCCAAAACATCCTGCTCCCTTCGCTCGCAACCGTCGGTGATGGCGTTCTCATCGAGGACGATCCCGCCCTTGTTACCTGCGTTGGTGAACTGATTGTCAGCGTTGGCGACTGCGCTGGTGGCGGCGGGGAGAGTGAGAATGAGGACGAGGTGATTGGCGACTGCTCGATTCCGTGCGTGGAGAATGGGCAGGTCCTGGGCGACTGGTCCCCGCCTCCACTGGCCTGTGACGGCGTTCAGGCCTGTGTCTCCCCGTCGACGTGCCTCGAATGTCAGGCTGCGTTAGTAGAGCGAGCCGAGGATCGAACCTGTGGCGACAACGGAATCGCAGAGCAGCGGTTCACGTGCGAATGACACGCCCACGTGATCGAACCCCATTCGTCGCGACCGACCTCGACGTTCTGACGCTCAGCAGCTCTGGATGCTGGGCCAGGGTGCGCGTTGCGATGCGGCGTTGTGGCAAGCGCCAGGCGAGATCCGGTACGGACGCAGTTGACTCCGGCGCGAGGGTTGTGACCATGTTGATGTGGCACCATGACGCTGGTGCCGGGTGTTCCATGAAGCTGACCGTTCAAGACATTGCAGCCTTCATCAAGAAGGAGACGGGCGCTGGCGGCATGCGTCTGCAGAAGCTCGTCTACTACGCGCAGGCGTGGTCGCTTGTTTGGCATCGTCGCCCGCTGTTCGATGAGCGCATCGAGGCCTGGAAGAAGGGACCGGTTTCTCCCGACCTGTTCAACGAGGAAAAGCGCGCCGGGTCGTTGACTCCCCGTGCGATCAGCACACTCGGTGACGACGACGTCTCCACGATTCGCGGGGTGCTCGGCGCCTATGGTGACAAGTCCGCTGAATGGTTGTCGCGCCTCACCCACCGCGAGGAGCCCTGGCGTCTGGCGCGAGGTGCGTTGCCGCCCGAGGCGCCATCGACGGCGGTGATCACGCGCGAATCGATGACGACGTTCTATGGCAGGTGCCAGTGGGGCAAAGCGGGGAGCTTCGACCCCGCCTACCTCCGGGGCCTCGAGATCATTGTCGAGATGCCGGAGGATGAGGTCCTCCTTCTCGCTGACACGACGACGTTGCCTGCTGAAGATTTCCTCCGTTGGATGGAGACGGGGGACGACGAGGGTGCGTCAACCTGAACTCACGGCGCTCTACTCGCGCGCGTGCTCCCGCCACGAGATTGTCCCTGGTTCGCCCTTGGCGCGTCGGATCTCCAAGGAAATCCGGCGCCTCTGCGAGAGCGAAACCCTGCCCCTACCGGATGACATCAAGAGTCTCCTTCCCCCGTGCGAATGGGTCTGGTCGCACCGGGTGCCTGAGAGCGGGTACTCGATCGTCTATGGGTTCACCGGTGATCGGCTCACGTTGAGGACGCTGCGCGCGCAGTAGCGAGGGTGGTTCAGCATGTCGAACACTGACTGGATTGCCATCGGCGCCGTCGTCAGCGCCGTAGCCACTGCGCTCCTCAGTGTTGGTGCGACGTTGTGGTTGAATCACAGGGACAAAAAAAGTGCACTTCGAAACGAGGTCCTCAAGGAACGACGGGAGGCGTTATTAGAGGCGCTAGATGTGGTTGATTTGGTTCATCACAATGCAGGATTCCAGCTTCCAAATGGAATGACAATTGCGAGGAAGGAGTTCGACATCTCTCGCGCGCGTCAGGCAATGAACAAGATCTTGCTCTTCTGCGAAAAGCCGCAAGAAACAGTGGCTGCATACATGAGAGCAATCGGCCTGACGAGAACCGATCTTGGCGCCGTGCCGGCTCCGATCAAGACTGAGGACCTACATGACTTCCGAAATGAAGTCGCAAGGGAGCTAGGCCTACCCAAGATTGACTATTCAACGCGAAACATTCCGTGGATCATGAGCCTTACTGGAGCTACTGATATCGTCCCTATTACACCTCCGGAACAGCCCATTCCGGCGCCAGTGTTTACGTTTGTACCAAGCACTAAGCGCTAGTCCACCTCGCTCAGTGTGACCGCTTCGCCCACTGGTAGAGGCACACGCTGTCGATCGTGACGGTGTCGCCTGAAGTGGCGTGAGTGAAGAGCAGCTCGACGTTGTTCCATCCGGGCGCCAGATCGACCCAGAAGCCCGTGCCGAGGTCGTAGGCGGTCTCCGTTGCGCCGCCCGAGATCGTCTTCGTCGCCGGCCCCTGGCCCTCGCCGAACCCCTGGCCCAACGTCGCGTTACGCGCCGACACCGAGAGCGTCGGCGTCGAAGCGTCGCTGTTGTGTGCGCGGATGGCGACGAGGCCGCGGGAGTGCGGCGCCACCCCGCCCTGGCCGAGGCTCTCATAGGGGCGGTTCCACAGGCGCCAGCGCATTACCGTCGTCGTGGCGATGCCGCCGGCGCAGAGGACAGTGAGCGGCTGCGTCGGCTGCTGGATGTTCGCCGCGGCCTTGATCCCGGACCAGTGCGCGATCACGTGGCGGATCGCGCTGCCCCACGGGGGGCCCGAGAGGTCGCAGCCGATCAGGCTCTGCGGGTTCGACGCCGTCGTCGCCCTCTCGCCGCTGATGGCGGAGGCGCCGGAGGCGAGCTCGGTCAGCATGCGCGCGCGGCCGGCCAACTGGCGCACGATCAGGGCGCGGCCATCGGCAT
>JAHFED010000072.1 GCA_023248635.1 Myxococcales bacterium
GTGCGGAAAAACTCCGTTTTTCGCACCCTGCTGTACTTCCGGAGGGTCTGTCCCAGACCCTCCCTCGTCGAGGCGAAGCCTCGACGAGCCTCCCTCCCAAGGACGCGTCTGCCTCAAACTTCGTTTTCAGCTGCTAGCGCGCGGCAGAATCGCTCTTCTTGGCGTCGTCCTGCGCGGGCGCATCCTTCTCCTTCGAAGGTGCCGGTGGACCGATGTGGGCGTCGCTCTTCTTCGGAGCTCCCTCTTTCTTCTCGTCCTTCGTGGCCGGTGCTGCGTCCTTCGTGTCGTCCTTCTTGTTCGGCGAGCCCTTCTGGATGGGTGAGGCGTCTTTGGCGTCGGCTGCAGGAGGAGACCACTCCAAGGCGCGCTCCACCAGACGCCCGCTGGCCACCTTGAGCTCGCCAAAGAGCCGTTGCTCACCCTTGCGCTTCACCGCGAGCACGTAGATGCCCGGCGACAAAAAGGCTTCTTCGCCCGCTTTGACGACGACGACGGGGGCGCCATCGGGCTTGCCGCTCTTGAGCCGCTGAAAGTAGGCGACTTCGGCGGTCACAGCCGCGCCGCCGTCGATGACCTGCACGACGACGTGGCCGACGTCGATGTCGAGCCGTGCCCGGTTGACGCCGGCCTTCAGGCCCAGCTGCTTTTTCACATCGAGGGCCCCGTGGGCCGTCGGCAACGACGTCGACACGATGACGATTTGGGGAGCAAGGTCAAAGCTGGCTTTGCCGGCGGCGTCGGCTGGCCGGCTTGCGAGAGGTGCCGACGCACCAGGCAGGGTGAGGCTCACCTGCAGGGGCTGGGGCTCGCCTCCAACGCGGACGTCGACGTCGACGTGGGCCACGGCTGGGTTCAGGTTGACCCGCGAGGTGCTAGCCGCCGCGATGTTGACCGTCGCCTGCGCCACCGGCTTGGTGCCGTCATCGAGGGCGAGGTCGCGGGTCGCTCGCACGATGTACTTGCCCGGCGTGAGGCGGGCTTCGCTGTTGGGCTCGATCTGGTTGAAGGCCTTGTCGGCCCCGGGCAGCAGAAGATCGACGACGACGCCCTCGGCGGCTGCGACGACCGGGACCAGCTTGCCCGTGGTGTGCGAGAGCAGGCGGGTGGTGGTCTTGTGCCCGTTGACGACGACGCCCTTGGTTAGGAGCTCGCGGAAATCATGAGCATCCTCGAGCTGGCTGACGAGGTCCCAGGTGCCAGAGGGGACGCTGGTCGCTTTCCCCGGCGTGAGCTCGACGACGCGGTTGCTGCTGCCGGGCTCGCGCAGGGCCACCAGCGCCTTGGCCGGCCGACCATTTTCGACGACGTTGACGACGATGTCGCCGTCCGAGGCATCGATCTTGAGCTCGGTCTTCTGGCCGAGCCGCACGCTGGCCCTTTGCTCGCCGCGCACATCGCGGGTGGTGCCGGCGGTGGCTTTGTCGATGACGACGACGACGCGGACGGCGCCGGCGTCGACCGGCAGCACGGTGCGATCCCGACCGCGTGCGATCTCGTGATCGTAGGAGTCGTAGACGACGACGTCGCCGACGCTCAGCTTCTCTTCGCGCACGATGGCGGCGGTGAGAAAGCCGGGAGCGAAGCTGACCTTGAGCTTCTGGTCCTTCGTCGCGTTCACCCGCACGGTCTTTCGCAGCGTGCCCTCTTGGGCGGCACAGGCGACGACGACGTCGACGGCGCCGGGAACCACCAGCAGCTCGGCGGCGTTGTCGGCGTGGGTGACGCTCCCGTCTTTGGCGACGATGTCGGCCTGGCAGGGGAGGTCCTTCTTCCACCGCAGGTCGCCCCCCTTGGTGACCTCGAGCGTGAGGGTGACGTTGTCCGCGGAGGCAGCGGCGAGCGCGAGCAGGATCGGCAGAAAAGGCATCCCTGACGATGCCCCGCAGGCCCACGCCTGGCCCAGGTTTTTTTTTCGAGACGCCAGCGCTTCGAAGAGCAGCACCGGGATCAGGGCTTGAGGGCGCGCAGGGCCGTCAGCAGCCGACGGAGCTCGGCGTCGTCGACGCCGACGTTGCCGAAGCGCGCCCCCTCGTAGGCGGCGACGGCCCGGCGCAGCAGCTCGTGATCGTGCCCAGAGATGGCCTCGCGCAAGGTGGCGGTGGACATCGACGACGACGACCACGGCTGATCCCCCTGCAGCCTCTGCACGGCCTGCAAGATCTCAGAAGCGAGCTTGTCGGCGCGCTTCTTCCGCCCGCCCCCGCCCCGCAGCTGGCGCAGCGCATACCAGCCGCATGCGACGACGATGACGGCGGCCAGGATCCGCTTGCTGATCTTGCCGAGGTTTTTCCCGCGCACGGCCTGGCTGAGCGTCTGCAGCGCGTTCTGCTGATCAGCCAGGGAGTAGTCGACGACCCGGTCGTCCCAAAAGCGCTTCAAGCTGTCGACGAGGCCGTCGACGGTGCCGAGCTGGTCACGACGCTGCGCTGGCTCTGGGGTGGCGTCGTCGACGATCCAGCCGAAATCGTCGTGCCACCACTCCACCCAGGCGTGGGCGTGGCGCTGCTGAAACACGATGCTTCCGTCGGGTGCCGCTGCACCGCCCTGGAACCCGCCCACCACGCGAGCCGGGATGCCGTGTTTTCGCAGCAGCAAGGCGAAGGCGCCGGCGAAGAGCTCGCAGTGACCCGCGCGCGCCTCGAGGAGAAAGGCCCTGAGCGGCTGCTCCTGGCCGGTGACTTCGCCCTCGAGCGAATAGCGAAACTTGTCCTTGAAGAAGGAACGCAGCCGTTGTGCCGTCGTCGACGCATCGAGTCCCTGCAGATGCAGCTCCGCCACCAGGGCATCGACGTCGATCGACGACGGCACCTTGAGGTAGCGCTCTCGATCGCGCAGCTGCGGTTTCTGCGTCGGCGGGTGCTTCGGCAGCACCCCCGGCGGCGACGCTGAACCCTCGATTTCGTAACGCAGGGGTGAGGCCAAGGCGACCATCGCCTTGAGCTCGTCGTGGCGGTCGCGACCGCCCACCTGGACGTTGCGATTGGGGTTGGCCGCGCCACCAGCGATGACTTGCGCGATGCGCACGTGGCCCAGAGTGAAGAGCAGGTCGCCGCCGAGGGGCGTGAGCGTGACCTCGTAGCGCAGCAGACGGTCGTCGAAGAGCGGCAACGACGTCAGCCGAGGCGTGGGGTCGATGATCGGAGCTTCGGTTGCATCAGGCGCGCTCTGCGCAAAAGCCTCGAGGTTGATCTCGTCGTAAACGATGCCGCGCAGATAGAGCCCGTCTTCGAAGCTCTGCGCAGACACGCCGCGCAAGCGCGCCACCAAGGCCGTCGACGTCGACAGGCCGCGGGGATCCCCGCCGAAGCCGACGGTGGCGGGCAGCTTGGACTCCTTCTTCGTCAAAAAGCCGAGCTCGCCAAAGCCAATGCGCGGAAAAGTGACGAACACCACCAGAGCCGCACCCAACACGCCCAGTGAGACCGCCGCCGATCCAACGAAGAAAAGGGGCGTGATGACGTCGTCGCGGGCGCGCACGTCGCTCTCGGCCATGCCGGTGTTCAACGCGCCGGCGAGCAATTGGCGCGTCGCCAGAGCCCAGACCGTCGAGATGGCGTAGCCCACAAAGACCAGGAAATAGGACATGCCGACGTTCAAGATGCTGCCGGCCAGCACCAGCACCAGCGAGAGGGCGATGGCCTGCAAGTCGTGAGCGATGGTGCTGCGCGTCAGCACGCGCGCAGCGAGGATGCCCACCAGCGTGGCGCCACCCGCGAACACAGCGCCCTCGATGCCACCCCGCGCGAGGCTGGCGAGCCCAGCCCCGACCGCGGCCACCGCCAGCAGGGTCCCCGAGAACCCGGGCGCATGGAGACGACGACGACGCAGCGTCAGCGACAAAAGCGGAGCCCCAAGGGCGAGCCAGACCCACAGCGGGAACTCGCCGCCGAGCAGCACGATCAAGAGCGACGACGTCAAGGACGCGCACAATCCCAGCTCGTGGGCGCCGCCGAGGGTGAGCCTCATCCCGCGGGGGGTCACGCCTTGCCTCGCATTCGCTGCCGCGGCAGGGCTTTGACGACGACGTCGGCGTCGTCGGCGCGCGCGCTGCCCGCCACGACGGCGATGAGTGCGGCTCCACCTTGCAGACGTCCCGACGAGGGCGCGTCCAGGCGGGCGTCGACGTCGCACAAGGCCAGCCCGTGCAGGCAGGCATGGCGTTGTCGGGGCGAGCGCTGCGGCGGGACCAAGAGACCAACGGCACGGACGCCGACGCTGTGGCCGTCGCGCAGCAGGTCTTCGACCAGGCTGGCAGCGGTGGCGACGGCGTCTTCGACGGCTTCGGGGTTCGCACCACTCACCCGGACGTCGACGAGGATCTCGCGCGATCGTGTGGCCTCGTTCTCGCGCACCACCAGCCGCCCCGTCTTGGCCGCGCGCCGCCAAGCAATGCGTCGGGGATCATCACCGGAGCGATAGGGCCGCAGCGTGAAGAGCTCGTCGCCGCTGCCCGCATGCCCCGCCGGTGCTTCCCCCAAGCGCGCCCACAGGGCCTGCCCCAACGCGCGCGTATCGATGCGCTCGGGCAGCACGACCAGGGTCAAGGGACGCAAGAGATCGACGACGACGACGCGCTCTTTGGCAAAGAAGCCAAAGGGTGCCGCCGTCGCCACCCGCAGCGTCTTGACGATGAGCGCCCCGCGCTCCGTCGGGCGAAAGGGCACCTGCGCGGTGCGCGTCGAACCCGGCGAGAGGCGCAGCTCGAAGGCCGCACCGGTGCGCACCTCGACCGGGGTGACGGCGACCCGCGCGCTCTGCAACACCAACGACACCTCGACACCAAAACCGGGCAGCCGACGACGATTCTCGATGGTCACCGGCAGCCTCTGCTGCACGCCCGCGCGCAGCTCGTCGGGCACCAGCGGGGCAGCCGTCGCCGCCTGCAGGGTGCTCTCCGACAAGATGCCCGAGATGACGATGGACGAGAGGATGAGGCCCCAACCGAAAAAGAGCAGGTTGTTGCCGGTGTTCATGGCCGCGAAGCCCACGGCGAAGGCGAGCAAGAGCACCACTTGCCCCGCCCGCGTGGGGCGCAAGCGTCGACCGCTCACCGCGGCGATCTTCTCGACGACGAAACGCCAGACCGCCCTCACGACGACGCCTTCTTCGTTCGCGCTTTCCTCGCTGCTCTCAGCGTAAACGACACGAAGATCTCGGGGTGATCGACATCGCGGGTCTCGATGAGCCGGTCGCCGACGATGGCCCGCAGCCGCGTCCGCAACATCGGCAGCTGATCGCGCACGCTCTCGCAGCGCAAGTCCGCAGTGACAGCGTCGTTGTCGTCGTAGACGGGAAAATCCGAGCAGGACTGCGGCTTCGTCGACGTCGCATACACGCTGCAGCGCTTGGTCGTAGTCTCGTAGGCCGGGCACGGTTCGCCATGGGCGTAGTAGCGATCGTGTTGTTTGCGGATCGTGGAAGGCAGCGCGCGGTCGAACTCCTTCTTCGATTTGGTGATCGAATAGAGCTGCTGCGCCTGGGGGAAGGAGAGCTCGAGCACGACGTCAGACAGGCCGCAGCAGGGGCGCGTGCACACCGAGCAGTGGGGAACGACGACGTCGGCTTCGAACGCCTTGGCTTCCCGCAGGATCTCTCTTGTCTTCAAGCGCGAGCATGGCGCAGGCGCTGCCACGCCGACAGCGCCTGGACGTGGGGAGACCCGAACACCCCTTTGTTCAACACCCTCAAGCGATCCGCGTCGCGAGGGTCGAGACCGGCTGCGATGCTGGCGGCGACGAGGGGATCAAAACGGCTGCCAGGTCGGGTGTGCCTGACCAGGAAGCTCGTCGCGCCGAGGCCAAAAAAGGGAATGCAGAGCCAGACCGGCGGGAGCACCAACAAGCCGATCCCCCCTGCGACGGCGTAGCCGCCCACCAGCGCAACGACGAGAAGCAGCCCCCGGCGCTGGGCATCCTCAAAAAGGACGGTGAGGTCGTCGACGCTGAGATCCTCGAGATGGCGTCGCTGGGCCACCGCGCCGGGCGGGACCGCGACCAGCGCCGGAACCTGGCTCATGCGAGTGCCCGCAGCAGCGCCAACACTTCTTCGGTCTTTCGCTCCATCAACTGCCGATCGCCACGGGTTTCGACGTTGACGCGCACCACGGGCTCGGTGTTGCTGGCCCGCACGTTCAAGCGCCAGCGCTCGTGATCGATGGAGATGCCGTCGGTGAAGTCGACGACGCCGCCGGCTGCGAAGGCCCGCTGCACGGCTTCGATGGCGAGCTTGGCGTTGGGCAAGGTGAGGTTGATTTCGCCCGAGGCGGGGAAGCGCAGCTGCATGTCGTCGACGAGGGCGTGCAACGAGAGGCCGGTGCGCGACATCTGCTGGGCGAGCAGCAGCCAGGGGATCATCCCTGAGTCGCAGTAGGCGAAGTCGCGGAAATAGTGGTGAGCGCTCATCTCGCCGCCGTAGGCCGCGTTCTCTTTGCGCATGCGCTCTTTGATGAAGGCGTGGCCGGTCTTCGACATCACGGCCCGTCCACCGGCCTGCTTCACTTTTTCGATGGTGTTCCAGGTCAAACGTGGATCGTGGATAATCGACTCATTCGGCGATTTCCGCAGCACCTCTTCCGCAAAGAGGCCCACCATATAATACCCCTCAATGAAGGCACCGGCGGCATCGAAGAAGAAGCAGCGGTCGAAGTCGCCGTCCCAGGCCAGGCCGACGTCGGCGTGGTGCTGTTTGACAGCGTCGACGGTGGGCCCGCGGTTTTCGGGGAGCAGGGGATTGGGCACGCCGTGAGGGAAGGTGCCGTCGGGATCGTTATGGATCTTATGAATGGTGAATGGCAGCTTCTTTTCAATCGCATCGATCACGATTCCGGCGCAACCATTGCCTCCATTGGCGATCAAGGTCATGGGTTTCAAAGTGGGCACGTCGACGTAGCCCAGCAAGTGATCGATGTAGGGCGTCATCACGGCGCGCTCTTCGATCTGGCCTCGGCAGGGGGCGCGATCATAGCCGCGCTCGGCCAGGGCTTCGATGTCACGCAGCCCCGAATCACCCGAGATCGGTCGCGATCCCGCGGTGACCAGCTTCATGCCGTTGTAGCCGGCGGGGTTGTGGCTGGCGGTCACCATCACGCCGCCATCGACCCCCTCTTTCTCGAGGTGGAAGGCAGCGAAGTAGACCATCTCGGTGCCGCACAGACCGATGTCGATGACGTCGACGCCGGCCTCGCGGAAGCCCTGCATCAACGCGCCGGCGATCTCCGTCGATGACAAACGCATGTCACGACCAACGACGACCCGCCGGGGCTGGAAGCGCTCGGCGAAGGCGCGGCCGATGTTGCGAGCGAGATCGGCCGAGAGCTCTTCGGGGACCCGGCCGCGGATGTCGTAGGCCTTGAAACAAGGAAGGGTCATCGCTCACCTCCGGCCGCCACCGCTGTCGGCCCTATTTCTTGAAGAGCCCCGAGAAGGTGCTGAAGAAGCCGTCGTCGTTTTCTTTGCCCGCCAACTGCTCGAGCTCGCCATCATCGAGGACGATGACGCCGCAGCGGAAGCACTTGTCGACTTCGACGGCGCGCCATTTGATGACTTCGAGGCCGTAGCCGCACTTGGGACACTTCATCCAGTGCAGCTTTTTCTCGGCCAGCTCCTTGGTCTTGTCGAGGTCCTTGAGCTTCTCCTGGTGGAGCTTGTGCAATTTCTCGGCCTCTTCACGGGCAAAGAATTCCTCTTCATTTCGAGTCGGTTTATCAACCATTTCTTTCTCCAGCTGATGTCAGGCAAGCGCGAGTGGCAAGGAGGCAAGGGGCGCACCGGTCTTTGCTTGCACTTCGGCCAGTGAATGCCCCGCAGCAATTTCGACGACGCGGAACCCCTCTTGGCCGCGGCTGTCGCGGTCGACGGCGAAGACGCCGAGCTCGGTGATCACCAAATCGACACAGGCCAGGCCCGTGATGGGTAGTGTACAGCGATGCACCAGCTTCTTGCCACCTGACTTATCAGTGTGTGTCATCAAGCAGATGACTTTTCTTGCACCACTGACCAGATCCATCGCACCGCCCATGCCCGTGACTTTTTCCCCGGGCACCTGCCAGTTGGCCAGGTCCCCGTTGGCCGCGACCTCCATGGCACCCAGCATGGCGACGTCGACGTGGCCGCCGCGGATCATGGCGAAGCTCTGGGCGGAATCGAAGGTCGAGCCGCCGGCGACGACGGTGACGGTTTGCTTCCCGGCGTTGATCACCTGCGGATCTTCTTCGCCCTCGAAGGGAAAGGGCCCCATGCCGAGCAATCCGTTTTCGCTGTGCAGCATGACTTCTTTGTCACCGAGGTGGTTGGCCACCAACGTGGGAATGCCGATGCCCAGGTTCACGACCTGGCCGTCGTCGACGAAGGTCGCGGCCTTCTTGGCCATCTGTTCGCGGTCCCAAGGCACAGTCACCTCGCAGCGTCACATAGCACACGTCCCCCGCACCAACTCGAAGCAACCGCCTCGGCGTCAGCGCCCCATCGCTCGGGCGACACGGGCCAGGCCCCCACGCAGCAGCCCCAGCGCGGCCGCCCCGTCGGCGTCGTCGAGAGGTCGGGTGCCGATGGCGTCGATGATGATGCGCTCGGGCGCGCTGACTGCCACGCTGAGACCAAAGCAGGCCGAAGGCAGGCTGCGCTCGATCGCGTCGGCGCCGTCGAAGAAGAAGCCGCCGAAGCGCCGCGGGTCGGGGTCGACAAAGGGCCACTCTTGCAAGAGCAGGGTCCACAGCGCGCCAAGCTCGGCCCCAGCGCCGGCGAGATCGGCCGAGACCCACCCCCGGCACAAGACGTCGTCGACCGCACGAGCGACGGCCTTCACCAGCGCGGCGTCGGTGACCACGCGGCCGTAGACGCTGCCGCGCGCGCTTTGGGCCAAGTCCGCCTCCCGCGGGCGCAGCCAATCATGGGAGGCGCAGAAGTGACCGGCGCAGACCTCCTTCGGATACACCGCGAGATCGCGCAGGTCGGCACCCGTGGGATGGCGCGTAGGGTGAAGCAGGCAGCCGACCCGGGCGTCGTCATCGACGTGGCCGGCGAAGGGACACACCTTCACTGCGGCGAACAACACCTCTGGTGCCTCCTCGGCCAGCAGCTGATCCCGGGCCCGCGCGAGCTCGCTTTCGTCGGGCCAAGCCGCCAGGACCAGCGCGGTGCGACGTTGGAGCCGCCGGTGCATGGCTGCGTCGGAGCGGTCGTAGAAATTGGAGACGCCGCAGCAGGCGGCACAGCTGCCGTGCTCCTGTTGGCACAGAATGCGAAGCGGCGCTTTCGACGCCACCCTCGAGTCGTTCATCCTCCGGCTGTGTCGTGCGAGGGTGTCCCGGTCAAGCCTGCCGTCAGCTGGGCTTGCTACAAATTCTGCCGATGTCCGTGTTGCCCTTTGGGGGCCCACCCGATGCGGCGCTGCCCGAGATCTTCGGGCGCTTCGTGCTCACGGCTCCTCTGGGCAGCCAAGACCACGGACCCCAGAGCTTTCGCGCCCTCGACCTCGATCGTGAGCTGCGCCCCGTCGTCGTCGTCACCCGGGTGCCTCCCTGGCACGCCTTCGACAAGAAAGAACGCATCGCCTTCGCCGCCGCAGTCGCTGCCCACGCCGAGTGCACCGACGAAGCAGTCGCTGCCTACGTCGACCACGGCGACATCGACGGGGTCGCCTGGCGCGCCAGCGAATGGGTGCCGGGCGTCAGCGTGGCTTCGCTCTTGGCCCGCGCGAGGGCCAGCGCCGTGGGGCTGCCCCCCTCGTTCACGACGTCGGTGGCCTACATCTTGGGCTCGGCGCTGCTCGAGTCAGAGATGCGTCGCTGCGAGAACATCCTGGTGTCCCTGCAGCCCCGACCTCGGCGCGTGTTGCTCCAATTCGATGGACGCGTGTGCCTGCTGGGCGCGACGCTGCGCTCGACCCGACCCGGCGGCGAAGAAGCCCGCTTCACCCCCGACGACGGCGACCATCCCGATTGCGCGATGCTGGCCCGCTGCCTCTTCGAGCTGTCGACAGGCTTGGATTTCGCTCCCGAGCAGCCCGTCGACGCCGTGGGTCCGTTGGGCCGCCTCCCCCCCGAGGTCTTGAGGCTCACGCGCCTGGCGGTGGTGGGCCGCACTCCCTTGCGCGACTACGTTTTGCACCTCCAACCGCTGATGCACGCCGCCGGCGGAGGTCACTATTCGCACATCGCCGAAACCGTGCGGGCTCGTTGCGGCGACGCCCAAACCGAGCACGAGCGCCAGCAGGAAAGAGACCTGGCTTTGTGCCGGCGGCTGCGATCACGACGACGTCCCCGACAAGAGGCCATCGCCAACATCGACCGCGGCACTCGCAATCTGCGCATCCGGCCGGCGTCGCAAGAAGGTCCCGCCGTCCTCGAGGCCGACTGGTCTTTGGGCCGGCAAGAGGTGCCGCAGGAGATGGTGCTGGTGTCGGGGGGCCGTTTCTTGTTCTCTGCCGACGACGTACCCGCCTACGTCGACGTCAAACCCTTCTTGCTCGACCGGCATCCAGTGACCTGCGGCGCGTACGCGCTCTTTTGCCAAGAGACGAGACGCGCGCCGCCCCTGTATTGGCCCCAGCCGCTGCAGGCCTTTCCCGATCCCTCAAACCTCACCGAGCACATGCGCCACGCCCCCGTCGTCGAAGTCACCCGCGACGACGCCGAAGCCTTCGCCCGGTGGTCCAACAAGCGCCTCCCTTCGGAGGTCGAATGGGAGCTCGCCGGCCGTGGCTTCGACGGCAGGCTGTGGCCCTACGGCAACGAGTTCGATGAGAAAAAGTCCGGCAGCGATTGGCGCGAGCCCTGGCGCGAACGCGAGCTGGCGCCGGTCACCACCCTCGAGGCAGAGACCGCGTCTCCCTTCGGCGTCACCGGCCTGGGCTGCGCCTGGGAGTGGACGTCGACCCCCGCAGGCGAGCTGTCGGCGTCGTCGTGGATCGTACGCGGCGGTGCCTGGCGCGATCGAATCGAGCCGCCGACGCTGGTGAACCGATCCACCGAAGACGCCGCCGCCCCCGATGTCACTTTCCGCTGCGCCCGCGACCTCGAGGAATAACCGGGTCGGACAGGCGGGACGACCAGCGGAGCATCCTCTGTGCGTCCTTGCTCGAAGCGAGCATCGCACATGGCCGATCTGGGAGCGGCCGAGTGCTTTCAGCGCAGGGCTTTGCGAGCGACGACGTCGACGTGCTAATCGAGCCGCGATGCGTGCGTTCGCCGTCCTTTTCGTGGTGTGCGGCGTCGCCGCTCCCGCGGGGGCACAGCACGACGAGGCCAAGGCCCCCCCTTTGGAGGTGACGACGCATCCAAACTTCCTCGACGGCGCCAAAGACCTCCCGAAAAAGCACATCGACGCCGACGCCGTCGACTTGGATGCTCCCGATGTCACGCCCGGCGCAAAGCCCGACCCCAAGCCCGTCGACCCGATGCCACTCGCACCCCCGGCGACCCCCAAGCCTGCCGAGGTCGCCGCCGAAACCATGCGCCGCGCCACCGATTTCGAGATAAGGCCGACTTCGCGCGAGGCCTTCTTCGAGAAGCTCGCTCCCCATTTTCTCGCCGTGAAAAAGGGCGAAGCCGCGCGCGCGCGCAAGTTCTTGCCCGACATCGAACAAGCCAAGCTCGAGATCGGCATGCCTGGATTCGCCGGCGGATTTCAGTCCCGCGCCCTGGGCTTGGCCCTCGCGCGCGAAGCCGAAGCAGCCCTCGCCGAGGCCCGCACCGACGACGTCGACGATCTCGCCGACAGCGCGCACCGCGCCGCCCCTGACGACGTCGCTACCCTGGCGACCTTGGCCCATGTGCGTTTCAGTGGCGGCGATCCCCTGGGAGCCTTGCTTTCGGTGGGCGAGATCGGCGCCGCTGTGGTCCACGATCCAACGGCCTTGGCCTCGGTCGCTGCGCGCAGCGCCGCCGGCGCCTTCGCCGTCGTGCTCTTGTTCCTGTTGGTGCTGGTCGCCGTCGTCGTTGTCCCTGCGCTGGGGCTCTTGGCTTTCGATGTGTCCCTGGCGCTGCCGCGCGGCAGCCATGTCGCGCACGGATGGGCGCTGGTGCTGCTGACCGCCGCCGCACCCATCGCCGCCAACGTCGGCGTCGTCTTCTCGCTGCTGTGGATCATCACGCTCGGGGTGCTCTACATCTCGCCGCGGCTGCGCACGATCACCATGGGCGTTGCCATCCTCGCGAGCACGCTTCCCCTCGTCGTCACGGTCTTTTCCCGAGCCGCCGTGGTCCCCGCCTCCGCCGCAGCCCGCCTGCACCTCGCGCTCTTCGATGTCGACGGCAACGAGGAGCTCGCGGCCCTGCGGCGCGCCGAGCGCGAGCGGCCCTTGACCCTCTTCGAGAACGCCGCGCTCGCCGCCAACGCCCGGCGCGAAGGCCGCCTGGTCGAAGCGCTCGAACGTTGGCGCTCGCTGGCGATCAAGCATCCTGAGCTTGGTTGGGTGCACGGCGCCTTCGGCACGGCGCTGGCGAACGTGGGCCGCGACGACCTCGCCGTCGTCGAGCTGGGGCTCGCTGTGGATCGCATGGAGCGCGGTGGTCGCGTCTCCGCCGTGGTCGCTGCCTTCAACAACTCCCTCATCCACCTCAAGGCCGGACGCAGCGACAAGGCGCAGGAAGCGTTGGCATCGGCGGCGGCGTCGAGCGCTGCAGACCTCGTCAGCGATCTGCGCCGGGCGACCTTCCGCGCTCCCGATGAAGTCGTCGGACACAACCGCGCCTACGTCGACGTCTTGCCCCTGCGCAGCTCGGTGGTGGCCCTCGCCTTTGAACCCTCCGACGACGCCAGCGCCCTCGAGGCGGCCTTGGCCCGCCCCCTGTGGAACGGCCTGACAGGCGCCTCTGCGGCGGGCGCCATCGCATTGTTTCCGCTCTCCTGGCTCTTGCTTGTGCTGGCCTCGCGCCGACTGCCGATGGCCCAGGCCTGTGAGCGTTGCGGTGACCCCGCCAGCCGCCGGGTCGACGGCCCCGATGTCCCCGACGGCACCTGCTCGGCTTGCTTTCATGTTTTTCTCTCGTCGAAGTCGCGCGTCGACGCCAACGTGAAGCTGCACAAAGAGCGGGTCATCTTCGTGCGCAGCCGACGTCGGGCGCGTCTGGTGACCTTGTTTTCGATGATGCCAGGAGCCGGGCATCTCTTCGCCGGCGTCGCCGTCCGCGGTGCGTTGTTGTGTGCGTTGTTTGCGATCTGCGCCGCCGGCGTCGTCACCGGCCTCGATTGGGTGCCAGCACCCCGGCCGAGCTCACCCTGGACCAGCATCCTCGTCGTCGCCCCCTTCGGCGTCGTCGGCCTCATCGTGTTGCTGATCGGCCTGCGCAGCGCCGCCGACGTCGCCGACGACCTACGCTCAGGAGGCCGCTCATGAGCCTGCGCGGCACCCTCGGGGACTTCGGCATCGCCGACATTTTTCAGCTGATCGGGCATCAGGCCAAGACCGGCGTGCTCCTGCTGAAAGACCGGGAGCTCGAGGTCCGGATCTTTTTCGTCGAAGGCAACGTCGTCAAAGCCGAACAAAGCCTGCGCGAGCAAGCCGACCTGTTGGGCAACATCATGGTGCGCGCGGGCGTGCTGACCCAGGCCCAGCTCAACGAGGCCCTCGACACCCAACAGCGCACCCTGCGGCGCCTGGGCGACATCCTCGTCGACGTCGGCGCCGTTACCCGCCCTCTGCTCAAGGACTTTGCCCGGCTCCAGACCACAGAGACCATCTATCGCCTCTTTCAGTGGCGGGCGGGGACCTACGAATTCACCGGCCAGCTCGTGGACTACGACGAGGGCAGCTACGACCCCATTCGCTCCGAGAACATCCTCATGGAGGGATTTCGGATGGTCGACGAGTGGCCCGCCGTTCGCCGCGTCGTTCCCTCGGCCCTGTGCACCTTCGTGGGCCTGCGCGAGCTGCCCCCAGCAGCAGGTCCGGCCGCCGCCGACGACGACGATCTCCTGGCGGGCATGAAGGACATGTTCGGCGGGCCAGACACCGGCGAACACAAGGCCCCGGCACCCAGGAAGTCCGTCATTGGCGCCGCTGAGCGGCAGGTGTTTCCGCTGGTGCAGCCGGGGCGCACGGTGCTCGAGATCGTCGACCTCACCCGCCTCGGCGAGTTCGAGACGACCAAAGCGTTGGCCGCCCTCGTCAGCAATGGCGTGCTCGAGGTCATTCTGCCGCCGAGCACCGTGCCGAAAAAGCCGCCGCTGACAGCCAGGAAACTGGCGCGTGCTGTGGTGCCCATTTTTTTACGGGCGCTGGTGTTTGCCGTCGCCGTCATCGTCATTGGCTTGCTTGCGCACCTGGGCTCGACGGTCGACGGGGGGCTGCTCTCGAAAGAAGCGCCACGCGCGCGCAAGGCGGCCCTCGTCGACGCGCTGGGCGAGGCGGGGCTGGTACGGCTTCGCGCCGCCCTGCAGGTGATCCGCATTCAGAACGGTCGCTACCCCGACTCGCTCGATGCCCTGGTGCAAGCCGGCCTCGTCGACGAAACTGCACTGGTTTTTCCCTACCGCACGCCCTACGCCTATCGCCGACATGACGACGCCTTCGACCTCGTGCTCCCCCTCTACTGAAGGTGCGGCTCGCTGCTCCGTGACTGCCAGCTTGCGCGCCAGCGAGAGGCGACCCGCAGCGACCAAGGGAACCGATGCCTGAACGCCCGCTGCTGACCATCGTGAAACCGGAGTCCAGCGCACCCATTGCGCCCGGCCCGGTGCCGAGCGCGGGTGCGACGCGCCCTCACCGCCTCTTCGATGCGCTGGTGCGCGTTTTCATCGTCGTCGTCGTCGCTGTGAGCGCAGCACTCGCCCTGGCCCCGGGGCTCGTGAAGGCCGATCTGCCCATCGGTCCCGGGCTGCTGGGCACCCCCGCGCGCGGCGTCGTGCGCGCCGATCGCGACTACGCCCTCGTCGACGACGCCGCCACCGCCACCCTCCGACAGCTGGCCAGCGATCGATCGCGCCCGGTGTGGGACCTCGACGACGAACGCGCCCGCCGCGACGCCCAGGTGCTGCAGAAGGCCTTGTTGCGCGTCGTCGTCGCCCTCGAAGCCCTGCACAAACAGCAAGACAGCGCGCGGCCCAACGACCAGCCCGAGCCGCCGGCCTCCGCCCGCCCCGCGCTCGACGAGCTGCGCGCCATCGTTGCTGGTGAGCTGGCCAGCGCTTCGCTCGAGGCCCCGCAGGATCCCGCCTGGCGCGCGCTCATTACGCTGGTGTGGCAGCAACCAGCGGCCATCGACGTCGTCGTCGGCGTCGTCGCCGCCGAGCTCCCCGCGCTGGTCGCCCAGGAGCCCCGCGTCGATCACGGCGGCGCCACCGAGTTGGTCGTGCGCAGCGTCGGACCCTCCGCCGAAGAGCGCGTGGTCGCCAGCGCCGACGTCGTCTCGGCTGCGGTGGCGCGCGAGCGATTGCGCAGCCAGCTGACGGTAGCCTTGGCGGAGCTCACGCCCTCATCGTCGTGGGCCGCCGCACTGTCGTCATGGGTCGGCTCCTTCGTGCGGCCCACCATCTCGTGGAACGCCGCCGAGAGTGAGGCTCGTCGGCGTCAGAGCGCCGATCGGGTGCCGCCGGTGATCGTCCGCGCGCACCGCGGCGAGATCGTGCTCCGTCCCGGGGAGATCATCACGGTGCGACACCAGCTGCTCGCGAGCGCGATGGCCGTGCAGCAGGCCGAGGCCCTGCGCGTCGGCGCAACCCTGGGGACCGCCTTCTTCGTCGCCCTCGTCGTCGTCGTCGTCTATCTTTTCGGCGCGCGTCGGGTCTTTCAGCGCCGGCTGCGCACGCGAGACGTGATCTTTCTCGCCCTGACGTTGATCTTGACCCTGGGCCTGATCGTCGCCGCCGATGCCTTGGCCCCCGTCATCGTCGCGGCCTTCCCTGGCTTTCAGGCTTCGATGATCGCCTTCGCGATCCCCGTCGCTTTTGGACCCATGTGTGTACGCCTGACGCTGCCGCCGGATGTGGCGCTGCTCTTTGCGCTCGTGGTCGCATTGTTGGGCGGCGTCGTCGTCGAAGCCGGCATGAGCTGGGCCGTCGTTGCTGCGTTGTCGTCGATGACCGGCGTGGCTTTCGTCGTGCGTGGTCCGCGCCGTTTCACGCTGATCCTCGCCGGCTGCGGTGCGGGGGCCGTCGGCATGTTTGCCGCGCTGACGCTGGAGCTTTTCCGCGGCACGCTCGAGGGGCGTGAGCTCGTGCTGCTGCTGGCGGCGACCATGGCCGGCGGCTTGCTCTCAGGCGTGTTGGCCCTCGTCATCGTCCCGCTCGTGGAGTCGGCCTTCGGCTACGTCACCGATCCGCGCTTGTTCCGGCTCGCCGATCTCAACCATCCCTTGCTCAAGGATCTCATCGTTCACGCCCCAGGCACCTGGCATCACAGCGTGCGCACGGCCGTGCTCGCCGAGAGCGCCGCCGGCGCCGTCGGAGCCAACCCGCTGCTGGCCCGCGTCATGGCCCTCTATCACGACATCGGAAAAATCCGCGCGCCCCTCTCGTTTCGCGAGAACCAGCGCGACGACGACAACCCCCACGACAAGCTGCTTCCCGAACAGAGCGCGGCGATCCTGCGTGGCCACGTCGTCGAAGGCCTCGCCCTCGCGCGGGAACACGGCCTGCCCGAAGCCGTCGCCGTCGTCATCGAGGAGCACCACGCCGACTCCACCATGGACACCTTCCTCGACGCTGCCCGCGGCCGCGCCAAAGATGCGGGCCTTTCGCTCTCGAGCGCCGACGAAGACGCCTTTCGCTACGCCGGGCGCCCCCCGCAGACGAAGGAGTCTGCCCTGGTCTTGCTGGCCGATCAGATCGAGAGCGCGGCCCGCCTGCTGCCGAGTGCGACCCCCGCGCGCCTCGCCGGCGTCGTCGACCACGTCGTCAACCGCGCCCTCACCCGTGACACGCTCGCCGCCTGCGATCTCTCCCTCAAGGAGCTCGGTCGGGCGCGCGCGGTGCTGAAGGAAGCCCTCATCGACCTCTCCCGCACCATGGAGAAGCGGTGAGCGGACGACTTTCGGTCAACGGCGCGCGCCTTCTGCAGGGCGACGCAAGCAAAGCAGCCGGTGCCGCGCGCCGGGTGTTTCGCGCCGCCAACGTTGGCGACGTCGACGTCACGGTGACCTTCGTGCTGGATCGCGAGATGCGCGCCCTGAACCGCCGCTGGCGCCGCCTCGACCAGACCACCGATGTGCTCTCCTTCTCGGCTATCGAGGGCGAGCTCGTGCTCGGCGATGATCAGCTCCTGGGTGATCTGGTGATCTCCTCAGAGACCGCCGCGCGGCAAGCACGGGGCTACGGCCACGACGTCGTCACCGAGGTTGGCGTGCTTTTTTGCCATGGGCTGCTGCACTTGTGTGGGCTCGACCATGAACGAAGCGAGGCCCAGGCCCAGATGCAACTCGCGGTAGAAATGAACGTGTTGGCCAACGCCGGCCTCCCCGTGCACGCCGCTCTGTGCGGCCGCGCTCAGCAGCGAACGGGGGCTCACGCCCGATAGTGATCGACGACGCGGTATCGGCTCGCCACCACGCCGAAGACGGCCGCAGCCGCGAAGGCGAAGCCCGCGAAGAAGAACATTTGAAAGGCCGTCACGCCGAAGCCGCAGTCGATGATCAGGCCGGTAACGTCGTCGTTCTTGACCGCAGCGTTGGCCAACAGCACCCAGAGGTTTCCCATGGTCACCGCGAGCAACCAGAAGCTCATGAGCACGCCCTTCATCGACGGAGGCGCCTGCGAGTACGCAAACTCGAGGCCAGTCGCCGACACCAGCACTTCCCCGAAGGTCAAGATCGCGTAGGGAAGCACCTGCCACAGGATGGTGAACCCGACGCCGGCGTCTAGGCGCAGCTGCAGGAGGCCAACGACCACCCAGGCGATGCCCGAAAAGGTGATGCCGACCGTCATCTTCTTCAGCGGTGTGACGACGACGCCGGCGCCTCTGAGGGCGGGGTAGAGCACGAGGTTGTTGAAGGGGATCATCAACATCACGAGCAGCGGATTGAGGGCCTGCATCTGGCTCGGCTGAAACCAATCGGGCTTGGTCATGAGGCCCGCCTGGATGACCCACGTCGACGTCTTTTGATCGAAGAGGGACCAAAAGGGCGTCACCAGCGCAAAGAGCACGAGCACGCGCAGCACCGAGCGCACGCCGTCGACGTCGACGTCGGGGTGCTTTCCCCGCACGCGCTCGAGCTGCATCCATGCACCCGCACCCACGCAGACGAGCAGGGCCAGCAAGGCGAGGCAGAAGGTGGGCACGAAGTCCAACGACGTCGTCAGCCAAGGCGTCGATAGATCGATGCCGAGAGTCGCTGCGATCTCGGTGGCGCCCTTGCGAAGCAACGCGACGGCGGCGATCAGCACTCCGAAACAAGCGATGAGCAAGCCCGGGCGCGCCTGCGTCGTCGTCGTCGCGGTCGATCGCAGCGCGTCGAGGACGATGCGGGAGAAAGCGTGGGGATCGTCGGGCCGCGCCGGCACCATGACGTACTGCGGACGCCCCCACCACAAGACCACGGTCGCAGCGAACATGAGCACGCCCGGTACGCCAAAGGCCACGCCCGGGCCCAGCGTCTTGAGCAGCAAGGGAATCAGGAGTGACGCAAAGAACGAGCCGAAGTTAATAATCCAATAGAAAGCGTCAAACACCACCTTTGCCAGATGCTTGTTCGACTGGGTGAATTGGTCACCAACGAAGCTGGCAACACATGGCTTGATGCCACCGGAGCCGAGCGCGATCAGCCCCAGGCCAAGGTAGAAGCCGGGCTTGGAGCGGTCGAAGACGGCGAGGAAGGCCTGGCCGGCGCAGTAGACCAAGCTCAGATAGAAAATGGTGTTGTATTTGCCAATAAATCGATCGGCGATCCACCCACCCAAGAGCGGGAAGAAATACACACCGATGATGAAGGTGTGCATCACGTCTTTGGCGGCGGTCTCGCGTTCCACTCCGGGCGCGACGTCGAGGAGCAGGTAGGTGATGAGAAACGTCGTGAGCACGTTTCTCATCCCGTAAAAGCTGAAGCGCTCGCATCCCTCGTTGCCGATGATGAAGGGGATCTGCGAAGGCAGCCGAGCCGTCGTCGCAACGCTCGTCGATACCGTCATCCGCGGGTCTGGGCGCTGTAGATGAGGGCGTGGCGCGAATCCGTCGACGAGACCTTCACCTCGGTGACCCCAATGCCGTCGAGGATGTGCATCAGCAATGAGAGCGACGCGGGCAGCTTCTTGCCGTAGTCGACCGCACCCGGTGTGGTGCCAATCCCCAGGGCCTCTTTTTGGGCGTCGGTCTTGTTGAGCTGCACGAAAGCGGAGCGATCGGCGACGGAGAGGGCCCCCAACTGGCGGCGCAGCACGTCGATGTCGGCGCGCGTGACGACCTCTTTGCTGAGCTGTACCTTGAGGAACTTGGACACACCGCCGGTGGCCAAGAGCGTGCGGCCGGCCAACAAGGCGGCATCGAGCGGCATCGGCGCGCTGCGATCGAGCTCGGCATCGACGTACCGAAAGAGAGCGTCGTCGACGTGGCCGTCTTGGTCGGCCCGCGGATTGATCATGGTGTCGAGAATGATGTTGCTGCCGATCTGCGTCGAGCCACCATCCTCGAGACCCTTGTCGGTGCCGACGGCGAGCTGAAACGATCCGCCGCCCAGGTCGAGGGAGGCGTAACGGCCAGGGGTCTGCAGCAGGGTGCCCAGGGCGCCGCGGTAGCCGATGTCTGCTTCTTCGTCGCCCGTCAGCACCTTGGGTGCGAGGCCGACCTCAGCGCTGACCCACTTCACGAAGTCGGCGCCGTTGCTGGCGTTGCGCACCACCGCGGTGGTGATCATCGGGATGTCTTTGACGTCGACACCGTGCTCGGCCGCGGTGGCGACGAACGCCTTCAGCGCATCCACGGCGCGCTGCTGGTTGGCCGCCGGAATGGGCTTGCCGTTTTCGACGTCCTTGCCCAGCGCGCAGCCAATCTTCTGGTCGACGACGGTCCTCCAACCCGACGACGTCCGCTGCAGCACCAGCATCTTGGCCGACGAGCTGCCGAGGTCGATGGCGGCGAAGGTGTCGCTTTTCTTCCCCGCGCGCAGGGCGTGGATGCCGGCGGTCTTGCCCGCGCGATCCTGCACCGGGACCTGGGCCACGGGCGCCTTCGACGACGCATTGTCGAGCAGCTTCTGCTGGGCACCCGTCGTCGTCGCCACGGCCAACGGAAGGGAGGGTGGCGACGTCGTCGGCGTCGTCGTCGTCTGATCCGCGCCGACCTGGGCCGCAGCGGGTGGGGGGGTGATCGTCGTCTTCTTGGGAAGGTGGATCATGGAAGCCTCTCGCCCTTGAGCGCCTTGAAAAAGCGGCTGGCTTTGCCAGGGGCCGCATGGCCTTTGACGTCGGCACGGGCAAATAGCGCTTCGAAGGCTGCTTTGGCTTTGATCGGGTCAACACCGGCGGGCACTTCGAACTCCACTTCGTGGTGAATCTGATCGCCGGGGAAAAGCACGCGATCGAGCTCGAGGGTGCCGGCGAAGCCCTCGGGAAAGACGACGTCGAGACGGGTGCGCTCATTGGTGAAAGCGCCGACGACGACGACAGCACCGCCCGCGACCTCCCTCATGCTCTTGATTAGGGCGCGCCGTTGCTCGCTGCCGCTGTCGAGCAGGGCCAGGGCGTCGACGGTGCCGGCGCGGATGCCCGCGGCAGTGTCGGTGGGAATCTCGATCTCTTCTTCGGGGACGAAGCTCAGCGTGCCGTCGGCCGATTTCTGCGCGGGCCCCTTGGCCGTGAGAAAGGTCGCCGACGTTGACGAGGTCGACTCCTCGCGCAGCCGCAACACGTACTTCGCGGCATCGAGCTTGCGCCCGTTGTCGAGATATTGGTTGCGCTGGGTCGCCGTCGACGCCGGCATCGACCCCGCGGCCACGCAGATGCGCATCAGCGCCGCGAGGTCAGCAACACGCAGCTTGAGCTCGATTTCAGTTCCGGTGCCTTTGTTTTCCGACATCGGCTGCGTCTAGCGACGACGACGACGAAGCAGAAGGGGGGACCCGTCACCCCAGCCCGGGAGGGGTGTGACCCGTGTAGCGGTCGATCCAGTCCAGCACCTCCTTGTGCCAGCGCTGGCTGTTCTGAGGCTTCAACACCCAGTGGTTCTCGTCGGGAAACCACAGGAGGCGCGCGGGAGTTCCCTTGCGGCGCAAGGCGGTGAACGCGCCCATGCCCTGGCTTTCGACGACGCGGTAGTCCAACGCGCTGTGCACGACCAGCGTTGGCGTCTTCCAGTTCTTGATGAAGTCGATGGGGTTGTGCTTCGCGTAGCTCGGCGCGTTCTCCCAGGGGAGGCCCCCATGCTCGAACTCGGGGAACCAGAGCTCCTCGGTGTCGAAGTAGGCCATGCGCTCGTCGATGTTGCCGTCGTGGCAGACCAGCGCCTTGAATCGGTCGGTGTGTCCGTTGATCCAGTTAATCATATAGCCGCCATACGATGCACCAAGCGCCGCAACTTTATTGCCGTCCATCCAGGGGTATTTGGCCAGCGCGAAATCGAGGCCCTTCATCAGATCTTCATAGGGTGCCCCACCCCAATCACCGCTGATGGCATCGGTGAATTTCTGGCCGTAGCCCGTCGATCCATGGAAATCGATGAAGACGACGGCGTAACCATGGCCGGCGTAGGCCTGCGGATTCCAACGGTAATGAAAATGATCACCAAATGATCCCTGCGGTCCACCATGAATCAAGAAAGCGACCGGCGTCTTTCCTGTCTTGTAGTTGGCCGGTTTCATCGCAAACCCATAGACGGTCTCGCCCTTGGCACCGGGGAACGAGAACTGCTCGGACTCGCCCCAGGCGATGTTGGCGACGCGGGCGGCGTTGATCGACGTCAACGCCCTCACCTCGCTGCCATCGACCTTGGCGCTGAACAGCTCCGCGGGGCTTGTGAGTGTGTCCTTGGAGAACACGATGCGGTTGCCGACGACGACGACGCTTTGGTTGGTGCCCTTTTCCACCACCAGCCTCTCCTTGCCGGTGACGGCATCGACGGCGAAGAGCGCGTGGTGGCCGAGGTGATCGGCGCTGGTGAAGATGGTCTTGCCGTCCGCGGACCACACGATCTCGCTCGGGCTCCGGTCCCAGGCTTCGGTGAGCACGCGCGCCGCACCTTTCTTCGTCACGTCGATGAGCGCGATGCGAGTGCGATCGGACTCGAACTTGGGGCGCTGCATCGAGAGAAAGGCCAGCGTCTTGCCGTCGGGAGAGAAGCTTGGATTCGCATCCCAGCCGCCCTTGCCGACGCCGTGGGCATCCGCTGTGAGGTTCTCGGCCTTCTTGCCGCCGCGAGCATCGACGACGAAGACATCGGAGTCCGTGGACCACGCAGCCTCGCGTCCTGCGTCTTTGGCCGCGAAGGCCACCAGTGTGCCGTCGGGGTTGATGCTTGCTTGTTCGATGCCCGCAAAAGGCGGCTCGGGGCTGTCGACATTCATGCCTTGCATCAGGTCGACGGCGGTCGTTGGCGCCGCGGGATCCCACACGAACCAGTGCGCGCGCTTGCCGTCTTCCCAGGTGTCCCAGTGCCGAAACAACAATTCGTCGTAGGCGCGGGCTTTCACCTTCGACTTGTTCTGCTCCTCATCGCGCTTGACGGTGTCCTCGAGCTTGGCAGCGTCGACGTAGACATCGAGGGTGAGCAACAAGCGCTTCCCATCTGGAAAGACCTGGAATCCGTTGACGTCGACGGGCAATTTCGTGACGGCAAATGCTTCGCCGCCGAAGACGGAGATACCCCAGACCTGCGACGATCCCGAGCGAGAGGACAGGAAATACAGCGCGCGTCCATCGGGAGAAAACGCGGGGCTGCCGTCGTTTTCAACATGGGAGGTCATCTTCCATGGGGCGCCACCCTCGCTGCGCACCATCCAGATGTCGGTGCGGCCGCGGTTGGCCTCGACGTCGGTGTCTCTCACGGTGAAGGCGATGAGCTTGCCGTCGGGCGAGGCCGTGGGCTCGCTGATGCGCTGCATGGCAAGCATGTCGTCGACCGTGAGGCCCTTTTTGGGGGCCGCACTGGGCGCCGCAGCCTGGGCCATCAGCGGCAGGGAGAACGCCAGCGACAAGAGCAACGAACGCGTCATCGGCTGCGGCTAGGACGACGTCGGAGAAACCGAAAGGCCCGATGTCCGTGCAGCAGTACCAAGGAGCGTCAGCTCGTCATCAGCCAGCCTTGGGCGCTGAGCCCAACGAGCAGACGGCGCTGATGCCCTGCGCCGAGTCCTCTGATCGGCGCTGCAACGACAAGAACGCGAACCGCGGCTGGCCTTGGTCGGATGCCGCAGGCGAAGGACGCGCTCGCTCACAACCTAGAAGTCGTCATCGTCGTCATCGTCGTCACCGTCATCATCGTCATCGTCGTCTTTCTTCTTCTTGGGATCGTCATCGTCATCGTCGTCATCATCGTCATCATCGTCATCATCGTCATCATCGTCATCATCGTCATCATCGTCATCGTCGTCGTCGTCGCCCGTGGCCGCTGGCTTCTTCAGGTCTTCGTCTTCCTCGTCGTCGTCGAAGTCGTCGGCGTCCTCGTCGACCAGCTCCTTGGGCTTGGGAGCAGCGACCGCAGCGATCCCGGCGGCGACGGCGGCCTTGCCCGAGCTGGTCTTCATCTTCGAGCCGAACTGACCCAGATCGCCGAGCACCTCCTCGAGGGCGCTGCGCATGTCGGCGTAGGAGGAGAACTCCTTCTCGCGAAAGAGGTTGTAGGCGGTCCACATGAGGTCGGCGCACACCTCCACGGGGGTGCGCCCGGTGGCGGCACCGAGGCCCGGCATGGCGATGGAGCGGATGCTGCCACCCTGCTGTGTGTTGTGCATGTGCACCGCTTGAAAGGCCGCACAGCAGGCCAGGGCCACGTTGAGCGAGGCGCTGACATCGTCAGAGCTGCCCACCATCGTCGGCGTCGAGATCAAAAAGCGCGGACGCTCACGCCCGGTCTCGACGCAGGTTGCGGCACCGACGGGCATCGAGCCGCCGTACAGGCGCTTCACCTCTGCCTGCACCTTCTTTTCGATCTGCGCGCCGAGGTTGGTCTTGATGACGCCGTCGAGGCCGCCATCCATCGATGCCTTGGCGTTGGTCGGGGTCACCCAGGCCGAGACGTGTTGCTCGAGCATCGAGCCCTCGATGATCTCCACCTCGGGGTTGTTCTCGAACGTGTCCCGCCACGCTTTGATCATCTTCTTGTTGATGTCGACGAGCTTCACAGCGACGAGCATGGGTGCCCCTTCGGTTCAGACTGGCGCGTCAGATCGGTGGCCAGCGGTAGCGCAGAACATCAGAACTCGGTCAGGGGGTCGAAGCAGAAAGAGCGCCCGCGCCCCGCCGCAGCGCCCAGAGCCAGGAGCGACATCAGCATGATTCAACCGTTGGTCTTGAACTCGACCAGGTACTCCATTCTTTGTTGATTCTGACGATAAATAACATATTCATTGTCCTCAAACTGCGACGGCGACGCCTTGGTGCTTCGCAAACCGTGGCAAGAATCATAGCCCTTGGGCGGCTCGTTCAAACCATAGGTAATCTTGGTAAATTCCTTGGCCTTGCCCATGCCGACCCGGGCGATGGCCATGAAACGCGTCTTTTTCTTGCCCGGCGTCGTGTAGAAGGCCGCCGTGCAGGCGGCGTCGCCGAAGTAAATGCCGTTACCCAGCCAGCCTGCGTCAGTGCGGTTCACGCCCATCGACACCACGATTTTGGGCAAAAGAATCCCCCGGGTCATCAACCCAACCCAGTTCTGAATACGGCTTCCATGGTAAAACATTTTCTCGTTGCCGACCTTGAGATCGAACCCATCCCACTCACCGCTTCTCTTGACTCGAAAGACGTTGACGACTTTCACATCTTTTCGCTTGATCTGGCTCTTTTCAACATTAGCAGCCCACTCTTTCCATTCCGGTGAGCCGCGCTCGACGAACGCGAGACTGGTGCCGAGGGCCTGGTACTGCGCATCGACCTGATCATCGAAGAGCACGGATCCGCCTCCCCCGCTGCTGCTGTTGACGGCGAGCATGTCCTTCATGAGTTGCAGGGTGTCCTGCTTCTGCGAGATCTCGGCGAGGGTGTCGATCACCGCCGACGAAATGGCCTCGCGGGTGCGCCCGATGCGGTGGGGAATGGCCGTGTAGAAGTCGCCCGAGAGGTCCTCGAACTTCGTCTTGTTTCCCTTGCCTGAGGTGAAGAGCTGGTGAATGTCGCCCAACACTTCTTCGCCTTTTTCGATCTGTCCCACGGTGAGCACGCCCAGCGGCGTCTCGATGCCGTTGGCGGTGATCTTCGCGGCGACCGTCGTCGTCAACGCGTTGGTGGCCTCGGCGTAGATGTATTTCACAAGGTCTTGAATCGCCGGAACAAGCTCGGACTTCTTCGGCTTCGGCTTCTCGACTTTGTCCTCTCCTTTCATCTTTTGGAGAGTCTTCGCATCCACTTCGCCAGAAGAGTGACCGCGCGCCTTCTGGCTGCCGATCTTCGACGACGCTAGCGAGAGCTCCTTGTAGCCCTTGGCCTTCGACGTCTTCTGCCGGTAGATGCTGTCGTACTCCGCCTGCGCCGATCCGGCGTCGTCGAAGAAGCGGCACTCCTTCTGGCCGGCGTCGGGATTGGTCTCGAGATCGTCGGTGCGCCCGTAGTGCGTGAAGACGCGGTAGAGCGTTTTGCCTTTCGCCGTCGCTGTGTGCAGCTCGATGGCGTAATATTTGTTATTGTTGTTCTTGATATCGGTAACCTGAAGCACCGCCTTTTTGGCGATCTCGAAATCTCCAGGATATTTCGGAGCAGCGGAGTCACTCAGCTTCCAGGCCTTTACCGAACCCATGGTGCACCTCGGGAGGATCGATCGCGCGGACCCTAGGCGTGAGTCCCTGAGCCGATCAATGCGCCGAGCGCGCGGCGGGGCGCGACGTGATCGCCCACGAAGACGACTTTCTTCATCGGTTTGCTCCTCCAGGTCAGGGCACCGCGGGCTTGGGGATCCACAGCTCGATGTTGCGAGCCTCCGTCTCTCCCATGCCGAAGTTCGGGTTCCACCCCGAGGTGTAGTCGATCACCGAGAGCTCGCGGCCAGCAGCAGCGACAGCGTCGTCGTCGAGAGCCAGGTCCATGACCGTGGCGCGCAACAACACGAAGCCGTTGTCGCCGTCCCAGATTTCAACGGTACGGAATTGATTCGGAAAATCGGAAATTGATGCGGTTACGATCTCCCAGTATCCGCGACCATTGTTGCTGGCTGGCTGAACGCGATGTGCGCCGTGTGTGTGATAGTGACCAACCAAACTGAAGAGCACGTTGTCGTAGTCGGCCAGCAGCTGTCGCCACTGCTCGGCGTGCAACGCGTCCTCCTGAAAGGACCCGAATTCGCCGCCGTCTTGGGTGAGGTTGTCGACGCCCTGATGGGAGGCCAGCACGACCCATTTTCCTTCGCGGCGCGCACGCTCGAGCACGGGCAGCACGTAGGCGTCGACGTCGGCCTGGTGAATCAAGCCGTTGCCGCCGCCGGCTTCGGTGCTGGCATCGATGATCAAAAACACGAGAGGAGTCCCTGGTACATCGAAGTCGTAATAGGCTTTTCCGCTCCGTTTCTGCGCCTCTCCAATCCCATGCCCATCGGCATCTGTCGCAATCTTTTGCATCATCGTTTGGCGCGTGAGCAGCGCGCGGCGCGGATCGGGCACGACCCAATCCCCATCTGAGACTGCTCCACCGAGGCCGCTGGAGTAGTCGCGCGTGCCCAGCAGTGTCGTGCCGCTCACCGCGGTGGCCTGGTTGGATGCGGTGACGGCGAAGTTCCCCTGCACGAGCACATCGTGGTTTCCGGTCACCCATTTCCAAGGCATCAAGAGGCCTTCGGCGAAGAAGGGATCTTTGCCGTCGTTGTCGGGGCCCGCGATGATGTCGTCGTCGTCGCCGGCGTCGCACTCCACCGAGTCCGCGCCGTCGAGGATCTGCATCACCCAATCGAGCTCGTTTTCTTGGGCGCTGTCGATGTTGTCGCCGCCGAGCACCACGAAGTCGATGGGATCTTGGCGGTGCAGGGCGTTGACGGTGCGCACCGAAGCGTTGGTCAAGCGGCACAGATCCGCGTCCTGCGGTCGCAAAGCTGAGCTGAGCACGCCGGCGTTGTCGACGAGACCGACGCGGGTCGGCGATTCGTCGTCGGGCAGCTGGAAGTCCGCCAGGTGAACGAAGCGAACCAGCCGACGAGCCGCGGGCCCCAGAGCAGGTGCGGGACCCTCATCGAAGGTGTGCACCACGTAGTCCTCGCCGGGACCCCTTTCGAGCCGGTCGTAGCCAGCGGCGACGTAGGCGTCGACATTGCCGGGCAGAGCTGGGTTCTTGCCCTGGGCTGCATCTTTGGCCCGCGGCGCAAAGGTCTGCTCCAGCGTCGTGGGAGCGGCGGCGACGGGCGCGAGTCGAACGGGGTCGCGGGCAGAGACCGGCGGCCCCCCCGTGCACGCCGCCCCCAGCGCGCAACTCAGACCGGCCAGCAGGCTTCGTCGATGGTTCATGGTGAGCTCCCTCGAGCAGCACCTCGCACACTTGGAAACTCTGGAAAAGCGGTCAGGAATTCGCCGACAGCGCTTCGTGTCGGTGAATTCATCGCCGCCAGGCGATGAACCTGTAGACAATTCACCGACACGCGAAGCGCTGTCGGTGAATTCATCGCCGCCAGGCTGC
>JAHFED010000012.1:0-42107 GCA_023248635.1 Myxococcales bacterium
GTGTTCCGCGGCGATGCCGCCAAACCGCAGCGGTTTGACGTCCTCACCGCGGTCAATGTGAACCCACCGGAGTCGCTGCGAGTAACGTGATCGGTGGTCCGAAAAACCGAGGCAGGTCACACGCTCGATGTCATCGAGTTGCCGGCACGATGACCAGCCTACCGCGGGCGATCTCCGTCGCCCTCGGCATTGAGATACTTCAGCGTCGGGTTGGACCCTGGCGGTCAACGCGCATCAACTTCGGTCGTCGTCCTCCATGCCGGAGAACGCAGCTGCCAACGTGACCGAGAGCGCAAGCACTGGGGCCTTCGGCGGCGCAAGCTCTGGGCGTGTTCGCCGCGCATTTCGACTTCAGTGTGCCCTTGTTTGGCGTTGTCGACGACGTGTTGACGCCGGGAGAGTGCACAGCCCTCCGCGCCCAGACCGATCGGGCCGAATTGTTGCCAGCGACCGTCAACACCGCGGATGGTCGAGCGGTGCGGGAGCGGCTGCGCAACAACAAGCTGGCGCTTCTCGATGACGATCTCGAGTTGAAGCGGGTGCTCTTTGAGCGTCTCCGATCTGCGTTGCCGCCGAGCATTTCGCGACGGCCGTTGCGGGGACTGACCCGCGGCCTTCGGGTCTACCGGTACGACGCTGGCGACAAGTTCGGGATCCACCGCGACCAGAGCTATGAGGGCGACGTCGAGGGCGAGCGGACCATGCTGACGCTGCTGGTCTATTTGAACGATGGCTTCGAGGGCGGCGAGACGACGCTGCACGAACCCGAGCCCCACGTCGTCGTTCCGCGCCCTGGGCTCGCCTTGTGGTTCCAGCACATGTTGCTCCATGAGGGCCGCCCGGTGCTGCGGGGGACAAAGGACGTTCTGCGCAGCGACGTCGTCTACGGTGTCGCCGAACCGTGAGGTTCTGCCACCCAGGCTCACTGCTTCACCCCGGCCCGTGGATCTACCGGGAGTGTCTAAGTTTGCGTCGTCGGGTTCGAGCGCTGCTTGCTCTTCATGCGCGATTCCTCGTCGTCACCTTGCACGGGTCGAAGCGGGGGACCCCACTTCAGCGCGCACGCTGTCGCCGTCGCCAAACGCTGCGTGCAGCGCTCCATTCCAACTTCTGAACCGAGTAATCGCTGCCGCGTGGAGCTTGGCGTTTCGCGTACGCACAGCGCGCTCCGTCACCGGTAGCCCACGGCTCTTTTCAGAGCGGATCATCTTGATGATGGGATCGGGCTCCCCGGTCGCAGCCTCCAATGCCGACGCCCAGGTCCCGAATCGTCGCCGACCTGCAGCATAGAGATTCTTGTTGCGCTTCATCATCGCCACAGAATTCACGGGTAGGCCCTGCTCTTGCTCATCACGGATTGCCTCGACCACGCGCTCAGCAGTCCACTTCGTTGGGCCTGCTACACCTCCGGCAGCCGCTGTCGCATCACGCCACGATCCAAAGTGGCGATTGGCTGCGGCGACCAGCTTGCTCTCCTGCTCGACGGCGAGAATCGGGTCGCCGGTGGCCACCAGCTCCTTCATCTTTGCGATGACCTCGTCCTTCTTGAGCGCGCGGATCTTGATTGCGTCGTAGGGGAACCCTGCAGCCTCGATGGCGCGCTCCCACGATCCGAATGCGAGCATTGCCGCTGCATAAAGCCAGTCGCCCCGGTTCGCGCCTGAGTTGAGCGGGTGTCCCCGAGCCGCTCTGCGTTTCAGTTCTTGAACGACACGCTCGCCTTTTTTCACGCTCGTCCCTCGGGTTCGCAGCAATACGAAATCTACGACGTCGTCATCCGGTTGGGTAGCGGCCAGTTGTGCATCGTGCCGTGACCCACCAGCGACCGGAACACGGAGGGCGCCCGTGCCTCGGGGTCTCAGGGCTCCCCGGAGGTGGCACGTGGCGATGCGGAAGATCGAGAACGAGGCGGACGCGAAGGGGTTCCCTCATGCTGCGTGCGCAATGGCGATGCTGACCACAGCCTTGGCGCCGCGAAGATCGACGGTGAACCTGCGCGTCCGGCGATCGTCACGATCCCACGCCCGCCTGAGGTCAGGCTCGCGGTCGAGCAGCCGACAGAACGCCAGGCACAGCGCCTCGACACGCCGATAGTCAGCGCCTGTCGGAGGACGCAGAAGGAGGTCTGGCTCCACCAGCATCAGCTCGGGATACGCAGCGGGGCCAGCAACGCGCCATCGATTCGCCTGCACCTCCCGGCGCCGGGCCGGATGAACATCCGCGCCACGTTCGTAGCTGAGGGCCATCTGCGGCGGCATGAGCGGCGGGGGTCCACCTGACTTCATCCTCGTGGCCAGGGCGCGGTAGTCGTCGTAGTCGTCGAGGGAATCGAAGAAGAGGACGCCGAAGCTCTCTTTCATCTGGCCGATCACGCAGGCGATGACATCGACGCCCAGGGCCTTCGACGTGAAGCGCAGGACGCTCTGGTCATCCGGCACCACCGTCCAAGGTGCGCGTTCGTAGAGATCGGCCGCGGCGGCGAAGAAGCCGGCGACGTCCTCGGGTGTGGCGTGCCTGGTGAGGTAGCTGCGGGCCGCTGCCTCCTCGTCTTCCTGCTTGGTGGTGAAGTCCCGCCGCATCGACGTGGCGACCTCGTCGACCTCGGGCGTGGGACCGATGACGATCTCGGTCTCGGGCAGGAACTTCTGGAAGAACGCCGCGAGGCTCGGCGTCGAAACAATCAGCCGCCGGGGAATGCCGGGCTTGCCCACCATCGGGGACGACAACGACTGCATGAACGCGGCAGTGACCGCCTCGTCGACGGCTTCGGGAGGCTGAACGCCGGTCCCTCGGATGAGCCCGTCCTCAGTCAAGATGAGCGCGATCACCGGACGGTAGGGAGCACGCTCCTCGCCGTGGACGAACGCTGGCATCTCGATGACACCGGCGATCCAAGTCGACGTCGGGACGAAGCGCGTCGTTGTCCGCTTCGAGCCTGGGGTGCGGATCCTTCGCATGCCACCGAGATAGCCGATTCCAGGACGACCGTAAGGGCAGCCTGATGGGAGGGATGAGGGCGTGGCGCTGGAAGCGATCAGGGGCACGGGCCGGGCGCAGCGTCCGGATCGCCGGGATCGAGACAAAGCGCGGTCGCCGTCGAGCGGCACGTGCGGGCGAAGCACGAGCATTGGTAGGTGACCCGGTCGCGGATCAGGTTGGGCTGGAAGAAGGTGGCGGCGAGCGGCGGGTTCTCGAAGCCGTTGAAGGAACTTTGGTTGCGGGGCGTGCTGACGTCGTCGATGAAGGGCACCAGGATCTCGTCCCACCCGCACACAAAGCCCATGGGATGCACGTTGACTACGAGCTTGTGCATCGACGTCGGTCCGTTCAGCTCGTCCTTGAAGAAGGCCTCGAACTTGCCGGTGGCAAACTGCGTCTCGATCTCGGCTACCTCGTCGATGCCCAGGATGGCGTCAGCGAATTCTGCGGCAGCGGCTGCGAAGACGTCGGCGCTGCCGTCGAAGAAGGGGAAATTGTTGGGGCGAAATGCGGCGTCGAGGCGCGGCGCCTGACCGGTGGTGAAGACAGCACCCAACGCAGTGACGGGCGTGTCCTGGCTGATAGCGGCGAAGTCGGCGCCGTTTTCGATGGCCAGCCGCGACAACGCGGACGCCGGAATCCTGTCGACAAGCCCCTCGTACAGGACGTCCGCGGTGATCTCCCAGCCGTTGTCGTCGTTGAGGGCCACGTCGGTCAGTTGGTAGCTGCCTTTGACGTTGCGATCGCAGTCGCCGGTCTGACCGCCGCCCTCGCACACATCCACGCGCCCACCGAACCGGGGGACGGTGAGAACGTCGCCGGCCTTGAGGGGAAACACGGGCTGCGCCTCACCCTCACCTTCGCCTCCACCCTCGCCTTCACCCTCGCCTTCACCCTCGCCTTCACCCTCGCCCTCTCCCTCTCCTTCGCCCTCTCCCTCTCCTTCGCCCTCGCCTTCACCTTCGCCCTCGCTCTCTCCTTCCTCGCCTGTATCGTTCACGCAGAGGTCGCTGAGGCAGGCAAGGTCGTCGTTGCAGGTACCGTTGCCAACGCACGCGCCGCCTTCGTCGCCGTCGGCGGGGCCGCTGGCTTCTGGATCTAGACGAACCGGGCAGGCGCTGAGCGCAACTACGCCGACAACGAGCAACGCGACTCCGGACATCGACATCGAGCGCCCCGCTAAGCCTCAAACAAGCGTGCTCGGGGGTGGAAGCGACAAATTCGCGATCACTTGCGGCGCGATGGCCGCTCACTCGAAATCGATGCGCGTGCGCGGGCACGTCGTCACCGAGGGCATTGTGATGCCTGGTCGAGGTCGTTGTCAGGCACCACGATATCCAAAGCAGCGCGCGCGTCGACGGAGAGGGTCCGCTGGGCTCGGTTCGCGCTTGTTTCAGGGCTAAGACGAAGCCGTCATCGAACAGCCCGACATCGCGAACCGCTATGTCGAAGTGCGCCGCCGCCACCGAAACAGCACGAGGCTGACGACGAACACCGCTCCGTTTGTCGGAGAGGAACCGAGAGTGGTGCAGTTGAAGGTGACGTTGTTCTCGACGTTGTTGCAGTTGCCATTGCCACCGCCGGAACTCGCGTCAGTTTCGCAACCGCCGTCCCCGTTGTTGTCCTCATCTCCCTCCGCAGGCTGTTCGGATTCCCCTTCACCTTCACCGCCGGCTTCGCCCTCGCCACCTTCTGCAGGTTCTCCCTCGCCTTCACCCTCTGCAGGTTCGACTTCGCGGTCTCCCTCTCCCTCACCCCCTCCCTCGCCTTCTGCTGGTTCGCCCTCGCCTTCCGCTGGCTCTTTCTCACCTTCTCCTTCTCCTTCTCCCTCACCCTCTGCTTCTCCTTCTCCTTCTCCTTCCCCTTCTCCTTCTCCTTCTCCTTCTCCTTCTCCTTCTCCTTCTCCTTCTCCTTCTCCTTCTCCTTCCCCTTCGCTTCCGCCTTCAGCGATGACGGTGAAGGTCAGCGCCGGCAAGCTCCTCTGAAAGTCACCGCCGCTGCTGTTGTTGCCGTCGACATCGTTGATGCCGGCGTTGATGGTGTGGCTTCCGCCGGTCAGATTGCCCAGCGTGAAGGTCCAGATGACGGGGTCGGTGACGCCGAAGGTCTTGGTCTTTGTGACGTCGCGGACGGCGGTGCCAGCGGGCTTGCCGCCGCAGCTGGAGCCGCAGACCTCGTAGCCGGTGCCGGCGGCGAAGGTGCCCGTGTTGGCGGAGACGAAGGCGGCGAAGGTTCCCTTGCGGCTGGCTGCGCAGGTTTTTGCGCCCGAGGACCCAATGCAGATGCCGGTCGTGCACTCAGAGCCGGTCACACAAGATCCGGCGACGGCCGTGGCGCCGCGCGGTGCGTGGGAGACGGCGGTGAGCTCGAAGACTACGCTGCCGCCGACGACGAGGGGGTCGGGCGTCACTTGCACCAGGGTCCCGGCGGGGTTGGCTGCGTTGGAATCGCTGCTGTGGCAGCTGCGGCAGGAGGAGGCCAGGCTGTACACGGCTGTCGAGGTGCGGGCCTTGGCAGCTACAGCGCCCAGAACAACGACGACAAGCACCACGACCCTGGTCATTTGCATCCACCACCCCAACGAGACGAAGCACTCATCAGCAGGGCCGTACCGTAGTGCAGGGCGGCCTTGAGGCAGGGCCCCGTATCGAAATGCGCTGCGTTGCAAGGTTGTCGAGGGCATTCAGCGCGAGCTTGGCCTTCGAAATTCGCGAGGATTGGTGACGACGGGCTAACTCAGGGGAGCGCCGCACATAGACGCCAAGAGGTGGCCGCGGGTTTGGCGGCACCGAAAGAGAGGATCACAAGAAGAGCGCTGCGCCAGTGCACGGACCGGTGTGGCCGGTCTGCCCGCGCCTCTCGTCAGCGGTAGCCTCTGGCGAAAGACAGGAGATGGTGGCTATTCAACTTCGCCCATCCTACCGCCGTTGGCGGCATCCTTCGACGTCACTCGCCTTCACCTTCCCCTTCACCTTCACCCTCGCCTTCACCTTCACCTTCCCCCTCACCCCCCACACAATCGCCGACGTTCGCGATCAACGGGCCATCGCAGCTCGTGAGTGCGGTGTTGCTGCTGATGACCACTTGGGCGTCGTCGTTACCGCTGATGTCGCCGACCACCGTGGTGAGTTCAGGTACCGAGAGGTTCGTCAGCTCTGGGTTGCCGCTGATGATCAGCCTCCGGTCGGCAAACAGCGACAAATCTTCGTTGGCGCCGACGCTCGTCAGCGCGGGCAAGCTGATGCTCGTCAGCGCGGTGCCCGAGATGGTGAGCGCGCCACCCACGGTGATCAGCGCGGCCGCGTTGAGACTGGTCAGGTCGACATCGGTCCGGACCGAGAGTTCACCTCCGACGCCCGTGAGCACGGGCAAGTTGATGACTGTCAGCGCGGCGTCCTCCAGGGTCAGGTCACCGCCAATGTTGGTCAGCGCCGCCACACCGAGACTTGAAAGCCAGGCATTGTCTTCGATCCGCAAGCTGCCGCCGACGCTGGTCAGCGCAGGCAGGCTGATACTTATGAGCGCCCCGTTTGCCAGGACCTCCAGGTGGCCTCGGAGGTCCTGGCCACCGACGGTGGTCAGTGCGGGGGCGCTAATGCTCCTCAACGCCGCGTTGTCGCTAAATTCGATCTCCTCGACGGTGGTGAGCACCGGAACGCTGACGCTTGTGAGAGCGGCGTTGTTCCTGACGGCGAGCCCACCGCTCGTCAGGCTGGGCAGCGTGAAGGTCGCAACGGAGGAGTTTTCGATGGCAACGAAGCCCGAGGTCAGCAGAGGCAGGCTGATACTCGTGAGCGCGGTGTTCCTCGTGACGACGGTACCGTTCGTCAGCGAGGGGAGGCTGAGGCTCGTCAGTGCGCTCTCCGGATCGCCCGGGTTGTTGGTCTCGTCGATCGAGACGACGCCACTTGTCAGCAAGGGAAGGTTGAGGCTCGTCAGCTCGGTCGCCCGGGCGATGGAGATCTTCCCGGTCGTTAGTGCCGGCAGGTCGATGTTCGCCAGCGCGACGTCGCCGCGGTTGTCGCCAACCGAGAACCCGAACCCGCCGACACTCGCCAGGGCAGGGAGACTGATTGCGGTAAGTCCGCTGCGATCAATGGCGAATTTTCGGGTGACGCTGGTCAAGCTCGGAAGGCTGATGCCCGTGAGTGATGGACCGCTGAGGTCGATTTCGCGAACGCTGGCCAGCGCCGGCAGATTGATGTTCGTCAGGGCGCTATCGCCCACCGTCAGGCGGATGCTGACCGTCGTCAATTCTGGCGCGCTGATGCTTGCCAGCGCCGAGCCCGCGAAAGTAATTTCTCCGACCGTCGAGAGGACCGGGAGGCTGACGCTCACGAGCGCGTTGTTGGTGAAGAAGGAAAACTCGCCGCCGACGCTGGTCAACCCAGGCAAGTCAATGCTGGCCAGCGCGATGTTGTCGCTGAAAGTGAGATCGCCCTCGACGGTTTGAAGAACCGCGAGCCCGAGCGTGTTGGTGAGGGCATTGCCCGCGATGCTGACGGTGAGATCGCCAGTGACCACGCATACGTTGGCCAGTTCGTCGAGGTCGAGGGTGTTCTCGACGGTGAAGGAGCCGTTGACGGTGCTGCACGGTTCGCCTTCCCCTTCCCCTTCGCCTTCGCCTTCACCTTCGCCTTCGCCTTCACCTTCACCTTCACCTTCACCTTCACCTTCACCTTCGCCTTCACCTTCGCCTTCGCCTTCGCCTTCGCCTTCACCAGGTAGCCCGACACAAAGATCACTGGCGCAGGTCAACCCGTCGTCGCAGGTGCCGTTGCCGAAGCAGGCGCCGCCTTCCGCGCCGTCTGCGGGACCATCCTCCGAACGGGGAACCTGGCAAGCGCTGAGCGCGACCAAGAAGAAAGTCAGGAGCAGCACGACCCTGGTCATCGCCATCAAGCACCCCATGGGGACGAAGCAATCATCAGCAGCGCCGTATTATAGTGCGGTGTCTGCACTGAGGCCGGGCACCGTATCGAAATGCGGTGCGTCGCAAGGTTGTCGAGGACATTCAGCGCCAGCTTGGCCACCGGATCCGGGAGGTCCGAGTCACGGCTGGCCTCACGCAGGAGGATGCCGCCCACGCCGCGGGCATAGACGCCAAGCGCTGGCAGCGGCTTGAGGCCGGTGCGGTGAACGCCACGGTGCGTACCTTGGCCCGTGTCGCCGAAGCTCTTGGCACGGATTTCTGGAGCCTCGTTGGATCGCCGCCCTGACCTCACAGCGCGCCCCTGGCGAGGTCGTCCCCCACCCGCGATGTCGACCATTTTCGACGCCGCGCTGGCGGTAGGGCTACGCCTCGTCCGGCCACGAGAGGTCGCAGAAGAGCAACTCTGCATCGTCGACGGTGCATTTCCACGCACGGCACCGAGCCAGTGTCTCGTGAGCGGCGACGTAGTGGGCACGGACGCACGCTGCGGCGATCAGCAGTCGAACATCGTCGTCGCCATGTTCCTCGCCGTCAGTGTCGTCCTCGTGACGATCGACGGCGGCGCCACCAGCGCCAGCATCGTCGTCGTCGTCGGCTCTTTCGGCGAGGAGCTTGGCCGCGATCTTCACTCGCCCGGCTGTGAAGAGGTCGATGCCGCGTGCCTGGACTGCCCGCAGCTCACCTCGCACCACGACGTCGTATCGGGCGCGGACGAGCACACGCTGATCAAGGGCGACGATCCGTGTCTTGATGGTGGTCGAGTAGGGGCCGCTGCGCACGTCGCTGAGAATGGCCGCGGGCCATGCTGACGTCATCAAGAACCGGCCACGGCGTTCGGGCATGTCGGGTAGGATCCGCAATGCCGATCGCACCCACTCTGCCGCGCAACCAGATCGACGACGCCAAGCGTGCCGCCAAAGCAATGGAGAACATCGCCACCGGCTGGGGCGACGACGCCGATGTGACCAAGGTCGAATCGTTCCTCGTCAAGGCGACGGCGAACCCCGCGTTGTTCAGTGCGTTCGCCGACGAGTTCCGCGGCGGAGCCAAGGTCTGGCACCCCTCCGAGATCGCGGCGCTGTTGCAGAAGAACCAGACGGGCGCGGCATCGCCGACAACGACGCGGTTGATGGCCATGACAGCGCCCCCGGACCTCGATCCAACGAAGGTCGGCGGTGCGATGAAGAACCTCGCCACCGGCTGGTACAGCAACGACGAACTCGCGCTGATGCTCAAGCAGTTGCCTGGCGTCCTCGCCGATCCGTTTGCCTTCGAGGCCATGAAAAGCGCGATGGGTGGCAGGGGCTTGAAGGTCGACGACGGACCCGCCGCTGTCGCCGCTGCCGTGATCGCCATCTGCAACGACGGCGAAGGCGACGCTGCGACCTTGAAGCTCAAGCGCCTGCTGGCCGCGGCTTTGGCGCCGGCGTTGTTGATCCCCGTGCCGGTGCGGTCCGCGAAGCCCGAGGAGCCTGACGACGTGCTCTGAGCCGCACCAGGAGTACGGCCAGGCGATGCCGTAAGGCGGTGGGAGTGGGCCTGGGAACAAGAGCTGGAGTTGGAACGTTTGGCGACGATGACAACGTTCCGCACCTCGTTGCGCATCATCGTTGGTGGTGCCGGAGTCGCCGCCATCGGCGTGAGCTGCTGGGTGTGGTGGAAGGTCGTGTCAGGCCCAGGTGACGACAACCCCATCGGCATGATCGCAGCGGTGCTGGCATGCGCCGCGCTCCTGCCGGCTTCTGGTCTCATCTGGGCGAAGAGGGCGCCGTCGTGGGTTCTCGCGTTGTGGGTTCTTGGATCACTGCCGATCCTCGCTGCCGCCGTGTTGCTCGCCGTGATGATCTGACTCGACACCTTGGCGACGGATCAACGGGAGATCCCGCCCCAGCCCAGCATCAAGACGCTCGACGACGTAGATCGCACCAGGCTCGTTCCACGATCGACCAGAGACCCGCACGAGCGCAGGATCGAACCAACGCGTCCTCGTCGAACAAGCCGTGAAACAGCACTCGAAGTCCGCGCCAGCCCAGGGCGTCGAAGCGAACAAGGTCGATGATCCGTGACATCGCCTTGGTGGCCAGCGCACGCACCAGGCCGTCGTTGTCGAGGCTGGCCGCCTCCACGGCGCCAGCGATCTGGTCGACATCGTGCTGGTGGAACGAGTCAAGGCCCAGGAGAGCGGCGGTCTTGGTGCTGACGAGGTCGCGCGCCCTGAGCAACTGTGCCGACGCGGATGGCCGCGTGGTGTTCGCCGTCGTTGTCGTCGTCGTCGATGCTGTCGATGCTGTCGCGGCGATCGCCCTGGCGAGTTGCACTGCAGCCCTTGCTCGAAACGCGATCAGGCCAAGCGCGTTCACTGCAGCCGCACGGACTCCCGGATCCTGGTCCTGGATTGCAGTGGCGAGGAGGTTGCTGAGGGTCTTCTTCACCGTGGTGGCGTCGGTGGCGAGCATGCCCAGCTCGACGGCGGTTTCGAGGCGGTCGGGTTGGGTGGTCGTTCGTTCGGCTTCTGCGGTGGCGGTGGTGTTCATGCCGCCGATGTCGGCCGCTGCGCCGTCGCCGTCATCAACAACCGCTCGATCTCCCCAACGAAGCAGTCGGTCTGCTGAGGGACAGCGCCCCAGACCCCGCGCCGGCCTGGCGACGCGCTCTCCACGGCGGGGTCTTGGGGGTGGGGGTAGAACTCGGGAAGGCGGGGTGCGGGTGAAGCTCGGCAAGGCCTCCGTCGAAGTCCAAGCCAGCGGCGGTGCTCATCTGGATTCGACGAAGACCGCGGCGACGTCGTTGGCCTGACCCTGAGCTGGTCGTCGTGAGTCGAGGCCCAAGTGCTCGCAGCCTTGCCTTCACATTCAGAGCGGCCGCACGATGACGACGTAGCCCGCCGAAGGAGCTGCCCCCGGGAGCGCGTAGTTGGCGGGAGAGAGGGCCGAGAGAGACCCCGTGGTCGACCGGCTGAAAGCGCCGATTGTTCCGCCGGTGAGGTTGGCCACGTAGACGAAGGACCCGCTGCCCTCGATGGCGATCGCCTGGGGAAACACGCCGCCGGAGCCAATCGTTTCGACGAATGTCAGCGCCCCCGTGGTTGCGTCGAGCGCATAGGTGCTCACGGTGTTGTTCGAGCGGTTCGTTGCGTACACCTGCGCGCCATTCGGCGCGATCGCGATGCCTCCCCCCAGCGCCCCTGAAGCGGGTGAAGCACGGCCGACGCCCGTCAGCGCTCCTGTCGTTGACTCGAGCGAGGCAACGGCGACCTTGGTGGGATTCGACGACTCGTCGACGACGACCAAGTGATCACCAGCGGGAGTGATGGCCAGGTTGCGGGGATCGGCCGTGTTGGCGGCGGCGAGATCGAAGGGAGACGCGGCGACCGCCGCCAGTGCGCCAGTGGTCGCATTCACGACGAACGCTGTCAGCGTCGTGCCTGTGCCGGTGCCGCTGGCGTAATTCGCGGCGTAAAGAAGCGCGCCGTTTGGCGTGAGCGCCAACCCGTGGGGATAGTCCAGACCACCCGCGTCGACTGTGACTTGGCCGCCCAAGGTGCCGTCGCTCGCGTCGTAGCCGACGATGAAGATCTTGCCATTTGGGGCTGCGGTGCCATCCGCGACGTAGATGACGGGGGCGAACGGGTGCACCGCGATGAAGGTTGCATTCGCACCCGCGAGCACTTGGCTGTCGACGGCGGTGAGGGCTCCCGTGCTGACGTCGACGCCGATGCAGGTGAGGCCCTCTGCTCCGGCTGCGAAGACAAAGCGGCCATCGGGCGACGAGGCCAACGCGAAGGCGCCGTCGACGGAGAGCCCGGCGTTGTCGACGAGTGCTATCGCCCCGGTCGCGGGATCGAGCTCGTAGGAAAAGAGCAGGTGGCTCGTGGTGTCGCTGGCAACGAGGAAGACTGTGTCGGGGACCTGTGGCAGCGACGACGGCGGCCCATCGTTAGCGGGGGCGCAACCCGCAGCAGCCAGAAGCAGCGCCGAGATCAACCATAGGGTTCGCGTCATGGTCATCGACGCTCGCGCCAAACGCCAGGCAGCACAACAGTGTGATCGCTCGGCACGATCGCGACCAAGAAGCTTGAGACCGGCGGTGACGGTCTGACCGTCTCGGGATCCGCAGAACGTGGACCTGGCCAACCAAGAACGTCGCCTTCGCTGCGTCCTCCGACGCGCCAAAATTCTGTGCACTCAGGCCGGGTGGCCAATTCGCGTCGCGAACGTCACGGCGCGTCGAGGACGTAGAACGTTGACGCACTTCATCCCGACCTCGTGCCCCGCGTCGACCTGGGGCGTCGTCGGCGCAAGAGACTTCGCCCGGCCTTCTGCCTGCCTGTGGTCTTTGGCGGCACCCACGTCGTTCTCGGCGACCGCATCTGCGCACCCTTCTCTGCGTCACCCGCCCTTTAGATACATAACCATTTACACAGATCGGTCGAACTGTGCAAGCTCGGGCCGGAGGTCCCATGGGAAAAACCGCCGGAAAGGCGATCGGCTACGCGCGTGTGTCGACTGAAGAGCAGTCGCGCGAGGGCGTTTCCCTCGCCGCCCAGGAGGCTGCCGTCCGTGCCTACTGCGCCATGCGGGGCCTGGAGCTGGTGGAGGTGGTCATCGATGCCGGCGTCACCGCCTCAAAGGCCCTCAGCACACGCGAGGGTGGCCGAAGAGTTCTCGAGGCTGCGAAGACCCACGCCATCGACGCCGTCGTCGCGCTGAAGCTCGACCGCGTCTTCCGCAACGCCCGTGATTGCCTGGAGGTGACCGAGACCTGGCAGAAGCGTGACGTGGCCCTGCACCTCGTCGACATGGGCGGCCAGGCCGTCGACACCTCGTCGGCGCTGGGGAAGTTCTTCCTCCACCTCCTCGCTGGCGTCGCCGAGATGGAGCGCAACCTGATCGCCGAGCGCACCTCGTCAGCTCTTCGTTTCAAGAGGTCGAAATCGGAGAAGACCGGCGGGGAGATGCCGTTCGGGTACGTCGTCGATGACGACGGCAAGACGCTGATCAAGGACGCCAGCGAGCAGGCCGTGGTCAGGCGCATCCGTCGGCTTCGGGCCGATGGTCACTCGGTGCGCGCCATCGTCGATCGGTTGAACAAGTCCCGGACGCCGACGAGGGGCAAGCGCTGGCACCCCACCACCGTCGTGCGACTGCTGGGCGAGACCCGTGAAGCGCGGCAGCGAACCAAGACAGGAGGCCGATGATGATGGACTTCAAAGCCGACAACGACGAGCTGGAGCGTCTCCTCGCCAACCACGGCGTCATCTACGACACCAGCAACGGCACCGTCGGGCGTGGATGGTTCCCCATCGTCGACGATCTCGTGGGCCATCTCGTGCGTCTGGGCTGGGACCGCGATCTTCACCAGGTGAAATCCAAGTTCGGCACGTTTCGCTTCTACGTCGGCGTGCACACACCGGAGATGCGGCGGCGGATCGACGACGCGAAGAACCGGGCTCAGGAAACGTGCAGTGACTGCTGCGCGCTGACTGCCAGCTGCACAGCCTGCTCGGCCCCGATCTGTGAGAAGCTTGAGTGACGTCGTTCAAGCGGCATTGGCCCGTCGTCGATGTTGCTGGGGTCCATTGTGTCTCAACGTTCCATCATGGGCTTCAGGCCAGAGGTGCGGCGCACGCGGGGGTTGATCGATCGCGAGATCGATTTCTGCGTGAACGCTTGGGAGGCATTGAACGCAGACGCTCAACTGCTCGACGTCACGGAAGCACCGAACCCGCAGTCCAAGACCCGCTACAGCGAGGACGACGGCCTGGTGCATCTTGGGGCGAACGCCTACCCAGGCGAAGGTGTCGACACTGGCTCTGGCGCGCATGAGCGTGCTGGCTTGCCTCGCACACGAGCTGGCGCACCTCGAACGGCACCAGAAGCACGGCTACGACGGGCCCGTCGAGCTGCCCGATGTCCTTCTGGATGAGGCCGAGACGGACCTACACGCCTCGTTCATGCCGCCGTTGACGCCGATGGATCGCGAGTACCTCGTCGAGGACGGACGCGACCGCATCGACGAATGGCTAAGATCGTGGCGGCGCGGGGGCTCTCATGCGGATTGAACGTTCCGGCGTGGTGATGGTCGGTGTCTGCGCCGTCCAGACCGGGGTTTGCACGGCCAAGGAGCCCGGCCCCATCACTGCCGTCTGGACTGCCCCGGCCCGGAACCAGATTGATGTCTGTCAGGCCTGCCTCAATAAGATGGTCGGGGACGGCGTCTGGAAGGAAGAGGTCGCTCATGAACAGAATCAAAGTTAGGCCCAGCGGCATCGTGGCCGGTGGCCTGTGTGGAGTGAAGGGGCCGTCCTGCACGGCGGCCACCAAGCCGAGCGGCATCACCTACGTTTTCCTTCCAGATGGCGCCCAGGTCGCGGTGTGTGGCGCGTGCCTCGATGAGCGCGTGGCCTCCGGGGCCTGGCGCGTTGAAGGCGCTCGCTCGAAGGCCGCCAGGACCGGAAATATGTCCTCGTGAACGACGCGAACCGACCTCGCTGAGGGACGGACCGGTCGGCTTCTCCCAGTTTCTCCCAGCACACGGAGCCCTCCTGAGGTGGCCGGGCACTCACGAGGATCCGAAGCAGGGAGACCAGGGAGCGGGACTCGACGACGATGACGAAAAGCTGTGCGATGTCGGGCCATTGAGCATCGGTTCGTCGTGTCTTCGAATCCTAGTTCCCCAACCAACTAGAACCCTTCGCCATCCGTGACAGGATGGCGAAGGGTTTTTTCAAGTCATATCGGACCGTTACGCCATCCAGCATCGGGTTCGTAACCAGCTTTTCGAAGAGAAGACGCTTCTCAGCAGGCGTCCGGGATTCCCAGAGCGATCTCGCGGACTTGGCCAGTTCTAAAACGTCGGCGGCCGTTTTCAGGTAGCGGTCGTCCAAGGCGGCGCTGGCGGCCTGCACTTGGCGAGTGAGCCGCAGCCGCTCCTCTTGGATGCGCTCAAGCTGACGCTTGGCGACGTCCCGAGAGAGTCCGCCGTCAAACATCTCGTCGACGAGCTTGCTCTCTTTGACGTCGAGATCCCGCAGCGAGCGCTCGAACTGGGCGCCCTCTCGACGTCGCTGGTCTTGGACGTCCTTGTGGGTCGCGTTGAGGCCGTCGGAGACCTGCTTCGCCAACAGGTCGGTGATGTGGATGGCATCGACAGCCCCGGCTGTGGGCCTGCCGCCCGTTCGCGCACCGGTAGTGGTCGTGACGACGAACGTCGCCACTCTTCAGCGCCTTGGTCTTGGGGTCGTAGCTGATCCAGCAACCGCACTCCGCGCAGCTCAGCAGCCGAACCAGGGCGCCCCTCTGCTCAGGGGCGGGCTGCGGTGGCGCGTGGTCGGTGGCAAAGGTGGCCTGGAGGCGCTCCCATTCGGCGTGGGTGAAGACGGACTCGTGGTTCCCCTCGTAGACCTTGTCCTTCCAGCGGAAGCGGCCGGCGTAGAAAGGGTTCTGCAGCATGTGGGCGACCCGGCCTGCCTTGCCGTGATGCTCAAACCGCGCGCGAACATGCGGTGGCGCCAAGCTTTCTTCGACGACCTTGCCGGCGACGCAGTCGAGCGCGTGACCACGCATGCGGAGTTCACCGATGCGACGCAGCAGCAGGCGGCCCCAGTCCGTCAGGGCGATGGTGCCGGCGCCCTCGACGACCTGGCCGTCAGGGCCAAAGGGACGGAGGTTGACGGTAGCCCGTCGGCGCCTTGCTCGGCAGCCAGCCGGATTTTACTTTCTCGGCCGCGTTCTCGTGGCCACGACGAACGCGATCACGGCTGTGGGACTTCGAGCGCACAGCCTCGTGGTCCATCATCGACCATTCGGCGTCGGAGGTTTCCTTGTGCAGGACCCGGTCGTCGCAGGCGATGTGGATGACGAGGTCGTCTTCGCACGCAGCGTCCTGCATGGTCTCGTGGTCGGTGAGGTTTCGGCTCGCGCGGTCGAAGGCATGAAAGACGAGGTGCCGGATTCCAGCTTCAGCAGCGTCGTCGATAGCCCGGTGGAACTTCAGGCGGTCGACCGAGCGGCGAGCAGACTCGTGGATTTCCACGATCCGCACGAGGTCGAGCCCCCGTCGTGAAGCGTGCCGCGTGCTCGGGGTGTCGAGGAGTGGGTTCTATGCCTCTCGTCGGCGATCGGAGTCGAAGCGCGCAGGCGATGACCGCCGCCTCCGCGTTCTGTGCCGAGAGGCACATGAAAGGTCGCGGAGGAACTACGGGAGCCCGCGGCTCCACCAGGTGCTGAAAAGGCAAGGCGTGTTCGTGAGCCGCAAGCGAGTTATCCGGCTCATGCGCGTCGAGGGCATCGCGGGCAAGCGTCGACGACGATGGACGAGGACGACGGACTCAAACCACGGGTTCCCCATCGCGCTGAACCTCTTGAACCAGGAGCACACAGCGACCGCGCCGAACCAGCGATGGGCCGGCGATGTCACCTATCTGCGGACGCCCGAGGGCTTCATGTACCTCGCCGTCGTCGTTGACCTGTTCTCGCGCCTCGTGGTGGGCTGGGCCCTCAGTGCGATGAACGATCGACACCTGGCGCTGTTGGCACTGCGGATGGCATTGAAGCGGCGTTGCCCCGCACGCGGCCTGCTTCATCACACCGACCAGGGGAGCCCCTACGCCAGCGAGGACTTCAACGCACCCTCGACGTCAACGGCATCATCTGCAGCATGAGCCGGCGGGGGAACTGCTACGACAACGCCGCCGTCGAGAGCTTCTTCGGGACCTTCAAGACCGAGCTCGGCGAGGACTTCGAGAGCGCTGGCGACGTGAAACGAGAGACGTGTTCGACTACATCGAGCTGCGCAAGCTGCGCAACAGTTGCCTTCGAGCTGCGGGTCGGCCACGAGCGAGGGCTGCGCCCCAGACACCTTGGGCATCGATCGGGGATCGACCTCGACGTCAGTGCTCTGGCCCTGAGTGCGAGGATGGTCCACCCGCGCGCGCGCATGATGGATTGCGGCACCGCGCTGTCACCGGCTCGGCAGGTGCCCTACTCGTCGCCGCCCGCGCTTCTCCCAGAGACGGCGGCGGCGATGGCGGTGCACAGCAGGGCGAAGCTGGCGAGGCCGTCGTCGTCGCCTGGAAGCAGCGTCACGGTGAGCAGCACGACCAGCAGGGCGGCCAGTGCGAGCAGCTGGGTCAGGGGCTGCAAGAGGTCCTTCATGGCGTGCTCCGGATGTGCACTCACATCAGCTCCTCCGGCTTCTCCACGGCCCATGCCGACCCGAGCATTGGCAGCAGGGCGTGCGCCGACAGAAGCAGCCGCCCGAGATCTGACAAGGCACGACAGCCCGGTCGTGAGATCACGAGAAGGATCCGGCCCAGCCAGGAAACGTCGTTGGCAAAACTCAGGTGGCGCCGGCGCTCGTCCCGCGCACGGACTTGCCATGGACGAGGGGCCGGGGGAGGTCGCTCGGCAAGCAGCGCGCAAGGTCGGGGCGTGACGAACGTTCGCGCGGGAGGCCTGCGGCGCCGAGCGAGCGCACGGACGGTGAGCCCCGAGCAACGGAGGATGACCCCGATGATCCCACCCGCCAAACCCAGTTCTTCAGCGCAGGCTGATGCTGGGGACCCAAAGACCGGACTCGTGGCACCAGCACGCGTCGGCCAAGCAGCTGTCGTTTTCTTGGCCGTCCTCGTCATCCCGCCCCTGCCGGTCTGCTGCCGCTGATCGTTGGGGGGATCCGAGTCAACAGGCGCGCCGCATAGACGAATGGAACGCCACCAACCGCGCACCCATCGCTGCCATCTTCGCGGCGACCATCGAACCGGACGGAAAAACCCGAGGGAGAGCCGTCGGCCGGTCTCGGTGCCCCACGACGACGGTCACCACCCGGCAACGACGTCGACCAAGCTCTCGGGCGGCCAGAAGTGACACGCTCCCACAGCGCTTTGCCCTCGACTACGACGGGCCCCAGTTGGGGCACGCCGCAGTCATCGTTATGGGGGCTGCATCGCCAGACCCGAGGCGCAGGCCGCCCTCGGCGTCAGAGCCGCGGACGGCCAGAACTCTGTTGAGCATGACCGCCCTGTCATGCCCCATCCGATCTCGGGCGGACGACGCCGTTCGACGAGCGCGCGCCCTGCTGCCGAGACCTGCGTCGGCATGGGCCGTGGAATCACCCGCCGGGAGTCCTGAACCCTGACCTGGAGCGACCCATGCTGACCCGACTCTCGCCCCTCTCTCTTGCAGCCCGACTGTTCACCGCGACCCTCGTCGCTGCCCCCGCCGCTGCGATCCCTCCTGCCGAAGATCCGGCACCCGTTCCTGCGACCGGCGCCATCGATGTCCCCACCAATCCGCTCATCCTGGTCAAGGACAACGGCGTCGAGCTGCGCCTCATCGACGACGCCGACGTCGGGGTGGGGCTGAACGTCGCCGAGGTCGCGGGCCACTTCGTCTCGCTGCTTCGGGTGACGGTGGCCGAGCCGCTGCACCCCAACACGCGGTATCGGCTCCTGGCTCGCAACGAGGGCGAAGGACGGGAGCTCAGCTCCTTCACCACGGGCAGCGGCGCCGACGACGCAGCACCCGGCCTTCCCCAGCTCAACGATCGCGGTGCCTTTGCCGGCGGCCGTGCGGCGCTCGGCATCGAGAGCGACGAGCCCATCGAGGTCGTGCGCGTGGGCTCATCCGAAGGGACCTACTTCGACTTCGTCGACGCCGGTGGCATCTCCGTTCTCGGCGAGCCGGACGCCGTGTCGCCCTTTTCCATCGTCGCGCTCGATCTGCCGGCAATGAGTCGCCGTCGGCCAGCATCGAACTCCAGCTGGGGCCGCCCAGCGAATTCGGCTTCGACGATGCCTTGCTCGCGGCCGGATGCGCGAGCGCACCGACGAGCACCGCAGCCCCGGCCGCTCCCCTGGCGGTGCTGGCGCTCATCAGCGTGTCTCGACGTCGCGACCGCGTTCGCAACGGGCGATCGAAGGCCTGAGAGCTGTGTCGTCGTCGATGTCGTCGCCGCTGCCGTCGCCGCCGTCGTCGGCTCTGCCATCGCCGACACTCCCCCCTTGCTCGTTCTTCACCTACCCGCGGAGGGCTTCACGACTCTCGATGAGAATTCACCGACAGCGCTGGGCGTGTCGGTGAATTGTCTACAGGTTCATCGCCTGGCGGCGATGAATTCTCTGCCCTCAAGCCGGGCGGCCAATTGGCCGCCCGGCCTGAGCCACAGAATCCCCGACAACAAGGACTCTCGATGAGCGTGCAGGGTGCCGTCTGTCGTGCCGCTCGCCAGGTGTCGTGCACGCGGATATTCCACGCTGGTGAAGCTGAGACCCGCCCTTCTGCTTGTCACCCTGACGGGGTGGATGAGCTGTTTGCCTGACTTCAACAGCCTCCCGACCCGCGAAGGCGAGGGAGAAGGCGAAGGCGAGGGCGAAGGCGAGGGCGAGGGCGAGGGCGAGGGCGAGGGCGAGGGCGAGGGCGAAGGCGAAGGCGACGAGGATTGGATTCTGCTCGGGGCACAGGGGGACCATCGGCCGCTCGTCGCTCTTGCCGCCGTCGAAGACGACGATCCCGAGAGCGTCTACGCTGTCGACACGGGGGCGCGCCTGCTGCGGCTCGTGTTTGGTGCGCGCGACGCGGGCGTGGCGTTCGAGGTCGTCACCGCCTGCGGCGATGGGTCGGACATCGATCCCTTCATGCTGGATCTCAGCCCCGACGGAAGCGTGTTCGCCATCAGCGGACGTGGGGCCGGCGGGGTCGACGCACGTTGCGTCGGCAGGCTCAATGGCCGTGGCGACGCCGACGGCGACCCGGTCATCGTCGTTGGTGATGTGGCCTCGATCGTGCCGGGATTGAGCGTGCTGCTCGAAGGCGACACCATCGCGACCCTGACCGTCAACGGGGCGGGCCGTGTGGCGGCGCGGCGCGGATCGGTGACCACGATGCTGAGCGCGGGCGCCCTGAGCGGCGTCGAGCTCGAGCTCGGCTTCGGCCTCGTCGTCGACGACCCCGAGCAGCGGCGCCGCCTCGCCATGGTCCGCGTCGGCGAGATCGTGCCCAGCTCAGGTGCCGAAGTCGTCGCTGCCGTCGCCGACGCTGACGGCCACCTCGCCATCGTGCACGCCAGTGGTGTGACGCTTTTTTCGGGTCTGCCCGAGACCGATGCGGCGCCGGTGCTGAGCGTGAGCGATGGCCGGCTCGTCATCGCCACGGGCGCGGGGAGCATCACCGAGGCTCCGACCGATGAGCATCTGGTCGAGGAGCCGTTGCCGACTTTCCCAGGGGTCGGCACCGTGCTGCCACAGGTCCCGATCGACCGGTTCGGTCCCTTGCTCGCCGGGAGCAAGTCGTTCACGGGATCCACGGTGTTCGTCGGCGCCGACGGCCAGTTCCTCGAGCGTCTCGGCGACGAAACCCGCTACGGACCCACGCCCACCGGCTCGTTGTTGGCCGAGGTCATCAGCGTCGTCATCGACGGCGACGACACGCTGTGGGCCCTGCAGCGCGGCGGCAGCGTGGCCGCGTTTGCCAGCGGCGCCCACCCCGCAGACGACAACGACGGCGTCCCCGGCGTCATCCGGCAGCTCAACGCGGAAACCAAGCGCCTCTTCGTCGTCGACGGCACAGCCCTCGCGTCCAGCGCTGCCGGCCTCGTGGAGCTGGGCTTGGTGGGCAACGCCATCGCGGTCAACGCCAGAAGCGGCGCGGGCGTGCCCTTGCTGAGCGCCCTCGGCCAGCTCACAGGCGCGGACCACCTGACCGGCGTCGGAGAAGCCGGGGAGCTGGTCGACGTCGCCCTGGGCACCCTCGCCCTCGGCCGTGTGCGCGTCGCCGCCGTGGCGCCCCTCGAAGAAGGAGTTGCCGCGGTCTTTGATGGACCCGTCGTCGTCGTTGTCGGCATTGACGAGGGCGTGGAGCCCAACCGCATCGCCTTCGCCACCTGCACCGACACGGGGGACTGCGGGCTCACCGACACCCTCCACGACGCTGGCGAGCCCTTCTTGATCGCGGGTGGCATCGTCCAGACCCCGGACTTCTCCATCGTCTCCTTCAACGACGAGCTGCTGATCGTGCAACGCGACGACCCGAGCGTCGACGTCGCCGAGCTCTCGCTGAGCACGGGGGATCGCGTCAGCGCACCGGTCGTCGTCGACAACTGCGTCTACGTTGGGCAGGCCAGCGTCGGCGACTTCGTGAGCCAAGGCGTGATTCTGGTCGACTTGAGCGCACTGGGCGCCCCGCCTCGGCTCAGCGGCGCCGGCGATGGCGAAGTCGACCTGCTCTATGTCGAGGGCGGCGTCGTGCGCGGCTCCGGCAAGAGCGGAGCCTTCTTCACCCTCGATGCCGAGGCGGACTGCACCTTGGCCGCGCCTCGCGTCGTCGGGCCCCGGCGCAGTGTCTTCAGCCTGCGCGCCGCCGCACCAACCAGCGCTGGCGTCGTCGTTGCCGATGCGCTCGGCCGGGTGTGGCTCACCCACGTTCGTTAGCTCCGAGGCCGCGCTCGCGCGCAAACGCCTCGATGGGCAAGGCGCTCTTTCGAGGGGGGCGAGCATCCCGCGGGCTCTGACCTTTTCCCGTGCGCCATACCTGACAGTCGTTAATGGCCGCCCGACCGTCACGACGTCAAAGCCCGGACGGTTACGCGTACCGACGGCTCGTCGAGGCTCTCATCCCGCGTCCGCTTGATGTTCGACCGCCTTCCGAGATGGGAAAGACGCGGGATGATGCGCGTGAAGCGCGCCCGTGGAACGCGGAGTTGATGGCCCCGCGTCCGGCTCCGCCGGCGCGGAGGGAGGTCTGCACCAGACCTCCCAGAAGAGCATCCCCGACGGCGCTGGGGCGACCTTGCGGGTGTGGTGCATCGGTGCCGACCCAGCACCGCCGGACGCGACGTCGACGTCGACGTCGGCGTCGGTTTTCGCCGGGCCGGCACAGCCGATGCTGCAGCTCCCTTGAACCGCACCCAACGGAGCTGCGCATGAAGCCGCTCTTCCTCGTTGTCGTTGTCGTCGCCGGACTCGCTGGGTCCTCTGGGGCCGCCGCGCTGCCCCCTTTCGAGGCCCGCGCGACGACGCCGGCTTTTCACGACGACCTCTCGCCCTTTGGGGAGTGGTTCTGGCGCGATGATCACGGTTGGGTCTGGAGCCCTTCGGTCGACGTCGGCTGGCGGCCCTACTCGGTGGGTCATTGGGCGTGGACCGCTGAGTTCGGCTGGCTGTGGGTCTCGGCCGAGCCCTTTGGCTGGGCCACGTTTCACTACGGCCGCTGGCTCTGGCTCGACGACGCTGGCTGGGTGTGGGTCCCCGGTCGCGTCTGGGGCCCCGCTTGGGTCGATTGGCGGGTCGGCCCCGGCTTCATCGGCTGGGCTCCGCTTGGACCCGAGGCGGTGTGGATTCCCGGTCGCGGGCTCATCGCCGTCGACGTCGAACCAGTCTTTGGTCCTTGGGGTTGGGTCTTTGTCGACGAAACGCGCTTTCTCGCGCCCAATCTCGTCGTCGTCTGTGTGCCGCGGGCGCGCAACCGCCAGCTGATGCCCTCAACGCGTGTGGTGCACCGCCGCGAACGTGAGGAGCGCGAGCGCATCGTCAACGACGCCGTCGACCACGACGCCGTCGAACGGGTGTTGGGGCGCCCCGTGGTGAGCCATCGCGTCGTCGACGCGCAGCTGCGCGGACCCATACCCGACGACGCCATCCGTGTGCGCCATGCCCGCAGCATCGAGCACGAGCGGGCGCGGGGCGATCTGATTGGACCGGTGCCGCGCGCCCGGGATCGCGACCTCGAGCTGCGGCCCCTGCGCGGCAGCCCCGATGACAAGCAGCGAGATCAAGCCCGCGAACAGGTACGAGAGCGCGCGCGTCGAGAACGCGCCCCCGCTCCAGCGCGACCCACGGTGCCTCTGCAGACCGCGCGACCGTGCGAACAAACCCACTCCTGCGACGACATCGACGACGCCGACGGACGCGAGCGCGAAGCACGCCGGCAAAAGATGCAGGTGCCGCGCACGGTCAAGAAAGTCCCAGCGCGCCGACCCAGTCCTCGACGACGCTGAGCACGCACCGGCTCGCCCACTTGAGCCGTGCTCACGGCTCAACATCAGCCCCGAGGCAGGAGGCCACGAAGCACCTTGGCCTTGCCAACGGTGCAACGGGAAGCACTCCGGCGTGCCCCGTGGCGCAACGCGGGAAGCGCTCTGGCGTCGGTGGCGCGCGACCGCGCAAAAAGACGATCCGCTTCGGACTGGGACACCTTGGGGCAAGGCCAGCAAGCAGGACGACCAGCGCGCGAACCTGCGGGCGAGGTGGTCATGTCGATGTTTCGCCTCGCGCACGCCTCGTTGGTGATCGGCTTGGCGGTGGGTGGCGGTTGCCGGTTGACGGCCAACGGCGGCAACGACGAGGGAGCACAGAGCCCCGACAGCGAAGGCGCCACGGGCCGCGGCAGCGGCAGCACGGAGAGCCCCGATGGCGATGGCGACGACGCCAGCCCCGGCGCCAACGATGGCGACGATCTGGACGTGGTCGGCGACGACGGCGGCCAAGATCCCGGCGGGATCGGCGACGAAACGGGCAAGGGCAGCGGGGGCAAGGGGAGCAAGGATCCGATCAGCGACGACGGCGGCGACGGCGACAGCGCCGACGACGACGACGGCGGTGAAACGATCGGCGACCACGATGGAATCGTCGACCCAGATCAAGATCACGACGGTGTTTCTGCTGCGGCGGACTGCAATGACGACGACGCCCTCATCGCGCCCACCATGGTCGAAACACCATTTAATGGCCTTGATGATGACTGCAGATCAGACACACTGGATCAACAGCCCTGGAAAAACAGCGTTGATTATCGCAGCGGAATCTGCACGACCTGGGGCGACACCCACATCACGACCTGCGATGGAACGCTGTATAACTTTCAGGCCGTTGGCGACTTTGTTTTTCTGCAAAACGCCGAGCAGACCTTCGTGGTGCAGGTTCGTCAGGTTCCCTATGCGCCCAACGACACCTCCCTCGCCGTCAACCAGGTCATTGGCGTCAAGGTCGGCGGCGACGTCGTCGTTGCTCATGCCATCGGCAGCGGGGCCCTGGCCGTGACCGTCAACGGCGACGTCATCGCCGCCAACGGGTTGATCTTGGCCAACGACGCCGCGGTGGTGCGCCGGGCTGGCAACCAGATCGAAATCCTCTTCGCCGACGGCACGGCCATCTTCATCACGGCTCGTGCTCCCCGGGCCGATGCCTCCGTTTTGGATATGATTTTGAGCCTCGATAACAGTCATTCAAACCAAGTGTTAGGGCTGGGAGGAAAGTTCAACGCAGACCCGAGCGACGACTTTCAAGCCCGCGACGAAGACCTGACCCTGAGCCCGACCTCGCCCCTCACGCTCTACGGCTTCTTCGCCCACTCCTGGCGCGTGCGCGAGGGTGAGTCGATCCTGAACGACCAGTTCGTCGCCGCCGTCGACCCGGTCGTGGCCGTCGGCTTCCCCGCGCAGGTCACGGCCATCGACGACCTCCCCGAGCACCTGCGTGCCGCCGCGCGCGACCTCTGCGTGGCGGCGGGACTCGAGGACGAGGGCTTGCTGGGGGCGTGCACCCTCGATGTGGCCCTGAGCGGCGACGCTGGCTTTGCGGACCTCAGCGCCGCGATGCCCGCTCCCGCCCACGACGAGCCCGTGGAGAGGGGCGGCGGCTGCGCCTCCTGGGGCGATCCCCATGTGACCACTTTTGATGGACTCGCCTACGATTTTCAGCAAGCAGGCATCTTCACCATTGCCGAGAGCTTTGATCACCAGGTGCTCGTGCAAGCTCTGCAGCAATATTTGCCTGGTTCAAACCGCGTGGCGGTCAACACGGCAGTAGGGGCCGTCGCCGACGGCGATCGCGTGACCTTCAACTTGAAAAATGGGCTCTCCATCAACGTCAACGGCGTCGCCTTCGTTGGCGCTGGTCTCCTGCCCGGCGGCGCCACGCTCTCGGGCAGCGGATCCTGGCGCGTCCTGCATTGGTCCACCGGCGACGAGCTGCTGGTGGGCAGCGCGGGCTCCCATCTCAATTTCTTCGTCTCCGTGCCCCATGATCGTCGCCACGGGATCTCGGGCCTCTGTGGTCACTACAGCGGCACCACCCTCGACGACTTTCAATTGCGGGACGGGACCTTTGGCGCTTGGCCTCGCTCCCAAGCCGAGCTCGGGGCCGGCTTTGGCGCGTCGTGGCGGGTGTCCCCGCAGGATTCGATCGTGGACCTCCCACCGGCGAGCGCCGACGTCGGCGCGGATGCTCCATCGGCCCTCACGCTGGGCGACTTTGATGACGCAGCCAAAGCCGCAGCCGCAGCTGTTTGCCGCGCGGCGGGCGTCGTCGATCCGACGGTCTTGCGCATGTGCACCTTCGACGTGGCCGCCACTTCAGATCCAGATTTTGCCACCAGCGCCGCACGGATTCCGGCCCCCTCTGCTGGTCATCTCAACGACTACTTTATCGGCGAGAATCTGACCTGCATTGCCACCGATGTGTACGGCATCGACCCCGCTGATGGGCAGTGCACCCATTTCGAAAATCTCTGCGCCATGCCGGTGGATTTCATCCCCTGCGACGCTGTCGATGCTGTCGATCCCACGACTCCCATCGACGCAGATCCGGCGCTCCCCGGCGATGACAGCGATCCCGCAGTGTCGCCCGGAGCTGCGGAATTCACCGACAGCGCTCCGCCTGGCGGCGATGCACTGTCCGCAGGTTCATCGCCTGGCGGCGATGCACTGTCTGCAGGTTCATCGCCTGGCGGCGATGCACTGTCTGCAGGTTCATCGCCTGGCGGCGATGCACTGTCTGCAGGTTCATCGCCTGGCGGCGACGAAATACCCTTTAATGGCATCGACGATGACAACGACATTGGCACAGCCGATCAGCAGCCCTGGAAGAACGCTGCAGAGTATCGCAATGGAACCTGCGTGAGCTGGGGCGATACCCACATCACGACCTGCGATGGCACCTACTACGACTTCCAAGGCATCGGTGATTTCGTCTTTCTACAGGATGAAAGTCAGAGCTTCGTCGTGCAAGTTCGCCAAGTCCCCTATCCAGTCGGCAGCCCGTCCGTCGCGGTGAACCGGGTGATCGGCGTCAGCGTAGGCGACGACGTCGTGGTCGCTCATGCCCTGACGGGGGGCGGCCTGGGTGTGACGCTCAATGGTGAGATCACTACAGCCACGGATGTTCTCGCAGTGAATGATACCGGCATGGTGAGGCGCGATGGTGACACAATAGAAATTGTGTTCACCAGCGGAACGGCGATCTTTATTTCGGCCCGAGCGCCGCGTCCTGATGCCGCCATTTTGGACATGGTCATCAGCGTCGACCCGAGCTTTGCCGGTCACCTGCTGGGCCTCGGCGGAAAATACAACAGCGATCCACGCGATGATTTTCAGGCCCGCGACGAAGACCTCCTCCTGAATCCCACCGCACCCCTGACGCTTTATGGCTTCTTCGCCAAGAGCTGGCGGGTGCGCGCCGGCGAATCGATTCTCGACGACCGTTTCGTTCCCGAGAACGATGCGGTCTTCGCGGCCGCCTTTCCGACGCAGGTGCGCACGAAGGACGATGTCCCCGAGCAGGCGCGCCTCGCTGCGCGCGAAGTCTGCGCGGCGGCGGGCATCGAGGACGAAGGCCTGTTGGCGGCCTGCACCCTGGATGTCGCACTCACCGGCGACGCTGGCTTCGCGTTTTCGAGCGCCGCCGTCCCCGCTCCGGCCCGGCAGGAGCCCTTCGGTCACGGCGGCGGATGCGCGTCGGCGGGCGACCCACATTTAATTACCTTTGATGGCTTGGCCTACGACTTTCAGCAGACAGGTGTGTTCACGCTCGCCGAGACCTTTGATCGCCAGATGATCGTCCAAGCTCTGCAGCTTCCTTGGTTTGGATCGACACGCGTCGCCGTGAATGCAGCGGTGGGGGCGCTCGCCGACGGTGACCGTGTCGTCTTCTCCCTGACCCACGGGCTGTCGGTCGAGGTCAACGGCGTCGCCTTCACGGGGACCGGGGCCTTGCCGGGTGGCGCCACGCTGTCGGGCAGCGGGTCATGGCGGAGCCTGCGTTGGTCGACGGGCGACGAGTTGCTGGTTTCCAGCGGTGGCACCCATCTTAATTTCTTCCTCTCTGTTCCCCAGGAGCGGCGGGAGCACATTGCTGGGCTGTGCGGCTACTACAGCGGCAGGGCCCGCGACGAATTTCGCTTGCGCGATGGGACCTTCGCCGCTTGGCCGCGGTCCCAGGCGACGCTCTACGCTGAGTTCGGCTCCTCTTGGCGTGTATCTCCAGAAGATTCAATGATCCAAATGGAAGAGGCGGAGATCTCCGCTGATTTTCCATCTAGTATTGCCACGCTCGATGATTTCAGCGCCGACGAGCAGGCCAGCGCGCAAGCCGCCTGTCGGGCCGCCGGCGTCGTGCATCCGGCGGTCTTGACCATGTGTATTTTCGACGTCGTCGCAACCCTCGATGTGGCATTCGCCGTCGGAGACGCGTGGATCCCAGCACCCTCTTCAGGGCAGCTCGCCGACTACTTCATCGGCCAAAATAGTTCCTGTGATGGCACCGCCATTTTCGGCGTCAATTCGACCGGAAAGTGTGTGGCCTTCAGCGATCTCTGCGCCATGCCGGTGGATGTGGTCCCCTGCGATCCGCTGGAGCAGCCCCTCGAGCCGCCGAGCGAAATCACCACGACGCCGGAGTCTCCGGGCGTGAGCGTCGACATCGGCGCAACCGGATACACCTCCCCGGGCTATTCCGTTTACTTCTACAACGACGAAGCCTGCCAACATGACGCCATCGCCACCGCTGTGGGTGATGATGATGGCGTATTTTCGTTGTCTTTGACTGTGCTGAACAATCAGGAGACCCGGCTGTACGCCGACGTCAGCGACCAGCTTGGATCCTGGTCTTCCTGTGTCATGGCCATTGATTACATCCACGATGATCAAGGCCCGGCCCAACCCAGCGACGTCGGCTTGAGCGCGACGTCGGGCAGCGCCCAGATCGTCACGGTGTCGGGCCAGGCCGAAGCTGAGGTCTGGGTGGAGCTCTTCGCCTCCGTCGGCTGCAGCGGTGACGACGTGCTCGCGGCACGGGCGAATGCCGCTGGGGCCTTTGCTCTCCCTGCCACCCCGCTCTACTGCGCAACCACCGCCTTTTCGCTGCGCTTGCGCGACGCAGCCGGCAATCTCTCGGCTTGCCTCGACGTCGGCACCTACGCGCACCACCCCTTGGCCGAAGACAACAGCGGGTGCGGGCCCTACCGGACCTGCGGAGAGGACGTCGGCGGACCGGCCTGCGTCGACGTCGACGAGTGCGAGACCGACAACGGCGGCTGCGACCCCAGCGCTGCCTGCACGAACAACGATGGAGCCGCGCCGACCTGCGGTGACACCGACGAATGCCAGACCAACAATGGCGGCTGCGGCGCCTTCAGGTCCTGCACGAACAACGAGGGAGCCCCGCCCACCTGCACGGACGTCGACGAGTGCCAGACGAACAACGGCGGCTGCGGCCCGCGCCAGGGCTGCACCAACAACGACGGAGCGGCGCCGACCTGTGCCGATCTGGTCTACCCGGTCGCGCTGTCGACGGGGGCCGGCCCGCACATCTGCGCCCTGATGAGCGATGCCAGCGCCCGCTGCTGGGGCAACAATGTGGGCGGACAAGTGGGAATGGGCAGCACGGCCGTTGCCGATTGGGACATTTCGATCCCGCGAACGGTGATCGTTGGACCCGGGACGCCGCTGACGAACGTGAACACAGTTTCAACGGGTGATGGTCGAAGCCAAAACACCTGCGCCCTCGACGCCAGCGGGGCCCTTTTCTGTTGGGGCTCTGGCGACAAGGGCCAGCTCGGGACGGGCTCCAACTCGACGCAGAGCCAGGCGACGCCCGTGGTGCGGCCGGCGGGGTGGGAGGCAAGTCGCGTTTGGCAGCAGGTGGAAGCAGGGGATCGGCACGTGACCTGCGCGGTTTCCGCGGGTGAAGCCTATTGCTTTGGCGAAGATGCCTGGGGAGCCTTGGGCAATGACGCCGTGCACACCAATCGAAACATTCCCGTAAAAGTCGGTGGCAGCGAGTGGAACGAGGACGTACTACAAGTAAGCACAGGGGGATTTCATGCCTGTGCTCTGGTCGATGAGCACAATGGCACCACAGGTGTGTATTGTTGGGGCGATACCCGCCATGCCAGTGGCCCCAACGACACCTGGCTGCCACAGCGCGTATTTCCGGACGTCACCGACGCCACGCAGGTGAACGCGAGCTACTCGCACACCTGCGTTCTCACCAGCAGGGGCGAGGTCTGGTGCGCCGGCGACAACGCGCTGGGCGCCACCGGTGGGGCCGCATGGGGGTCACCACCCGCACCCGTCGCCGGCTTTGGGTCGAGCCCCGGAGAGAAGCCAGCAAAGCGCGTGATCACGGGTAGCAACATCAGCTGCGCCTTGGTCGATGAAAACGCAACCACCAGCGCCTACTGCTGGGGCGTCAACAATCACTATTCTCTCGGCATCGACCTGCCGTACATCGTTGCAATACCGACGCGCATCCAGGGAACCGGGAACGTGCAAGACGTCGTCATCAACGGCCGCAGCCTCTGCACTTTGAACGACCAGCACCGGGTCTTGTGCCGCGGTGACAACCTGCGTGGCTTTCTGGGTACAGGCACGGTCATGACGTCGAAGAACCCTGTCACTGTGCGCGACCTGAGCGGGGCCCAGGCCTTGGCGCTGGGGCACCGGCACAGCTGCGCGCTCGACGCCCAGGGTGCCTGGTGCTGGGGCGACAACGCCAGCGGCCAGCTGGGAGATGGCAGCCTCATGAATTGGGATGTGCCCGTCGCCGTGGAGCACTCCGCCGGCGCCACCCAAATCGTGGCCGGGCGTTTCCACACCTGTTTGCTCGCCGCCGACGCGACGGTTTCCTGCACAGGAGACAACAGCGTGGGTGCGCTCGGGCTGGAACCCCTGGGGGGCACGCGCAACAGCGCCGACGTCGCCGTTGCTGGGCTCAGCAACGTGGTCGCTCTTGACAGCAGCGCCGAGCACACTTGCGCCATTGCCCAAGAGGGTGGCACCAACAAACTATATTGTTGGGGCCTCAACAACAAAGGTCAGCTTGGCGATGGCGGTCTCAGCAACCGGGCCTCGATCGGTGCGGCGGTCACCCTGCCCCAAGAGCCGAGGGCAGTGGCGACGGGCGACGAGCACACCTGCGTGCTGCTGCCGGATTCTACTGTCCAGTGTTGGGGTGCAAACACCTACGGTCAACTGGGTAATCTTTCCAATGTCGATGCGTTGACGCCTGTGCAAGTCAAGAATGCATCGACCACCCTCACGCTCACAGGAATCGTCCAAATCGCCGCCGGCAGCTCCCATGTCTGCGCGCTCAATGACAGTGGATCGGTGTATTGCTGGGGCTGGTATCGGGGCCCCAATGGCTCGGCCACCTACGCCAGGAATGCTGCCACGGCCTACAATCCGGGCGGCGTCGCGACGTCGATCTCTGCTGGCGGCATGGCGACCTGTGCGCTCTTGGCTGACCAGTCCGCCAAGTATTGGTCGGGTTTCTGGCCGCCGAGCAGCGAATTCGGGGGCATCAACAACAACCTCTACACCTACGAGGACAATGCTCCGGGCACCTTCGCCGGCATCAGCGACGGCGGCGGCATCGCCTGCGGGCCCGTGCATGCTTGCGTGGTCCGCGACGACGAGACGGTCGCCTGCTTGGGCCAGGGGCTCTTTGGCCAGTTGGGCGACGACAACGCCTGGGCCGTTGACTTCGTGCAGGCGCTCAACCTCGATTGATCATCATGGGGGAGCGCCGCAGGGATTTCCTGCTTGAGCTGTTGCTCTGGGCTCAAATGCTCGGCACCGATCAATATCGATAGCGCAAGGACGCGTCGAAAAAGTGCTGCTGCAGGGATGCACCTGGCACGAGCCCGGCGTTGTCCTGCCACTGCCAAGTGTAGCCCAGCGACGCCGTCAGCCCGCCCCAGCCGCGATCCCAGCCTTGGTCTGCGGCGTGGGCGGCGTCCAGCGTCCATTGCACCGAGGCGCCGAGCTGAACGGTCTGCTCGATCACGGCCTGGGTCAAAAAACGGGTGGCGGGCTGGCCGGTGGGGTCGACGAAGGGCGGCTGAAAGGTGGGCGTCCCGTCGAGGAAGCCGTCGTCGAAGATGGAGCCGTCGCGCCCCGGGATGATCCCCGCGCTGGCGTTGCCGTGGCGAATGAGAGCGCCGCGCAACTCGACGTCGACGAACGACAGGGAGGGGTCGTCCATCGGCCGCCACAACGCGCGCAGCTGCCAGCGATCGGAGTTGGGTTCCAAGGCCGGACCAAAGTTGGCACCGGCGTTGGTGTAGTCTTCGAAGTTCGCGCCCGATCCAGCTGAATTGATGTGCGAATACATGTAGGGCATCACCGCTGTATAATCGACGCTGATGAGGCGCCAAGCGTCATGGGTGCCCGCGTGCGCACTGTCGAGGATCGCAGCCGGGGACGCGGACGCGCCGAGCTGGGCCGCAAATTTGTATTTGGTATCGAAATCGCCACGAACCATGTCGTTAAAGCTGATGTCGTCGACGTACAACTGTCCCTTGATGTCGAGACCTCGCAGCGGCGTCACCCGGCTGGTGATCCCCACCAGGGAGTTGTCGGCAAAACCCGTGAGCCCCTGGCTGTGAAAGTAGGCGGCGATGGGGATGAAATAGAGCAGCTCCAAGCGTCCGCCAGAAACCACGGTCTCGAAGGCGCCGACGTCGAGCCAGGGAAAAGGGTGGGCGTCGACGGAATGGTAGAAAAGGTGTTTGCCCGAGACCGTGCGACCGCCGGCTTCAGCGGCCACGGCAAGCTCGAAGAGGGCGATGTGCGCGGTCACCAGCTCCTGCTGGAAGAGGAGCGAGAAGAGTCCGGCCTGCGACGCCTGGGGTCCGACGACGATGCCGTTTTCCGAGAAGGGTCCGATGCGGTGGCGACCGAGGCCCACTTGAAAGAGCACCATCCCGTCGCCCTCGCCGATGCCCAGCGACCCGTAAGAGACTTGGCGCACCTGACGGTTCTCGGAGCCAAGGTCGAAGTCGGTGGAGTCGCTGACAAAGTCCTCGGGGTTCCCCTGCCCCGCAGCCAACGCCAGGCCGTCGTCGAGCGCGACCGCCATGATGCGAGCCCGGGCGGAGGCACCCAGCCAAGGCGTCACCATGCCTTGGAGATCCGGGTCGACGGCGAGCAGGGAGTAGCGCCCCGACGACGCCGACGTCGCCCGGGCTTGCATCTCGACGGTGAGGTGCAGCGGATCGCCGATGCGGGCGATGAGCCACTGGGCCCGTCGTCGATCGGCTGAGCCCGCGGATGCGTTGGCGGCGACGCTGCGCAGCAGGTGCTCGACGAGTTGGAGGGGGTAGGGCTGAAGAGCCGGCAGACGCCCGACCAGACCCTTGGCCTCCCAGACCTCAAGGTCTTGGTAGAGGGGATCCGAAGGGTCTGTGACCACTTGCGCCTGGGCTCGACCAGCCACGGCCAGAAGCACCCAGGCAAGAGCCCGTGCCCCGCCCATCAGCCCGGCAGTGAGCTGTTGCCGTAGTCGCGGATCCCCAGAATGCGCTCGGACCCGGCAGCGGCGGAGGCGTCGTCGTCGAGGTGAACATCCCGGTTGGCGACGTCGCTGATGGCCTGGTGCAACAAGCGCAGCGCCTGCTGGTGCGCCGCGCGCATCGGGGCTTCTTCCGCAGCCGCCCAAACCACCCGCAGCTCGCCGACGGCGCCGCGCCTTCGAAAGGAGGGGCGCAAGACGGCGATGCACTCGGGCTGTGGCGGCTGCGATGCGGTGGGGCTCAGGTCGCGGCGCCAGGAGAGCTCCTTGGATCGCAGGTCGTGGCGCACTGCCAGGAGGGCGTCTTCGCAGCCCAGGGTCGGGAGGATGTCGGCGACCTCCTGCCAGGCCGCCGTGAGGTTGGCCGAGCGACGGATCACCTGCGCCGCTGCGCCGGCGCGCGCCAGAACCTCGCGGCCGGCGGCGGGCATGACGCCGAAGACGCCGACCCTGCGCACCAGCACCACGCCGGCCAACAGCGCCGCCCCCCCCGCGATGCTGCGCCGCACGAGGCTGGGGTCGAGCATGGCGAGAGCGGCCAGCGCACAGACCAGGGCGAAGGCATAAAGGGTGATGACGGCGCGGCGGTGCGATAGGCCCAGGGCCAACAAGCGGTGGTGCAGATGTTCACGATCGGGGGTGAAAGGATTCTGCCGGCGGCCCAGCCGTCGAACGATCGCCAAGGTCGTGTCCAGCAGCGGCAGGCCCAAGGCAAAGAGCGGCACCAGGGTAAGCGCGGGGCTCGCGGAGCCCTTTTGGATCCACAGGGACGTGAGCGCGAGGACAAAGCCCAAAAAGAGCGAACCTGAGTCCCCCAGGAAGATGCGCGCCGGATTGAAATTGAAGATGAGAAAGCCGCTGAGGCCTCCCGCCAACGCCGCCATGAACAGGCAAGGCAGCCACTGGCCGTTGGCGAGGGCGACACCGAACATCGCCAGCGCGGCGGCGAGCCCCACGCCCGAAGCGAGGCCGTCGAGACCATCGATCAGGTTCACAGCATTCACGACGCCGACGATCCACAGGAGCGTGACCGCGAAAGACAAGGGCTCAAGCTCCGGACCCAGGTCGACGCCGAAGCCGGCGGACCACATGCCCACAGCGACAAGGCATTGGACGGCGAGCTTCTGCTTGGCGTTGGTGTTGCGGAGATCGTCGTAGATCCCGAGGCCAGCAATGGCCAGCGCGCCGAGGACGAAGCCGACGGCAAGCTTGGTGTCAGCAAGGAAGGGCACCCCATCAGCCAGGACCAAGTTGAGAGCACCGACGGCGACGGCCACAAGGAAGGCCGAGACCACCGCGATGCCGCCGAGGCGGGGCACGGGCCGCGCGTGCATCTTTCGAACTTGGTCGGGCACATCGACCAGTCCCGAGCGCCGAGCGAGGGCGGTCACGGCAGGCGTGAGCAGGGTGGCGACGACGAGGGCGACGACGAAAGCAAACGCACAGGTCAGCACTGGCGACCCCGTCGCCAGATGGATGAATTCCCACGCACCACAAAGCCCCCGGCACATCAAAAAAGGGCGCCCGATTCGCAGCTGCGTCTTGGACGTGCGGACGATATGCCCGACCGCTTGCGACGGCGCCAGCGAAAGTAATTTGTGCCTCACCCCGGACAGCTACGACGCCACCAGCCGGGCGCGGTCTCTTGCCACAGCGTTGGAGACTCAGGCCGCCGGACGCAGGTCTGGCCACTGTAGGAAGGTGTCAAAGGCCTCAGCCTCGGCGTCAATGTCGGCGTCGCCGCGGGCGCTGTTGGGCACGGTGACGCGATCAAAGGGTGTCCCTGGAAAACTCTGGGCATGAAGCCAGGCAAGAAATTCGAGTGCGTTGGAGCGCATTACATCTTTGGTCGGTGGTGTTTGCAGAATCTCGCGCAGGGGCCAATTCAGTGGACTGCGATAGAGGCTTCCGCTCAGCGTGGCGATCTTGGAGAAAAACACACTGCCCGCCGTCGCCGACGGCGTGCCCAACAGCGAAGCCTCATAAGCCGAGGTACCTGTAATGGTCACCAACAGATCGGCGCGGCGGATGAGATCAAAGGTGCTCTCTTCCGGATCGATAAGGCGGACATTTGGAAGTCTTGCGATCTGGTCGAACCACGCGCGAGATCGGGCCCCCAAGGCATCCTTGTGCTCCTTTACCCAGAGCTGATGCGTGGCAGGCAAGATGCGTGAGATCTGTTCAATGAAATGGGCCTGATTGCTGTTGAAAGCACCCAGCACATCAACAGCGGCCTCTGGTTGTTGATGGAGTGGGAACAGCACAAAACGCTGGTCAATTCGGCTGTCTTGAAAGAGGTTGCCCATGATGCCGATCCGATTGAATGCAACGCGGAGGCGGAAGAAGGTCCGCGCATGCAGCGGCCACAGAGTGAGGTCGTTTTGATCCTCGTGCGCTCGGAGAGTGCCCGCCGCCAGCTCGGTCCACCAATGCGACTTGAAGACGAAAGGGCTGGCGATGAGCCGCGAGAAAATCGGTCGTGTCGGTCGGTTCGTCCACTTTTCCAGAAACTCTTTGGCCCATATTTGATCGCTCTCTGTCGGGCTGGCGATCTCCAGAATTTCGTGCGGGTAGGAGTCGAAAAAGGCGAAGCGATCATCTGGAATGCGAACGGTTGTCGGAAAGACGCAGCGAATGCGCTTTTGGCGACACATCATCCAGGTGAGGATCTCGAACCCCCACGTCGCCTCGCCGAAACAAACGTCGATCTGGCTGTCGCGAAGGAAGGTCTCCATGTGGCGGCGAAGAGCAGCGAGATACGCATAGGCCACGCCGGGCGGCCGCTCCCGCAACGACCGGCACATCAGCGTGACGTGGGCAATCGTGAGGCCGTCGGCTTCCTCGAGGACGGAAAGCTCTTCGACGTCGCTGGGTCTCGGCCGTGCTCCTGCGTCTTTCCACTCCGACGCAAAGTCCGGCAGGTTCATGATCCGCTCGCGGGAGACACCTCCATCCGCCATCAGCCACCGGGTCCACCGGGTACTCGGCGACAACCAGAAGACACGATGACCCTTGCGCTCCAGACGCCGCGAGACATCGGCGAAGTAGTGCGTCATGTGCTTGGCGGCGATAAAGCAGACGTTCATTAAAGGCCCCGCCCGTGAAAATCCTCGTCCTCGGCAAGTTCTATCCCCCCGTGCGGGGCGGCATTGAGACCCATCTCCAGGACCTCGCGCGTGCCATCGGATCCACGCACGACGTCACAGTCTTGGTGCACCATGAGGGGCGCGAGACCATCGAGGAGCGGGTCGACGGGGTGCGGCTGATCCGCGCCGGCACGCTGCTGCGGCCGCTGAACCAGCCGATCAGCCCCGCGATGCTGTGGCTCGTCCGCACGCTTCACCCCGATGTTGTGCACCTGCATTTCCCCAACGCCTGGTCCAGCTTGGCGCTTCTGGCAACCGGCGGCCGCCAGCCGCTGATCATCTCCCACCACGCCGACATTCTGGGCCGCGAGCCGGCGCGCTCGCTGGTGGTGCTCGGCTACCGCCAACTGGCGCGCCGGGCGCGCGTCGTAGTTGTGTCGCGCCGAAACAACCACCGATGTTCGGCGCACCTTCAGGCCCTTCCACTCCGAGAGGTCCGCGAGATTCCCTTCTGCGCCGAACCCTCTCCCTTTGCCGCCGAACCCGGCTTTGTCGATGAGGCGAACGCGTTACGTCGCTCTCATTTCGGCGACAAAAGGGTGGCGATCTTCGTGGGGCGCTTGGTCGCCTACAAGGGCGCCGACCAGATGATTGCGGCGCTGCAGCCGACGCCGCTTCTCCGGCTCGTGGTGGTGGGCGGAGGGCCGCTGGACGGCGCCTTGAGAGCGCAGGCGAGGGCCTTGGGCGTAGACGACCGCATCTTCTTCACGGGGGCTTGCGACGAGCGCACCAAGCAGCTTTGGCTGGCGGCGTCGGACTTCTTGATTCTGCCGAGCACCACGATTGCCGAGGCCTTCGGCATCGTTCAGATCGAGGCCATGCTCTGGAGCAAGCCAGTGCTGACGACGAACCTGCCGTCGGGCGTACCTGAGGTGGGGGAGCCCAACGAGACCAGCTTGGTCGTGCCGCCTTCTGACGTCGTCGCGCTCGCCGAGGCGATGCGCCGACTCACCAACGACGTCGACCTATGCGGACGTTTGGGGGCTGCCGGCTTCGAACGCGCTCGAAAGCTCTTCAGCTTCGAGCGTTTCACGCGCAACTGCTTGGAACTCTATTCCGACGCAGTCCGCCGCCCTGGCTGATGTTCACGCCAACGACGCGAGGAAAGCGAGGGCCAGGTAAATCACGACGGTGAAGGCCCAGACGCGCGTCATCTGAATGCCCGCCGCCCGCATCACCAGAGCTTGGGTGGCATAGAAGACCACCATGATCGCGCCGTGGATTCGCACAAAACTAGACAATGAAACGCCGACCCAATGCAGAACGAGCACACCTGACAGCACGAGAATCAGAAACACAGGCAGGGTGAGTCGAAGGACCTTGGAGGCGGTGTGAAACCGGGCGCTGAGGAAATCGTTGAGCGCTATTCCCGACCACAGGACCGACTGGCTCAGTAACCACAACAGGTCAGCACGATGCGCAGCAGCCGCACGGGCGAAGGCAGGTCCGAGCGCAAAGGAGAGCCAAGGGCAAAAGCACCAAAACCCGAGCGCAGAGGCGGCGACGGCGGCGAGGATCGTCAAAAGAGTGCGCTCGAGATCGCGTCGTTCTTCGACGAATATGCGCCTGAACCGACCCACCGTGATCAGCTGGTGGGCAATGACGGGCAGGGCCGCACCGCGCGCGAGTACCGAATACAGCCCCGTGGTTTCAGGATCAGACAGCGAGCCCATGGCGAGCCGGCCCAACGACGTGAGAAGCGTGGCGAGCAATCCCGTGAACAGCAGGGGCACCCCAACGCGCAGCGATGGCCCCCAAGCCACGGACGCCGGTCCAAGGCCGGCGCGGCGGAGTTCGAGAAGAAGAGGGAGCAGTAAGCACAACAGGCAAGCGGCAGCGGCCCCCCACGCGGCAATGGTGACCAGGTCAGGCCGCAGGGCGTGCATTGCGATACCCGCGAGCATCATGCAGCCCATGAGTGCCGCGTCGGTGAGGAGGGACGCGTCCGCTCTGTTGTTGGCTCGCAGCTGCGTGCTTTGGAACGACTGCAGCGAAATGACGGCTGCCAGGAGCGCTGCCTGGGAAGTCTGCAGAAGCCCCGCCATGGCCGCCGCGGCAGCACTCACGCCGAAAAAAGCTGCAACGAGGATTTGATGCAGGCGGAGGCCGTCGATCGACGTCCCCGGCGGGGACGCCCCGGTCAAGACCAGAGGGACGACGCTTACCGTGCCAACGGCGGCGAGAGTCGCGACAACCGTGGCCGTCGCGTAGGCCCACTCCAGCGCGCCGTAATCGGCAGTGGGCAACAGGCTCGCCAGCACGAGCGGCGCGAAGAAAAGCGTCCCGCGTGCCAGGCCAAACGTGGCGAGGTAGCGGCTCAAACTCAAGAGCTTCCCCGCGATTCTCATTCGCGTCCGATCCCCGCCTGCTTTCGAAAAACGGTTTCGGTGAGCCCGCCGTCGGTGACGCGCACGAGATCGGCGCGGAGCTCAGGTGCCGCGGGACGGGGCAAATACCTCAGAGCCGCCGATACGTAGAGTCCAGGCTCTTTGAGGTCGCGCGCCACCGTGCTGCCAGCTCCGATGATCACACCGTCGGCGACGCGCACGCCCATGCTGATGATGCTGCCGGCACCAATGTAGACATTATTGCCGATTACAATGCGGCCATCGATTCGGTATCTTCCAATGCCTTTTGTCTCGTGAATATAGCCATGGGTCCAAATCTGTGTGCCAATTCCTGCGAGGGTGGAGAAGTCGCCGATATCCACGCTACATCCACAGTCGATGCGGTGTTGCGCCGTGATGGCAGCGACTTCGCCGAGGCGTAACCGTGCAGGACCGACTGTGACGGATCCTTGCGGCGCACGCGTGACCTTGTTAGAATTCCCGATTTTAGACTGCACGCCTAGGCAGATAGAGAAAGGGCCGTGAAGTATATTTAGTCGACCGATGCGCGACTCTTTGCACATCAATATCCGTCGTACCTTGATGAGATTTAGGCTGCCGATGCGTGCATCACGGCCTAGGTAAAGTCGATCCGCAAATACCAGCGAGAAGCCGATCTTCGCCCCCGGACCGATGCGGTGGCCCAGTGGTCGTAGGGCGACTCGAAGCAATGCAGAAGGCAGCAAGAATATTGCGATTGCACCGAATATGGCGGCGAAAGTTCTCATGGATGGTTCAGGTATACGCGATTGATCCACGGGTCGGGGCGCCCGGGAGCCGATACACCGACATCGTTCAGGCTAGCGACCGGTTTTTTTGGTCCATATGGCACGGGAAACATGCTGTAAACCACCTGGAAAATCAACCGTGGTCCACGCATGACGGGTTGTCCTTTATGAAGACCAAAGGTGTTCTCAATGAAGGCATCTCCAGCGGGTCCGACGAGGGTTAGTATGTTCTCTTGCCCAAAGGATGTGACTACTTCCTCATTGCTGAAACGGCGGATTTCCCGCAGCCGGGGGCTGCTGACCGAGTTTTGAACATAGATGTGCGGGCCGTCGTCGGCCGTGACGTCCGAGAGGTAGATGAATAGTTTGAGGAAACGCCAGTCGTCGACGTCGCGGTGGAAATTCTCCGCCTCCTGTGCACCGATCGGTGTGGCATAGCTCCACCAAGCCGCCAGGTAGCCGATCGTCGGCCGGCAGCCGAGGATGCGAGATGCGAGGTCGATGAGGTCTGGGCGATTGACCAGCTCCAACAGGTAGGGCGCGAGAACAACATCGCGCGCGGTGTGAAAGGCGACGTGGCTGTTTGCATGGCGACGGCCGCTCCCCGGCAGATACGAACCCTCGGTCGGCCGGTAAGGATCAGCGACCTCCCTTGCCTCGAAATACGAGCGCAATTCCGCCGCTCGTGCCGGCCCGAGGAGTGGCCCGAGGCGGGCGATTCCCGCTTGCCGCACGGCAGCCTCCCGAGCACGTGCTTCGTCCGTGCGGGCCAGTTCGGGGGCTGCGCGTGGCCGCAGGCGCGTCGCCAGCCCAGCAAGCTCGTCGCGCGTTAGGCGACTCATGAATCGCCGCTGTACGTAAAAAGGCCACCAACGCCAATCGGAGAGTATAAGTCGAAGGTGCTGAATGCGGCGATCAACACGCATTTTTATTCGCCTCGCGACGCGGTTTGGCCAGCAGCGGAATGGTAAGTGCTGCCACGAAGGGATAGGTGCCTGAAGCGCTGAGGAGCAGGTTTACAACGGGGAAGAGGATCACCACGCAGCCCACCACGGACGCTGCCGGAAAGAACCGGACGTCACCCAGCGCGAGCCTGCGCGCTGGCCAGGAGAGGGCCCAGAAGAGGGCGGCGATGAGCGGTGGTGCTGCCCAGCCGAAATCAACATAGATAGGCCCAATAAATGTCGTGAAAATTCCACTTCTCCATCCAACCAATAAGTCCGGGTCGACGTTCATATTGGTGCCAATTATGAGCGATATAATCTTGATGGGAAGCCACAGAGTAAATCCGCCAAGAGTGTGCCGGCTCGTGAAGTCAGTGTATAGAACATTGAATTCAAAAAAACCATGAAACACATATTGGGCGAGACTAAAGAAGCTGCCGAGCAGTGGCGTCCACTCGGAGTTGCTCTGCATGGTCGCGAGCGCCGAGGGCGCTGGCTGCAGCCACTCGGCATAACCCGAGGATTCAATGCTGAACATCGGGTCGAGGCCCGTCTGGGCCAGCCGTTCCAGCATCATGCTGGCACTCGCCAAGGCAAGTCCGCAAAAGGCCAGTAGGACGCCGCCAACCACGACAGCGTTCACCGTTCGTCCACTGAGCCGTCGCAGATAGATCATCGCCAAAACGTGAATCAGGACGATCACGAGGAGGACCGACCGCCCGCCGGTCGCCAGTGAGGCCGCGACGTAAGCCAGCAGGACCAGCCCTGCCAACAGGTGAAGTCGCCACGGCACCCGCGCACCGTGTGCCCCTGCCAGCAGGCCCATCATGACGCCGAGCGGTGCGAACGCCGCCAGAAAACCGGCCGTTGTTCCGATGAAGCCTGTCGCCGTGTCCTCGAGCGCCGCCCGGACAGCGAAGAAATCCCACTCCAGCGGAGCACCACGAATGCCGTAGCGTTCGAAGAAGAGCAGCAACACACCAATTGTGCCCAGGTAGGTCGTTCGTCGCGCACCGCGCAGGAGGTCGGCCCCGCTCGCTGCGCCGAGAAGGGGGCTCGTTGGCCGCGAGATGCTCAAACCAAGAATGGCCCCCCCAGCGACGAGGAACCAATAAAAGATGCCGACGGCATTCGGCTGGATGCTCGACACCACTGGAGCGACGGCGAGCGCCATAAAATAGACGATGAGACTTCCCACCAACAAGCGACGTGGGGCGACGGCTCTCGCCGCCCCAGCGTAATCGAGCACCCTGCGGTTGGAACTCATCTCGAAAGCCATTGTGCGCTTGAGGGGTCCACCCTGATCGAGCCGTTGTTGACCCAAAACCGGAGTTCGTTGGAGCCCAGCTCGGCGGTGGCGGCGAGGTCAGGCAGCCCGTCGCCCGTGAAATCGGCGCCAATAATCTGATTCGCGCGCGCCCAGCCATCCTTAACAAGGTGCATCAACCAGGGATGATCGTGGGACCCGGTGTTTTCGAACCAGACCACCATACCGAGGTACGATGTCGCGACGATATCGAGGTCTGCATCGCCATCGAGATTGACGGCGATGGCTTCGAAGCCACCCGCGAGCGCGCCGACCAGGTGCTCGTTCCATGTTTCGCCAAATCCAGGGGCGCCGACATTTTCGTACCAGGCAACGTGATGCTGCTCGGTTGCCGCCGATGTGACCGTCATTCCCAGTGCCATCACCACATCTATGTCGCCGTCACCATCGAGGTCAACTGGGTGACCATGAATCGGTGCGGCAGAGTGGTTGTCGATTTGGTGCTGTAGCCAGGATGTTCCGCGATTCTCGTACCACGCAATCAGCGGCGCGAGGGTGGCCGTGCCCAACAAATCGGGTTTGCCATCGCCGTTGAAGTCACCAACCGCGATTGTTCTCGTTTCCGACAGGGAGTCGGCAACGAGATGTTTGCGCCACTCGGAGCCGAGCAGCTGGCGCCCCGAATTCTCGAACCAACACAACTGGTTGCCTCGGATCCAACTGGACGCCGCAACATCAAGATCGCCGTCAGCGTCGAAGTCGGCCAGGGCAACGTCATACGCGCTGGGCAGGCCGTGTTGGGTGACCACGTGCCGCGGCCACAGCCCAGGCCCGCGCGGCTCGCCGCTGTTTTCAAACCACAGGATGCTGTTGGACTTGTTCTTCACGATGACGACGTCAGGCCGGCCATCGCCGTTCACATCGCCCGTGACGTGGCGCTCCAACCAGCCCGACTCGTCCTCTTGAATATGGTGGAGTTGGAATCCTCCGGCGCCGTCGTTTTCGAACCAGTTGAGAGTGCCTCGAGTGGCATCGGCGCTCGTGAGGTCCAAATCACCGTCGCCATCGAGATCCGCGGCCGCAATGCCGAAGGCGTAGCCGTACCCGCGGTGCAGCAGTTTTTCGGTCAGCGAGATCGGCCCGGCGGAGTACGCAGGGCGG
>JAHFED010000012.1:42117-121378 GCA_023248635.1 Myxococcales bacterium
GGGCGGTCGGGTTCGTCGGGGGGGGGATCGGGTTCGTCGCCGGCCGCCAATACCGCAACGCTGGCCCCGCCAACGGCCATCAGCAGCTGAACGGTCTTTTTTCTCGACCAACGGTGCGCCATCGCTCCACCGCTTCTTTCCGCGGGACACCGCATGGCTATCGCGCCCTGGGGTCGCACGGGCCGTTCAGACGGGGCCCCCGACGAGTGGAAGGTTCTGGCCGTTCACATAGCTCGCTTCGTCGCTCGTCAAAAACGCGACAACACTTGCTGTGTCCGCTGGTGTTGCCAGTCGCCTCATCGGGCTCCTGCGGGCTTCCAGTTCCTTCACGCGAGCCGGAACATGCTCGACGAGCTGGGTGACCGTCAGGCCAGGGGAGACCATGTTCACGGTAATGCCGTGCGGCCCCAAATCGACGGCAGAAGCTCTGACCAGGCCCCAGAGCGCGCTCTTGGCGGCCACATAGGCGGCATTGCCCGCCGGCGGCGTCCCCAACAGCGATGAGGTTCCCAGGACGACGAACCTCCCGAACTTCCGCTCGCGCATTCCGGGCACCGCCGCTGCCAGGAGGGCCAGCGCTCCCCCGACGTAGACGTCAAAGAGGGTCTTCACGTCCTCGAAGGCGACCTCCTGAACGGGCACGGTGGAAATCGGCGTCGAGGCGCCGTGGACCACGATGTCGAGGGCACCAAATACTCGAGTGGCGCGATCGACGAGTGCTGCCACGGCGCGCGGGTCGGCGATGTCGCACGGCTCCGCGATCACCCGCCCACCCGCCACGCTGATCTCCTGGGACACACGTTCGAGGTCATCGGTCATGGTCCGGCCGTTGATAACCACGGCCATTCCGCTGCGCGCCAGCCGGAGCGCCACCGCAGCTCCGATTCCGCGCGAGGAACCTGTCACCAACGCAACGCGATTCTCGCGCGGGGTCACCTCGCGGCGATCAGAAATCTTCTCAACAACGCTCACCCGCGCCTCCCCCTTCATCACCATTCGCCCGTCTTGGTTGAATGCCTCGGTCAAAAGCACCAACGTGCGCCCCGCTCTGGAGGCGCGGCGCACCGTCAGTCGCACTTCAAGACGATCGCCAAGAAAGACCGGAGCCAGCCACTCAATCTCTTGACCACGCCACAAGGCCCCTGGACCCGGGATCTCCATCCCAATCAGCCGCGACACGAGAGCAAGCGTAATCACGCCGTGGGCCACCTGACGAGCGTAGCCGTACGATTCCGCGGCCTCGCGATCGACGTGGAGAGGATTGCGATCGCCCGAGAACTCCGCAAAGGCTGAGATCACTCGCTCGTCGATGACGAGCGACGCCCGAGCCGTCTGGCCCTCAGTGAAGGGAAAGTCGTCAGTCAAGTCCCGCCCCTCGTTCTGTCAGCACAAGCTTGATGAGGCGCACGGACAGCATGTCCATGGCGTCATCCGGTGTGAGCGTCACCGCAAACGCTTCCTCCAGTGCCACGATCAATTGTACATGCGACAGCGAATCCCAACCGGCGATGTCGTCGGGACTGCTGTCGTCCGTCAACGAGCTTGCCGGGACACCGAACACTTGCGCACAGACCTCAAGCACTCGATCCTGCACGTCACTCCCCCATGATGAAGTTCTCGGCGAACTCGACACTGATCGATGGCGTCGGCGCCGACGCATCGGCCCCCAGCGGCATGCGCCAGGTACCACCGCCTAGATCCTCGAACCCACGATCGCGATAGAAATCGGCCACAATATGGTTCTTCGCCGTCGGCAGATATTCGCCGATCAGCTGGCGACCGCCGCGGCTCTTCACTGCCATCCGCAGCGTTGCCAAGAACGCATCCTCGATTCGCCGCCCAAGGACGCGACAGCTCAGAAGGAGGGTGTCAATTCGCCAGGCGCCCTCAGGTCCCGGAACGGCGATTGCGACGCCGACGAGCCCGTGATCGCCGAAACGATCCGCCGCCCGCAGCCACATGGCCACAGCACCGTCGTCGAGCAGCCGCTGTAATTCGCCCGCACCGTGGCGCCGGGTGGTCAGGTTGAATTGGTTCGTCTTTCCCAGCAACTGCACGACCCGGGGGAGCACGTCCGCGCCGACCTGGCCAATTCGAAGGCGGGTCCCAAGGTCGTGCAGAAACTCGTCCACACCCGGCGTGCGCTGCCGCACCACTTCGCGCTGCCGCTCCTCACCGTACATGGCGGCACGTCGTGCATCCTCTTCGATAACTTGGAGCTGATCGAACGCGCCCGACTCGTCGAGTGCCGCCGCATAGCCCAAAGGGCTTTCTGGGACAGCAATGACCACGACCTCCGGTAGCTGGCTCTTGACCCACTGACGCTCAACCGGGTTGTCATCGAAAAAAGCGAGCGCGTCAGTGCCGATGTTGAGATCGCGGGCGATCGCTCGCAGGCTCGTGGCCTTGTCCTGCCAATGGATCTGCATCGCTGCAAAGTGTTCCGGTCTAAGCAAGCTGTCGGGATGCCGTTCGAGCACCTGGCGTGCATCAGCTTCATCGTTTTTGCTGGCAATCGCGAGCAGAATGCCGCGCTCGCGCAATGCGAGCACCTGCCGCTGAAAAGCGCGGAAGACATTGCCGGGGTAGTCCGCACCAAGTTTGATGCCGGCCATCAGGTCCTCGCCCAGCACGCCGCCCCACAGCACGTTGTCGAGGTCGAGGACCAAGCACTTGCACGGCGGCGAGACGGTAGCCCTCACATACCGAGCCAAGCGCTGTGCGATGGCCCGAGCACCGCTTGCTCCGTAGGGAACTCGGGCCATGTATTGCAGTTTCGGATCGGCCCAATTCTCGAGGCCAACTTCCAGCGCGACCCGGGAGACGTCGAATACGAACACGCCCGTCTGTCGGCGCGCCAGGGCGGCGAGTGCCGCGTTGAACTGCTCTACAACGGCAGACGTCGAGGGCAGATGGAGGGTGCTGGCCAAACCCAGAGGGAGGAGTTTCGGCTCCACAGCATTGAAAACAAACAGGGGCGCAGTGCTCACGCGGCGCAGGCCCAGCGCCAGGGCCTCGATGCGCGCCACGGTTTGCTGAAGGGCTCCCTCGACGTCCCGGCCATCCAGGCCCACGGCATGATCCACCAGGGCGGGCGCGAGATCCTCGAGGCGGCTGGCGATGAGCACCACATCGGGAGCCGACGACAGAGCTCCGCTGGCGGCGTTGAACAGCTCCTGCTCAAGCTGGCCATACGGGCCAAAGACCGGCTGCACCAAGAGGCCGCGCTGCGCCCCCGCCACGATCAAGTACGGGCGGAGAAACTCCGCCGTGAATGTAGACACGATGGCAACCCGCACCCGCCGCAGTGAGGGTGGCGGCGCTTGCTCGAGCCGGCGGGCCTCTTGAATCGTTTCGCCAGTCGTCATCGCTACGCTCATAGATTCGCCGCCTCGACAGCCAGTGGGACCCGGGGCTTCCATTCCTCGGCTCGCGCCCCCCAGAGGAACTCGTCGACCAACGAGCCATCATCCAGGCGGTGGGACTTGCGCAAAACGCCTTCGCGCAGGAAGCCGAGCCGACGAAACGTAAAATTCATGCCCGTGTTGGTCGCATAGGTGCCACCCGTCACCCGCTGCAAACCGAGTTGAGAAAATGCGAATTGCGCCAATAGATCGATCGTCTCGTCCGCGGCGCCGCGGCCCCATCGATCTCGTTCTCCAATGAGAAGGCCCACCTCGGCGGACTCACGTTGCAAATTCAAGCTCAGGGTCGCCGTTCCGACCATCCCGCGCGTGTCGCCCTCGGTCACTGCCCAGAAGTAACGGAGGGGGTCTTGCCGAATCGAGCGAACGAACTCTCGCCCGCTGGCGAGTGTCTGCTTTGCGTGGCGCACTTCTAAGAAACGGTTGACCAATGGGTCGTTCAGCCAACCAATGTATTGTTCGGAGACCAGCGCTTCAGTGAAAGGGACCAAGGCGTGGCGGATGCCGCGCAAGACGGCGGCTTCGCATCGCTTTTGGGCTGCTTCAGTTGGGTTTGCTCCCCGGAGACAACCCAGTCTCACGCCATCTTGAAAAGCGCCGTCAATGCAGAAATGGTCACGATCCCGACCTTCGTGCTCGAAGCCCGCGCGCTGAAACGCGCGTATCGCGCTGACGTTGTTAGCCCCAACGTGTGCAGTCAGCCGGTGCAGGTCGAGATGGCCAAACGCCCATTCGACAACCGCGCCAATCGCCTCCGCCGCATAGTGATGACCCCGGCAGTCCTGCGCGATGTGGATGGTCTGGATGGCGGCACGTTGATTGACGCGATCCAGGGCCCCAAGCCGGAGCTGCCCGATGGGTCGGTGCCCGTCCTTGAGAATAATCTCCATCAGAACATGCGACGTTACGAAGTCGCACTCCGACGAGGGCAGCGAGAGGCGCGTTCCTTCGAGAACCACCCTCCCAGACTCGATCTTCACGTTTGCCCCCCAAAGCGGGTATACACGACCCGCCGAAGTGTGTGGTAGTGCCTTTCCGTTGCGAGATATCCAATATAACAATATAAGTAGAAAATAAGAAGCAAAATAATCCACGTGGATATGCCCTCTGGAGTCGTCGATGAGTATGGCCCGATGCCGGCGTTCTTGAGGGTGTAAGTCAGCATGATGAGGACTGGATAGTGATAAAGATAGACACTGTATGAAAATCCCGAGAAGAACTTCCAGAACTTACGAAAGCGATTCGAGTGGCTCCGTGGGTCGAGACGGTAAGCACTCAGCAACAACGCGACGCTGGCAGCCGTCCCCAAGAGATGGGCAAAGCCGACACCCCGGACGCTGAGCAGGTCACTGTGCGCGGTGGACAAGAAAGCAAAGAGAAGCAACCAACCGAGCCATCGCGGGATGAGCGGCTTGCTCGGCAACCATGCCGCGACCCCGATCATCCAGAGCGGAGCAAATTTCAGAAGGTGTGGCGTCATGGTTGACGCGAGATGATTACTGCAGATGGCAAGGGCTGCGACAAGCAAGATTGCCGACACAAATCTGATGCCTTTGGCTACGCCAAAGCATGCCGCCAAGCCGAGCGGAAACATGAGATAATACCACAGCTCAAATGAGAGTGACCATAGCGGCTCATTGCTTCCGAAGATCGGAGAGAATATCGTCTGCAGAGCGAACAGGTTCCCCAAAAAAACAGCAATGGTCATGTTGCCAGCGATCTTGTCGAATCCCTCAGGTCCAAGGGCATGCACAAGCACATAGTCCAGCGCAAAACCGAACGTCAGTGCCGGAATTAATACTATATAAATACGCGTAATACGATCAACAATAAAGCCGTGGACTGATTTCTCCCGCAGCATAAAAACCTGGATTGCAGCCTTCCCAATGAGAAAGCCGCTCACCACGAAGAAAATGACCACTGCGTGGCCACCGAGATCCGTGTAAGTTAGAAATATTTGCGTCGGCAGATCCGGATGATCTGACGGCACGAACATCTCCGAGACGACGTGCCAAGAGACCACCATGAAGGCGGCAATGGTGCGCAGAACATCCAACACATTGGAAAGCTGGGGCCCGATGGAGAAGTCCTTCTTGCGCATGAACTCGATCGGGCTCTGCGCGGTCATTTCATTCCGTGGGCGGTGAGCCGCGGTCGGAAGGTGCGGCCGTGCCACAGCTTGTCCTGTGGCGTTGCAAAGCGATCTCCCTCGCGGACGCGTGCGATCAGCGATTCGCCCTCCGATGTGTGCACCGAATCGGTAGCAAGCAAGCCATCGCTTACAGCGATCCACACCCGCGTGCCTTTTTGGCGTCGTACGACCAGGCCCGAAAGGTAGGGGTGGAAGAGCTGGCAGCGGTCGATTCGCACATTTCGAAGCCGGATTTCGGTCCCGTTCCAAAACGTGGCTGCGCCGATGTATGGCGCATCAAACGCGTTGCAAAAAGACTCGATGTCAGCGCCGCTCCACTGCCAATCAATGTAGCCATTTTCTTTGGTGTGGAGACGCGGGAAGTAGGTACGCTGCGCGTCGAGGATTGCGTACGGTAGTCGGGGAAACGGCTCATCGTTCCTCATGTCTTTGAGAGCACGCTGCATGAATTCGGCCGCCGCGCGATGGTTCTCGATGAAATAGTCCCTTGGCAGGCGTGCAGTTGGAGGAAGGCTGAAATACGCGCTTCTCAGCAGATCTCCACGATCAAGGTCCTCAGTGATCTCTTGGAGATGACAACCACCAGATCGATTATTATTTAAGATCTGCCATGTATAATGGGCACCACCTAGGTAGTTGGGAATCGGTATGCCATTGAAATTAATCATCCCGGCACCGAACTGAGAGATAACCTGGGACGAGAAGATCCATGCGGGGCCAAAGCACAGGGCCAGCGCGTCCGGCCCCGCGGCTGTCGCGGTGCACAAGCCACTCCAGTCGTTGATGTCGTCTACCACGAAGACGTCGCCGCCGATGGCTCGACAGGCCTCGGCAGTTTGCGTTTGGGCCAGAGGGAGGTTCTCCGTCGCATGGCGGGGCGCCAGGATGACCGAGACCGGGTAGCCAAGCTCGCGTGCGCATCGAGCCGACTCCAGCAGCAAATCTCCCCCGCCAATGAAAGTGATCTTGTCGACATGACCATAACGGGCGGCCGGGTCCGAAGGCTCCGCCAGCCGGGCGCCCCGCGAGAGGCCGAGGAGCAGTTGGTCTTGCCGTCCGTGCGCGGTCTCCCAGTGATCCTTGATCGTCGCTTCATGTGTGAAGCCGGCCTTCAAGAAGGCCTTCAGAGAACCGAGGTTATTGCTGTAGCAACCAGCGCCGATCTTTTTGAGGTTCAGTTTCTCAAAGCCATATGAGGCGACCGCGGAAATGGCTTCGGTTGCATAGCCCTTGCCCCACGCACTCCGCTCTCCGAGCATGAGGCTGATGTCTGCGCGGCCGTGATTCCTATCGATTGGGCCCAGTTTGATGTTGCCAATATGGCCGCACCCATCACTCATAAATACGCCGAAGAGAAGGGAGTGCGATGAATCGTTGGCGTCGCAGACGAACGAACGAATGGCATCAATTGTATGAGTCAAGAATCGCACTTCGAGATACCGAGTTACCTCGTCATCTTGCAGCCAACTCAGATAGCGCTCGGTGACGTCTTCATGCCCCAAGTTCCGCAGAAAGAGCCGTGGCGTCAGCAGGGGCGTGTCGGATCGCATCGTTGCTTCTTCCCGTCTTGTTGCCGCCGGCGCAAGAGCCGTATTCGAAGCCAGGGTCCGATGCTGCAGGCGTCGGGGCGGCGTTGGGTGCCATCGGCGAACAGCGATGCCTCCGGTCGCGCAGGGCAGCCGGAACCTCGTGGCGCCGCAAGAAGCCTTGGATCGGCCGTCATCCCGGCCGACCATGTGCCCCAGTGCTCTCGGCGCAATTGACTGCCAGGCCCTTCTCCACAAAACGCGAGACGTAGGCATGTACATCGGCAATCGGCAGGCCGTAGCGATCGGCAATTTCAAGGAGGTGTGTGCGGCCGTTGAGATGCCTCGAAAGACAGTTCATCAGCAAGTTCCATTTCGTATTGATTTCTGCGTACTTCTCGCGATCAATGCCCGGAGCCGGAGCGGCTCGGTACAGGCCGTAGCGGGGGTGCGAGAGCGCCACCAAGCCGGTCATGGTGGAACGTACGAGGAGGTTCTGCTCGAGCGCATCGATGATCAGCAGGGCGGTCTCGGCTGTGTCCAGCAGCCTCGGCCCGCTGACGGTGTCGGGAGTGTCGAGATTTGTATGGTAGCCAAAGAAGGGGAATCTAGTGAGTGAAATGCTTGGTATTTCGAAGGGGGGGGCCTCGAATACTGTTTCATCATTTCCATAAATCGTCCGAAATTCGCCGCTGTCGTATTGGCCAAAACGATGGCGGAAGACGTGATGCGCGGCCTTGTCGATCTGTGCCTCACCAGTGAAGCTCTGCTGCAGCCGCAACGGCCGGTCGTTCCCAACAGACTTGAGCATGATGGTGCAGCCGAGATCGCGCGCTTTCGCCCCGAGCGCATCGAGCCAGAAGACCGTGCCGATGAGCTCGGGAGCGATCACCAGCCGATACGACAAGCGCCGCCGCTGCCGCTGCCGCAGCATTTGCAAGACTCGAATGCCGACGGCGCAGCCCGAAATGTCGTCGTTGGCTTGAAATGGGTGGCAGTTGTGAGCGTTGAGGAGAACTGTCTCGCTGCTGTCGCCTGGCAGTAGAAAATCGAGGACCTTCATCGTCCCCGTCTTCTCGGTGGCCACGAGGTCGACGTCGTAGTCGCCTTCTTCCAGGGCCTGGTAGAGGCGGTGGGGCACGCAGAATCCCCACGAGCGTTCACTGGGTCGGTACAGCGCCGTCCAGTGGTAGGGGATCGCGTCTTCGGATTCGGAGCTGAAGTAAAGGTGCTCCTTCAGCTCTGTGAGCGACACGCGTCCGCGAAACGACTTGGAGAGGGTGATGACGCCGAGCGGGGAAGCGCGGCCGTCGTAGATGAGCCGCCCATCTTTGCGGATCTCCGCTTTCTCGATGTGGCAGGCAGGCGATGTCCGCCACCCATTGAGCTCGCTGCCGGAGGCGACCTCATGGACCTGAAACGGAAGCTCCGACTGGAAGGCGGCGACGGCATCGTCGTTGCCGCGGCCCGTCACCGAATAGGGAAATGGGTAGAGCTTTCGAACGAGCCGCAGAAGATCATCCATGTCCTCACCTCTGTCACGCCAGCAGCTCCCAGCTCAGTGGCGTTCCCGCCGGAGCATCTTGGTTGATGTGTTTTCCGAGCATGCGTTCGTAGTACTTCGGCGACAACCCAAATCCGGGCCGCACGATCCGCAGGTTCGTCTTCGTCAACAGGTCGCCCTTCTTGAGATCCTGAGCGATGTACAGCGTGCGGCGGAATACTCGGGATTTTTCTTCGGCTTTGGTGCCCCCATAGATGACGCGGCCCAAACCGAGCCACGCGCGCTCAGACTCGGTTCGCAAGAGCCGAAACTCCGCGGGCTCCAGCGAAAACGCGGAGTCGACGCCGCCATCCGCGCGGCGCAGCGTGAAGTGCTTTTCGATGACCGTGGCGCCAAGCGCAACGGCGGCGACGGCGACACCACAACCCATGGTGTGGTCCGAGAGTCCGACTTCGCAGCCAAATGCGTCGCGCATGTTGGGTATGGTTCGGAGGTTGCTGTTCTCCGGAGTCGCGGGATAGGTGCTCGTGCACTTCAGCAGCACGAGGTCATGGCAGCCGGCGTCCTGGGCGGTGCGCACCGCCTCGTCGATCTCCGCGGCAGTGGCCATGCCGGTCGAGATGATCATCGGTTTGCCGGTGCGCGCAACTCTGCGGATGAGGGGGAGATCCGTGTTTTCGAAAGAGGCAATCTTGTATGCGGGCACGGCAAGCGACTCGAGAAAATCGACGGCACTCTCATCGAAGGGCGAGCTGAAGCAGTGCAGCCCCAGTGCCTTCGCCTTCTCCATGATCGGACGGTGCCACTCCCAAGGGGTATGCGCCTCGCGGTAGAGGTCGAACAACTGACGCCCTGACCATAAACTGTCGCCTTTCTCAATGACGAAACCAGACGCTTTGAGGTCCAGCGTCATGGTTTCGGCGGTATAGGTCTGCAGTTTGATGGCGTCCGCACCGGAGTCGGCCGCAGCGTCGACGATCTGCAGCGCTCGCTCCAGCGACTGGTTGTGATTGCCGGACATCTCCGCAATCAAATACGGACGAACACTAGGCCCAATTTCGCGATCATGGATTTTCATTGTGCTCACATCTTATCAATGCGGATCCGATACTTTTGCCCCCGCAGCTCGAAGAACGCGGGGTAGCGATCCGGGTCCGCAACGCGCAACAGGTCGAAATGTTCTGTGAGCGGGCGCGAGGGATCGAGGGCACTGTCCGCCGGCGTCCGCTTCCGGTAAAGGCTCGGTTCGCCCTGCTGCACCCTGGGGGTGGAGTGGTCGCAATGCTCCAGCGCCCAGGTCATGAGGGTGAGCTCGGCGTCAAAGATCGCGGCGTTGATTTCGGTGTGCAATTCTGTTCCATTGAATTGCACAGGAATCTGATGCCAAATGTCACCTGAATCAACTGAATTCTCGGCATTCAGAAGCGTAACCGTGAGGGAACTCTGGCCTTCGAGGATCTGCCAGATGTGCGGCGACATCCCACGCCCGCGGGGCAATGCACTCGCATGCACGACGAGCGTGCGGCGAAACATGTCGCGCGCCGGTTTGCGGATAATCTGGTGACACGAGATCAAGAACAGGAAGTCGCCGGGCTGTAGCTCGCTCACGTCGCGCAAGATGGCGACAGAAGCTGTGCCGGCACGTTCTTGAGCCTCCGCCCATAGCGCGAGCGGTGCATTCACCGGATGGCGTGGATCAGTGCATAGGATGGTCACGCGCTGCATCACATCGTCCTCACGAGGCATCGCCCCTGCTCCACGCGGCCCCCAAAGACGTCCAGCTCCGGAAGATCATCCAGTCCTCATAGCGTGCGCGACGCGACGCGTCCCCTGGCCATCAACGAGCGCTCTCCCCTTCTCGGCGCCTCGTCGTCGCAACCCCACGTCTTTGATCATCCGGTCGAGCTCCACGCCGACAGAAGCCGGTGAATGCGGAGCGTGCAAAACGGCATGCAGAATGCCCAACTCGACCAGTGGCTCGATGACATGGCGTTGGTTGTCGGCAACGACCAGGACTTGCGTCGGTGCACCAATACAACAGCGTTCCCACGTGGCGCCGCCGCCAGCTCCGACCTGCAGGTCGTGCCGGCCAAAGAAGGCGGCGAGGTCTGGCTGATCGAGCGTGACCGTCGTGTGCGGCCAAGTTTCGGCCAGAGCGATCAGCGCACGATGGTGGGGGTTTTGCCGGGTCGTAGCAATTTCGATCGCGCCATCAAAGCGGACGTGCTCGCGACAAGCGAGTAGCACCGTACGGCTCACATCGGCGACGTCCGCGCCGCCCATGAAGATGCCGATGCTGCGAACCACCTCTTGAAAGGCGTAACGCGCGGCGGTCTCGTAGGACGCATCGAGCAGCGCGAAGCGGGGACCACCAAGGATGGGCACCGCAGGGTCCAAGCGACCGGCGTACTTGGCCCGATGATCTGGTGCGAAATTGTGATCGATGAGGAGGTCGGCCGCCAGGGGACGATCGGCCAGATCGTCGACCACCGCGACGCGAATGGCCCCCCGCCCCGAGATCGCCTCGTGCCAACGAGCATCGAACGCGTAGTGATCGACAACGAGCCAGTCGGCGCCGAACTGTGCCAGCGCCAATGCCGTTTCCTCGGCGTCAACATGCGCCGAGACCTGCGCCCAGCCTGCATGCATCGGCTCATGGGCCAGCCCATCGCGCTCCTCGGCGCGCGGTGCCCGCAGCAGCGAGCAACGAAAACCCGCGGTGGTCACGGGGCCGACGACGTCGACACCGAGATTGCGTGTCACGAAATGAACGTCCGCCCCGTCCGCCTGCAGTGCTTGCCCGAGGGACAGACAGCGCCGAACGTGCCCGAGGCCGATTTCAGTCGAGGCGTCGACGCGAACAGCGACGTTCATGTACTGGTCTCAGCGAAGCTTGAAGAGCGGAACGAGTGGTTCACAACGCAACGTGCTGCGCAGGGTTCCCCGATCGAGCACCTGCCCGATCATCGGCAGGACCTCGGCGTAGGCGGCAATCAGGGCGGCGATGTCGGCCTCCGAATGCGCGTAGTTCACGTTGTGCGATCCGACGGAGAGGATCCCGCGTTGTAAGAGCTCCTGCATGAGCAGGGTCTTGATCTCGAACGCCGTGGCCCCACGAGCGTCCTTGATGGTCAGAAAGGTCCACGTCGGGTGGCCGCTCAAGGAAAAGACGTCACCGAGGCCGCCGTCTTCGACCACCCGACGAGCACCGGTGAGGATCTGGTTGCCGTGGGCCAGGAGCGTCTTCACCACAGGTTGCGTCTTCAGTTTCTGAAGCGTCGCCTTCGCAGCCGCGAGCGAAAGGGCTTCGCCACCGAAGGTGAAGGAGAAGAAGACCTCCTCCATCATCTTCATAACGTCCCGCCGACCAGCTACCGCGGAAACGGGGTAGCCGTTCGCAAGGCCTTTGCCGAAGGTCGCGAGGTCGGGCGTGACACCAAAGTGTTCCTGCGCCCCACCATTGGAAAAGCGAAACCCCGTGATGGTCTCGTCAAACACGAGCAATGCCCCGTGAGCGTGCGCCAGCGCCTTCACGCCGTTGAGGAATCCCACCTGCGGTTCTGCGACGTTCATGGGCTCCATCACAACGGCCGCGAACTCGCCGCGATGCTGTGCGAGACCGGCCTCGAGTGACTCGAGGTCGTTGTACTTGAACGTATGCGTCAGTTCTTGCGTTGCCTTCGGCACCCCACGGTTACGCGCCGTGGTGCCGATGTACCAGTCCTGCCATCCGTGGTAGCCGCAAACCATCACGCGGTCGCGGCCGGTGAACGCGCGCGAGATGCGCACCGCGCCCGACGTCGCATCGGAACCATTCTTTCCGAAGCGGACCATCTCGGCACACGGCACCATCTCGCAAATCAGCTCGGCGACCTCGGTCTCGATGGGATGAGGCAGCGAAAAGATGACGCCGACGTCCAACTGTTCACGCACCGCACGAGTGACGTCGGGATCGTTGTAACCGAGCGTGATGGCGGCCAGGCTGCTGACGAAATCGATGTACTCGTTGTCGTCGATGTCCCAGGCATGAGCGCCCTGCGCCCGTTTGATGAAGTAGGGCGAGACGCCATGCGGGTACTGCGTCCGGCTCTTGCTGAACGTCTGGCTCCCGAGCGGGATCGTTTTCTCGGCGCGCTGCAAATAGAGTTCGGACTGCTGGAACGTCTTCATGGCCTGCCCCTTTGCATCATCAGGTCTCCATGCGGATGGCGACGCCGGCATTCCGGATGTGGGCGCGTGTTTGCATCGGATTTTGGTCTCGGAAACAGAAAAAGGTTCCGGCGGCGACACCTTCGGCGCAGCCCTTCACGAAGCCTTCGGTGAAGTGCTCGGCGCGACCACAACCGCCCGAGATGATTACCGGCACAGGCACCGCATCTGCGATCTGTCGGCACACTTGCCAGTTGAGCCCGTCGCCGCCGCCGTCGCGATCGGCGTCGCACAAGAGAATTTCGCCGGCTCCTCGGTCCGCCGCTTCCTTCGCCCAATCCAGTACGGTGCGACCGGTGGTGTGTCGGGCCGAATGCCGGACAACGAAGGACGCACCGTCTGCGCCGGTCCGAAAATCGATCGAGACGACCACGCACTGCGCGCCGTAGCGGTTCGCCGCAGCACCAATCAGATCGGGGTCGTCGAGCGCCGCTGTGTTGACAGAGACCTTGTCGGCACCTCGTTCCAGCAGCAACCCAAAGTCGTCGAGTGCTCGCACGCCGCCTCCGACGGCCAAGGGCATGAAGGTTTCGCCCGCGAGTCGCTCGATGAGCTCGAGCATCAGCTTGTCGTCGCCGATGGGCGTTCCATCGATGTTGAGAACGATGAGCTCGTCGGCCAGCTGTGCCTCGTAGATCTTGGCTTGCGAGACTGGATCACCAACATCGTGTGACGCGGAAAAACGCGTCGTCGTGACGAGAACGGGGCGCGTCGTTCTTCCGAGCTTCCGGTGCTGAATCAGCAGCTTGGGGATGAGGCGCTTCTTCAACATCGCGTTCACATTGCCATGAAGCTGCGGAGGAAACGCATGCCTGCGGCCTGGCTCTTCTCTGGGTGAAACTGTGCGGCGACGAGGTTGTCGCGCCGCAGCGCGGCACAGAACGTTTCACCGTGATGACAGGTCGCCAGGACGCTTCCCGAGATCGGCGTGCGGTAGCCGTAGGTGTGGTCGAAGTAAAAATCGGCGGATTCTCCGCTCTTGAACTCGCCGAAGTCGTCGCAAAAGACGGCCGCATTCCAGCCGACGTGCGGGATCCGAACGGAAGGATCGGTGCTCGTGAGGCGCCGAACTTCGCCGCCGCAGAACCCGAGACCTCGCTGAAACCCCATCTCGTCGCTCGTGTCCGCCAGGAGCTGCATGCCGACGCAAATCCCGAGGGTGGGACGCTTGCGGCCCAAGGTCCACTCCTCCAGGTACGCCAAGAGGCCGCTAGCACGCAGGCGCCCTGCACAGAAGCCGAAAGCGCCGACGCCAGGGAGGAGGAGATGTGTCGCGTCGTTGCCATCCCCTGGGGCGCGAATTCGAATGGCCCGCGCGCCGAGGTGCTCGAGGGCACTCGTGATCGAGCGGATGTTCCCCGCCTGGTAGTCAACAATGCCGACGACGGCGGACGAGCAGCTCACGTTTTCGCGGCGCCCGAGTTCTTGCGCGCGCGCCAACGCGAAAGCTGCTCCTCGGTGCTCTCGCGATCCATGGCCCCTGCGCGGCTCCAACGATCGAAGTCGGCCGTCTTGGCCCCGGGTTTCGTCGCCTTCGGATCGTGTATGTAAGGCGACACCTGGTGACCCATTGCCACTTCGTGGAATTCGGCTTCGGTGAGGCCGGTAAATTCTAGAAATAGCTCCAGGCTCGGCGGTCGCTTTCCCTCGTAGTCATTGACGAGCTGCCGCCCCTCTTCAGCCGTCTTGCGGTCGCTCCTGCGATCGATCGCGACAAGGTGAGACGGCCTCGAGTATCCGCGTTTGATGTACTTGATGTAATCTCGCACTCCTTGCATGTAGCACTCGATCTTTTCGTAGTTATATTCCGGGGGAACGTTTTCAACTTCATCGCCCTTCCACGAGATCTCTTTTTGGATGATCGTGGACTGCTTCTTCACGTCCCAAGGGATGAAGGAGCCCAGACAAACAGATCGATAATTCAGAGCACGCAGCGCCGACAGCGGCGGATACGAATACGGCTTTAGCTCTCGTTCGTCGACTGTTCCACCGAGACGAACGAACATATCAGGCGCGCTGATGCCGAGGTTCATGAAACGATTGAATCGGGTTTCATCCACCTCTTCTGCCTTTTCATAGCTGAAGTAGGCGGTGTATTCTGCTGATGGTTCGCCCCAGAAAATAAGCGGTATTTTCTTCTCGATGGCGATCCACATTGGATAAGAAAAAATGCCTGTGTGGCAGTGCCAGCAGAAGTCACCCTTTTCGAGGAACGACTGCAGCATGAGCTTCTGCACGATCTTCCAATTGGGCGTGAAGGACAGGCAGTCGGCGCCTAGATGGCGCAGGGTGCGCCTAACGTTATCCTCAAGATTCGGACGCATAAACCCGTGGTCGAAGCGCACCACCAAGGGCTTGATGTTGTACTCCTTCATGAGATAATAGAGAGTCCAGGTGCTGTCTTTGCCACCGCTGAATGGAACGAGGCAGTCATAGTCGTACTTGCCGCGGTGCTCCTCGATCAGGCCGTCGAGGGCCTTCTTGTTCGTGGCCCAGTCGGTCCGCAGGTTCTTGAAATCCTGCTGGCCGCAGATGTTGCAGACCCCGTCGACGTTGAAGGAAATGGTCTCGTGGGTTTCGGGGAGACCGCAGCGGGTACAGCGTTTCATGTCAGCTCTGTCCGAGTTGGAGGGCTTTGGGCGCCAGTGCTTCGTTCCGCGCATGCACGTTGGAGAGGATGTCAGGCTCCGCGTCGAGCGCCCGCAGCATGTCGAAGAGATCAAACTCGCTGTTCGCGGTGCCGATGGCGGCGAGGAGGCGCCGGACCGTGACGAGGTCGTCGGGGTAGTCGACGGTTAGGCGCATGTGCGAGAAGTCGGCGACGGCGCGCAGGTTGGCGCGCGCGAGCCCGGCTGCCTTCGATCGCATCCACAGCGTGACGTGCTCTCGCTCCGGCTGTTCGCCCGCCAGATCGTCAGCACGTTCGAGGGCAGCCCACGAGAAACACTCCACGTCGAGGCCGTCGGGGTAGGTCGGCGGATCGATGTTGCTGGCATAGTCGCTGCCGCTGCTCCGACGCAGCGCGATGACGCGATCGATGATCGCCGGATCGATCAAGGGACAGTCCCCCGTCAGGCGCACGACCTCGGTTGCCCGCTCACTCCTTGCAGCATCGACATAGCGCCTGAGCACGTCGTGCAGATCGCCGCGAAAGGCGCGCACGCCTGCGGTCTTCAGCGCCACCTCGAGCTCGTCATCCGTCGGATCCGTGCTGGTCACGACGACCACGTCGTCGAGCAGCTGGGCTCGAGCGGCGCGGCGCACCATGTAGACGATCAGGGGAATGCCGTGGAGCAGCTCCAGCACTTTCCCGCGAAAGCGACTGCTCGACATACGCGCTTGGATGAGGCCGACGGTTCTGCTCATGAGATGGTCGACCAACGGCGCGGATCGATGACGTCGAGGTCTGCTGTAGCGAGCGCCGGCGCGTGCAGAGCGGGAACCGTTTCCCAGGCTGCTGCGATCGCTTCGAGGTGGGCCTGCGAGTCTACGCCCACGACGCAGACGCGGACCCCCGGCAAACCCTTTGCTAGACCGAGCGCCGCGTCGAGCCACGGGAGCCCTCGCTCGCGGCACCAGCTGTGAAAACGTGCGATTGACGGCGACGACGACGGCACGCGCGCGGTGGCTTTCTCTTCCGGCAGGAGCAGAAGCCCTTGGAGAAAAACGGATCGCAAATGAATCTCGACCTTCGCGCGGGACGGCGACGGTTCGCCGTGGAGCCGTTGGTCGAGAGCGCTTCCTGGCAACTGCGCGATTGAGATGGGCACGCGCTCGCAAATTCGATCGAGGGTCTCGGCGTCGTAGCAGGACACCCCAAAGCGTAAGTCGCGGTTGGCGCCGTCGACGTCACATGCCTGCCACGCTGCACCCCCATGGACGCCGAGCAGATCTTCGGCCCGATGAAAAAGGATGGCGCTGAGCAGCGACCCGAGCTTCGCTCGCGTCCTCTGAATCGCAGCCTTCACGAAGTCGTCGGTATCAGCGGCGCAGGCTCCACCCAGCGCCGGCAGTTTGCTGACGACGGAAAATGGAGCGTCGCCCGCGAGCCCCGCGAGGCGCGTCTCGATGTCGCCGTAGGCTGCGGCTGTATCGAGCACCCGGACGCCGAGTTGCCGTGCTCGGCGCAAGATGGCGCGCACTTCGTCTTCGGGAACCACGTGACCACGTCCGGCGACGCCGTAGGACAGCCCGAACTGCGCGGTGCCCAATGCCAGCTCGATCATCGCGTTCCGGCCTCGCCAAGAGCGCCGCGAAGCACGTCGACCACGCGGTCCTGTTGCTCATCGGTCATGTCGGGGAAGAGCGGGAGGGAGATTGCGCGCGCGTAATAGTGCTCCGCTGCAGGCCAGCCGCCGACCTGAAAGCCGAGGCGGCGGTAGTGAGGCTGGAGATGAATGGGGATGTAGTGGACGTTCACGCCAATTTCCGCGGCGCGCATGACCTCGAAGACGCGGGCGCGCGAAACCGGGCAGCGGTCGCCGTCGATCTCCACGGCGTACAGGTGCCACGACGAGACGCGATCGGGCAGCCGACACGGCCGGATCAGCGGCAAGGCTTCGAGAATCAGATCGTAGCGCGCCGCCAGTGCGACCCGTCGTTCGTGTGCTTCAGAGAGGCGCTTCAGCTGCGCCGTCCCCAACGCTGCCTGCAGGTCCGTCATGCGATGGTTGAAACCAAGCAGCTGCTGCTCGTAGTACCAAGCGCCCTCCGCTCGTCCCTCCAATTCCTCCACCACACGCGTCATGCCGTGGGAGCGCAGTAGACGGAGCTTGTACGCGAGCGCCGCATCGTTGGTGGTGACCATGCCGCCTTCGCCTGTGGTCACGATTTTCACAGCGTGAAAGCTGAACACGGTCGCGTCCGACCAGGCACTACCGACGGGCTTATCAAGGTAGGTGGCCCCAGTCGCATGAGATGCGTCCTCCAGGACCTTGAAGCCGTGCTCGTCGGCGAGTCCTCGAATCTCGCGCAGGTCGCAGGGCAGGCCCGAGAAATCCACCGGGATGACGACGTCGGGCAACACGCCCATTCGTTTGGCTGCGACGAGCTTTTCGCTCAGGCGGGCCACGGACATGTTGCGCGTCGCTGGATCGATGTCCACGAAATCAACGACAGCACCGCAGTACAGTGCGCAATTTGCGGACGCGAGGAAACTGTTGGGACTCGTCCACACGCGGGAGCCCGGCCCGACGCCGAGGGCCAGACAGGCGATGTGCAGCCCAGCCGTTGCGTTCGAGACAGCCACGGCGTGCTCGACGCCATGCAGTTCCGCAAACGCATGCTCGAAACCGGGCACGGTCGGCCCCTGGGTCAGGAAGTCGGAACGCAAGACGGCCACCACAGCGGCGACGTCTTCCTCTGAAACCGATTGGCGGCTGTAGGGGATGAAAGCCATAGGCCACTGAGCTTAGTGCTCAATTCCCCGCGCGCGGGTGTCGAGGTACTCGGCGATAAGACCCTGCAGCTGTGCGACAGTGAGAAAGTTGGGATTTGTGCCGCTGTTGTAGCTGAACATCGGTGCCACGGCTCTCGCACCGGTCGCAGCGACATAGTCGGCGAGGGTGTAGAGGCCGCCCGAGGGCAGAATCGCGTAATAGTTGCCCAAGTCGACAGTGTTGAGGCTGTCGCTCTCGGTGATCATCTCCTCGTGGATCTTCTCGCCGGGGCGGATACCCACGACGCGCTGTTCGCATTCGGGGGCAATCGCTGAAGCCACGTCGACGATACGATAGGACGGGATCTTTGGCACGAAGACCTCCCCACCCCATGCATTGTCGAGGGTCCAGAGCACCATCTCGACTCCCTGTTGAAGGGAGATGTTGAAGCGGGTCATTGCTGGGTCTGTGATCGGCAAGACGCCGCTCGCGCTCCTGTGAAGAAAAAACGGGATTACGGACCCTCGGCTCCCAAGGACGTTACCGTAACGCACGACGCTGAATTTCAGGTCTCGATTGCCTTTGATGTTGTTGGCCGCAACGAAAAGCTTGTCCGAGCACAGCTTCGTGGCGCCGTACAAATTAATGGGGGCCGCGGCCTTGTCGGTCGACAAAGCGACGACGCTGTGAACATGCGAATCCAGACACGCATCGATCAAATTTTGAGCGCCGAGCACATTCGTCTTGATGCACTCGAAGGGGTTGTATTCGGCGGCGGGCACCTGTTTGAGAGCAGCCGCGTGAATGACGACGTCGATGCCCTCGAGCGCACGCCGTAGTCTTGAGGCGTCGCGAATGTCGCCGATGAAGTAGCGTATGCCCTTGTATTGCGTGTCCGGGAATGTCTGGGACATTTCGAACTGCTTGAGCTCGTCTCTCGAGTACACAACGAGACGTTTGATGCCCGGAAAACGGCTTAGGATCGTGCCGACAAATCTCTTGCCAAACGATCCGGTACCCCCGGTCACAAGAACCGACTTATCACTCAACATGAGGCGACTTTTTCTGTAAGGTAATGAAACGAAAACTGGCTTGGTAAGATCGAAGGAGCACACCGAGCGCTAGGATGAATGCCGAAGCCACGCTCGCCGTCGCAGCGACTTGCAGCCGCTTCGGCTTGCTCTTCAGCTCCGGCACTGTTGCTAGATCAATGATCTGGATGACTGCGCCCTCACGCCCCTCGTCAAGTCGGGCGGCCTCGTACTGCTTGGAAATAAATTCGAACAGGTATTCGCTGTACTTAAAATTGCGGTATTTTTCGATGTACCGTGATGGGTCGGATGGCTCGGTGCTCCCTTCCTCAATGAGTGCCAGCTGCCCGCGCAGGGCGGTAAGCTCATTATTGGCCTGTTTGAGGAGCGGGTTTTCGTCACCCGCGAAACTGCGCATCGACACGATCTTCAGCTCCTGCGCGCTCACTGCGGCCTTGATGCGCGCCACGGCGGCGACGGCGGACTGAGGTGCGGCGTTCATCGCGCGAGTAGAGACCCCCGACGCATTCAAGGCACTTTCCGCATCCGCCAACGCGTCCCGCGAGCTCTTCAGCTGGGCTTCGAAATACGCGCGGCGCTGGGAGGCCTCGCCGAACGCAAATTCTTTATTGATCCTTTGAAGCTCCTCTACATAGGCATTGGCCATCTTTGCAGCGCGCGCCGGGTCGTGATCGCTCACGGCGACGCTGATAAAGCCTTCCTTTTTACCGATCGTGATCACGGTGTTCTCTTCCAACTCGCTTTGCAGCTCTTGCGCGTACTCAAGACCATAGATTTCTTTTAGATTAAATCGCGCAATGATCGCGTTCTCTACATTCCTGCTCTTAAGTAACGCTACATATTGATCTACTGGGTTCTTGGTCACCGCACTTCCGGCCGACCCGGCCAAGCCGCCGATCACGCCAGCGAGGGCCGCGAGGCCAGATGACGATTGCTGCGCTGGAGGCATTACAGTCGTCGACGCGGTGAAGGTCGGTGCGATCAAGAACGTAATGCCGATGGCAACGACGCCGACGGCCGGTGGAGCCCAAAGGAGCAGGCGCCACTGCTTTTGGAGGGCATGCACGATGGCATCGAGGTCCAAGTCGTCACTCATCCCATCTACCTGAACACGTTGATGGTGGCTGCAGCGAGGCCCATGTTGGCCAGAATTTGGGTCCAATCTTTCAGGCCCCGGACGAGCATGGTGTAGCCCGTCTCGAGGTCGATCCGCTCCGGCACGATAATGACGTCGCCTGGCTCGAGAATCAGTCCGTTGGCCCGGTTGCCAAACCAGGCCCAGAATCCGTCGCCCCTCGATTGCACGGTCCCATCGGCACGCAACACGAAGATCTCACCGAGATCCGCGATGGCCAGCGGACCCGCGATCTCAAGGTACTGCGCCGTCGTGCGCCCGGGCTTCCACAAGAGGCTGTTCTCGTTTTGAACGGCACCCACCACGGAAACGAAAGACGGCCGCGCTGGCACCAAGATGCGGTCCTCGTTTTCGAGCACGACAGTCGGCAGCTCAGGAGCCGCCGGGTCGAGCTCCAGCGAAACGCGTCCCTCGGGCTCAAGCGCGGCGAGCTTTTCGATGCGCTTTTGGGCCAGCGTTTGCTCGAGTTCCAATTGCGCCTGCGACGCCTCACCTTGGGCGCCCGCCAAGTTCGCCGCCCGAAGGGCAAAGCCTTCGTTCATGCGCTTTTCGATTTGCGCGATGACGGTTGTGAGGGTGCGAATCTGTGATTGTCGAACGCTCTCGCGTCGCAGCGCCAGCCCGAAGATATACGCTTGATCTGTGAATCCCCCCGCCCGTTTAATGAGGGACATCAACGTCTCTCCCGCCGCCAATTGGTAGATGCCAGGCGCACGGACCTCACCTTCGACGCGCGCGAGGCGCGTTCGCTTCGCTTGCGGGCTCGTCAGGTCGCGCTCGCCAAAGACTGTGACGACGTCGCCGGGTTTGAGCTGGAGGTTCTCCGCCTCGTCGCCTTCGAGAACGGCCTTGCCGAGGTTGAAGGGGATGAGCTCCGTGGCCAGCGCGGGCGGGTTCACGCGCTCGACGACGGCGTAGTCCCAATTCACTTGGTCGATCAGCTCCTTGATGTCGCTTCGGGATGTCTCCATTTCAAGTTTCACCACCGCGTTCTTCCGCCGGAAGTAGTCGTTGGTCATGAGCGACTCACGGTCTGGGATGAGGTCCCGGATGCGCATGCCCTCGCGAAAGGCGTAGCGGCCGGGCACAGCGACGTTGCCGCGCAAGGTCACCGCATTGGAAAAGGCCGGGCTGATGGGGAAGAGCGTGGCGATATCGCCGTCGCGCAACGGTGTTTGCAGCCCGGCGTCGTCGAGGGCGAGCGTCACCACCGTTCGCGCCATACGTTCGTGCGGATCGATTCGCTCGAGCGTTGCCCGCCGTTGCGTCGCCGTGACGGGAATACCGCCCGCGAGCTTGAGCAGATCACCGAGGGATTCTTCGGGGCTCTTGAGCTCGAAGACGGCTTCGGTATGCACGTCTCCGAGCAGGGCCACCCGCGAGCGCGCGACGGGGTAGAGCAAGGTGTCGCCGGGCAGGAGGGGCACGTCGCCGTTGGTGTGGCCCGCACTGATGAACTCGTACAGATCAATCTCGGCGACGACGGCCCCTTCGCGGATCAGCTGGACCCGCCGCACGCTGCCGTTGCCGTTGGGACCGCCAGTCGCAAACAGGGCATTCACGAACGATGTGAGGCTGCTGACGGTGTACTTTCCCGGCAGGCGCGCTTCGCCTACGACGTAGACGTCGAGGGGCCTCAGCGACCCCAGGGTGGCCGACAGCGAAAAATTGCGGAAACTCTTGCCCAGCTCGCGGGTCAGGAAAGGCTCGAGCTCCGCCACCCGCACACCCGCAACGGAAACTGCGCCCACCTTTGGCAGCGTCACGCGGCCCGTGCGATCCACGGTCAGCCGGAGGTTGAGGTCGACGACGCCGGTGAGGCGCGCGACGATCTCGTCACCTGGGCCGATCACGTAGTCACCAGGAACTGGTGCATCTTTCAGCTGCGCGAAGGTCGTCGGGGGGTCTACGAAATAGGTCGCGCCATACATGGGCACGGTCCGCGCGGTGTTCCTTTTGACGAACCGCTGGAATCCGTTGAGCTGGGGCTTGGGACGCGGCGGGGCTGCTCCGGCCGATTCTCGCGCGGCGTCCTTCGCGGCAATTTCCGCAGCCAGCGATCGGGCGTCGGGCGTGATGGGCTTCGTGGGATCGGCCCCGGGCGCAGCTTCTGTGGGCATGCCCCCAGGCACGCCAGTTGGGACATCGTCAGCGCCGTCAGCGTCGAGGCCGAGATCGGAAGGGATACCGGTGTCCTGGCCGAATGAACGTTGGTCGGTGGTCGGTAGCTGGGCTAGCGCGACAGATCCGAGGAACATCGAAACACCGCAGGCCTGCAACCAAATCCGCCGCATCGCTTCCTCTCGACGCTGTCCCTCCGCGTAGAACGAAGCGGCAGCTGTGAAAGGCCCTACCCGGCCGTTCGCGCCGACGCAACGCCGCGCTGGTTGCCGAACGGTGCGACTTCGAGTTCGCGCGGCACCGCGCCGGCCGAGCCCGCTGCAGTTGTCTTCGTCGTTGCTGCGTGTCATGGCACGCGGAAGTGTTCCGGCGGCCCGTCTTCGAACCGACGGTCCGCTTCAGGATGTCGGACTTCATGGCTCCACGAGTATCCAAACTTCGCGTCCGCAGGCTGCTCCGGGCCGCTCCGATTCGGCACGTCCTCTCGCTGGTCCTCGTTGGCGCGAACGTCGGGGAGCGCTTCTTGAGCGTCGCGCGGACCGCGGTGCTGCTTCCTCAGTCCGACGACGTCGTTTGCCACCGGTCTGTGGAGGTAAAATACTCGGAGCGGATCACGCTCGGACGACGGGTGATCGTCGGGCCGGACGTTACCCTGGGCGCGTACAGCGGTATTTGCCTAGGCGACGATGTGCACTTGTCGAAGGGTGTGACGATTGAAACGGCAGGCTTGGACTTCTCCGGACCGCCACCTTATCCGCACGCTGGCAAGCCAATCATCATCTGTGAGGGCGTTTGGATTGGCGCTCATGCGATGGTTCTAGGAGGCGTGACGATTGGGCGTCGAGCCATCATTGGCGGGGGGGCGATCGTCAGCAAGGACGTTCCAGCTTTCGCCGTGGTGACCGGACAACCCGCTCGGACACGCTTGCGGACCATCTGATGATGATGACGCGCGCGGACCGCGGCAACCACGGAATCCTGAGTGGAAGGAATTTGATTTAGGGATCTCTCGCGCGACTGCGCCGATCAGAGCCGCAGGCTGAGCCCAAGGGCCAATTGGTGGTCGTCGAGGGTCGCGCCGCTGAGGTGGTTGAGGTTCGCGATCCAAAAATGCTGGTAGTCGAGGTGCACGCTCAGGGTGAACCTGTCGAAGCGCAGCGGCAGCAGCTCGCTGCGCAACGTGAACACCCACTGCTCTTCAGAGACCCCCGTCGGCGTCGTCAGCGCCACCGCCGCGGCCCCTTCTTCGTAGGCCGTGCGCAGGTCGTGTTGCCCCTGCTCCCGGTGCTCCATCCCGATCTCGATGTCGCCGGCGCCGACGTCGAGCACCCCGAGCCACGCGCGCCAGACCCGGCTGTCGGGACCAAAGCGCCACCCCAGGGGTTGGTCGACGTACTCCTCTCCGCCGGGGAGGTTGCTGGTGAGGCGACGACGGGAGAACGACGACACCAGCGGATTCTCGCGCACCCCGAACCAGGGGTTCGTCTCGACGACCTCGACGCCGGCGAACACGTGCAGCGTCATCCCCGCTGCCAACCACACAGGCACAGCGAGGCCCAGGTCCAGCGGCAGCGGCGCGCACAGCTCGAGGCCCGCGAGCCCGGCCATCGCGTTGGGAATGCCAGCGGCGACGTCGCCGTAGCGCTCCCGCTCGAAGTCCGATTGGTATTGGTTGAGCGCCGCCTGACCCCACAAGCGCAGTCCCCGCACCGGGACCACTGTTGCTTCCACCTCGAAGACGTAGGCGGCGGCGACGTAGGCGCTGACCTCGTTCCAGGGGTAGAGGTCGTGCAACACCAGCAGGGGGTTCAAGAAACGCAGGTCGGGCGCCACGCCGCCGATGGTGACCCCCTCCATCAGTCCCACGTGCACCTTCTCGAGCAGCACCACCTCGAAGCGGTGGAGCACCACGTGCTTCTCCTGCGCGCGCAGGCGGTCCATGCCGGGGAGGGCGAGCTCGTCGCCCAGCAGGGTCGGATCGAGGCGCATCATCGTCGTCGTCCAGGTGAACCAGGGCACGAAGAGCTGCAGGCTGCCGAAGTCGTAGAAGTCGACGGCGTCAGAGATGGCGAGATTGCCCATCTGGCCGTTGCCGACGTCGAGACGGTCGCGGCCGAGGTGGAGGTTCCAGGCGGGTCCGCCCAGCGCCACCACCGCGCGGTGCGGCAGGGTCACGTCCGTCCCAGCGAGGGGCGGGATGTTGTTGCGGACCTCGCGGGGCTGCGGCTGCTCGAAGAGGTTGTGGTCTTGGGTGAGGTCGAAGGTGACCCGGCCCCAGGCATCGAGCAGGCCTTCAGGAACGAGATGCAGCGTCGCCTGGGCGTCGAGGGCGGCGATGGGTTGGCGCCGGTTCCAGCCGTAGTCCCACGCCGGTCCCACGCCGACGACGCTGCCGCGAGAGTAGATTTCGGGTCCCGCGCCAAACCCCACCTCTGCAGCGAAGGTGTCGTCGTGAAAGACCAAGGGCGGTCGAAGATCGAAGCCCAACACCCGCTGCTCCGTCGACGAGACTGAGGGACCGCGCAGCCACGCGGGCCAGGCCGGACCCTCGTCGAACACCACCGGCGCTGGTGCTCGCAATCGACCCAAGACCTCGCCCACCCGCCCGATCGGCAGCGGCCGCACCGGCGTGGGGACCACGACGCCGCCTTCGCTTGCCAGCAGCTCGAGCACCCGCGGCAGTCGGTCCTCGACCTCGACCAGGCGCTGGTTGCCGAGGGGTCCCACCGACCTCGCGTCCTCTGCGCCTGCACCGCTCGCCCTCAACAAGACAAGGGCGAGGACGCTGGCGACGACGACGCGGAACACGAGCGCTGCATAGCGCTCGACTGGCCACGGCTCAAGGCGCCCTCGGGGAGCCCCGCCGATGAAGCACCGGAACGGCAAGACGCTGGCGCTTCTGGGATGGACCGGCGGGCGGGGGCGTGAGAGCTAGGGCGGTGTCTTGGTGCCCCTCGCCATGGACCAGGTGCACCAACGCATCCGGCTCGGCGACGTACCGGCCTTCCTCGCCGCGCGGTTGGGTGCGGGCCTCGGGGGAGGCTTTGCTTGGCTCGTTGGATCCGCGGAGGGAGAGGGACGATGACCCACACCGTGATTTTCGCCTGTGTGCACAACGCGGGGCGCTCCCAAATGGCGGCGGCCTTCGTCAACGCCCTGGCCGACCCCACCAAGGTCCGCGCCCTCTCGGCCGGCACCCAACCCGGTGCGCGGGTGCATCCCGAGGTGCTGAGCGCGATGAACGAGGTTGGCATCGATCTCTCGGCGGCTGTGCCCCAGCTGCTCACCGACGAGCTCGCGCGCGGCGCATGCCTGCTCGTGACCATGGGATGCGGCGAAGCCTGTCCCCTGGTGCCGGGTCTCGCGCGAGACGATTGGCCCCTCGAAGATCCCAAAGCAAAGCCGGTGGAGCGCGTGCGTCAGATTCGCGACGACGTCAAAGGCCGCGTGCAGGCGCTGATCAAAGAACGCGGATGGGCGCGCGACGCCGGGTAGGCGGCAGATAACGCCGATGTGTTCATTGCTTCAGGCGCGCCTGAAGTCTCGGCCCCGCTCATCCCGCATCGCCTTGATGTTCGACCGCGTTCTGAATTGGGAAAGACGCGGGATGATGCGCGTGAAGCGCGCCCGCGGAACGCGGAGTTGGTGGGGGGCCCCGCCGCCGGCTCCGCCGGCGTGGGGGGAGCGCTCCGCGGTCGAAGTTCAGCGAGATCGGGGATCAGCCCCGGCTCAAGGCAGCCTGCTCGTCGTCGTCGACGTCTTCGACCTTCAGTCCGGCATCGCGCCAGCCTTGCACGACCTCGTCGACCGCGGGCTCTGGCTCGAGGGGCTCGGGCGGCGTCGGCGTCTTGGGCTTGGTCATGCGGCACCCCCTTCGAGAGCCAGGCGCAGGTTGTTCAATGTCGACGACGCGGCCACCAGCTCCTTCAACTCGGACCTCAGCTCAAAGACGTCGCGGCCCAAGAGCCGAGCGAAGGCGGGGGTCACCACAGCTTCGACGTCGTCGCCGAAGCGCAGCTGCACTTTGTGTTGGCCCGCGGAGAAACGCAGCCGCTGGCGCTCGAAGTCGACGACGACGGAGGCCGTCACGGTCCCGTCCGCGGTGCGGGCACAGAGCGTGGCCCTGGGGTTCAGCGATGCATAGGTGCGCGTCAGCAGGACGTCGGCGTTGAGCAGCTCCTGCACGTGCAGCGTCGTCGTCTCGGTGCCGCCGCCGGCGGACAAGGGCTTGGGGCGAGCGCAGCTCACCGTCTGTCCATCGGCGGCGAGGGTGTAGGTCCAGCTTCGGCCGGTGTTGCCGAGGGGAACGGTGACGGGCTGGCTGGGCAAGAGCACCACCGGCTCGCCGATGTTGGCACCGGTGTCACAGAGCACCAGGCCACGCTGCCCTCCATCGACGAAAGGGACCACGGCGGCGACGTGTCCGAAGGGTGGCTCGATGGACCGGCGCGTCCCGGGCGGGTGCTCGACGGGCACCAAGAACGCGGGCACGCCCTGAGAACGCAGGCGGGCGACGAGATCGAGGCAGTGGCCGACGCAATTGCTGCCCCCCTGGTGCCAAGCTCGAAGGGCGTCGGGGGCGAAGCTGCGAAAGGCGGCGACGAGTCTCTGGGTCGCTGCACCCGGCGCGACCGGCGCCGCACCCGCGCTCTGGACGTGGGCCTGCAGGTGGCGGGCGAGCTCGAGCACGAAAACGAAGGTGTCATAGCGCTGGTTCTCGACGTCACCCCGGGTGGTGCTTCGAAGTCGTCCAGCGAGCGCGGCCCCGCTGCTCTGCACCGCCATCCCCGCGAGAAGGGGCGAGAGCTGGGGAAGGGGCCAGCACCGATCGGCGACGGCGAGGGTGCGGGCCTCCACGCCTCGCGTCGAGGCCAAACCCAGCGGGGCCGCCTGCGTCGACGCACTGGCCTTCGGCAAAGGCAGATCCTGCGCTGGGGGCTCCTGCGATGTCGACGACGTCACCGTCTCCTGCGCCAGCTGGGGCACCAGGGGCTGCGGGCTGGGCTTGGTGGCGGGGCGGGAGTCGATCTTCACCGGACCATCCTACCGCGGAGGCTGCTTCGGCGACGGCGCCACGCTATTTTTCGTGCATGACCCATGTGCCATCCCAATCCGGCGCCGGAGGCTGGGCCTTCATCATCTCACACCGCTCCAGGTAGATCCCAGAGAGCTTATCGTGACTGTTCAGGGCGAGCGCTTCCTTAAAGGAAGAGATGGCGCGATTCCACTGAGAATCACGGTAGTGTCCCAAACCGCTCTTGAAGTGATGACACACCTCTGGAAGATTGGGAAAGGTCTCTTCGTTGTAGTAATCCATCACCTCGAAGATGGCGACGGGCTTGGTCTTGCCCTTCACCACCACCCGATCGATCTCGCGAATGCGGTAGGTGCCCTTGAGGCGTCGGCTGGTGTTCTCGCTGATGAGAATGTGCGCCGCATATTGCTTGCACGCGCTCTCGAGCCGGGCGGCAAGGTTCACCCCGTCGCCGATGAGGGTGTAGCCCATGCGCTTGGGCGACCCGATGTTGCCGGCCAGCACGTTGTCGGTGTTGAGCCCGATGCCGATGTCCAAGGGGCGTAATCCGCGCTCGACCCGATCGCGGTTCCAGTTCGCCAAGTCGGTCATCATCGAGATGGCCGCCCGCACGCCCCGGTCTTCGTCGTCGTCGTGGGCGATGGGCATGCCAAAAGCGGCCATGATGGCGTCGCCGATGAACTTGTCGAGCAGGCCGCCCTCGCGCTGAATCGACTCCATCATGATCGTGAAGTAGTCGTTCAACAGGTTGACCGTGCCCTGGGCGCCCAGCTCCTCCGAGATGGTGGTGAAGCTGCGAATGTCGGAGAAGAGCACCGTCGCCATGCCGGTCTTGCCGCCGAGGATGTCGCCGCCGTCGCCGAGGAGCTTGTCGGCGATGGAGGGATCGATGTAGCGCGACATCGTCGACTTCATCCGCTTCTCGCTCGAGATGTCGTCGATCATGAGCATGGTGCCCAGCGTTCTCTTCTCGCCGCTCTTGAGTGGGGCCACCGTTAGGTTCACCGAGATCTTCTTGCCGCCGTATTCGAGGTCGGCGTCGGTGACGGTGTCGGGCTCTTTGGTCTCTTCGACCTTGTGAATCAGATCCAAGACGAATGTATTGGGCTCGGCGAAGAAGTCCTTTGCCTTCTGATTGATGATCGATGACGCCGGCATTCTAAGGATGTTTTGTCCGGCGGCGTTGCAGGTGATGATCTTGCGGTCGTCGTCGAGTGTGATGACACCATTCGACATCGATTCCAGCATGCTCTCGTTGTAGTTCTTGATGTTCTGCACATCATTGAAGAGCTTGGCGTTCTCGAGCGCGATGGAGACCTGGGCGGTGAAGGCCCGCAGCCGGGATTCGTCTTCGGCGGTGAAAGGCCCGCCACGCTTGTTCAACACCTGGGTGACGCCGATGGTCTTGCCCTTCTTGTTGACGACGGGGACACACAAGATCGAACGCGTGAAGAAGCCGGTTTTCTTGTCGAAGGCGGGGTTGAAGCGCAGGTCAGCGTAGGCGTGGGGGATCTCCACCGACTTGCCTGAGGTGAAGACGGCGCCAGCGATGCCGAGGTGGTTGGGCAGACGGATGCCGCCTCTGACGTCGACGGCGCCGACCAGGGACCACAGCTCCTGAGTCTTTTCGTCGTTGAGGAAGAGGGTCGAGCGCTCGGCGTTGAGCATCTTGGTGGCTTCGTCCATCACCTTTTTGAGCAGGACGTTGATCTCGATCTCGCTGGTGACCTCGGTGACGACCTCGAGGAAGCGCAGCTCCTGCGCGCGGGTCTTGTTCATGCGCTCGATGACCTGCGCGCCTTGGAGCGTCATCGACGCCTGGGCACCCATGGCCTCGAGCAGCGAGAGCTCGTCGGCGTCGAACTCGCCTTCCTTCTTGTTGAGCAGCTGGATGACGCCGATGATCTCCGACTTCACCGTGCGAATGGGTGCGCACAAGATGCTTCGGGTCAGAAAGCCGGTGCGCTGGTCAAAGACGGGATCGAAGTGCGGGTCGGCGTAGGCGTCGACGACGATGGCGCCCTGCCCGGTGGTGAACACGTGGCCGGCGACGCCCTTGGAGCTCTGCACGCGCAGCTCACGGCTCAGGTTTCCCTGGGCGACGCGCGAGTAGAGCTCACCGGTGGTGGGATCGTGGAGAAAGAGGGTGCCGCGCTCGGCGCCCAGCTGGGTGCTGACGATGTTGACCAGGGTCAGCAGCACGTCGTCGAGGGTCTCGAGCCCGGCGGTCTTTTGGTAGACGTCGAGCAGGATCTCGGCGCGCCGCAGTCGACGCCATCCATCAGCACCCAGCGAGGGGGGACCGGCGACGACGACGTCGGGGGGGCTGTTCAGGGCTGCGGGCTCAATTCCGGGCATGGGCTTTCTCCAGCTCCTCACGAACGTTCCTGATGGTCGACTGCAGGTGGCCGGTCTCGGCCCGGTGGTACTGCGCGAGCGTCTCGAGCTGCTCGGCGTGCTGCCGCTGCAGCCGTTCGACGTCGTCGCGCAGCACCGCGATCGTGGCCTTGAGCTGGCGCGTTTCGTCGTCGGCCGCCCGCGTGACCTCGATGAGATCCTGGTTTTTGCCGTTGCGCATCTGCTCCAGCTGGGCCCGCAGCGCCTGAATGGTCTGGCGCAGCTCATCGTCGCCCGCCTTCGCCGCCGCGATGGCCCGAGCGGCCTCCTCGACGTGGATCGCACGCGTGCGTTCGAGCTCGTCGCGCAGCACAGCGATGGTCGTCTTGAGCAGCTCCATGTCGGCCGCCGCCGCCAACGCCGCGACCTGGGCCCGGGCTTCGTGCTCGCCGCGCTGGGTCTCGAGTCGCTCGCGCACGCTGGCCACCGCCGACTGCAGGTACGTCACCTCGTCGGTGACAGCCTGCGCCGCAGCCTGGGCCCTCAGCTCGCCATCGCCCAGGCTGCGTTCGAGGGCCTCGCGCAGGGCGACGATGGTCCCCTCGAGGTGCGCCCGATCCGGCTCAGGATCGTCGGCCCTGGCCTCGTCGGCGCTGGGCGTGGGGTGCGAGCGAGACGAAACGTGGTTCAATCCAACACCCTCTCGCCAGGTCCCCCGCGTTCGCCGCGGGGGCTCGTGCACACGTGGACACGCCCATTAGCATGGATCCCAGCACCCCTCCCCTCGATGGCCCTTCGCCTTGTTCGCCCGCGCCGCGCCCCGCTCCAGAATCCGCCCAACGAGGGGCTGCGCTGAGCGAGGGGCGGGCAAAAACAACTGTTGTTCCGCTGCTCCACGACTACGCTGACCTGGTGCCTGAGCTTGTGCCCGGAAACAGAGCCCCCGCCTTCGCCGCAACGTCGACGGAGGGCAAGATCTTGACCCTCGCCGACTTCGCCGGGCGTTTCCTCGTCCTCTATTTCTTTCCCAAGGCCTTCACGCCCGGGTGCACCAAAGAGGCGCGGCGCTTTCGCGACAACCACGAAGAAATCGAGCAGCTCGGCGGCGTCGTCATCGGCGTCTCCGTCGACGACGTCGGCGTGCAATGCGATTTTGCTCGCGAAAACCACTTGAGCTTTCCTCTCATCGCCGATCACGACGAGACCATGTCGAAGAGCTACGGCGTGACCCGAGGCTTTCTGCCTTTCAACAAGCGCATCACCTTCATCATCGATGGCAGCGGCGTCATCGTCGCCCGCTTTCACCACGAGGTGCAGGTGTTGAAGCACGTCGACGACGTCGTGGGCTTTTTGAGGGCTGCGCGCTCTGCCTGAACGCCTTCGGCGAAGGCGTTCTCCGCCGAAGGCGTTCTTGAAGAAGCTCAGTTCTCGGCGAGCACGATCAACTTGTCGCCCGCCGCAAAGGTGATCGGCTGCGATTTCTTGGGGCTGACAACGACGCCGTAGGACTTGTCGGCGGCGGCAGCGTCGGCGGCAACTTTGTAGCCGAAGGCGACCTCACCCTTTTGGGCGGCGGCGTTGATCAACGTCGAGAAGGTGACCGGGATGCCGGGCTTCACGTACTCGTTGACGGGCTTCAAGTAGACCTCGCTGCCCTCGGGCGAGAAGAGATCCTTGAACACGATGTTGAGGTCCTTGTTCTCGGAGATCTGGCTCATCATCAAGCTCACCAGCCGATCGCTGACGATGAAGTCGTCGGCGTTGGTGACTTCGGCGAGGCGGCGGTTGGTGATGTCGAGCATCTCGCTGACGACGCTGATGCGCACGCCGGTCTTGCTGCCGATGTCGCGCAGGTGGAGCAAGGTGATCAGGGTCTTGGCGTCGGCTTTCTCGACGGGGAGCTCGTCGGAGTAGCAAAGGACGATGACGTGCTGGTAGGTGCCCACCTGGAGCGCGTCGAGGACACTGCGGTCGGTGGTGTCGTCCTTCTGGAAGGTCAACTTCTGCTTCGTGAGGTTGCCGCACTCGTGCTCGATGCTGGCCTCGGTGCCCTCGCTGTCGGAGACGATGTGCACCGCCGAACCGGCCGGCACGTAATTGTCGAGCTCGTTGACGACGCTGGGGCCGCGCCAATTCCAACCCAAGATCAAGGAACGCTCCGGCTTCGGCGGCGGCGGCGTCACCAAGGCAATGAGGCTGGCATCGGGCTTGGCCACGCTTCCGGAGATGACGATGGAGTCGTCGTCTTCGGCGATCACGATCAGCCGATCACCCGCGTTGATCAGCGTGTTCATCGGCGGGTTGAGGATGGGGCGACCGTTCTGGGGACGGACGCCGATCACCGCAGAGTCTTCGTGGGCGAGCAAGCACTCGGCGAATTTGCGGTTGGTGAGCTGGGGCTCTTCTTTGAAATAGATTTCGACGCCGCCAAAGTCGAGCAATTCTGTATAGACGACCGACAGACCGGACTGACGGCAGGTCTGGGCCATGATGCGAGCGATGAGGTCGCCGACGAGGACCAGCTCGACCTCGTCCTTGCCGATCATCTCGGCGACCTGCACGTTTTTTGGATCGCGAATCTCGGCAATCAGGTGATACTTGCCCTGCTTGCGCGACGGCGAATTGGTGACCGCCAGCAGGGCCTTGATGACGTCGACGTCGGGGTCTTCGCTCTTGCCTCCTTCTTCGGCGTCGGGGGCCAGCACCAGGATCGATCGGGCGCTGTCGACGCCGACGATGGCGAGGTCGTGGATTTCGACCGGACTGCCGGTGCGACAGATGATGCGGGTCGTTTTGAAGTCCGAGATTTTGTCGCGGATCTCGTCTTCCATCTCGACCTTGTCCTTGGCGCCGAGGATCACGATGGCGGCGCGCTTGCGCGAGCTGTTGGCCTCGATGAGCTCGGTGAGGATCGGAAAGACCTGCTCGGACCACCCGAGGATCACGGTGTGGTCGACCTCGACGACGCGGGATCGGCCCTTGCGCAGCTGTTCGATCTGGGCTTCGAGGCCGGCGCTCAGCACGCCGATCAACGTCGACATCACGAAGATGCCGAGCAGCGTGACCAGCAAGGTGATGATGCGGAAAGGCCAGCCGGCGTCGTCGGCCATGTTGCCGGCGTCGAAGGTGCGCATCAGCGACATCCAGGCCGCCTCGATGAACGAGAGGGCTTCGGCGTCGCCCTCGTTCTTGATGTGCGTGATCGCGATGATGAGCGCGAAGATGGTGATGGCGCCGCCGGTGACGAGCGTCAGCAGTCCGATGAGCGCGATGGTGCCCTTGGCCAGGATGTTGTCGAAGGCGTAGCGCAGGCGCTCGCGGGTGCTGAATTGGGTCACGGCTTTCACCTCGTTCAGAAATTCTCTGCCCTCAGGCCGGGCGGCCCAAAGGGAGGCATGCGTTCCCACGAAGAGCCTGCACAGAGCAAGCGGCCGCTCCCAAATCCGCGTCAGCCCTTCACGCAAACCACCTGGTGGAGGGTGTGGACGACGTCGACGAGGTCGGCCTGGGCCTTCATCACCGCATCGATGTCCTTGTAGGCAGCCGGACTTTCGTCGACGACGTCTTCGTCCTTGCGGCACTCGATGCCTGCGGTGGCCAGGGCGTGGTCGGCGACGCTGATGCGCTTCTTCGCCTCCGTGCGGGACATCACCCGGCCGGCGCCGTGGCTGCACGAATGGAAGCTGTCGACGTTGCCCTTGCCGCGCACGATGAAGGAGCGCGCCCCCATGGAGCCGGGGATGATGCCGAGGTCGCCTTCGCGGGCCCGCACCGCGCCCTTGCGTGTCACCAGCACGTCGCGCCCGTGGTGGTGCTCCCGGGCCACGTAGTTGTGGTGACAATTCACGGCCATCGACGTCGCCAGGAAAGGCGGGATCCCTTTGCACGACGACACCGCCTTGATCACGGCCTGCATCATCAGCTCGCGGTTGCAGGCCGCGAACTCCTGGGCCCAGGAAACGGCTTCGACGTAGTCGTCGAAGTGGGCCGTGCCTTCGGGAAAATACGCGAGGTTCTGATCGGGAAGGTTGATGAACCAGGAGCGCATGTCCTCCTTCGCCATCTCGATGAAGACCGAGCCGATCTTGTTGCCGACGCCGCGCGATCCCGAGTGCAGCATGAACCAGACGCGCTCCTCCTCGTCGAGACAGACCTCGATGAAGTGGTTGCCGGTTCCCAGCGTGCCCAGGTGGGTCACGTGGTTCGACTGCCCGATGCGCGGGTGCTTGGCGACGATGGCCTCGAAGCGCGTCGACAACGACGACCAAGCTTGGGCGATTGCTGGGGGAGCGTCGTCGGACCACGAGCCGGTGTCGAAGGTGTGGCCCGAGCGTCCATGGGGCACCGCCTTTTCGATGGCCGCGCGCACGGGAGCCAGGGTCTCAGGCAGATCCGACGACGACAGCGACGTGCGCACCGCCATCATGCCGCAGCCGATGTCGACGCCGACGGCCGCGGGGATCACGGCTCCGATGGTGGGAATGACGCTGCCGACGGTGGCGCCGATGCCGACATGCACATCGGGCATCACCGCGATGTGACCGTGGATGAAGGGCAGGCGGGCCGCGTTTTTGAGCTGCTCGAGCGCGCGCTCATCCATCGGAACGCCGCGCGTCCACGACTTGATCAGCCCCCCGCCCTCGGTGCGATGGACCTCGAAGGGATCAGGCATCGACGACGACATCGTTCACCCCGTCTGATGCATCGGCGCATCTCGAATCATCCCAAGTCCTATCGGATTTTCTGGCTGGATCGCCAGCGAAGCGAGGCGCCGCCCGCGAGGGGAAGAATGTTCTCTTTGATCGCGAGCGGAGCGAGGCGGAAGAAGGGCCGCCCGCGAGGGGAAGAATTTTCTGTTTGATCGCGAGCGGAGCGAGGCGGAAGAAGGGCCGCCCGCGAGGGGAAGAATTTTCTGTTTGATCGCGAGCGGAGCGAGGCGGAAGAAGGGCCGCCCGCGAGGGCAAAGAATATTCCGTGTCCGCATGATGCAGCCGACGCAGTCGGCAAAATCATGCGGACACGGATTCAGTCGGAGCACCCGATGCCGATGTCGTCGACGTCCTGCAGGGGCACCAGAGTCGTGACCGTGGTGTCGTCGACGTCGATCAGGGTGAGCTCGTGGACGCCGTCGGGGTTCCCCTCGCGATCCAGGAAGAGCACCGCCATGCGTCCGTCGGGCAGCCCACAGGGCGAGACGACGTTGTTCAAGGTGGGCAGGGCAGGAGCGGGATCCCCAGCAGCGTCGAGACGCCAGATGGTCTCGGGGCTGTCACCGTTGATGGGCCACGAGCCCTGAAAGACCACGCCCCGGGTGCTGGCGTGGGGAAACTGCGTGAAGGTGTTGCGCGGATTCGGCAGGGCATCGGGAGCGACGACGACGACGAATCCGGTGCCGTCGACGCCGACTTCGCACGAGCTGGTGGCCCCGGACTCTGGCGCTCGATCGCCGCCGCAGTCGAAGAGCACGTTCTCTTGGTTGAAGGTCAAAGCCGGGCTGTTGTTGTCGACGAAGGTGGAATCCCCCGTCAGCAGTTGAGGAGCGCTCCAGCTCCCGTCGCCGCTGCGGTCGGTGCGGAACAAGTCGATGTCGTGGGGGCCACCTTGGCTGCCGTAGATGATCATGTCGCCAGCGAGGTTGATGGCCGGAATGCCTTCCAGAAAGACCTCCGCGCCGCCGGCGAGCACGATCTCCGCGTCATCGAGGGCCGCGTTGGCGCGCACGAGCACCTCGCCGTTGTTGCTGAAGCGCTCGCTGGCGAGAGCGAAGAAGGCGCCATCGGTCGAGGGCGCCAGCCAGCGATCGTCTCCGGGCAGGGGGCCCGCCAGGGCGGCGCTGACGTCTTCGATCGCTGCCCCGTCGGCTGCGGCGATGCGAAAGACCTTTCCCCCCAAGGTCCAGGTCACGTGCCCCCCGCCCGCCGGCGTGAAGGTCAGATCGTCATCGGCGGGTTTGCCAGACGGCGGCCCGCCGGGGGCCTCGCAGGCGACGATCAAGACCAGGGCGACCAGAGACCAAGACAAGCGCATGCGGATTCCCCAGCTCATTTGGCGCCGGCACCGCGCCGTTGGGCGTCGGTTCGACGACGTTGTCAGCAGGCGGACGTCGGGCCGCGCTATTGCGGTGCGGCGCGGAGCAAGATGGGTGACTGCAAGATCCCTTCGATGAGCGGCTTGGGTCCGCCCTTCGCCAGCCGGGTGAACTCCGCGCGCTCGGCGTCGGTCAACACCTGGTCGAAGGACAACCCCGAGAAGGAGTTGAAGGCGCGCTTGGCCATGCACTCGTCAAAGCCAGGCCCGCGCTCGACGTAGCCGCGGATGAGGTCGGCGGGTCCGACGCCGTCTTCGCCAAACACGTGCCCGATCTGCGACTGGATGTTGATGAACTGCGCGGTGCCATCCCGGTCGTAGCCGAAGAGCATGGCGGCCTGGTTGTCCATACCGAAGTGGCAAAAATTGCAGCGTGGGTTCGAGCCGTGGGCAATGTCGGCGGGCGTGTGGTTCGGGTTTGGGTAGTCCCGGAAGTCATCGATGTTGAGGGTCTCGTCGACGTCGTGGCACAGCAGGCGCTGGCTGAGGGCGCGGGCGCGGCCGCGAACGGTGTTGTAGGTGTCCAGGTATCCCGGCGACGTCACCAGGCCGGCCCGCGGCATCACACCAGTGGGCCAGGGGGCGCGCCCGGATCCCACCACAGGAAGGGCCCGGATCTGGGCGACGGCGTCGGCGGTGGAGACCTCCTGGGTGAAGATCGCTCCTTGGCCCAGGAGGTAGGAGAGGTAGAGGCCGCGGGTGCCGTAGAAGAAGTCGCCGCCGAGGTAGTCGAACCAGGAAAGGTTCTGCTGGTAGGCGAACAGGCCCCGTTCGACCGACTCCTGGTTGAAGTCGCGCTCCACCTCGCGGTTTCTCGTCAGGTCGGGGCGGCCGACGACGTCACAGGTGCTGGGGTCGGCCCCTGTCTGCTCGCAGGGCAGGCACAGCAGCTGCTCCCGACCGCAGCCGCAACGCGGATCGGACTGCTGGTTGGCGACGGCGTTGCACAAGACGAAGCAGCCGCTGCCGACCTCACTGGGATCGATGCCCACGCAGGTCGGATCATCGGTGACCAGCGGAAAGACCACCTCGTCCGACAGCGACGTCGGGCACATGAGAATGGTCTCCCCCTCGTCGAGCCACCACGCAGGTGCGGCCACGGCTTCGTCGAGCGTGCAGTCGGGCTTGCTCGCCAGGCGGTACACCCCGCTCGCGTTCGGCTCGAGGAGGAATTGGTCAAAAGGCGTGAAACCAACGGTGAGGCCAAAGAAGTCGGAGAAGTAGCGGCGCACCCGGGCTTCGTGTTGCGGGGACGCCAACCACTCGGTGGTGAAGGAGTCGAGTGAGCGGTCGCCCGCGAGGAAGGCGGTGGTCTCCTCGATGGAGGGCGGCACATCGCGGATGGCCAGGGAGAGAAAGCGCAGCGTGCTTCCCGTGGGGGGTGTCACGGGGGCGGCGGCGGGGGGGTCGGCGGGCACCGGTGGGGGGCACCCGAGGCCAACCAGCAGGACGGCGACGACGAGCAGCGGGGCTTTGGATGTGTGCATGTTCATCTCAACCCTTGCTCACAAAGAGGCCGCTCAGACGCTTCACGCCGTCAAACTCGGGGATGCCGTCCACCACGGCCTCGCCGCCAATGTTGGCGAGGATGGTGGCAATGAGGTTGTCCGGCAGCAGCTGCGTGCTTTCGCTGAACGCCACCGGCTGCACGAGGTCCGGGTCCCACCCCAAGGCTTCGGCGTTGTCGCCGGTGGCGCCGATGAGCGCGCCATCTTGAATGCCGCGCCCCATCAGGATCGCCGAGGCGCTGGGCCAATGCTCCGTGCCGCCCGTGGCCAGGGTGAAGACCGGCGTGCGGACGAACTCCGAGGTGATGTAGATGGTGGTCGTGTCGGCGAGCTTCAGGTCCGGCGAGGTGGGATCGTCCGTCGCGAGCAGGTCGGTGACCAAGACGTCGAGGGCCCTCGCGAAGCGCTGCATCAACGGCAGGTGCACCGCGAGTTGGTCGGAGTGCGAATCGAAGGAGCCAAAGGTGACGGTGACGTAGGGGCTCAAGTTGCTCTTCAACAGCAGCAAGGCCGCCGCGAGGTTCTCCTCGGGGCCGTTGCTGGCGGCGCCTTCTGGATTGTAGCGAGCCCGGTCGGCGTCGGAGAGAGAGAGAGAGCCGCCGAGCTTCTTGGCGTAGACCTCTTCGATCTTGGCCGACGACTCCCGCCAGGCCTTGAGCTCGTTCTGGTAGGTCGCGGGCAAGCGCCCGACCACGAGGTCGTCGAGCCCGTCGATCAACCCGTGGGCATCGCCGACCAGCTGGTCGAAGGCGGCGGCGCGGGCTGGATCATTGGGGTCGAAAGAGTCGGGAAAGGCCCCACCAGGGCCGATGAGCACCGAGGTGGGTCCGCTCACCATGGTGTTGAGGGCGTCGCTGGAGAAGGCCTGCAGCGGCGGCGACGTCAGCCTCGTGTTCCCCAGGGGAGCGGCCGTCCCCAGGACGATGTGGGAGGGGAAGCTCCGCGTCGCTTCCCCCAAGAGAGCAGGGATGGCGGGGTAGTCGCGGGTGTTGGTGAGGCTGAGGATGCCCGAGCTCATGTACTGCGCGGCAAAGTCGTGGCCCGACACCTCCATGAAGATGCCGTTGACGAAGGCGGTGGGCAGGCGCGCAAAGGGGCCCGCGCTGTCGGGGACGATGAGCCCAGGCCCGATCTGCAGCGTTGGTTTGCCGTCGACGACCTGGGTGGGGCACTGGGCGGACTGGTAGGCGGCGTCGTAGGCGGCGGAGGCTGCCTTGCTCCCCACCACGGGGTCGCAGGCGAAGGCGCTGTCCCAGCCCCCCTCGAGGTTGATCTGCAGGAAGCGATGGGGAGCCGGGGCGGCACCAGCGCGGCTCCGTCCCGCTGGTAGGAAGGCAGCACCTGCTCCCAGCGCGCTCAGACGCAGGAGATCGCGCCGCGTCAGCGATGTCGATCGGCCCCGGGGGGCGTGGTTGTGCGCGGAGGAGGCAGGCCGCCGGAAGCCAGAAGATTTCAACGCCATGTGTGCCACGTCTCCAGGCTCGAGAGGAGGGCATAGAGGGTCACGAGCCAGGCCGGGGAGGTGCTCTGCTCGCGCTGGTAGACACGCTCGAAGGTCTCTTCGACGAGGGCCAGCTCTGCGGGGGTCGCCGTGCGCGCGTACAGCCGCACGTAGAAATCCTGGATCTGCGCCTGCCAGCGCGCGCGCGCCGCCTCGTCCTTGCTCGGGAAGTCCTCGGCGATGTTGCACTTGGTGAACAAGGTGCCTGGGGGATTGAGGAACACGTCTTGGGGGCAGGGACCTGCGGGTGCCGCCTGGCTGCACTCCACGATCTGGATGGCGAGCGGCCACGCGACACCGCGCGAGACCAAGAGGGTCTGCACCTTGGTGAGCGTGTCGCGATCGCGCACGCGGCCAAGGAAGTCGACGCCGCCGAGGGGAACGGCGAACTCCCGCTGCAGACTGCCGAAGAAGCCGTCGGTGGGCCCGAGCACATTGGGCTCACCCTGGACCCCCAGATCGGTGCCCAGGGCCGCGCGAAAGGTCTTGCTCACCTGTTCCGGGGTGAGCCGCGCGACCCCAGCCACGATGGCGCCGGCCTCAGGTTCTGGATCGGGTGGGGGGGTCTCTGCGGGGCAGCCGCCGAAGGCGCCGACGAGGGCGAGCAGCCCCGTGACCCGACCCCAGCTCTGCAAAGGCCCACGTCGCTTTGGTTCGTCTCGCATGCCGGCATGTTTGCCCTGGATCAGCGGCCGGCGCCAGCAAACCACCGCCCGGTGTCCCGCGGCCTGGCCGGGCGGACCTGAACACCTGTTGCGTGGTGACGTCGAGGGATCGTAGTCCTCGTGCATGACCGAGCTCCAGCACATCCGCGTCAAAGGCGCCAAGGTCCACAACCTCAAGAACGTGGACGTGACGCTGCCGCGCAACCAGCTCGTCGTGCTCACCGGGCTGTCGGGCTCGGGGAAGTCGAGCCTGGCCTTCGACACCATCTACGCCGAGGGCCAGCGCCGCTACGTCGAGTCCCTCTCGTCCTACGCGCGCCAATTCCTGCAGATGCAGGACAAGCCCGACGTCGAGCTCATCGAAGGCTTGTCGCCGGCGATCTCGATCGAACAAAAAACGACCTCGAAGAACCCGCGATCCACGGTTGCGACGGTCACCGAGATCTATGACTATCTTCGTCTTCTGTATGCCCGCATCGGCAAGGTCTTCTGCTACAGCTGCAGCAAGCCCATCGTCTCGCGCTCGGCGACGCAGATCATCGACGACATCATGGGTCTCGGCGACGGCGCTCGCATCTCGGTGCTCTCGCCCATCGTGCGGGCGCGCAAGGGCGAATACAAGAAAGAGCTGAAGGAGCTGCAGAAAGAGGGCTTCGCGCGCGTTCGGGTCAACGGTGACATCCGCATGCTCGACGAAGACATCGTCTTGGATAAGCAGAAAAAGCACAGCATCGACGTCGTGGTGGATCGCGTGGTGATCAAAGACGACGCCAGGGCCAGATTGGCCGATGCCGTCGAGCTTGCCGTCAAGAAATCGACCGGTCTGGTTGGCATCGTCCACCATACTGAAAAGGGCGACAAAGAGGAGCTTCACAGCACCAACTTCGCCTGCATCGACTGCGGGATCTCCTATCCCGAGCTCGAGCCGCGCATGTTCTCCTTCAACGCGCCCCAAGGGGCCTGCCCGGCCTGCACCGGCCTCGGGGAGATCCAAAAGTTCGACGAGGCGCTGATCGTGCCGGATCCCAGCCTGTCCATCGACGACGGCGCCATCAAGCCTTGGTCCGGGCCCTGGGCGTCCTATTACCTGCAGATGCTCCAGGCCATCGCCAAGGAGATGAAGTTCAAGCTCAGCACCCCCTGGAAGTCCCTGGCCAAGGACGCCCGCGACGTCGTGCTCAATGGCACCGATAAGGAGATCTCTTTCAAGCTCGAGTCCGAGTCATCTGGCAATGAATATTCCTTCAAGAAGACCTTCGAGGGTGTGGTTCCCAATCTCGAGCGGCGCTTCAAGGAAACCACCTCTGATGGCGTGCGATTCGAGCTCGAACGCTATACCGCGAAACAGCACTGCACGGCCTGCGACGGCGCCCGCCTGCGCAAGGAAGCACGCTTCGTCAAGGTCGGCGGCGTGCCCTTAAACGAGCTCGTGGGGCTCTCCATCGCCGCGTGCAAGGCCCACTTCGAGGGGCTCAAGCTCGACCCGCGCGACACCCAAATCGCGGCGGCCGTCTTCAAGGAGATCCTCGCGCGCCTCGACTTCCTCATGGCGGTGGGGTTGCAATACCTGACCCTGGATCGTTCGACGGGGACGTTGTCTGGGGGAGAGGCCCAGCGCATCCGCTTGGCCAGCCAGATCGGGTCGGCCCTGGTGGGGGTGCTCTACGTGCTCGACGAACCCAGCATCGGGCTGCACCAGCGCGACAACGAGAAGCTGCTCAAGACCCTGCAGCACCTGCGAGACCTGGGAAACACCGTCTTGGTCGTCGAGCACGACGAAGAGACCATCTTGGCCGCCGACCACGTCGTCGACATGGGGCCGGGGGCTGGGTTGCTGGGCGGATCCGTCGTCGCCCAGGGCACCCCGGCGGCGATCATGGCCTGCAAGTCCTCGTTGACCGGCCAATACCTGAGCCGCGTCAAACGCATCGAAGTCCCCGCCGAAAGGCGCGCCGGCAAAGGCAAAGACCTCGTGCTCAAAGGCGCGCGCGGCAACAACCTCGGCGGCGGCGTCGGCAAGAAGGCGGGCGTCGATCTCAGCGTTCCGCTGGGCAAGCTGGTCTGCGTCACCGGCGTCAGCGGATCGGGCAAGAGCACCCTCGTCAACGACACTTTGCAGCGGGCCCTCTCCATGGCCCTCTACGACACCCGCGAGCGCGCCCTGCCCTTCGATCGCATCGAGAACATCGGCCTCGTCGACAAGGTCGTCGACATTGATCAGACCCCCATCGGCCGCACTCCACGATCCAATCCAGTCACCTACACCGGCATCTTCGATGACATTCGAAAGATGTTCTCTGCGACCCAAGATGCGCAGGTGCGAGGCTACGGGCCGGGGCGCTTCTCCTTCAACGTCTCCGGCGGACGCTGCGAGAATTGCGAAGGCGACGGCGTCATCAAGATCGAGATGAACTTTCTGCCAGATGTCTATGTGACCTGTGAAGTGTGTCGAGGAAAGAGATACAATCCGGAGACGCTGGGCGTGCTCTACAAAGGCAAAACGATCTCCGACGTACTGTCGATGTCGGTGGACGAGGCCTACGACTTTTTCAAAGCGGTGCCGGCCATCGCCCGCAAGCTGCAGACCCTCCGCGACGTCGGCCTCGGCTACATCACCCTCGGGCAGTCGGCGACGACCTTGTCGGGCGGCGAGGCCCAGCGCATCAAGCTGAGCAAGGAGCTCGGACGGCGGGCCACGGGCCAGACCCTCTACATCCTCGACGAGCCGACCACGGGCCTGCACTTCCACGACGTCGCCCAACTGCTGGGCGTGCTGCACCGCTTCGCCGATCAGGGCAACACCGTGCTGGTCATCGAGCACAACCTCGACGTCATCAAGACCGCCGATTGGATCATCGACATGGGACCCGAGGGCGGCAGCGGCGGCGGCTTCATCGTCGTCGAAGGCACCCCCGAAGACGTCGCCGCCCACGAGACCAGCCACACGGGACGCTTCCTGCGGCAGCTCTTCGAACGCGATGGGCACGCCTGGCGCGGGAGCCAACGGCCAGCGACCAAGCAGGCCAAGCCCGACGAGCTGAACCGGGTCAAAGGCCGCCGCGCGCGGGCCGAGCGCGTGCAGCCGGCCCGGTGATCTGGCACGCTCACAGCCGCAGCGGCATCACTGATAATCCAATGAATCAGCCAGGTCTGAAGTAGAGTTTTTGCACGACGACGTCGTCGTCGCCGTCGAAGGTCTTGAATTTCCAGATCTTCGTCGCCTCTACCAAGCACTCGTGAAAAGCATCGTTGGTGAAGGGGCTCTTCTTCACGCTGGCCGCCGATACCGAGCCGGCCGGCACCACGGTCACCGCGAGGGTCACTTCGCCTTCAGCGGTCCCGTCGATGCTCAGCAGGTGCTCGACGTAGCAGCGCTTCGCCCGGGCGCTGCTGGTGTGCATGATGGCGCCGAGGACGGCGTCGCTGAGCTCAGAGGGGCGCGGCCGGGCTTTGGGCTGGTGGGCTTTGGGTCGGGCCGGGGGCTCCACCAGCGCTGGCACTTTGGGCCGGGGCGGGGGCTCCAGCGCCGGCACCTTGGCTCGCTGGGGTGCGTTGTCGTCGACGACGGCCTCGGCGATCGGCACGGCGACCGGCGCGTCGATGAGCGCCTGCAGCGCCGCGCGGCTTCGCGCCTCGCGCGGACTCAGGGTCGGCGGCAGGCGACGCAGGCTGGCGGTGGCGGCGGGCCTGTTGTTGCCGGCGAGCAGGATGCGCGCCCGCAGCAAGAGGGCTTCGACGTTGGCATCGTCGAGGTGCAGCGCGGTGTCGACGGCCACGCGGGCGTCGTCGAAGGCCCCGTGCTCGAAGGCCACCTCGGCGCGCGCGATGAGCGCCCCGACCTGGAAGCGCAGCTCGTTGGTTCGGGTGGCTTCGACGACGTCGACCTCGTCGAGGGGGAGCAGCGACGGCAACGCGGCGATGACGGCGACCGCAATGGCGCTGATCAGCACGAGCGCCGCCGCCCAACCCACCGCGGGGTTGGCGGGGGCGCGGATGGGCTCGTCGTCGCGTCGGTCATCAAAGGCCAGCGCCGGGGTCTCTGTCGTCGGCCGCGGCACGGGGGCGAGAGGGAATCGAGCCGTGGGCGGCGGCGGCGGCGGCGGCGGCGCCAGGGCCACTTTGCCGTCGAGGATGTCGACGACGTCTTCGCCGCGCTGGGGCCGGGCCGCGGGGTCCTTCTCGAGCAAGGCATGAACGAGCGCGACCAGCTCGTCGGGAACGCCCCCTTCGACGCCGGGCGCCAAGGTGCCCGCGGGCACCAGGCGCAGCTGCTCCGCGCGCAGAGTGCGCAGGTCGGGGACCGGTTTTTCCACGTGCGCTTTCAAGATCTCGTAGGTCTTGTCGCCGTCGAAGGGGGGGCGGCCGCTCAACATCTCGAAGAGCACGAGCCCGCAAGCGTAGAGGTCGCCGCGGCCGTCGACGTTCCTGCCCTGGATCTGCTCGGGGCTCATGTACTGGGGTGTGCCCATCAACATGCCGGTCTGCGTGAGGCGCTTTTCGCCTTCCAGCTGGCGAGCAATGCCAAAGTCGACGACGACGATGCGGCCGTCGTCGCCGACGACGACGTTGGCGGGTTTGATGTCCCGGTGCACGACGCCGTGGTCGTGGGCGTAGCCAAGGGCAGTGACCACCTCGCGCAGGATGCGGCGGGCTTCGTCGCAGGAGAGCACCCGGTGCTCGTCGATGTGGGCGTCGAGGGAGCGACCGCTCACGTATTTCATGACGAGGAAGCGATCCTCGCCATCCTGCGCGAAGGTGATGAGGGGAACGATGCCGGGATGATCGAGGGCCGCGAGGGCCCGGGCTTCCTGCACGAAGCGGTCGCGAATGCCCTGCTCTTTGGCCAGCGCCGCCGGCAACACCTTGATGGCGACCCGTTGCCCGCTGACGTCGTCACGACCCAGATAGACGGCCCCCATGCCGCCCCGTCCGAGCTGCCGTTCGATGACATAGGTCGACAAGACGACGTCGCCGACATGGAAGCTCAAGTCGTCGTCGCCGCTGCTGCGATGGGCCCCTCCTTCGGTGCGTGCGCTCGGGGGCAGAGACGGCCAGCGGGAGCGGGGGGCCTCGACGTTGGCGGCGGGCGGTTCGGGCTGGGTGTCGGGAGTCTCGGCGTCGTCGACGGCGCCACCCTCGTCGCTGCGGGTGTCATCTCCCGGCCGCAAGAGGCCCACCGTCGCCGGAAAGCGACTCGCCGGCAGACCCGCAGGGGAGCGCATCATGGACCCCTGGGTGGGTGTGCGCGAAGGAGACCCGGCGGGCGGAAACAAGAGCGACAGGGAAGCGCCGCAGTGCACGCACGCCTCGACGTCGCGGCCTAGATCGGCCGACGGCGGGACAGAGGATTCCCTTCCACAGGAGGGGCAACGCACGGGCCCACCTTTGCATCCTGCAGCGCCCCTCGCCAACGGAACGACCTCGTGCCATCGAAGGGGGCCATGACAGCCCCGCTTTTCCACGATGCGACGACGGTGAAGGTACGGGCGCTCTACCTGGGCGAACGCATCGACGTGCGCGCCCTCGAGGCCGCCAGCCGCATCACCCCGGTGCTGCCTTTGGCCATCCAGGTGGGCCAACATGGTGCCGCCGTCATCTTTCGCTACGGCGTGGTGGTGTTTTTCCACGTGTCACCGCTGGAAGAGGTGGGGCTCATCGAGAGCCTGAAGAAGCTCGTCGGCGAGAGCTTTGCCCGGCCGGAGCTCGAGGAGATCGAGATCCGCGTCCTGCCCGATCGCAACGACGGGCGCCAAGACCTCGTCGAAGGCAACGTCCTCACGGTCAGCGAGCTCTCGGTCGAGCGTGCCCAGCTCATCGCTGAGATCCTGGCCCGCACCGTGGCCCTCGCCCGCTACGAGTCGGTGGTGAAGGAGTCCTGGTCCGCCATCGAGAACTGGGCGCAGGCACTGCAGCAGGGAAAGAGCGAAAACGCGCTGGCAAAGCAGCTCCTGAAAAATCTCGGGTCGACCATCGTGATTCAATCATCAATGACCGGCCGCATCGAGATCGACGACAAACCAGAGATCCTGTGGGACCGCCCCGATCTCGAGCGCATCTACCTCCGCCTCGAGGACGAGTACGAGCTGAAAGAGCGAGACAAGGCCCTGGAGCGCAAGCTCGCCCTGATTTCGTCGACGGCGGAGATGATGTTGAATCTTGTTGACAATCGCCATGCACACCGCCTTGAATGGTACATCATTGGCTTGATTGTGCTGGAGATTGCAATCTCTTTGGCCACCATCGGCTTCGGCGGGCACTGATCGTCGGCGCGGTCCCGTCTGCCTGGGGCGCCCGTCGTTGCTCAGCCCCCACCCCGACATTGGGGTTGGGGCCGGGCTCGGCGGCTGCCAATTCTAATACTGCTATTCGTCGTGCTCCAAGGCCCCAATGCTGTAGGGAATTGTGCGCGCCTGACCCGCATGATCGAGGGTCGGTTGGAGGTCGACCGGCAGCGCCACCGCACCTTCGGAGAAGCGCACATCGACGGACGGCTTGAGCGTCCAGCCGCTGCCGAGGAAGTCGTCCCAGCCGTGGTTGACCCAGGTAGCAAAGACTTCGTCGACGCCGGCAATTTCCTGGTTGGCGACGGCGCGGTCGGGGCCCTCGCGATTGAAGCAGGCCTCGAGAAACGCGAGCGATGAGGTGCGCTCCCAGGGGCCGCCGCAGGGATTTTCCGGGTAGTTGATCATCGCAGTGGTGCCGTTGCCGTCCCCCAGCACGAGGGCGTTGCCCGAGAACTCTTGCACCAAGGCCGGGAGCCCCTCGCGCTGGTTGATTCCCACGAAAGGCGCTGAATTATAGGTGTTTTCAATGAGGCACATGTTGTTGTTGAGGTACACGGCGGGACCTGTTCCCCCACCGAGCAGCTCGAAGCAGAGCGAGAGGTTCGGTGGGCTGACGTGCGAGGCGTAGATGGAATTGAAGTGCACGCGGGCCCGGTAGCCGCCGCCGCCGAAGCGCAGGGCGCGGTTGGCCGAATCGAAGCCGTCGATGAAATTGTGGTCGCCGGCATAGATGAGGTTGTTCTCGACCACCTGCTCGCCGTCGCCCCCAAAGAGCACGCCCCAGTTCATGCCAACGTTGCCGATGAAGTCGCCGCCGTAGATGCGGTTGCGGCGCAGGGCCGTCACAGCTCCCGCGCCGGTGCTGATGTTGAGGGCGAAGTGGCTGTGGCGCAGCTCGGAGGGAGCGCCGCCGCCGCCGTGGATGAAGCTCTCCGCAATCTCCACACTGCCGTTGCCCCGCACTTGAAAACCCGCGGCGCGCGTTCCGCTCGAGTTGGGAACCTCGCCCTCGCCGCCGTAGACCGCGGCGCGCAAGAACTCGCCGACGCCGGAGCCGTCCCACTGCACCGCCAGCGCGCCCATCCCGCCGTGATCGATGGTGTTCGTGCCGCTGCCACCAGAAATCTCGTCGTCGTGCACCACCGGGAAAGAGCTGCCGCTCACGAGCAGGCCGACGCTGGCGGCTTCGCTCGGCGTGCTTCCCGTACCAGCACCGCCTTCGATGTGGTTGAAGCTCAGGGTCGCTGAGGCGTTGTCGAGGATCACCCCCACGCTCCCGGCGGGTCGAAGCGCGTCGGCCACCGTGGCACCGCCGAGGATGCGGTTGTGCTCGACGCGGGCGTTCGCCCCGGCGGTGATTTCGAGCGCCGCGCTGCTCCCGCTGCCGGTGCTTGGCCCGAGAAGGGCGAAGCCTTCGACGACGACGACGCTGGCCTCGGCGCCGGTCACCACCAAGGTGCTGCGCGTGGTCGGGAAATCGCCGTTTTCGATGGTGCTCTCAGCGTCGCTGACGGAGCCCGGCGCGCCGAAGTCTGCGGCGCGCTCCCAGCTCTCGCAGTCGTAGCCGCCTTGCAGGGCCACGTTGAAGGAGATGCTGAGCCCACGCTCGGGGAAGCGACCGGCACAGACGAACACGCTGCGGTTTTCGGCGGCGGACGCAGACGCCAGCGCGAGACCGCGACCGATGGTGCGCAGCGGATCTTCCTGGGTGCCGGGGTTTTGATCATCGCCTTGGGGTGACACGTAGAACTGTCCGGCGGGCTCCGCGTCCAGGCAAGCGAGGTTCAAGGGGTCACAGCCAAACGCACAGAGCTCGCGCGTTTCTTCGTAGACGCATTGGCCGTCGACGCACTGACCTTCGGCGGCGAAGCTCGACAGCGCGCCATCGGCGCCGCAAGAGCGGGCCGGGGCACCGTCACAGGCGTCGCAGCCCGAGCTTCCAGCTCCGACGAGCACGACGCGCTCGCGTTCTCCGTCGACGCTGTTGCTGAGGATTTCGATTGCTCCTTCGTAGGCCCGGACCGCCTCGGGGCGGAAGCGCACGGTCACCGTGGCGCCGGTGCCGGGCCCCAGGTTCAGCGTGGCCGGCTCCATGACAAAGGCCTGCTCATCGCTGGAAGCCACCTGGACGGTGAGCGCAGCGCTCTCCCGGCTGAGCACGTCGAAGGTGCGGCTGTTCTCCTGCCCGATGACCACCACGCCAAAATCGAGGGTGCGCACCGAGACGCCGATCTCCGCTCCCCTCTCGATCGGCGCCAGCGGCTCTGGTCCACATCCCGAGCAGCCCAGATGACCGAGGCACAACACCAAATAAAGTCCAACAAGAAAACGCGCCATACCCTTCCCTCCAATAATCTAGAACAACTGTGTCGTGATTGTATGATTCCGGTGGCCTTGCGCGCCGGGCACTCACCTTAACAACTCGACGATTGGCTCCCAGATTGTCGGGACCCAGATCGGCGGTGCACCGTGTGCAACTACGGCATCTCCGCGGCCCCGTCGGCGACATCGAGGCCTGCGGAATGGAAGGTCGACGGCGCCGAGCTGCGCCGGTTGTTGACCCACGCCATCTCGTCGCCGCGGGTCACGGGGCTGCCGCCGACGTCGTAGGCATCGGTGCCGCCGACGTCCAAGAAGATGCCCGTGGTGGGACGGGTCTCTCGGATGTCGCCGGCAGCGATGCCGGGCAAGTCCGCTGCGGGAAGCGCGGGTTCGGCGACGGAGTGATAGGCGTCGTCGCCGCCGACGTTCACGAGCAGGCCCACGCCGTTGGAGTTGCCGGTGCCCAGCGAATGGTGGTGCACGTGGTAGGCATCGTCGCCACCCCGATCGATGTGAATGCCGACGGCGAAGTCGTTTCCGATTCCTACTGATTCGGCGACCTGCAAGAGATTTGCATTGTATTGATCTGATCCAGATTGGTCTAGGAAAATGCCGCTTGAAAAGTGCGCTGCCGCGCCCTGAACATAAAAGAATCCGTCATAGGTGTCGTCGCCGCCGGCGTCGCTGAGGATGCCGGTGCCGAACCAATAGCCGACGCCCTGCCCAAAGACCGAAGCCACGTAGATGTCGTCGCCGCCCTGATCGCGCAGCAGGCCCAGCCCGCCCGACATGTAGTGGCCTCCTTGGTCATCACGCCGGCCAAAGCCTGCGCCTTGCACGAAGGAGCTGTTCGCCTGTCCGGGGATCTGGGGCGAGTAGTACAAAGGGTCGGTCGGCTCGGCGAAATACCGGTCGCTTCCCGCGCCACCGTCGACGAGAAAACCCGCTCCGCGCACGAAGCCGAAGCCCTGGGAGACGGTGTAGGTGCGGTATTCGTCGGCCCCGCCCGCATCGAGGAGCAGGCCGATGCCGAAGACGCCAGCCCCCTGCCCTTCTGCCTCCAAGGCGTAGCGGTCGTCGCCGCCGGCATCATAGAGGACGCCGACCCCAAGGGCGCCAAAGCCCTGCGAGGCGCGCAGCGATTGGTAGTGGTCGGCTTCGGGCCCGAGGTCGAAGAGGAAGGCGATGCCGAGCGAGGCTGCTCCTTGCCGCAGGGCCGACGAATTGGTGTAGGGGCCGTAGTACTGCGAGGGCGCCACGCGGCCCGCGCCGTCGGAGGGCAGGCGCGCCCCATCGTTGGGATCGACCAGCTCGGGGTAGCCATAGGAATCAGCACCTCCGAGATCGATGGCGACGGAGACCCCGTGCTCGCCGTCCACCGTGGCGCCGATCTGGGCGCGGTAGACATCGTCGCCGCCGGTGTCGAGCAGGAAAGCAACCGCGCCGCCGCCGTCTTCGGGGGGCTCGAGGGTTTGGCTGCTGGCATCGGACACGATGATCGCTCCCAAGGGCGTGTCGGCCCGAAAGGAGAAGCCCTTTGATCCGGCATAGGCCGACAGGCCGGCGTGCTCGATCGCCAACGCGAGATCGGCGGCCCCTTGGTAGAGCAGGGCGTAGTCGAGACGATCACCCTGCAAGATCTCGAGGTAGAAATCGTCGACGGCGACGCCTGCTGGCATGGGCCACTGCGGCGTCGACGCGAAGGCCGCGCGGAGCTCTTCGTCTTCGAGCCGCCCCACCGCCTCGTCCCGCGCGGCAGCGGCCGTCGCCAGAGCGCGAAGCACCGGAACCAGCGCCCGCTGCAGCTCCAAGGGGACGTCGGCGCCGTCGGCGGCGAGGGCTGCGACGTCGGGTTGGGCACCGCGTGCGCGCGTCAATTCGGCCACGGCGTCGGCCAAGGGTTGGTCACCGGGGGGGATCGCCGCCGCAGCGGTGCAGCTTGCTGGCGCGTAGCCCAGACGAGAAGCGGCGGCCACGATCGCGCTGGCCACCGGGTGGGGGCCAGAAAGAGCGGCGTCGATCTCTGCCGTGAGGTTGCTCGCGAAGGGGACGGCGTTGAGGGGCGCCTTCCAAATGCGATCGTAGAAAGGAAGGCGCTCGGGATCGGCGACGATGTTGGGGGGAAAGAGGGCCACGTCGCTGTCGCTGTAGCCGAGGGAGCAGCGGTCCAGGCCCGCCATCGCCAGCGCGTCGTCGAGGCGATCTGCCGTGGGGAGATGAACGCCTCTACAGGCCTCCGACTCCGCCAGCGCCTGGCCCTCATAGGCGGGCGTCGCGCACACAGCCTCAGCCGGCGCGCTGCTGGCCACGTCGTCGACGGCAGGGGTGCACCCATTTCCCAGGAGGATGCCGACGACGGCCCAAGAGATCTGCACAACCTTGGTCATGGGTGGCGGCTACTGCGGACCCAACCCTTCCGCCACCGGCCAGAGCATCAGCCCATCGGCGGAGGGCGGCCAGGACCTTTCACGACGACGTCGTCACCGGCGGGGTTCACCGCGAAGGCATCGGCTGAGGGGACGACGACGTCGAAGCCTCAACGGTCTTCGTCGGCTCAGACGTTGAACTTGAAGTGCATGACGTCGCCGTCTCTGACGACGTACTCCTTGCCTTCGAGGCGCAACTTGCCGGCTTCGCGGCAGCGGGACTCACCGCCCAAGGCGACGAAGTCCTCCCACCAGATGACCTCGGCCTTGATGAAGCCGCGCTCGAAGTCGGAGTGGATGACGCCGGCGGCGCCAGGAGCCTTGGTGCCTTTGCTGATCGTCCAGGCCCGAACCTCTTTGACGCCGGCGGTGAAGTAGCTGGCGAGGCCGAGCAATTTGTAGCCGGCGTAGATGAGGCGATCGAGGCCCGACGACGTCATCCCGAGGCTGGCCAGGAATTCCTTGCGCTCTTCGCGGGGCAGCTCGGCCACCTCGGACTCGATCTTGGCGCAGATGGGCAACACCTGATCCTTGCGGGCGGCGGCGAAGTCGGTGAGGGCCTTGAGGTGGACGTTGTCGTCGACGCTCATGCCGCCTTCGTGGCAGTTGGCGACGAAGAGCGTGGGCTTGATCGTCAACAGATGCATGTCGTGCAAGACGCGGTTGTAGTCGTCGTCGAGACGGTCGTAGGAAAACGAGCGCGCGGGCTCGCCCTTGTCCATGTGCACCCGCAAGGCCTCGCAGAAGGGCAGCGCCTTCTTCTCCGCCGGATCACCAGCGCCCTTGGACATCTTGCGCGCGCGATCGACGCGCTTTTCGACTGCTTCGAGGTCGGCGAGGATCAGCTCGGTCTCGATGGTCGAGACATCGCGAACGGGATCGACGCGGCCGTCGACGTGGACGACGTTGTCGTCGACGAAGCAGCGCACCACATGGCAGATGGCGTCGGTGTCTCTGATGTGCGTGAGGAATTTATTCCCCAGGCCTTCGCCCTTCGACGCCCCCCGCACGATGCCGGCGATGTCGACGAAGCGGTTGGTCGCTGGGACGGTGCGCTCGGGGTGCACGATCTTGGCGAGAGCGTCCATGCGGGCGTCGGGGACCTCGACGATGCCGACGTTGGGCTCGATGGTGCAAAAGGGGTAATTGGCCGCCTCGGCGCGCGCCGACGACAGGCAGTTGAAGAGGGTGGACTTGCCGACGTTGGGCAGCCCGACGATTCCGCACGAAAAACCCATGATCGCGCGGTAGCAAGCCGATGCTCGTTGTTCCACCTGAACTTCGGGGGGGGGGAAAGACCAAACCATGACGACGACGTCGACCGCGCCCACCTCGGCGGCCGCGCTGCGGGCCCACCTCGAGACCCTGCCCCTCGCGCAGGCCCTGATCGAGCACCTCAGCGCCCACCGCTTCCAGCGCGTCGTCGACGTCGCCGCCGCCCGCCTGCAGGGCATCACCGTGGTGATGGAGAACATCGCCGACGCCCACAACGCCTCCGCCGTGCTGCGCACCTGCGAGGGCCTGGGCATCGACACCCTCCACGTCGTCGAGCAGCCCAACAAGTGGGAGAAGAACAAGGCCATCTCCCGCTCCGCCGACGACTGGATCACCGTGCGCAAACACCAGGGCCTGGCGCGCTGCCTCGGAGATCTCTCCGCCGAGGCCTTCACCCTCTACGCCGCCGACGTCGGCCCGGGCTGCGTGTCCGTCGCCGACGTCGACGTCAGCGCGCCGGTGTGCTTCGTCTTTGGCAGCGAGCACAGCGGCCTGAGCAAGAGGGCCAAGGCCCTGACCGATCGGCGCTTCACCGTCCCCATGCACGGCATGGTCGAGAGCTTCAACGTCAGCGTCTCCGCCGCGGTGGCCTTGTGGGAGGTGACCTCCCGACGGCGACGGCTGCTGGGCTCCGCCGGCGACCTCTCCCTCGAGCAGGCGACCACTCGTGCACTCCGCTTTCTGAAGCGCGCCGTGAAGAACCCCGAGCTGGTGGCCCGCCTCGAAAGCGAGCTGGTGTCGGGGGTCACGCCGCTTCAGGCTGGCCAAACAGAATCTCGCGACCCGGTCGAACCGCGGTGACGTCGACGTCGGAGACTTGTAGGGTGCCTTGGGAGTTGGCACGAAGACGCTCCAGCGTCTTGAAGTTCGACGTTCAAGACGCTGGCGCGTCTTGAAGTTCTGCTGGTTCAAGACGCTGGCGCGTCTTGAAGTTCTGCTGGTTCAAGACGCTGGCGCGTCTTGAAGTTCTGCTGGTTCAAGACGCTGGCGCGTCTTGAAGTTCTGCTGGTTCAAGACGCTGGCGCGTCTTGAAGATCAGGAAGGTCATGGTTGCTGCGGTCGCCCAGCGTGTCGAATCTTCCGCCTCGCCGGCGGTCGGCGGGGGTGCGCCGGCGATCCTTCCCCCCGCCCTCGTGCTGCGCCAACGCGCCGTCGTCGATCTGGTGGGCCAGGACGCCCTCGAACCGTCGACGGCCAGCTTTCGCCGGGTGCTCACCGCCGAGGTCGACCGGCTCTTTGATCGGGGGGTGCTGCCCCGGGTTCGCACGGTCTGGCCCGACGTCGACGCCGCGGGGTTCTTGGCCAAGTGGCGGGGCGGCTTCGAGCTCTATTGCTCGCTGGCGCTGTCGAGCATCGTGTGCTCGGCCCGACGGCCCATCGCCATCTCCATCGCCAGCCGCGTCTTTCGGGCCCTCGGCGTCGACGAAGAGGGCATCGCCTTCGTCGGCTTGCGCGTGGTGCCGCTGGTCTTTCGCGTGCTCGAGCGGGCCGCCTGCCAGCGGGCGGCCTTGGTGTCGGCGTGGATCCTGGTGCTCGACGAGGCCCTCGACGAAGGCTTGAACGCCGTCCCCCTGGCGCGGCGACCGCAGGTGCTGGCCGAGACCATGAGAGGAGCGCTCCCCGACGACGCCACTCCCGAGCTGAGGGCCGTGCACGTGCTGGGTGCGGCCATCCGGGCCTCGGTCCGAGACGCCGCCGATCAGGCCCACCTGGCCCGCGTCGTCGACGACGTCGAAGCCTGGGCTTGTGGCGAGGTCAAGAACCTCCTGGGTGAGCCCGATCCCCACGGCGTCTCCCACCGCACCATCGGCATCACCGCCAGCATGGATCTGCTCGGCTGGGCCGTCTCCAACTACGCCGGCGGCGTCGAGCACCAGTTCCTCTACCGCGTCGCCGAGCTCGGGCAGATGGTCGACGACTGGCTCGACCTCGACAAAGATCACGCCCAGGGACGCGTCACCCCCGCCACCGCCGGTGTGTGGAACCCCGAGACCATGGCCGCCTCCTACGCCGCCGCCGAAGCCCTGCTGCACCAGCTCGCCGACGAGGTCGGAGAACCCCAAGGCGCCTATCGGCGGCTGCTGGTGCGCACCTTTCGCGGGCAGGTGCAGCACATGGTGCGCTGTCTGGTCGCCAACCCCTGACGCTCTCAGCCTGAGAGACTCACCAGCGCCGTCGACGATGCTTCGACCAAGGCGTCGGGCGCGGCCATCAAGGACAACGACGACGACCGGCCCTGCTGCACCCAAGCCCGCGCGGCCATCGCGATCATGACGGCGTTGTCGGTGCACAGCGCCTTGGGCGGCAGGTAGACTGCGACGTCGAGCTCCTGGCCTCGCCTCACGGCTTCACGGCGCAAGCGCGAGTTGGCCGCCACGCCGCCGCCGAGCACCAGGGTGTGAATCTGCAGCCGACGACAAGCGAGCAAGGCCTTGTGCAAGAGCATGTCGACGATGGCCTCTTGCACGCTGGCGCAGAGATCGGCGAGGCGTTGGCCCTCGAGGCGCTCCCCGCGCTTGAGGGCGGCGTCGACGTGCACGCGCACCGCGGTCTTCAAGCCCGAGAAGGAGAAGTCGTAATTGCTGCGGTCCCGCAACGAGCGCGGCATGGCGACGGCGTTGCAGTCCCCCTGCTGCGAGAGTTGGTCGATGACGATGCCGCCGGGGTAGCCCAGGCCGAGGAGCTTCGCGGTTTTGTCGAAGGCTTCACCGGCGGCGTCGTCCCGGGTCTGCCCGAGCAGCTTGGCGCAGCCGACGCCGTCGAAGCGGTAGAGCGCCGTGTGTCCTCCCGACACCACCAGGCCGATGAAGGGCGGCGGCGGCGACGCGGGATCAGCGGCGGCGGCCATCAGGTGTCCCTCGATGTGGTGCACGCCGACGAAGGGGCAACCCCAGCCCTGCGCCAGACCTTTGGCGTACCCCAGGCCCACCAAGAGCGCGCCCACGAGCCCGGGACCATAGGTGGCCGCGACGACGTCGACGGTGCCGACGCCGGCCAAGGCGTCGCCGACGACGACGTCGATCTTCTCCAGATGCTCGCGGGACGCGATCTCGGGCACCACTCCGCCAAAGGGAGCATGGGCCTGGGTCTGGGAGTGGATCACCGACGAGAGGACGGACCCGCTGTCGATGTCGACGACGGCGGCGGCGGTCTCGTCACAGCTGCTCTCGATGGCGAGGAGAAGCCTCCGCCCAGCGGGGCTCACGTCCGACCGGGCACGGCCGCGAAGCGCGCCCGGGTCAGCGCCACCATGGCCGCGAGCACGACGACGAGGGCGGCGGACAAGAGGCCGGCGGGATGGGACCAGAGGGCGCGACCCTCGGTGCCAGCGACGATGATGATGTGCCGTCCGTCGAGGGCTACGACGGCGGTGGCGGCCAAGGCACCCACCCAAATGGGCGCGCGCGCCCACTGCGGGCGATCGCGAGACGAGACGACGACGACGTGAAACATCCCCGTCACCGTGGTCAGCCCCGCACCCAGACCCACCAACAAGAGCAAGCCGAAGTGGAAACGCTCGTAGGCCACGCTGCCGTGGCCGATGAGGGCCCCGTGCAAGAACCACCCGCCCGAGTAGCGCAGCAACACCGCTCCGACGGGGGCGGTCACGAGGGCGACGGGCAGCAGCGTCAGCAGCAGCGACGGCCCCAACACTTCGCCTTCGGCGCGCATGCGCGGAAAGAGCACGAGCCCCATCACGGTGCCGTAGACCAGATGCAGAACCAAAAAGAGCGGCAGCGTCATGCTTGGCCCATCAAGAAGCAGTCGGAAGGTCCCTGGCGACGACCTCGATCGTCGTCGCCGCAGGCCTAGATGCTTTTCTCAGCCCCGTCATCGCCTTCCGTCAGCTCAGCACCTCGAGCGGGATCAGCTCCGCCGACGGCGCCTCACCAGGGTCAACAACACCAGCGCGAGAGGCGTGGTTCCCGAGCCCCCCGAGCAACCAGGGCAACCGCTTGTGGGCGGCGCGCTGCCTGCGCTGACCTCGGCATCGACGCCCTCGCCTTCGCCTTCGCCTTCGCCCTCGCCTTCGCCCTCGCCTTCCCCTTCGCCGTCGACCTCTTCGCCTTCGCCTTCGCCTTCGCCTTCGACCTCCGCGCCTTCGCCTTCGCCGCCGCCGTCGTCTTGGTCATCCAGGTAGTCGGGAACGCCATCGCCGTCGCCGTCACCGGTGCCTTCATCGACGTCGGGGACACCGTCGTCGTCGCTGTCGGTGTCGATGGAATCGGGAACGCCGTCGCCGTCGGCGTCGCCCCTGCCTTCGTCGACGTCGGGGATGCCGTCGTTGTCGCTGTCGGTGTCGAGGTAGTCGGGGATGCCATCGCCGTCGCTGTCGACCGGCACCGGGCCCAGACCCCGCTCGATGCGGGTCGGGAGGTCGTCGTTGTCGTCGTCGGGGTCGTTGGGGGACACGCGGCCGTCGCGGTCTGGGTCGAGGTCGAAGAGGGGCGGAGGCACGATGCACGGTGCGCAATTCCCGCCGCAATCGACCCCCGTCTCGTCGCCGTCCCGCACGCCGGTGTCGCAGCTCGGCGAGAAGCGGGAGATCGAAAGCTCGAATTCGCCCTTCGCCGCGGCCCCGAAGCCGTCGACGAAGACGTAGTAGGTGGTGCCGGCCAGGGCCTCGATCTGGACTTCGGAGGCCAGCGGCGATTGATGAGCAAAGGCGTCGTCGTTGCAGATGAGGTCGTCGTCGTCCGGCGCGCAGCGCGCCTTCACATAGAGCACGGAATCGAAGCTCGTGCCCGGGTTCACCAAGCTGATCGTCAGCGGGCCGCTGGCCGTCGGTGTCAGCGTGTAGGCGAGATCCTCGCCGCCCAGCGCTCCGCAGTCGCCATGGGAGTCGTCGCCGGCACCGGTCGTGTTTCCAAAGAAGGAGCCGGCGTTGATGAAGGCGGAGACGTCGCCGTCGACGATGCACTCGTCTCCGGGACAGGTTGCCGCGCACGATCCGCTGCAGTCGACGCCGTTTTCGCCGCCGTCCTGCTTGCCGTTGTGACAGCCGGTGGAGATCGCGATCTCGAATTCGCCGCTGGCGAAGAAGCCGTCGACGACGACGAAATAGGTCGTGCCGGCCTCAGCTTGCAGATCGACCTCGGACGCTTCGTCGGGGCCGTCGTCGTTGCAGGCCAGCTCAATGTCCGCCGGCGCGCAACCGCTGCGAACGTAGAGCACCGAGTCGTAGAAGGTGCCGGCGTCGGTGAGCCTGATGGTCAGCGGACCGCTGGTGCGGGGGGTCAGCGTGTAGACGAGGTCGTCAGCGTCCTCGCCGCCGCAGCTGCCGCTCAGGTTGTTCCCCGCGCGAGCGGTGGTGCCCGAAAACGTGTCCCCGTCGATGAAGTCCGAGAGATCGCTCTCGACGGCGCAGAATCCGTCGCCGGGGGGTGGGTCGTCGATGCCCAGTCGTGGGTCGTCGCCGCCGGGGGGTGGCTCGTCGCCGCCCGGGGGGGGGTCGTCGCCGCCCGGTGGGGGGAGGGGGCCGTCGGGGCACGGTGGGCAGGTACCGCCGCAGTCGATGCCGCCGTTTTCGTCGCCGTCTTTCACACCATTTTCGCAACTCGCGGGGGGGCTCGAGATGGTCAGCTCGAAGTCGCCGCTGCCGTCGTAGCCGTCGATGATGACGAAGTACGTCGTGCCCGCCTCCACCTGGAGCTGAACCTCCGAGAGCCGCCCGAACACGTCGTCGTTGCAGGCGACGTCGCCGTCGCCGGGCGCGCAGCGGGTTCGCACGTAGAGCAGGGTGTCGTAGTTGGTGCCAGGGTTGACCAGGCTGATGGTCAGCAAGCCGCTGTGTGCTGGCGTCAGCGCGTAGGCGAGGTCCTCGACGTCGCCGCCGCCGCAGTCGCCCCGGTAGTCGTCTCCTGCACCCTCGGTCGTGCCAAAGAACGAGCCGGCGTCGATGAAGTCCGAAAGGTCGCCGTCGACGACGCAGAGGTCTTCAGGGCAGGTGGCCTCGCAGGGTCCGCTGCAGTCGACGCCGTTTTCGTCGCTGTCCTGCACGCCGTTGTGGCACCTCGGGGGAGAGCGAGAGATGGACATCTCGAACTCGCCTTGGCTGCCTCCAGCAGCGCTGGTACGTCCGTCGACGATGACGAAATAGGTCGTGCCCGCCTCGGCCTGGAAGTCGACTTCCGCCCCCGCATCCCCCAGCGCGTCGCTGTCGCAGGCCAGCTCGACGTCCCCGGGCAGGCATCCGCGCTGCACGTAGAGTAGGGCGTCGTAGTTGGTGGCCGGGTGGACCAGGCTGATGGTCAGCGGCCCCGTCCGTGTCGGCGTCAGCGCGTAGACGAGGTCCTCGGAGATCCCCCCGCCACAGTTGCCACCCATGTCGCTCCCGGCACCCGTGGTGTTGCCGAGAAAGGTGCCGGCCTCGATGAAGGCGGAGAGATCGCCGGCGATGTCGCCACAGAGGGGGAAACCCCCGCCGGCACCTCCGTCGCCCTCGCCCTCTCCCTCTCCCTCTCCCTCGCCCTCTCCTTCCCCTTCCCCTTCTCCTTCTCCTTCGCCTTCTCCTTCACCTTCACCTTCGCCTTCGCCTTCTCCTTCGCCTTCGCCCTCTCCTTCACCCTCACCCTCACCTTCCCCTTCCCCCTCGCCACGACACTGGGGTGGGCCGACGCCGCAGCGGATGCCGCCCACAAAAGGCACCGGACCACAGATCTCTTCGCCGTCGTCGACGCCGTCGTCGTCGCTGTCCCTGTCGTGCGGGTCCGTGCCGATCACCACTTCGTCGCAATCGCAGACGCCGTCGCCATCGTCGTCGCATTCGGTCTTGCCGAACTCGCTGCAGCCGTCGCCGTTGATCTGGTTGCCATCGTCGCAAGCCTCGCCGCCGGGCGGACCCACACATCCGGCCGTCGTCGCGGATCCCTGGCATTGCCGCCCTTCGAGGTCGCCGTTGCCTTCCACGGGAACGCGGCAGTCGTGCACCAGGAATTCGAAGACGCCCGCCTGGCCCGGGCTCGTGTTGGTGAGCTGGGGCAAGTTGAGCAGTCGGGCGGTGCGCGAGATCGGGAGCTCAATGAAGTCAAGACCATCGCCAGCGTCAAAGCCCACCTGTGCGGCCGGTGAACCAAGACCAGTGAAATTCGTTCGAAAACGACAACCAGAGAGGCTGTCGCATCGCGTGTCAAAGAATCTGCTGTTTGTCCACTGTATCTGTTTATAACGATAGATGATATCGTAGTCGCGTGAGCTGTCGACAGGCCTGAGCTCCAACTGGAAGGTGTTTCGCAGCTCCACGGGGCCCACGTTGTCGGCGCCCAAGCCACCGTTGAGGGCCTCGACCGTTTGCCAGGTGACGACGATGCCGCGCGGTCCGACGTCGTAGTAGACGCAGCTCTCGGGCGACAAAGCGGAGCAGCGTGGGGCACCCTTGCGACCAGGCGCGAGCCCCCTCGTGTCAATGTTCGCCCAAAAAGGTGCGATCATCGGCGCCGTTGCCGCCGAGTGCTGCGCCGCGTTGCACGTTTCTACCGTTCCGGTGGAAACAAATCCCCCAACGACGCCATCTTCGCCGAGGGGGACAGAGACAATATTTGTTGTACGAGTGCAGTGGATGAAATTGCCATTGTCGTCGGTCGGTGGCTGGGCCATCGGATCCGCGAAGGTGACGCTGCCGTTGGAGTTGATGAAGAGCTCAAAGTAGGTCTGGCCGAAGAAGCAGAGTCCGTCGGGGAAGGCGGCGGTGATCGGAATGGCGGCCGTCGATCTGCCGAAGCCGGTTTGCGAGGAGGTGTTGTCGCCGCCGGTGGGCTCCAGAAAATTGCTGCCAAAGCCCAGAGGCCCGCCGAGGTCGCGGCGCAGCGTGGCACCGACGGGACTGCCCTGGGCGCCAAACGCGCCCAAGAGGAGGCACAGGGCGACGATCCGGCGACTGAACATGACCCACGTTAGGTGGCATCCCGGCGACGCGCCAAAGAGCGGCTGCCTGTCTCGATCTCTATGTAGGCCGGGGAAGGAGGCGCCGTCGCCGCAGCCCGAGGGCGCAGGGGTGACGACGACGGCGGCTGATCTGCTGAGCCAGGGACCGGCTTTCGCCCCCCGACGAATTGCGTAGCGTGGCGACATGCGCACGCACCGCCTGCCTCTCTCCATCTGCCTCGCCACCTCCTGCGTCGTCGGCTGCGTCGGCGCGACCAATCCTCTCGATCCCGCGGCGCCACCGGAGTTGCAGGCCTCAGGGACCCTGGTGGGTCAGGTGGTGCTCGAGGGTTTTGACTTCGATCAGCGCGTCATCAAGCTGGTGGCCCTCGACGACCAGCGCAACGCGACCCAGATCGAAACGCTCGCCAGCACCGATGTGGCCCCCCCCGGCATCGACAACGCCGCCGGCGCCTTCCAAGCCCTGCTGCCGCCCGGCACCTATTCTTTGCGCTTCGACGCCAGCGTCAACGCCGTCGGCACCCACGCCGATCTCGAGCTGCGGGGCATCGTCATCCAGCCCGGTGGCAGCACCGACGTCGACGTCGCACCCGCTTTGTTGGCGCCCGAGGAGCTCGAGGGCTCCGTGCGCGTGAGCCTCGCCGGCGCCGGCCTGGGCAGCACCGTGCTGCTGCGCCTGGTCCCGGCCGACGGCAACCCGCTGACCACCAAGAGCCTGAGCACCGAAGGGTCGGGGGACGTCGTCATCGCGCAGGTTGCCGACGGTGACTACCGCCTGGTCGCGACCGGTGAAGGCTACGTGCCCGTGTCGTCGCCGGAGTTCTCCGTCGCCGGCGCCGAGGCCCAGGCCGGGACGCTGACGCTCACCACCCTCGGCAACTTCTTCGCGCTCGTCGACGACGACGACACCGCTCCCTTTCTCGCCCGGGCGCAGATCCAGCTGCAGACCGCAGCACTCGTGTTGCCGGCGGGGGTCTCGGCCCGTGCCTGCGTCGTCGTCGGCGACGACGCACCCCCGGCGCCGGCCCTCGATGACCCCTGCTTTGCGCCCATCGCCGCCGATGGCATCATCGAGGTCGATTTGGCCGCGGACGACGCTGCCGACGGGCCCCGCACCATCGCTGCCCAGCTCCTGCTCGACATCGCCCGCGACGACGGCGCGCAGGTCGTTCCCAGCCTGGTGACCACCCTCTCGGTCGTGCTCGATCAAAGCGCACCCGTGATTCTCGATGTCACCTGTCTGCAGTGCGGCGGTGCCGTCGACGGCGATCTGTACACCGCGAGCTTGGCTCCCGAGCTGTTTCCCAGCGCAGCCGACGCAACCAGCACCGTGGTCGCCTTCACCATCGACGTCGACGGCGGCGGTGCCAGCGCTCCTTTTCCCGCCGGCGTGCCTTTCGCTGCACCACTGCTGTCGATCGGCCCTCACGAAGTGGCCGTGGTGGCGCTCGACGCTGCCGGCAACGCCTCCGCGCCCGCCACGCGCGCGATCACCGTCGACGCCACGGCCCCCAACGTGAGCGCCGACGTCGTGGGCGGCCCCTTCACCAACGCAGAGACTGTGGCCGTCGCCCTGCAAGACGACGAAGGCAGCGCACCCCCCGTCGCCATGCGCGCGGCCCTCGGCAGCACCGCAGGCTTGCCCTTGGTGCCTTTTGGACCCTTGGTTGCGGTCGCGCTGACGGGCGTGAGCGAAGGGCCCGCCAGCCTCAACGTCGACGTCGTGGACGCTGCTGGCAGCACCACCTCGATCCCGCTCACCATTACGGTCGATCGCACCCTCCCCGCCAACCTCAGCGTCGTCCTCGCCGGGGGCGCGGGGGTGACGTCGTCGTCGACGGCGACCATCACCATCGCCGCTGCCGACGCCGCCCCGCTGCGCTACGCCCTCACCCTCTCGGGCCCCGCTGGCGATGAGCTGCGCGCGGGCTCGCTGCCCGACACGCCGAGCCCCTTCGCCCTCGCCCTGGATGGGACCTACACGCTGTCGGGCTCGGTGCAAGACGCGGCGGGCAACCGCGTCGACGTCACGCCCCGGAGCTTGGTTCGCGATGCCAACGCCCCCTGCGCGGGTGGGGCCGAGCTGCGCGTCCTCGACGTCGTCGTCGACGGCGGCGCGCTCTTTTCCCCACGCTCGGCGGTCGCTGTGGCCATCGCTTGCGACGAGGGTGACGCCTCACTCTTGCGCATCGGGTGCGGCGTCGATGCAGCTTTGGCGGCGGCGGTGCCCTTTTCGACAGCGGCCACTTGTGTGCTCGAGGAGGGCGCCAGCTCCATCACCGTCGACCTGCTCGACGGCGCCGGCAACGTCACCCGGGCCACCGCGCTGACGCCGTCCTTGGTCTTCGTCGATGCCCGAGCGCCCAGCACGCCGCGTTTTGCACCTGCTGCGGCCCCGGTGGTCGGCACCAATGAGTTGGTGCTCGATCCTCTCGTCGTCGTCTCCACAGACGCGGCGGGCTCCGGCTTCTCGTTGACGGGGCCCTATCGGGTGAGCGCCCCAGGATTTGACGACGAACAGCCCTGGGACGGCGTCAGCGGGCTGGTGGTGCCGCTGGTTGAGGGCGACAACGTCGTGCGGGTCAAAGCGGTGGATCGCGCGGGCAACGCCTCGAGCGAGGACTTCTTCGTGGTGCGCAGTGACCTCGACCGACCGGTGATCAGCTTCCTCGACGCCGCCGCGGGCAACGGAGAGATCTCGATCGACTACGACTCCGACGACGACGACGTCCTCGGCTTCGAGGTCTTTTATGGCCCCATCGCGACCAGCAACGAGGCCGCGTTCACCGGCGCCAACGCCGACCAGGGCCAGAGTCCCGTCGACTTCGGCAACAACCGGGCCGCGCGCTTGACCGGCTTGCCGCGCGGAACCCCCGTGTTCGTCGCCGTCCGCGCCTACGACGACGTCGGCCCTGGGCCGCTGCTGACCTTCGCCGCGGCCGTCACGCCGAGCGAGTTGCCCCTGGCCACGATCGGGAACGTGAGCTTGCCCGGCTTCGCTCGCGCGGTCGCCTTCGCCGACGGCTTCGCCTTCGTCGTGCACGGGTGCCGCGGGACAGCAACCTGCCCCGAAGCCGGCGTCTCCAGCGTCGACATCAGCGATCCCACACAGCCTCGGGTCATCAGCACTTGCACGGGAGGAGGCGGCGCCATCGGAGCGGTGGCCTCAGACATCGAAGTGATGGGCGATCTCGCCTACGTCGCCGACGGCCAGAACATCGACATCGTCGACATCTCTGACCCTTCTGCCCTCTCGTGCTCCAGCTTCTCCACCGCCCCCGATGGGGTGTTTGCCGGCGTCGACGTCGACTTCAACGTCGCCATCGACATCACGCCGGGAGTGCTCTACGTCGCCGCCGAGCGCGAGGGCCTCTTGCTCTACTCCTTGGCCAACCCTGTGGCGCCGACCTTTCTGGGTCGTCACAATCCTGCTGGCGATGGCGATCCGGCAAACCTCACCGATGCCAATCGTCCCTACCGCGAGCGTGGTCGCGCGGTGTGCGTGACGGCCCAAGGGGGCTTCGCCTATGTCTGCCGAGGGAACGCGCCTCCGGGAGACTCACGGCCCATCGAGATCATCGACGTGCACAATCCCGCGAGCCCCGCCCGCGCCGGCACCGGAGCCATGCGCGGGTTCACGTCCTTGGACGCCGAGATCTTCGGCGATTCGCTCTTTTGGACCGAGGTGAACGGCGGACTGCTGGTGCACGACCTGCCCGGCAACGGCATCTCAGCCGACCACAGCGCGGCCGATGCCCGCGCCATCTCCAGTGGCTCCATCGCCGACATCGCCGTCGACGGCGGCGTCCTCTACGCGCGACTGGAGAACCCCTTGCGTCTGCGCGCGGTCTCCATGGCCGCCGCCGATCCGGCCACCAAAGCGATGGACACCCTCGGCGAAATCCCGGCCACCGACGTCGTCGAGGTCAACGTCTGCCAAAACAGCTTCATCGGCGACTCGAACATTGCCGCCTGTGCGGGCTCGCGCTTGATCGGCAACCCCAGCCGCCTCGCCCCCGCCGGCATCTACCTGCTCGAGGCCTCGCCCTCGCTGGGCCTGGTGGTGCACCGGGCGGCGCGGCCGGTGCGCGCCAATGAGGTGGCCCATCTGCAGATTCCAGGCTTCGGCGGCGAAGGCCAGGTCGGCGGCAAAGGCATGGCCCTTTATGGTCCAAACCTCGTCATCGCCCGCGCCCGCTCGCTCGGCGTCATCGCCGTCGACGACCCGGCTCGTCCCAGCGCGCTGGGCGCTACCCCAAACCTGGGCATACCCTCTTGGACCACCCTGGCCGGCGTCGTCGGCGACACCTTCGTGGTGGCCCTGCAGCACGACCCCGTGCAGGACGGCATCGTGCTGGTGCGAGCGAGCACCTTCGCCACCGGCGTCGACGTGTCGGTGCCGGGTCTCACGCTGGAGCGCGTCGACAGCGTGGCCACGGACGTCGGCTTCGGCGTGGGCGCAGCTCTGGTGCGCTGGCCGCTGGTCTATGTGCTCGAAGCACCCGACGGCGGCGGCAACAGCGCCCAATTCGGCACGGTGTCCAAGAGTCCGCGTTTGCGCATCTTTGATCTGCGCTCGCACGCTGCGATCCGCACCGTGGCGTTGCCCGACGGTGGAGAGACGCCCTCCCAAGGCAGCATGGTGTTTCACCGGGATCGCCTCTACGTGACCCGCGCCTTTTCGGACATCGCCATCGTCGACGTCAGCGACCCCGCGCTCGCCGCTTTGGTCGGCGTTGTGGCGGTGGGCGCGCAGGGGGCAAGCGCGCTGGCGACCTCCGGATCCCTGCTCTTTGCCACCGGCCCCAACCTCGAGATCTTCGATCTCGCCGATCCCGACGCCCCGAGGCTGATCGGCTCGAGCACCAGCGCTGGCTTTGGCAGTGGCGTCGCCGTCGCCTCCGACCTGCTGTTTTCAGGATCGAACCCCAGCACCACCATCGTCGACGTCAGCGATGCCACCAGCCCCTCTTTCTTGAGCTTGCCGGGCACCACCCGCACCACCATCGGCGCCCTCGCCTCGGGCAAGGCTGTGTTCGTCATGGACCAAGGCGAGCTGTCCATCGTCGAGTTGGAATGACGGGCCGCGGCTCGTGGTGATCCGACTCAGGGCGTCGGGTTTGGGCCCAGGGCGGCCAAGGCTTGTTGGTGGATGGGACTCTGGGGCGGGGTGTAGTCGAGGGCCCACTTCAGGTCGCTGCGAGCACCTTCGCCGTCACCGCGTCGTTGTTTGACGAGGCCACGATCGAGGGAGGCTGCGGCGCGGAGCCCCTGCGATGGCCCCTTGTCGAGGCAGCGGTCCAGATCTTTCAGCGCGTTGTCGAGGTCGCCGCCGGCGGCGTAGGCGCGTCCGCGCAATGCCAGGGCTTCGCTGACGACGTCGGCTTCGTCGGAGCCGTCGATCACCTTGGAGAGATCGGCGACGCCGGCCAGCGTCTTGTGCTCTGCCAGGGCCGCGCGGGCGCGCAAGAGGAACGCGCGCGACGACTGGCTCGCGCGGGGGTTCTTTTCCAACGCCTGGGAGGCCGCGTCGCGCGCCGCGGGGTAGTTGGCGGCGTCGAAGGCCTCGCGCGCTTGGGTGAGCAGCGGCTCGACCTCGTCGGCAGCGGCGGTGGCTCCCGCTTGCACCAGACTCGCCCGGGTGCGGGGGGCGGTGGCGTCGACGCTGGCCTTGATGAAGGAGCCGGTGGTCTTCACGACGGCAGCGATGAGCAAGACGAGGAACGCAACAGCCAGCAGCCATCCCTTGTGGGTCGAGAGGGCGGCGTGCGCCTGGGACACGATGCCAGCTTCGATCTCGAGACCCGGCGGCGGCGCCGGGGGCGGCGACGACGACACTGGGGGGCGCTCGATCGGTGAGAGCGCTGGGGCAACGAACCCGCCGGTGACGATGTGGCCGGCCACGCGGGTCATCGTCGAGGCCACCCCCGTGCCGGTGAGGCGCTCGAGCTGGCCGCGGGCGTGGAGGTCATCGGGACGCACGTTGAGGTAGCGGCGAAAAAAGGCGACGGCGGCGACGAGATCCCCATCGCTGCGACTGCTCTGGGCCGCCCGCATGAGGAGCACAGGATCGTCGGGGAGAGAGGCGAGTTGGGCCTCGAGATCTTTGGCGCGGGCCTTTCGACCGCCGTCGACGTCGGGCCTGCCGCCGAGGCTCGACTGCACCTCGGCCAACAAGGCGCGGGCCGATGGTTCCTCGGGGTCGATCATGGTGGCTTTGAACAAGAGCAGCGCGGCGGCCTCGCGATGAGCCGCACCCAGGGAGAGCACCTGCCGACCCGCGTCGGCGAGGGCTTTGGCCCGCTCGCGCTCGAGCACCCCTGCCAGGCCGGGATCGAGGAGGAAGTCGCGCAGCAAATGGGGGCGCTGAGCGTGTATCTCGTCGACCAGCGGCGCCATCCTTTGCAGCACGCTGCGCGCATCGGGGGCTCGATTCTCGAGCTTGCGCGTCAACAGCCAAGCGCAGAGCTCGTCGATGCCCTCGGGCAAGGTCGGATCCCTCTCGCTCGGCCGCGGCACCTCCAGCGACAGGACATTGGCGACGGTGGCGCCCAACGAATCTGCTTCAAAGACGTTCTTCCCCCGCAAGAGCTCGAGGACGACGACGCCGAGGGCCCAAAGATCGGTGCGACCGTCGATGTCTTGGGCGCGCGCCTGCTCCGGGCTCATGTAGCCCGGCGTGCCGACGGTCGATCCGGTCTGGGTCATGGCGGTGGCGCTGAGGTCGCGGGCGATGCCGAAGTCGGCGATCTTGACGACGCCACTGGTGGACAAGAGCAGATTCTCGGGCTTCAGGTCGCGGTGCACGATGCCCTCGCCATGGGCAGCAACCAGGCCGGCCAGCACTTGAGCAGCGATGTCGACGACGACGACCAGCGGCAGTCGGGTGTGGCGGCGCAACAGGTCGCCGACGGTGCCGCCCTCGAGGAATTCGACGGCGAGAAAAGCCTGCGGGGACTCACCGACTTCGAGGACGTCGACGACGTTTGGGTGTTTGAGTCTCTGGGTGGCCCGCGCCTCGCGCAGGAAACGCTGCCTCGCTTCGTTGACGCCCAAGAGATGGGCGTGGATCACCTTGATGGCCGCCGCGGCGCCGTTGGCATCGTGAGCGAGATAGACGGTGGCCATCCCGCCCCGTCCGAGCACCTTGTCGACGAGGAAGCGGCCGAATTCTCTGCCCTCAGGCCGGGCGGCCAAAGTCTCGCCAGAACCCGCGGCGGGGGCGGGGCCAGCAATGACAGGGAGGGCGTCGGCGGGGGCACCCGATTCCGTCGCCGTGCGGCGGCGAGGTTGTTCCGCTGCAGCAAGCCCACCGTGCAGCAATTGGGTCGCTCCGCCTCCCCGCAGCACGGCGTCGACGTCGTCTTCGAGCGCGAGCAGCGCCGCATGGGGCCCGATCGCCCCCGCCGCCGGTCCCAGAGCCGCGGGGTCGGCGAAGGCCACGAACAAGGTGCCGTCGCGCACACCGATCGGCACGGCCCGCGCGCGTCGCCAGACGTCGTCAGCGAAGGGGAGGTGTTGGCGCACCTCGATGCGCCAGGCTTCACGTGGCGGAGCGGCGGGGACACCCGTCAACTCGACGAGCCCGGCCAAGACGGCGTCGGCAGAGACACCTGCGCGCAGGAAGGCGGTCGACAGCAGCGCCCCTTCTCTCTCGTGCGCGGCAGCGATGCCGACCTGTTCCGTCGACGCGAGCCCACGCGCTTGCAACAGGTCCGCGAGCCTGCCTCCGAGGGTCCTGACGTCGATGACAAAGGGCAGCGTGTGGCCCATCGGCACAGCGTACTGCGCTCGGCGGGCTGGCGGTGCCCCGCTGAACTTCGACCGCGGCGGAGCCGGACGCGGGCCCCCGCCAACTCCGCGGTCCGCGGGCGCGCCTCGCGCGCTTCAAGACGCGCCAGCGTCTTGAACATCAAGACTTCAAGACGCGCCAGCGTCTTGAACATCAAGACTTCAAGACGCGCCAGCGTCTTGAACATCAAGACTTCAAGACGCGCCAGCGTCTTGAACAAAAAACGACATCCCGGGTCTTGATGTGCTTCCGGCGGCGACAAGAAGGGGACCTCGAACCTGGTGGGGGAAAGCCCAGGACCTGGTGTTCGAGGATGGCGGACGACGAATCCGTTGTCGGCGTCGCCTACCAAAGACCGTGCTGTTTCGCCAATTTTAGCCAGGCAGGAAATTCGCCAAGCATCCGTCGATAGAGGTCGTCGTCCGTAATCTTGTCGAGATCATTTACCTTGAAGAAATTCGCGTTATCAATGAAGCGACCACTCATGGTGTCGAGCTGCTGCAGGAACTCGAAGCTCGCGATGCCAATGCCGATGAACTGCCAAAAGACGGCGTGCCGCGAGGCCTCGATGATCACCTTCTCGGACTGGGCGACGTCGCCATTGTCGCCGTCGGTGAGGAACATGACATAGGCCGGATCCCCTTTTTCGGCGGTGTATTTTTCGAGGATTCTCTGCATGACGCCGGCGTAACGGGTGCCGTTTTCCAGTTTTCGTTTGGCAATAATCTCGCGTTCGACGTAGCCGTAAAAGCCACTCTCGTTGAGCTCGCCACACTCGTAGTCATTGACGCCAAACAAGAAGACGTCGATGGCGCCATTGTCGTCGAACTTCATCGCGAGTGCGAGGATGCGCTCCACCACCCGCTGCACGGTACCGGCCCTGAACATCTGGTTCATCGATCCGGAGATGTCGACCGCGAGAGCGACGCGGGCCCGCTGTCCCGTGAGCCCCAGCTCGGCGACGACGACGTCGGCCTTCTTCTTCAGGAGGGTGAACTCTTTTTCGGCGACGTCTTTTTTCTTTTTGAGCGTGATGCCGTCGCCTGGTGGAGCGCTCTCAGCGTCCTTCTTGCCGTCGCCCTTGAGGAAATCGAAGACGCCCATGCTCAGGCTCCCATCGCTCGCGGCGCAGCCGTGGGGGTAGCAATTCATCGCCGCCTGGCGATGAACCTGTAGACAACTCTGTGCCTCAGGCCGGCCTGAGGGCACAGAGTTTTGCCACGATTGGCTCTGATCGAGCCCGGCGGCGGTCCTGCGGACCACAACGGCACACACAACGGTTAGCCTTCGTCTCATGATGTACCGCTGGCGCAACCTCCGCTTCGATGCTCCCGACGGACGCGACGACACCTCGATCGTCTTGATCGACCCCGCCGAGTCGCCGGCTTGGAACGTGTCCGTGCGCCTGGACGATCTTCCCGGCGGCGCCACCGCCTTCGCCGCCTACTTCGACGGCTTGAAGCCCCCCGACGGCGTGAAGGTCCAAAGCCGCACGCCAACGACCATCGGCGGGCGATCCGGAGGCCTGGTGGAGCAACACCTCAAAGCCGAACGGGGCGAGACCCTGCGCCAGCACCAGGCCTTCGTCGTCGACGGCAACGGGGTGATCATCGTGACGATGACCTCCCGCGGCGCCGCTCATGCTGTCGCCAAAGCAGCCTTCGACCGGATGGTGAGCTCGATGATTTGGGAGGCGATGTGAAGAAGCTGTCAGCGGACCCGACGCCGCGCATGGTTCCGAGAGACCGAGCAAACGCCGCCCCCGGGGTCGCAACGACGACCCCCGTGCGCGAGACCGCCGCCCCACCGGTGGACAAGAAGCCACAGCCCGCGCAGACGGGCTTCGACGGCACGGTGAAGGGCACAGGCGAGCGACGGGGCCCGCGGGCCGAGGCCGGGGCCAAGAGCGCATCCGCCGCCGGCTTCGAGCGCTTGTTCGCGAAGGCCCGCAGGGTGCTCAGCGTCGCCGTCCTCGGCTCGGTGCTGGGTTTTGGCCTTGTGGGTTGTGGAGCGCCCGTGCAGCCCTCCCCCATCGCCGCGCGCCTGAGCGCGATGCAACAGGTCGGCAGCTCCGCCGCGGTCAAGGCGAAGGCCGAGGCCCTCGCGCAAGCGGTGCCGACGGGCATCGGTGCCCCGCGCGAGACCGCGATTCGAAAGCTGATGGACCTCGAGCGCACAGCGGTCGACATGAAGACCAAAGACGATGCGCTGCTAGGCGAGGCCGCAGGCGTCATCCAGGCGCTCGACGGCAAGGTGCCGTGGTACGAGGCGCACGGGATCGCATGGATCTCCGGCGGTCCCAGTGTCGAAAAGAGGCAGCTCGACGCTGGTGAGCCGGACCTGGCGCAGATGAAGAAGCTCGACGCCGACGTCGCCACCCTGCCTGCGTTCGTTCATGGGCTCGCCCGGGCGCAGGTCCAGAGCCTGCTGCAGGCGGAGCGTCCGGCCTTCAACGACCTCGTGGGGCGGGCGGGGGTGATCCGCACCAAGCTCGAAGTGACCCAAGAGCTGCACCAGCTGGCCACCACGACACGTGACGAGCTCAAGAGCGTGGAAACCAACATCCTCCTGCGCAACCTGCAAGACGAGTACGTCGACACGCCTCACTCCGAGACCACGGACCACTACGACAGCAGCGGCGTGAATCACCCGACGACGAAAACGTGGACCACCCACGATCGCAATCCGGACTGGGACATGTTCAACAACCTCGCGCTGATCTCGAAAGGACACGCCGAGGGTTCGATCCGCGCGCTCAACCAAGCCATTCACGACGCCCAGCGCACGATCCCCGACCTGAAGGTCGGCAGCGTCGACGCAAAGCTCATCGGCTTCTTCGACTTCTTCGGCCAGCCGAGCTTCGGCCTGTGGAGCTACGACAGCTTCAAGGTCGCCGATGCGCGCGAGAAAGCCGCCGAGGCCGTGGGCGCAACCCAAACGATGGTGAGCACGTTCCAGGCCCAGCTGGCGCCCCTCGATGCCGAGATCAAGACCACGGTCGACGCGCGCTACGCAGAGATCGAGCGCGGACGACCGGCCGAGGGCACGATGTAGGCGCGACTGGGCGAGCTTCCCGCGCAGTCGACGCACCCGCTGGTCCCGGCTCGCCGCGACCAGGCTGCGACTGCGCCCCAGGACGCCAGCGCGGGTGTAGGGTCGCGCATGCCCAGATGGATGCTGCTTCTGTTGTTCGTGCTTGCTGCCGCGGCCTGCTCCAAAGAGCCTGCCGCCGGTGCCCCTGTTGTTGCCGCCGGCGCCGTCGCCCCGCCCGGGGGAGCCGCTCCCGTCCCCCCACCCGTCGTCGGCGCCCCCGCCGCCGTCCCGCAGGTCTGGGCGGTCGGCGATAAGATATCTGGGCAGTGGACCAATGGACAATGGTATCCTGGTAGAATTTCTGTCGTGAATCAAAATGGTACTTTTGACGTCAAATACGATGATGGTGATGTCTCGAAGAGCCTGCCTGCGACCAAGGTGCGCGCCCGCAAGGCCGGCGGCGGCGGCGGTGGCGGCGGTGGCGGCGGTGCCGGCCGCGCTGCCTCGGACGCCCCCTGCCCGGGTCCCGGCATCACCCGACGATGCAACGGCGTATGCGTGAATCTCCAAGAGGACGACAATAACTGCGGCGGATGCGGCAATCGCTGTTCAGATGGCAAGCACTGCGATGGCCATCTGTTCTGTCGTGATGCGAGCGGGAACTTATGACGCCCGATCTCGCTGAACTTCGACCGCGGAGCGGTCTCGTTCAGCTCCGTCGGGGATGCCCTTCTGGGAGGTCTGATCATCACGCTGCAGGCATGGGGCGTCGAGGCAGTCATCGCACGTCTGCGCTGGCGGCCAACGGCGCAGCCACATGAAAATGGGACCGCTAGGGTCCCCTTTTCTTGATCTTTTGTGGCGCGCCCGGTGCGGTTCGAACGCACGACCTTAGGCTTCGGAGACCCACACTCTATCCAGCTGAGCTACGGGCGCCTACCGTCGTCGTCGCTACACCAGCGCTCCTCCCGAGGCAACCGTCGTGCTCTCTTTGCGACTCCACCCTCTCGTCGTCGCTCTCACCTTGCTGGCAGCATGCTCGTCGCCCAAGGACCCTGCGCTCAGGGCGGCCGCCAGCATCGACGACGACGCCCCGCCCCTGCCCGTCGTCACCGACGCTGCGACCTCGCTCTTGTTCTCCTTCGTCGACCCCGGCGGACGCGTGCTGACGGTGCCCACCGCCGCCGCCGTACCCGAAGCAGTGCGCAAGCGGGTGCTCGTCGTCGACCTCGACAAAACTCCCGAGCAACGGCAGGCCCACCGCTACGCCTTTTTTGCAGACCTCAGCGTCGCCCAACCCGACGGCACCTATCCCGTCGTCGTGGTCAGCCGCTACGACGCCGCCCAGGCCAAGAGTGCCGCAGCCTTGCCCCCCGCCGACGGCGCCGTCATCGTCTACTCCGCGGTCTGGTGCGGCTACTGCAAGAAAGCCAAGGCCTGGATGAAGGAGCACGACGTCGCCTTCGTCGAACGCGACGTCGAAAAAACCCCGGGCGCCGCTGCCGAGGTGGCCGCCAAGCTCAAAGCCGCCGGCATCCCAGGCGGAGGCGTGCCGGTCACCGATTGGGCAGGAACCGTCGTCGTCGGCTTCGACCTGCCGGCCTTTCAACGCCTGCTGTCCAGCACCAAGGGTGGCCAGGTGACACCACCCAGGTCGCCCTGACGAGAACCCATCATTTAGAGCAGTTTCCGATTGCACTGATGGTGCAATCGGAAACTGCTCTTGTATTGCTCGGGGGCTGCGCCCCCGCCCTACGCCGGCAAGCCGGACGCAGGGTCCCACCCCATCCTTGCTCCCTCCGGTCGCGAGCGCTTTCTGGCAATCAGATGAAAAGGAAAGCGCTCTAGGCATGCGGAGCGTCGAAGCCGCGGCGCACGTGCACCTTGACCTCTTCCCACGGGCGGCCGCGCGGGTGGGCTTTGGTCCATTCGTCGCGAAGCTCGTTTTCGAGCCGATCGTCCCAGTGGGGATAGCTCGAGGCGTAGTAGGAGCGAGCCGCGTAGCCATAAGAGACGGGGCTTTCGACCTCCTCCCATGGGGGGGCTGCGGCACGCTTGGCTGCTCGTTTGGCCTCCCGTTTCGACGCCGGGGTCATCTCACCCGGGGCGGGGATGGGGTCTTTGCCCGCAGCCTGCCGGATGGTGTCGTCGACGTCTTGGTTGAGGTCGGGCGCCCCTGGCGTGAAGTCGTTCTTGGTTTGCTCCCAATCGCGGCGCATCGCCTCCTTCACGCGCTTCCAGGCCGCGCCATGCTGTTGTTCGTTCCACCAGGACGGTTGAAACCTCGTCGTACCCATGGGTCGCTCCAGCCCGAGCCCCTTGGCCGGGTCAGCCTGACAATCAGCAAGTTCTTTGCCGTCGGCGCTGTCCGCTCAGGCTGGAAGTCCGACGCAGCCTTGCGCCTGGATGCGACGTCGCCGACCCCCTCTGCACGATTTGCTGCAGAAGCTGCGGGCATCGATGGCCGGGCGGGGCGATCTCGCCCAAGCCGGATTGCTCGAAGGGCCCCGGCGCAGGCAGCCTCCGCCCATGAAGTACCGCCTGCTCTCGCCCGGCCCGACCCCTGTCCCCGAACGCGTGCTCACCGCGATGGCCAACCCCATCTGGCACCACCGCACGCCGGCCTTCGAGGGGACCTTCCAGAAGTGCCGTGAGGGCCTCGCTTGGCTGTTTCAGACCCAGCAAGAGGTACTCACCCTCTCCTGCTCCGGCACCGGCGCCTTCGAGGCCGTCTACCAAAGCTGCTTCTCACCCGGCGACACCGTCATCACCGTCGCCGGCGGCAAGTTTGGCGAGCGCTGGGGAAACATGGCCCGCGCCTTCGGCTTCAACGCCGTCGTCGTCGACTGTCCCTGGGGCGAGGCCATCGAGGTGGCCAAAGTGAAGGCCGCCCTCGAGCAGCACCCCCAGGCCAAGGCCGTCGTCGTCTGCGCCTCGGAGACGTCGACGGGCGTTCGCCATCCCTACGAGGCCATCGCCGCCTTGGTGAAGGAGCGCGATGAGACCCTGATGATCCTCGACGCCATCACGGCCCTGGGGGTGTGGGATTTGCGGCCCGAACGGGACGGCATCGACGTGCTCGTCACCGGCTCGCAGAAAGCGCTCATGCTGCCGCCCGGCCTGGCCTTCGTCTCCCTCTCGGGCAAGGCCTGGAAGATGTGCGACAAGTCGAAGTCGCCACGCTACTATTTCGATCTCAAGAAAGAGCTCAAAAATCAGAAGGTGAATCAGACGGCGTATACGCCTGCGGTTTCCTTGATTGAAGGGCTTCATGAGTCACTCAAGATGATGCAAGAAGAGGGGCTGCCGGCCATCTTTGCGCGTCACTCGCGCCTGGCCCGCGCCACGCGCATGGGGGTCACCGCCCTGGGCCTTGAGCTCTTCGCCAAAACCCCCGCTGACAGCGTCACTTCCGTGGTCCAGCCCGCCGGCCTCAAACCCGACGCCGTCTACAAGGGCCTGATGAACCGGGCCAACATCACCATCGCGGGGGGCCAAGACGCCGTGAAGGGGAAGATCTTCCGCATTGCTCATTTAGGCTACTACGACGAGCTCGATATCATCACGGTTCTTGCGGCGATAGAGATCGTCCTGCGCCAAGAAGGATATACACAATTCCAACCCGGTGCCGGCGTCGGTGCGGCCAGCGAGATCCTCAAGGACGGCTTCGTCGCCCAAGACGCCACCGCCGCCCGCCGATCCTGAGCGCCAGACCCGGGGGGCCCTCACCTGCCCCCCGACCCCACATGTGTACGCAGATTTGACCCGGTCCCTGCACGGAACGGCACAAGAAGGAGATCAGATCTCAAGTTCGGGCACCATGGGCCGATGCGTTTTTCTGCCGCAGCGATCACGGCTCTCTTTTCCTTCACCGTACAGGCGCTGCCACCCACGCTGCCGCTCGACCCCGACCGCACGATCTACATCGGCAACAACGACGGTGGCACCTCGGCGGGCCGCATCCAGTTCGCCGACGTCCTCGCTCCCACCGACGTTGGTGAGGTGCTGACCACCGGGGCCTACGGCGGCGTGGCCCTCGATGCCGAGATGGCCCGCCTCTATCTCCGGGTCGCCAACACCGAGCTCATCGACGTCTACGACGCGACCACCCTGACTTTCGTCCAAACCCTCAAGACCCACTGCTCGTCGGCGGGCCACGCGGCATCTGGCGCCATCCCGGCCGGTCGCGAGGTGTGCGACGGCGGGGCCCTCGTCATCGATCCCCACCGCCGGCTGCTCATCACCCTGGTCTTTGACAACGTCGGCGCCGACGCAGACGCCTGCTTGGTGCAGGCCTATTCGATCGCCAACGGCTCGAGCTACGGCACCCTGGTCCCGGCCCTGCCGCCCGCCACCGGCTTCGCCGAAGTGATCGTTGCCAGCGCTGGCACGACCGCCGCCGCCGAGGGCGAAGGCAACCAGCTCTTGCTCGATCACCAGTCGCAGCGGCTCCTGCTGACCCTGACCGAGGCCGCGGCCGCGGCCACTGTCGAGCGGATCACCATGACCGGCTTCAGTTTCCGCCGCATGACGCTCGCGGCGCCCAGCGCGATTACCGGCCTCCACTCTCAGAAGGAGGGCTCGCTGGGCATGGTCGTGGCGCGCAACGAATTCTATTTCAACTCCAACGACGTTGAATCGAGCACCGACCGCGGACGTGGCGTGACCCGCTTCACGCTCTCCGTCGCCGGCGCCCTCGAGGCTGGCCGGGGGATCGTGCAGACCCGGGTGACCGACACCTTCCCCACCGGTTCCGACCGGGACTTGCGGGTCGTCGAAAGCGCGCTGCTCGGCACCAACTTCTTGATCGTCGAGACCAACAAGAGAGCCAACAGCGACAGCCCGCCAGACAACTACAGCGTGGCCACGCTCAACGCCGCCGGCACCGTCATCGGCCGGGCGCTCCTCACGCTCCCCGGCCTGGCCCGCGCCCCGGAGTTCAATCCGCACAACGCGGCCCAAAGTGACGACGACGACGACGACGTCCCCGATTCGGTCGAGATCGGCGCCACCGGGCTGTTGAACGCAGCCTTCAACGACGTCGAACCCGCCAGCCTCACCAACCCCGATGACCCCGACACCGACGACGACTTGTTGCTCGATGGCGAGGAAGACACCAACCACAACGGCCGCATCGATCCCGGTGAGTCCGATCCCAACAACATCCTCGACCCGGATCGGGACGGAGACACCATCGGCGACGGCTTCGAGATCCACGTCACGCTCACCGACCCCTTGCTGGCCGACACCGATGCCGACGGGCTCAACGACAACCTCGAAGACGTCAACGAAGACGGCGTCGTCGACGGCACCGAGACCAGCGCCCTCATCAAGGACACCGACGGCGACCTCATCAAAGACGGACCCGAACGCAACGGCACCAACCCGACCAACCCCCGCGACGTCGACAGCGACGACGACGGCCTGAGCGACGGCGCCGAAGACGCCAACCACAATGGAGCGATCGACGCGGGCGAATCAAACCCCAACAATTTTGACACCGACGGCGACGGCGCCCTCGATGGGATCGAGGTCAACACCATGTTGACCAGTCCCCTGCTGGCCGACACCGATGGCGACGGGCTCAACGACAACCTCGAAGACGTCAACAAAGACGGCGTCGTCGACGACATCGAGACCAGCGCGCTCATTGCCGACACCGACGGCGACCTCATCAATGACGGTCCCGAACACAACGGTGCCAATCCGACCAACCCCCGCGTCGTCGACAGCGACGGCGACGGCCTGAGCGACGGCGCCGAAGACGCCAACCACAATGGAGCCCTCGACGCCGGCGAACCAAACCCCAACAACCCCGACGACGACGGCGACGGCATCCCCACTGCCACCGAGCTCGCCGACGTCGGCGGCCTCAGCACCTTCGACACCGATGGCGATCACCTGCCCAACTTCTTCGACCCCGACAGCGATGGCGACACCATGCTCGACGCCAGCGAAGGCCGTGGCGACGTCGACAACGACCAAGTCCCCAACTACCTCGACCCCGATGACGACAACGACGACCTGCGAGGCGAAGACGAGGTCGTCGTCGGCACCAATCCCTTTGATTCCGACAGCGACGACGACGGCCTGAGCGACGGCTTCGAGGTCTTCACCTTCAACAGCGATCCCAACCTCGAAGACAGCGACGGCGACGGTCTGTCCGACAGCGCCGAGCTCGACAACGACGCCGATCCCAACGAGAGCGACACCGACGGCGACACTCTCAGCGATGGTCTCGAAGTGCTGAGTTTTCGGACCGACCCGGCCTCCGCCGACCCCGACGGCGACGGTATCGCCGACAACATCGAGCTCGACGATGCGGCCGGGGGGCCGGGCGACGCCGACGGCGATGGGACCCTCAACTGGAACGACAGCAACGCCGATGGTCAAAATGGGAACGACGGCGTCGATGGCCGCGGTGATCGCGATGGCGACGGCGTGCGGGACTACTTGGACCTGAACGACGACGACGGCCCAAGCGGAGACCTCGACGGCGACGGGCTCACCAACTCCGTCGAGGGCACCGCTGGATCCGATCCCAGCAGCGCCGACGGCGACGGCGATGGCATTTCCGATCTCGTGGAGACCAACGGCGGAATCGTCGTCGACACCAACCTCGACGGCACCGTCGACGCCTTCGACAGCGACAGCGACGACGACGGCGCTCCCGACCTGATCGAAACGGCCGCCGACTCCATCGACAACGACGGCATCCCCGCCTATCGCGACGATGACGACGACAACGACGGCATCCTCTCGTTGCAGGAGGACATCGACAGCGCGCTCCTTGGCCCACCGGCGGGCGAGGCACCTGCGCGCGTCAACCTGGACAGCGATGGGGATGGCAAGCTCGACAGCCTCGAGCTGCGCGGCGACGCCGACGCCGACGGCATCCCCAACTATCTCGATTCTGACGACGACGACGGGGCCACCGGCGATCCAGACGGCGATGGCCTGCAAAACGCAATCGAGCTGCAGATCGGCTGCAATCCAAGCCTCAGCGACACCGACGGCGACGGTCTGAACGATTTTGCAGACTCCGACGGAGGTCTCGCCCTCGACTCCGACGGCGACGGGTTCCCCGACTGTCGCGACGGGGATGCCGACGCTGATTCCATCCCTGACGGCATCGATGGGATCTTGGACATCGATCACGACGGCCGCCTCGGCTTCAGGGACGACGACGACGACGGCGATGGCATCCCGAGCGCCGTTGAGGTGCTCGACGGCCTGACCCACGGCATCGACGTCGACGGCGACGGCTTGCAGAACGCGTTCGACGACAACAGCGACGGCGACGGCGACCTCGATCAGGCGGAAGGGGTCCGCGACGTCGACGCTGACGGCATCCCCAACTACCTCGATCCCAGCGACGACTTGCAGGGCGACGCCGACGGCGACGGCCTATCGAACGCGCTGGAAGCACAGCTCGGTACCGACCCCGGCACCGTTGACAGCGACGGCGACGCTGTGCCCGACGGCCAAGAGAACGACGCGGACGCCCCCGACCGCGACAGCGACGACGACGGCCTCATCGACGCCCTGGACAACGACGACGACGGCGACGGCATCCCGACCCGGGAGGAGTTCGAATTCCGCAGCCCGCCAGGGAGCCTCACGCCGAGCGACATCGACGTCGACGGCGATCAGATCCCCAACTGGCTCGACCTCGACTCCGACGCCGATGGGATCGCCGACGAGGATGAGGGCGACGACGACGACGACGGCGATGGCATTCCCAACTACGTCGATCCTCTCACGCCTGGCGAGGGAGAGGGTGAAGGCGAAGGAGAGGGTGAAGGAGAGGGTGAAGGAGAGGGTGAAGGAGAAGGAGAAGGAGAAGGAGAAGGAGAAGGAGAAGGCGAAGGCGAAGGCGAAGGCGAAGGGGAAGGAGAAGGAGAAGGAGAAGGCGAAGGAGAAGGAGAAGGAGAAGGAGAAGCTGAGGTGCTGGACCTTTGCCCCGATCTCGATGGCCTTCAGAGTGACGACGTTGATGGCAACGGCGTCGGCGACGACTGCGACTGGACGGTTACGGGTGCCGGCTGCTCCAACTGCGATGCAGGCGGGGGGCTGCCGGGCTCCGGAGGGGCGCTCGTCTTGCTCGCAGCAGTGCGTCGACGTCGCCGCGGCGAGGCAGTCGCCAACGATGCGCGTTTGTCAGCAGGCTGATCCCCGATCTCGCTGAACTTCGACCGCGGACCGGTCTCGTTCATCTCCGTCGGGGATGCTCTTCTGGGAGGTCTGGTGCAGCTGGTGCAGACCTCCCCCCGCGCCGGCGGAGCCGGACGCGGGGCCCCCCACCAACTCCGCGTTCCGCGGGCGCGCTTCACGCGCATCGTCCCGCGTCTTTCCGGTCGAACATCAAGCGGACACGGGATGAGGTGAATGGCGGGATGGGCGCTCCGGCCTTCGGCCGACAGCGGAGCCCAACGGTGAATTCACCGACAGCGCTTCGCGTGTCGGTGAATTGTCTACAGGTTCATCGCCTAGTGCTCGACGGCGGATTTGACGATCCATTCACACCAGCCCCCTTCCCGCGAACGTCCATTTGAACGGCTTCGCAAAGAGCCGGTTGAAGTAATCGATGAACGCGAAGAGCCCCGCGTT
>JAHFED010000013.1:0-14255 GCA_023248635.1 Myxococcales bacterium
ACGCGGGGCTCTTCGCGTTCATCGATTACTTCAACCGGCTCTTTGCGAAGCCGTTCAAATGGACGTTCGCGGGAAGGGGGCTGGTGTGAATGGATCGTCAAATCCGCCGTCGAGCACTAGCGGATCGCCAGCGGAACGATGGCGCCCCCGTGATCGACCAACCACATCCCTCCGCCCTCATCGAGTCCAAAGGACGATACGCGTCGGCCGCTCTCCCACACGCGCATCACCTTGGTGACCGACCCGCTGCGGCGAATGCTCCAAACCTGCCCAGTGCAGTAGTCGGCGAAGAAAAACCGGTGCCCGACGACGACGCCGCCGGTGATCGAGCAGCCCCCACCCGCGTCGAAGTCGTGCGAGTAGACATACACCGGCACGACCGTGCCCGCGGCATCGCAGGGAGCCGCAGCGCAGGCGCGCCCCTCGAGGTTCTTCCAGCCGAAGTTGAGGCCAGGTCGCTTGACAGCGTCGACGACGACGTTGACCTCCTCCCACTTGTTTTGCCCGACGTCGGCGATCCAGAGGTCGCCGTTGTCGGCGTCGAAGGCATAGCGCCAGGGGTTGCGCAGTCCCTTGAAGGCGACCACCGGTTTGCGGGGGCCGTCGACGTCGACGACGAGCATCTTGCCCAGCAGGGACGCGTCGTTTTGCGCGTTGTTCCAGGGATCGTTGGCCTCGCCGCCGTCGCCGGTGCCGACCCAGAGCTTGCCGTCGGGACCAAAGAGCAGGTGCCCGCCGTTGTGGTTGCTGGCGGGGTCCTTGATCGACCAGAGCACTGTGACGACGGGCTTGCCCCCGGGCGGCAGCGCGACCTCGGCGACGGCGTCGTTTTGGTCTTTGTCGGTGTAGGCGATGAAGAAGCGGCCGTTGGCCTTGTACTGGGGGTGAAAAGCGAGGCCGAGCAGGCCCTGTTCTCCGTTGCTGCTGCCGAGGAGCGAGCGCGCGTCGAAGAAGGGAGCCCCGTCGAGCTTGCCGCGGGCGACGGTGCGGATGCGACCGGACTGCTCGACGACGAAGAGGCGCCCACTGCCATCGTTGGCGTTTACGGCGAGCAGCGGCCGGTCGAAGCCCTTGATCGGAGCACCGGGCACCAGGACGATTTTGACGTCGTCGTCGATGGCGGCGCTGACCTCGGGGGGAGTCCCTCCGCTTGGCGCAGACCGGGCCGACGTCGACAGCATCAACGCTGCAAAGCAAGCCGGGATCCAGTGGAGCGAGGTCTCTGCGTCGTGCATGGTCGTCTCCCGTCCCCGAGCCCTCGGGGGCTCTACGCGGGACCGTCAGCGAGAAGGGTCAGCCAGGGCCCATGGGCGTGATAGCCGCCCACGAAGGGATCGTCGGCGAGGAGGAAGGCGGTGTCGAGGTCGATGGCGATGGGGCTCGGGGCCCGATCGGCGGCTGGTGTTCGAGAGGGCCGTTGCCGACCGGGGCTCAGGGCGCGGACGACGTGCAGCATGGCTGCCAGGCCAACACGCGTCTCGACCATCGCGCCCGCCATCAGCGCGAGGTGACGTCGTCGAGCAAACCTACCGATGCGCGCGGCCTCGAGCGGCCCACCATGCTTGACCAGCTTGAGGTTCACGCCCGAAACGCCGGCAGCAGCGAGGGCAACAACGTCGTTGTAGGTGCCGGCGGATTCATCGGCGATGACGGGGATGGGCAGCGACGTCGACAACGCGGCCAGCGGCGCCGCATCCGGCGTGGGCTGTTCGAGCAGCTCGACCGTCAGCCCCTGTTCGAGCGCGCGCAGAAAAAGCGCCCGGGCTTGGGCTTCACTCTGTCCAGCGTTGCCATCGAGCCGCAGACGCACACCCGGGGCGTCAGAAGCGATGGCGTCGATGGCGTCGACGTCGCCTTCGCAGCCGCCGTCGTCGTCGTTGCGGCCGACCTTCACTTTGAAGATGCGAAACCCCAGCGCGCGCCACCGACACACCAGCTGGGCCATGTGCGCGGGGGCCGCGATGGGGATGGTGATGTCGGTCTCGACCTGGAAGGCCCGCACGGGATCATCGTTGGGCTGAGACCCCAACAGCCGGTGCATGGGCACGCCGAGCAGCTGCGCCCAGGCGAAGAGCAGCGCGCTTTCGAGGCCGGCCCGCGCGACGAGGTGGAGGCCGGCGTCGCCGGCGACCCCATCGATGAGGTCGCGCAACCCGCGCAATCCGGTGAAAGACGCCCCCAGCAGAGCCGTCGACGCCGCCGTCAAGGTGCGCAGCAGGTCGGGCTGATCGCAGCTGGTCACCGGCGGAAGTGCTGCGGCTTCGCCCAAGCCCGTACCTCGGCGCTGGGTGAGCTCGTCTTGCAAGCGCACGCGCACGAGCACCGCGCGCGTCGCATCGATGCGTCCCGTGGCGATGACAAAGGGCTCGCGCAGGGGGATCGACAGGGGCTCGACATCGACGTCGATGATCCTCAGCGCGGCCATGACAGCCCGTCACGTTGGCGCGGAGAAGAGCAGGAGGAGCAAAGCACAGCCGGCGGGTATCCTCAGCGGGCCGCCGAGGACAGGGGCTTGCCGTCAGCGTCGCAGCCGAAGGCCTTCAGCAACTCGTTGCCAGGAACAGCGAGGTCGAGGGCAATGCTGCCGTCGTCATGGGGAACGATGTTGGCCTGCTCGAGCAAGCCGGCCAATTCGCCGTCGCCCTCCTCCTCGGCCTGGGCGCGCGCCATCGACACCAGACCGCCGAGCGCCTTGCTCAGGTCCTGGCCCTCTTGGGGGGAGCGGACCTGAATGTCCATCGAGAGGGCCGCGGCGTCGTCGACGGCGATCTGCACGGTGCTCTGGGTGACGACCTCGGCCAAGCGGTTGGCCCCGGCGTCGTTCAGGCTGCCCAACAACTCCTTGAGAAAGGCGGGCCCCACCAACCCATAGACTTCGCCGGCGGCGATGCCCGCGGGGAAAGAGGGCCCGGCCTCGCCCCGTCCTTCAGCGCGATCGATGGCGCCTTTGATCTGCGCTTCATCGAAACCCGTGAGCAAGAGCTCGTCGCCGACCTTGCCCACCACGATGTCGACGCCGGCTTCGTCTTTGACCTTGAAGAGACGGCCGCCGTCGCCGTAGCTCTCGCCGGCTCCCATGTTCTCGGGCAGCTTGAGATCGGCAAAGAACCCCGACACCGCGAGCACGTCTTTGTCGAAGGCGACGCGGTCGACGTCTTCGGTGACGTCGACCCCCAGCTTCTCTTTCAGCATCGCGAGGCCGTTGGCGCCGTCGCCTTTGCGCGCCTGCTCACAGGCCAACAGCTTGTCGACCAAGGGGCTGTTGCGGATGGCATTGACTTCGACGACGAGGGCGCCGTCTTTGCCCGGCGAGGCCAAGGCGCGGGCGAGCTTGTCGCGACCGACGGTGGGCGTCTTCAACTCGGGGGCGGAGCTCTCAACAGACAGCGGACGGCGCCTGCGGTCGCGCGGAAATTGGATCTCTTTCACCGGCGCTGCCGCCACCGCTCCGCCTCCTTGGACGTGGACGCGCTCTTGGCCGCAGCGCGCGAACAAGAACGACGCCAAGAGCAGGCAAGCCGCGACGACGAGGAGGACGGCGTTCTTCTTCATCAAGACAGAACGCTACCGCGCGCGAGGCCCCCGGCAACATTCCTGCGGGATCAGAGGATCAGCCGTCGTCGTCGTCGGAGGAATCGGTCGCCGCCGGCCCGCCCTCGGCAAACCACGTCGCCAGGGTGTCAGCGAGTGAGAGGGCCTGGGCGCGATTGGTGAGCGTGAAGTGTTTGTCGACGACGAAGCGACCCGCACGGCGCTTGTAGCGGCGAAGGCTCACCCGCGGGGCCCGGAATTCTCCCGTCGCTGGATCACGCTCCCGCGCCAAGAAAGCCAAGGTCACCCACGCCGGCGACGACGAGAGCACCGCCCGCTGCAGCTCCTCGACCTGCAAGACGCCGCCTTCTTCGAAGCGCACCGTGAGCCCGGCGGTAGGGTCTGGCCCGGCTTCCTTCATGATCATCAGGCGGCGGGGGCGGCCCGCACCGGCTCGGCACGCACCGCCGCCGGTTCCGTCGGGCTCACGATCAGCTGAGCCGAGAAACCCGCCGTCGTTGGCGCGGGGGCCGGGGCGCGTGCGAGGTCTCCGAAGCTGATCACGCGCAGGGTCTGGTCGTCGATGAGGTTCACAAAGAGGCAGCGCAGGCTCGCTACGAAGCCCATGCCCTTCACCTGGAACTCGGGAACGCCGCGGTGGCACTCGACCAGACGATAGTTTGGCACCTTGGGACTGAGATGGTGGATGTGATGGAAGCCGATGTTGCCAGAGAAATAACGGAAAAGCGGCGGCAAGTCATAAAACGACGACCCCTTAAGGGCGGCATCCTTGTACGACCAGGTATCTGATTTTGCCCAATACGTCTCGGGAAATTGATGCTGCATGTAAAACAGCCAGATGCCCGCCGTCGCAGCGATGGAGATCGTCGGCCCGATCACCATCAGCACGTTCTGCCAGCCAAACAGCCAACAAGCGGCGCCGTAGACGCCGAAGATGGCGACGTCGGTGAGCACGGTGGCCACCTTTTCACGTTTGGTGGCACAGGGGCCCCAGAAGCGCTGCAGCACCACGAAGGTGATGACGGCGCCGACGGTGAAGAGGATGAAGGGGTTGCGCAAACCGCGGTAGCCGATCTGCTTCAGCTTGCCCCAGCTCTCGAACTCGCTGCGCGTGACGGTGGGAACGTCGCCGACCCCCCTTTTGTCGAGGTTCCCCGAGGTCGCGTGGTGGTGATTGTGCTCCAACCGCCAATGATGATATGATGTGAAGACCAATGGGCCCAAAACAGACCCCACAATTTCATTGGCCCTCGTGGAGGAAAAGAACGATAGGTGGCAGCAATCATGAAAGAGCACGAAAAGACGGACTGCAAGGCCGCCAGCGGGCACTGCCAAAAGCAGGGTGTAGCCGTAGGAGAACTGCAGCGACCAGCCCATCAACGCCAGGGCCCCCGCGTAGAGCAACAGGGTCGAGACCAGTTGAAACACAGCTATGGCGGCGTTGGCCTCGGTGTAGGGGCGAACCAGTTGCCGCCAGTCCTGCGACTGCGCAGCGCTCGTGCTTGAAAGCTCAGCCATCGACTCTCCACCACGGTGCGCTGTGCCAAGCGCGCAAACCATCGGACTTGTGCAGTGCCAACGGTACAAACCACCGGCACAATGACGACGACGTCGAAGTCGCAGTCGAATCCACCCATGCTCTCGATTCGGATCGCACCATCCGGACGCAAGAGGCGAGCCCGCCTGCGTAGAGGACGGCGGCGCCTTTGTCGACCACTCCACCCGCGCGGTCTCGTCTTGGAGGGCGATGACGGTCGCTTCGGGTCGCTTCTCTGTGACTGCTCGCTTCTCAAGGAGAAGCGACCCGAAGCGACCATGAACCCAGTGTGTTGAAGGTGTGGCGAGTGTTGAGCCTACGAATCCAACACGGTCGTCGCCGACGCGGCGGATCACGTCACCGTCTGGTCACGAAATCCCGGCGGCGGTTGTCATCGTCGATTGGCAAGCCCATAGGACAACGACGACGAGCAAGCGGGAGAGCACGTGGCCGACGGCACCGAACAAAAGACGTTGAAGCTGACCTTCGCGCCCGATGCAGCCTTCCAGCGTGACCTGCGCAAGCGCGTCGACGACCACTTCGCCGCGCACCGCCTCGATCGTGGTGCCACCCCCTTCATGTGGCTGAAGTCCGCCTTCTGGCTGACCCTGGGTTACGGCTCCCTCTTGGCGGCGGGACTCGCCCCTCTGCCCGCGCCGGTGGCCATCCTGCTCTACCTGGTCGCCGGCTTCGGCATGGCCGCCATCGGCTTCAACGTCGCCCACGACGGCACCCACGGCGCCACCGCGAGCAACAAGCGCATCAACGCCCTGGCCTCGTGGACCTTCGACGCCATGGGTGTGAACTCCACCAACTGGCGCGTGGCCCACAACCTCCTGCACCACACCTACACAAATGTGCCGGGCACAGACACCGACCTCGAGCCCGGCGCCGTCTTGCGCTTCCAGCCCCACGCAAGACTGTATCCCTGGCATCGCCTGCAGATCGTCTACGCCTGGTTTTTGTATTGCTTCACTGCGCTGATTTGGGTCTATAAAAAAGACGTCCTGCAGGCGCTGAGCCCCCATCCCCGCACTGGAGCGAGAACCACAGCGTCGGAATGGACCCGGATCGTCGTCGGCAAAGTGCTGCATGGCCTTCTCTTCCTCGCGCTGCCCCTGGCCTTCGGGCCCCAGCACCCCGCCGTCGCCGTCGGTGGGTACCTCGGTCTGATGATGGTCGGCGGCTTCACCTTGGCCATCGTGTTCCAGCTCGCCCACGTTATCGAGGGCGTGCGCTTTCCGGAGGCCGACGAAAACGGCCGCTTCGAGCGCAGCTTCTTCGAGCACGAAATGCTGACGACGGCGAACTTCGGTGCCTCGAAGATTTGCACCTTTATTACGGGAGGTCTTGATCATCAAATTGAGCATCATTTGTTTCCAACAATCTGCCACATCCACTATCCTCAGCTCTCGCCCATCGTGGCCGCCTGCGCCCGCGATCACGGCCTGCCCTATCTGCACAGCGGCACCTTCTTTCAGGCCCTCGCCTCCCACGCGCGCATCCTGCAGCGCCTGGGCCGCGGTCAAGAGGTGACGTCGTTGGCGGTGCCTGTTCCCCGCGATGTTTGCGCGCCTCGGGTTCATGATTTTCCGCAGCCGGGCGTCCTGGGGGGATCACACGGAGTCGGGGCGGCACCCGGCGAGGACAAAGTTCAACGCGCCGCTTGATCGGGGCCCCGGCGCTTGACGGCGACGTCGTCTCAGCCGACACCAGCCGCGTGGATCCCTGGACGCTTGCTTTCTTGGTGGGTGGGCTGGCGCTGATGGCCAGCGAATTCGTCGTGCCCTCGCTCTTCACGATCTTTCTCGGCGTCGCCGCCCTGATGACAGCGGCATTGCGCGGCGTCGGCCTCGTCGAAAGCGTGCCAGTCAGTTTCCTGCTCTGGTCGTTCATCTCGCTGGGCCTGGTGATCCCCTTTCGGCCGCTGGTGCAAAAGCTGATGCCCGGCGGCAAAAGCGTGGTGAAGAAAGACCGCACCGACGTCGAACACGATCGGGATGCCATGGGCCAGGTGGTCGAGGTCGTCGACGACGTCGGCGAAGACCACGACCGGGGTCGCATTCGTTTCCAGGGCACCACCTGGACGGCCCGGATGACCCTCGGCACCTTGAAGAAGGGCGACAAAGCCCAGCTCGTGTACCGCGAGGGAGCCATCTGGATCGTGGAGGCCGTCGGCGACGGCAGCGCCCGTGAGCTCTTTGCCGTCGATGAGCAGCTCAAGGTTCCCGAGGGTGTCGACAAGAAGGCTTGAAGCCTTTTCCTGGGCGCTTCGGGTGCCTTGCGCTGATGCGCTGATGCGGAAGCGGACCGTCACAGGCAAGCCACCCTGCGCCAATCGGCCCGGCCGCTGGCTCCCAGAAAAGGACCCGTTGACGTCGACGTCGGAGTCGGAGGAGCTTGCTTCGTCGACCATTCCCTGGAGGAACTGTGCTTTTCTTCTTTCTCACCCTGGGCGCCATGGGCGCCGCGTTCCTCGGCAGCCGCTGCTTCGTCGTCGTCAGCGAGCGACACCTCGTCGTCAAAGAGAGCCTGGGCAAACCCAAGGGCGTGCTCAAGGCCGGCTTTCACATCATGGTCCCCTTCATCGACCGCGCCGCCTACACCCACGAGATGCGCGAGCAGCCCATCGACGTGCCGCCGCAGATGTGCGTCACCAAGGACAATATTCAGGTCGAAGTCGACGGCATCGTTTATGTCAAGGTGATGGATGCGTCGGCGGCGTCCTATAATGTCTCTGATTATCGGCAGAGCGCGATCAATCTTGCCATGACGACCATGCGCAGCGAGATTGGCAAGCTGACCCTCGAGGGCACCTTTTCCGAGCGCACGAAGATCAACGACGCCATCGTCAAGGAGATCGACAAGGACTCGGTGCAGTGGGGCATCAAGGTGCTCCGGTACGAAATCAAGAACATCACGCCGTCGGCCGGGGTCATTCACACCCTTGAGAAGCAGATGGAAGCCGAGCGTCAAAAGCGCGCAGCCATCACCATTTCGACGGGACAAAAAGAGAGCAAGGTGATGGTCTCCGAAGGCGAGATGCAGCAGGCCGTCGCTCTGTCCGAAGGCGAAAGGCAAAAGCGCATCAACGAAGCCAACGGCCGCGCCGCCGAGATTCGCTTGCTGGGCGACGCCAACGCCAAAGGCTTCGCTTTGGTCGCCTCTGCCATTCAGGCTCCCGGCGGGGACCAAGCGGTCAAGGCCCAGATCGCGGAGCAGTACATCCACGAGCTGGGCCGCATCCTCGAGGGCGCCGACGTCACCGTCGTTCCCGAGAGCGTGGCGCGCATGCGTGGCTTCTTCGAGGGCATGGCTCAGGTCGGTGGCGCCACCGCCGCACCAACGTCGAACGTGAAGGGTTGAGGAGCGCCACATGAACATCATCGCGATCGCCATCTGGGCACTCACGGCTCTCTATGTCGCCTTCAAGGTCGTCCGCTCCATCCGGGTGGTGCCCAACCGCACCGAGCTGCTCGTTGAGCGCCTCGGCGGCTACGACCGCACCCTCGGGCCCGGCGTGCACTTCCTGATTCCCTTTCTCGACAAAGTGCCCTTTGAGATTGATTTGAAGGAAGAGGCCATCGAGGTTCCCCCCCAAGATTGTTTCACCAAGGACAACGTCCGCGTCGAGGTCGACGGCGTGCTCTACATGCGCGTCACCAACTCGAAATTGGCGGCCTATGGTACAGTGGAATACCGTTTTGCCATTATTCAATTGGCTCAAACGATGGTGCGCTCGGTCATCGGCAAGCTCGACCTCGACCACACTTTCGAAGAGCGCGACATCATCAATTCCCACGTCGTCGAAGCCCTGAACGAGGTGAGCACCACCTGGGGTGTGCTCGTCAGCCGCTACGAGGTGAAGAACATCGTGCCACCGACGTCGGTGCGCGAAGCCATGGAACGGCAGATGGGCAGCGAGCGCGATCGCCGGGCGCTCATGGCGCGGGCCGAGGGCGAGAAGCAGGCCCGCATCAACGACGCCGACGGCAAGAAGCAGGAGATGATCAACCGCTCCCAGGGCGAGATGCAGCGCCGCATCAACGAGGCCGAAGGCAAGGCCGAGGAAATCCTCTCCATCGCCAAAGCCACCGCCGACTCCCTGCGCGTCGTCGCCGAATCCATCGCCATGCCGGGCGGTCGCGAGGCCGTGAACTTGCGCCTCGGGGGACAGCTCATCGGCAAGATGGGGGCGTTGTCGTCGGGCCAGAAGGTCGTGTTGCCGGCGGACCTCACCAAGGTCGACGACCTCATCAAGGGCATCGGCCTCGAGCTCGAGGACAAGAGCAACAGCGTCCCCAAGCCCCGATCCCTGGTGCCGTCGTCGGCCCCGCAGCCCGTGACGGTGACCGTCTCTCGCGATTGAGCCCGCGCTCGTCCACCTTCCCCCTCACCCGGCCGCAGCGGCCACCCTCTCCCGAAGACGGGCGCGGGTCAGAAGGTCATCTGACATCGAGAAACTCTTTTTCTCCTCCCTTCTCCCGTCCCGGGAGAGGGGCTGGGGGTGAGGGGACGAGCAAGGGAGGATCCGGTGCACGCGCTTTGGTTCATGGTCGGCGCTCTGTGCACCCTGGCCATCGCCTATCGCTTCTATTCGGCCTTCATCGCCGCGCGGGTGCTCGCCCTCGACGACGCCCGCCCCACGCCGGCCCATGACCACAACGACGGGCAGAACTTTCATCCCACCAACAAGTGGGTGCTCTTTGGCCACCACTTCGCCGCGATCACGGGTGCGGGTCCTCTCGTCGGCCCCGTGTTGGCGGCCCAGTTCGGCTTCTTGCCGGGCTACCTCTGGATCTTGATCGGGGTCTGCCTCGGCGGCGCGGTGCACGACTTCGTGATTTTGACGGCGTCGGTGCGGCGCGGCGGCAAATCCCTGGCCGAGATCGCCCGGGCCGAGCTCGGACCGGTGGCCGGCAACGTCTCTGGTCTCGCGATCCTCTTCATCGTCGTGATTGCCCTCGCGGGGTTGGGCCGGGTCGTCGTCGGCGCCTTGGCCGAGAGCGCGTGGGGCGTTTTTGCCATCGGCGTCTCCATTCCTCTGGCCCTCTTGATGGGCCTGTGGATCCACCGGGTCCGCCTGGGCAGCCCCCGGGGCATCCGCGAGGCCAGCGTCGTCGGCGTCGTCGTCCTGCTGCTGGCTGTGGTCTTTGGGAAAGAGGTGCAGGATTCGTCGTTTGGCCACCATCTGATGCTGAGTGAAGGCGTTCTCATTTTCGCCATCGCTTGCTATGGATTCTGTGCTTCCGTGTTGCCAGTATGGATGCTGCTCTGCCCCCGAGATTACCTGTCGTCTTATCTCAAGATTGGCACCATCTTGCTGCTGGTGATGGGCATTTGCCTGGTGAATCCCCTCATCGAGATGCCGCTGTTCACCGACGTCGTCACCGGCGCCCACGCTGCCATCCTTGTCGACGGCGCCGCCTACGCGCCCGTCGTCAAGGGATCGCTCTTTCCCTTTGTCTTTATTACCATTGCTTGTGGTGCCATCTCGGGATTCCACAGCCTGGTGGGAACCGGTACCACGCCGAAGATGATCGATAAGGAGACCGACTGTCGTGGCATTGGTTATGGAGCCATGCTCATCGAAGGCCTGGTGGGCATCACGGCCCTGTTGGCGGCGACAGCGCTGCCCCCGGCGGACTATTTCGCCATCAACACCGACCCCTTGGTCGCCGTCGTCGCCGGCGCTGATGGCCACGGCCTGTGCACCTCGTTCGAGCAGCTGGTCGCTCTCGAGGCCGACCTGCCCAGCACCGATCGCACGCGCCTGGGACTGAAAGCAGGACAGTCGACGACGACGTTGCACGGCCAGAAGCTCAAGCTCTCGGTCTTGTTGCGCCTCTCGAATCCGACCCTGGCGGCCTTGGGCTTTCATGCAGACGCTGGCTCACCGCATGCCAGCGAGCTCTCGACGGCCGACTTCGCCCGTTTGGGGATCCAGACCACCGATTTGCCGCTTTTGTCCGAGGCCACCGACGAGGTAGTTGCCGCCCGGACCGGCGGTGCGGTCTCTTTGGCCGTCGGTATGGCTCGGGTGTTCTCCAATCTTCCTGGCATGAGAGGGCTGCTGTCCTATTGGTATCATTTTGCCATCATGTTTGAGGCACTTTTTGTCCTCACCACCATCGACACCGGCACCCGCGTGGCGCGATTCGTGTTGCAGGAAATGTGCTCCAGATCTCCGCGGCCATCCGTGCGCAAATTCAGCGACACCAGTTGGTTCCCGGCGGCGGCGGCGTCGACTTTGGTGGTGGTGCTCGCCTGGTCCTGGCTCATCTCGTCGGGGAGCATCGCCATCATCTGGCCCATGTTCGGCATCGCCAACCAGCTGCTGGCCGCCGTCGCCCTCGTCGTCGCCACCACCTTGCTGCTGCGCGAAGCAAGCAAGCAGCGCTACGCCCTGGTCACGGGTCTGCCCCTGCTCTTTGTGGGGGGCACCACCCTGACGGCGGGGGTGCGCGCTCTGCTCGAGATCTACATCCCCATGATCGCTGTGCCGGCGACGGCCCAAATTGGTGGCGTGTGCACCTTCGTGACCATCGTGCTCATCCTCTGCGTCGCCGTCATCCTGGGCGCCGCAGGCTCGCGCTGGGGCCGCCTCTTGCGGGATCGAAGGGCGCGCGTGGACCAGATCAGCTGACGCTCCTGTTCGGGACACCGATGTCTCGCGCTTTCACGGGGGTGTGATGATCGTTACAGTTTCCCCACGTCGTCACGTCGACGACGGAGAACACCACGCCCACAGGGGCTTGGAGGTCCGATGCAGGTCTCCGTCACGTTCCGGCACATGGACGCCACTGATGCGCTCAAGGCGTTCGCCGCGGAGAAGGTCTCGAAGATTGAGAAGTACATCCACACGCCCACCGACGCCCACGTCGTGCTGAGCGTTGAGAAGCACCTCCACCGAGCAGAAATCAACGTCAGCGCCAACGGCATGAGGGTTCGGGGTCAGGAGTCGTCGGCGGACATGTATGGGTCCATCGACGCCGCCGCCCAGAAGATCGAGAGGCAGCTCAAGCGCTACCGCAACAAGCTCTCGACGCACAAAGCCCGCGAGGGACACGCCAGCAAGGTTCGGCTCAGCTACGTCGACGCTGCTCAGCATGGCGAGCTCGGCGAATTGCCGATGAACACGCCGACGTCGATCGTCGAGACCAAAGAGCTCGACGCTCACCCCATGCTCGTCGAGGAAGCCATCATGCAGATGGACCTGATGCAGACGGACTTCATCGTCTTCATCAACGCCAAGACGAACAACGTGAACGTGCTCTACCGCCGCAAAGAGGGGAACTTCGGCTTGATCGAGCCGCCCCGGCAGGTGGGCTGACGTCGTCGCTTTCACGTCGAGAGGACGCGCCGCCACGGCGCGTTTTTCTTTGGCTCGATGGTTGGGAAACCGTCAACGGAAGCGCTGCTCGATCAGCCTCTGGGTGAAGCGCGCGCGCAAATAGAAACCCTGGGGACGCAGCTCGATCTCCTCCCCCGCAGACGTCACAGCCTTCGTCGTCGTCTTGGCGTTCTTGGCCTTGGGTCGCAGCTGCAGCGCCTGCCCGCGCCGCGCCGACACCGCAAAACCAAGGCCGGCGGCCACGAGGTCGCTGAGGTCTTCCCAGTCCGCGCGCAGCAGCTTTTCGTCGACGTCGTCGGGTTCGTAGAGGAAGGCGCAGCCGATGCGCGAGCTGGCGCGTTCGACGGGGACAAAGAGCACCCGCGACACCTTCTTGCGCACCCTGGAGCTCGCCCAGGTCTCGTGCACCAAGGTCGACGTCGACGCCGAGGTCACGAAGGTGGACTCGAGCACGCGCGCCCGTCCGTCGGCCGCCACCGCGATGGGCAGGGTCTTGACCTCGATGCCGGAAACGGGGTCGTCGACGTCGTCGAAGCGGGGTTTGAGTCCCAGGGCTTGCTCGAGGCGTTGGCCGATGCCGCCTTTGTGTGAGGCAGGGGCGGGGGCGACGTCGACGACGCTGCGGCCCGCCCACGCGCGGGCGCGTTGCAGCAGATCGTTCCCCGGTTGGATCACGGTGCGCCGACGACGGTGCCGGCGCTCATGCTGGTGTCGGTCATCGTTGACCCCGGATCTCGATGCCCCGCTCAGAGACCTCAGCGACGTCCCCCTCGATGCTGGCGTGACACCACAGGCTCACGCCTTCTTCGTCAGCACGCGCGATGGGTTGGCCGCGCGTCACGCGATCCCCTGTCTTGACCAGGGGCGTTGCTGGTCGCACGGCCTTGAAATTCGGGTTGTCGATGAGGGGCACCCGCACGAAGGACACGTCCAACAGCGTCGGCGTCGCCGCAAACACGGTGCCCGCGCTGGGGTAGCCAGGCTTGCCGGGCTTGTCGAAGACGTCCTTCTGATTGACGTCGACGACGCTGGGGTCGAGCACCAACAAGGAATTGGTGCGCCGGCTGACGACGGCCTGGGCGGGATCGATCCTCTCGAACCAACCCGGGCCGCCGTCGACGACGACGAAGCCCTTCTCTTGGATCTGGGCCAGCGAGAGCCCGGCGTCGGCGAGCACGGTGGCGGCCGGTGTTCCGACGGGCACCGCGCGGAAGGTGTGCCGTGGCCCGTGGGCATCGGCACAGGCCCCGTAGACGTGCACGTACTTCGTCGTCACCGGGGCGCCGGTGGTGAGCAGCTGGTGCATGTTCCACAGCGTCTCGCTGTTGTTGACGATGAAGCCGTGCTGCGACGGCCGCTCGCCCTGGGGAATCTTTTGCTGCGCGATGATCAGCAGCAGCGCGGTCTCCATGCCGTAGGGGTATTTGTCGTCGGTGTAGGTGAAGAGCACGGGCTCAGGTTGGTCGGCGAGCTTGAAGCGGTTGCGGCCAGTGCAATCGAGCACCTTCATGCCCCCTGGCTGTTGCGCTGCCCTCTCCTCCATCGCCAGAAAAGAAGCGCGGTCCTTGAGCTTGGCGGCGACGACGCATTTGCCCACGCCCCAGCTGCGCAGGTGGGCCAACAGGTCGAGCAGCTCGGCGTATTTCTCTTGGTGCAGCCACTTGTCGATGAAGTAGCCGGGCTCGGATTCCTGGGCATTGACGACGAGAAAGGGCTGCGGCGTCAGGTACTTGGCCCAGGTCGGAAAACCGGCACCCCCAGCACCAGCGATGCCGCCACAGCGCAGCACTTCGTGCAAGGGACGTTTTTGCA
>JAHFED010000013.1:14265-117432 GCA_023248635.1 Myxococcales bacterium
ACCTCCGACGACCGCCGCAGCAATGTACAGATGCGCTCGTCGCCGTCGACCCGGCTCGGGATCAGCGCTCCGATGTCGAAGGCGCTGGGGCGTACGGAAAGAGGCACGCCAGCACCCACCCCACTACCGTGGCCCCCATGGAGCGCTCCTTCGACGACGCCGTCGCCGCTTTTTTGAACCACCTCGCGCACGTGCGCCGTTTGAGCCCCCACACCCTGCGGGCCTACGAAGGCGACCTGGGGCTGCTGCGGGCCTTCCTGGCCTCGTCCAAGAGCAAGGGCCTGCTCGACCTGGAGCTGCTCGATCTCTACGCGCTGCGGGCCTTCCTGGCTGCGCGGCACCAGCACGATTCGACGACGTCGACCCTGCGCCGTCTGTCGGCCATCCGTGGCTTCCTCGCCTTCTGCCGAAAAACCGGTCGCGTGAAGCACTCTGTCGCTCTGTTGCTGGAGTCACCGCGGCGTCCGCGCCAGTTGCCGCGCTCCGTTTCGGTCGACGAAGCCTTTGCCCTCTGCGATCAGCCGCGCAAATCGTCGCCGTCGTCGTCGGGATCGACGGATCCCCTGGCCCTGCGGGAGGCCGCGGTCATCGAGCTGCTCTATGGCGCTGGGCTGCGCATCAGCGAGCTCTGCGGCCTGGGACTGGGCGACGTCGACGTCGATGCCCGTTCGGTGCGCGTCGTGGGCAAGGGCAACAAAGAGCGCGTGGTGCCCTTTCACGACGTCTGCGCCGCAGCCTTGAGCGCGTGGCTCAGCAAGGGCCGTCCCCTCGTCGTCACCGCGGCCTCGGGCGACGCCTTCTTTCTCGGGGCGCGCGGCAAGAGAGTGATCGACAGCGAGCTGCGTCGACGTCTGGCCCGCCTCGGCGTCGAAGCCGGCGCCCGCGCCCGCGTTCACCCGCACAAGCTGCGGCATTCCTTCGCCACCCACCTGCTCGAGGGCGGTGCCGACCTGCGCGGCATTCAGGAGCTGCTCGGTCACGCCAGCCTGTCGACGACCCAGCGCTACACCCACGTCGACGTCGCCCGGCTCACCCGCGTCTACGACGCTGCCCACCCGCGCGCGCGCACGACGTTCACGAAGCCAGCTGGTAGGTCGTGAGCCACGACAGCCGCTCCGCGATCCGACCGTGGACGGCGTCGAAGTAGCGGGTCTGCAGCTTCTCGGTCACCGGTCCGCGGCCGCCCGCGCCCACGGTGTAGCCATCGATCTCGCGCACTGGCGTCACCTCGGCGGCGGTGCCCGTGAGGAAGACTTCGTCGGCGGAGATCAGGGTCTCTTTGCTGAAGCGTTCCTCGCGCACCTCGATGCCGAAGGAGCGGGCCAGCTGCAGCACCGAGTCGCGGGTGATGCCCTCGAGAATGGGCTGCGACAGCGGCGGCGTGACCAGGGCGCCCTTGCGCACGAGGAACAAATTCTCGCCCGTGGCCTCGGCCACGAAGCCGCCGTCGTCGAGGAGGATGGCTTCGTCGTAGCCCGCGTGTTGGGCCGTGCGCTTGGCCAGGATCGAGTTCACGTACTGGCCGTTGATCTTTCCTTTGGGCAAAAACGAGCGCGCGTTCATGCGCACCGTCGAGCTGACCTGGGTGCGGATGCCGCGCTGCACGCCTTCGTCGCCCAGGTAGCGACCCCAGGGCCAGGTCGCGATGGCGAGGCGCACACGGTTGTTGCTGGCACCCAGTCCCCGCTTGCCATCGTCGACAAAGGCGATGGGCCGCAGGTAGCCCGCCCGCAGCTGGTTCTGCTTCATGAGCTCGACGCAGCCGCTGACGACGTCGTCGACGCTGTAGGGGATGTCCATGCGCACCATGCGGGCAGAGCGAAAGAGACGCTCGATGTGCTCGCGCAGGCGAAAGACCGCCGGACCTTTGTCGCCGTCGTAGGCGCGGATGCCTTCGAACACCCCCAGGCCGTAGTGCAGCGTGTAGGACATGATGGGGATGACCGCCTGCTCGGTGGGAACGCAGGCGCCGTCGAGCCAGGTGAAGGGCACCTTGTGGGCATCGGGGACGGGATCCCAATCGCGCGCGCCCTGGCCGCCCGGCCTGGGGGCAAAGAACTCGGTTGCTGCACTTGCCTTGGCGGTCATGGGCTTTCTCTCCCTGGGGTCGGGGGCCCGAAGATACCGGGAGGATCGGGGATGGGGCCGATCATTTTTCGAATGAGGGGCACGTGCGGCGCCATCTCGCGTTTGCCGTTTTCGACGGCGCGCAGGAATTCTGCCGGCGAAGGCACGACGGAGAGGGGCGACAAGACGCCCTTGAAGGCGACGACGAGGTGGCTCTGCTCTCGGCCGGCCCGGCTGTTTTCCGACGCGATGCGCATCAACGGCAGAAAGAGCAGGTGGCGCGTCGTCAACTGGGGCGCGAAGGCGTCGAGCGCGAGCACGAAAGGATCGCGTTCGCCAGCGACGGCGCCGTCTTGCACCGCCCGCCACGCTTCGCGGGCTGGGAGGTTGTCGACGAGGCCGCCGTCGACGAGCCGGAACACTCCCTCTTGGCGCATGAGCTCGGTGACCAAGCTGGTCATGCGCGGATCGTCGCGCAGGATGTCGTAGTGGATGACGCCCGGCACCGATGAGCTGAAGCCGATGGCGTCGAGCACGTCGAACTCGCGGGTGCGCGGATCGCCGCCGACGTAGAGCGCTCGCACCGGCTGCCGGGAGATCTCGGTGAAGGCCCGCGTCAGCGCCTTGGCCCGCGATCGCAGCGTTTTGACGTCGTCGACGTCCTTCAGCAGGTTGGCGTAGCGCTGCACGTCGGTGGCGCGCTCACCTTGCACCAGTCCAGCGATGGTGATGCGCAAAGGGATCGCCATCTCGTTCATGCGCATGAAGCGCTTGCCCGCCTCACGCACCGCACCCGACGACTCCCCGCTGGGGTCCCGCTCGGCGCGCAGGCCGGAGGGTGCGGCGGCCGGCGCGCCCAAGGGCAGCTCGCCCGAGACCTCGGGACCGTCGACGAGAAATTCGTGGCCGATCACCTCGCGCAGCGAGAGCTTCAGGGTCGCCGGCAAACCAAAACGACTCTCGGTGTCGAAGAGGCGAAAGACCTTGCGCCACGAGAGTCGCTGCAGCAGCTGCCGCACGTTGCCCAGCGAGAAGTGCCGCGTGCGGGCGCGGAAGGCACCCAGCAGCGCGCCCATCGAGGTGCCAGCGATGATCGAGGGAGCGATGCCGGCTTCGTCGAGCACCCCCAAGGCGCCGATGTAGACGTAGCCCGTGCCCCCGCCGCCGCCCATGACCAGGGCCAGAGGACGTCGTCGGGTGGCGCGGTCCAAGGCGACCGCGGGAAGGCGGGAGCCAAAGAGGTGCAGCAATGCCGCCCTCTCGCTCTGCACCAGGGCGCGAATGTGCGGCATCTGCGCGCGCACGCCGTCGCGTTCGATGCGCGCTGCACTCACGCAAGGTTCGAGCTTTTGAAACAGCAGGCGCCGAAAGCCATCCGTGGCGTGGCCCAAGTCGACGACGACGGCGTCGCCTTCGTGGGGCAGCACCTGCACCGCGCTGATGCGGGCGAGCGAGAGGGCCCAACGCAGCGTGCTCTCGTCGTGGGGGGCCAACCAGGTGGGGTCGGCGACGACGGAGCGCATGAGCTCCAGCTCGATCTTGGCCAGCTCGCGCACGAGGGGCCGTCGCTGTTCTGGCGGTCCATCGTGGTGGTGATGGGAGGGGACAGGCACGACCCGGCGCACCTTGGGGGCTGCAGCTCAGGCGGTCAAGCGCCGTCGACGTCGTCGCTGCCTTGCAAGCCCGCGCGCACCTTGAGCAGCGCCAGCGCCTCGAGCTGGCGCACGCGTTCTCGGGTGAGGTTCAACAAGCCGCCGACGTCTTCGAGGGTCAACCCTCCCTCCTCGGCGATGTCGAGGGCGCACGAGCAAGTGAGGTCAGCGGGTTCGCGATCGGGGAAGTTGAGCTTGAGAGAGCCCGTGCGTGGATTGACGTCGAGATAGAGATGGAAGCGACACGACACCCACGGACACGGCCGGATCCCCCCGCGGCACTGGTCCCGCGAAACCGGAGCCTCCAGGTCACCATCGTCGTCGCCGTCGTCGTCGCTGATGATGACCAGAGATCGGCGGGCGCGCTGCAATTCGCGGGGCGACTCGGTGAGAGGGCGCCGTCGACGTCTCGACGCAGGTGCCCGTCCGCCGCCGTCGGGGCGGCCCAGGTTGAGGGTGACCATGGTGTCTCTCCAGTCTGGTGAAGGCCCGACGGGCGACAGAGGAAGGGTCTAGCAGGGTGCGGAAAAACTCCGTTTTTCGCACCCTGCTGTACTTCCGGAGGGTCTGTCCCAGACCCTCCCTCGTCGAGGCGAAGCCTCGACGAGCCTCCCTCCCAAGGACGCGTCTGCCTCAAAACTTCGTTTTTCAGCAGCCTGCTAGTGACCGATCTGAGCGAACATGCCGTTTTCAGGTTCGAAGTAGCCGACGACGACGCCCGTGGCCGCCTCGTCGACGTCGCCGTCGGCGTCGATGGCTTCACGCACCCCCTCGAAGCGAACGACCAGCACGTAGTCGATGGCGGGCTCGAGGGAGGGCTCGTCGGTCTCGGTGCGCCCCACGAGCTCCAAGCCCGTGTCGACGTTGACGTTGTGCAGCACCTCTGATCTTTCGCTGGTCTCTTTCAGGTTGCGCTCGACGACACCGCGGCGGACGGAGAGGTCGGGTTGATCGGCGAGCTCGTTGTGGCTGCGGGTCAGGCTGCGGCCGGTGCCGGGGCGCGTGACCCACTCGCCCTCGGCCATCACCTTGGTCTCGACGATCTGAAAAGCGCGGCCGCCGCCCATGCTGCGCCCGTGGCGCGCAGCCCCGCGCAAGATGAGGGTGCGACCAACGTAGCTCTCGGGTTCGGCCAGAGCGGCCTGCAGCGAGTACACGGGCATCTTGCGGCGCCGCAGCAGCCGCAGGTCGTTGCCGACGTCGCCGCCGCGCACCGCGATCACATGGGCCAGCAGGAGAGCAGCGTCGGGGTCGGCGGCCATGGGCTCAGCCCAGATTCCTTCGATGAGGATCTCGAGGTTGGAGAAGTCGTTGCGGCGAATGCAGTGGCGCATCACGGCCCACCCGCGCGGGGGATCCTTTTTGTGCATGGCCCGCGCGGTCTGCTCACAAGCCCGAGCGATGTCGTGGGCGGCGGCGATGCGGCGGGCCTCGTCGTCTTTGAGCTCGGCCCGCACCAAGGTCTCGGGCTCGCGCGCGTCCTCCCACAACACGGTGGGCTCGGTGCCGACGCCTTGGGACGTCGTCGAGCAGCCCGACCACACAGCGACCACGACGACGAAGCACGACAGGCGCAACATGAGAACCTCAGGTCAGCGAGCAGCAGCGGAAGGGGAAACGGCCGGCGCCCGCACGACCCGCAGCAAGACCGCCGCGCAAAAGGATCGGCACCCTTTGTCGGCCCCAGGCGGCAGGCGGTCGGCATCGACGTCGGCCACGCACTGATTGAAGGCGGCCCCCCGGCCGACGTCGATGCAGCTGCAGCAGCCCTGGGCCTCGTCTTGGCTGCGCTGGGCCACCTCGGTGACGGCCCGCAACGCGGCGTAGCAGACGGCATGGCCGGGATTGAAGCGTCCGTCGTCGTCGAGGAGGCGCCGCGATCCATCGCCCCCGCAGGCGGCGACCTCGAGCTCGAGTCTTTTCTCGCAGGCCGCTTTGACCGCGGGGATCGCCTGGGGTGCCCGGCCGGTTGCGGCGGTGGCGCACAGCTCGAGGCCCAGCGCCCGCGCTTGGCGCTGGTTCTCGTCGACTTGAGCCTTCGAAGGCTCCTGCGCTCGGGTCTTGCCCTCGAAGGTGCAGCGGAGCCCAGCGAGCAAGCTCTGGCGGTCGCAGGCCCAGGCCAGCGCGGGGGGCGGCGGCTGCGGTGGCGGCGGCGCGTCTTTCAGGAGCAGGAGGGCGAGCAAGGCCAGCATGAGGGCGATTGTGCACTGCTGGTGCCAGGAAGATCGAGCGTTCCAGCGCGCCCCTGTCCGACGAGCACTGCGCCAAATGAACAGCGGAACAGATCGATGGAGCAGCGCGGTGCGCTCAGCCTGGCGGTGAGGGTTGCACCCGCCCGAGTTGGCGAATCGACGTCGCCAACACCGATGCTGCCGCTTCGTCGGCGAGCCCCAGCCTTTCTGCGAGACCTGCCGTCGCCGAGACCTAAGCCCAGCGCGCTGTCGCCCACGGCCCGCGCTGCCACCAGACCAAAGGCGGTCGCCGCCACACCGACGTCGCCCTTGCGTTCGACCCCCGGTGGCCATTCGCGCAGAGCAGGAGGACCAGGGCCAGGGTCGCAATCATCGGGGTCCTGCCGTCCTGGGGATGGCCGGAAGCGAAGGCCCCCCTCACAAACAGCGACACGGCGTTGCCGATTTCTCAACGCGGACAGGGCCGCGGCACGTCTCTGGTCTCAGGCACGTATTCGACGTCGTGGACGGACAGGATCCAGATGTGCGGGCCACCCGTCGTCGCCGCGTAGGCGGGGTTGAGCTCGACGCTGCGAGCGTTGATGGCGGCGGCCCCGGGCGGGGGCGTGGGGACAGCGCTGCCAGCGATGGAGAAGCTCGTGCCCTCGTCGGCGCGGAACACAAGGCGGGGGCCGTCGTCGGCGGCTTTGGACCCAGCGGGTGCCACGTCGAATTGGAAACTGCCTCGCACCAAGATCTCGGGGCCGATCGCGAAAAAGGGTACCGACGTCGTTGGCGGCGCGGCGAACTTCAGGCGCTCGACCTTGAAGTGCGTCGCCAGCAGGGCTTGGCCATAGGGCTGGTAGCAAGTCCCAGTCACGGTGACGGCGGCGTCTTCGAAGCCCCGCCACAGCTCACGCGCGCGGTAGTCGATGACCCAACGCTCATCGCCGTCGAACTCCAGCCACACGGGCTGCTCCTTCTTGCCCCCCGGCGTGGCTGCGATGCGAACGACGGCGCGATGCTCGGCAGCGGCAGCGGGAGACTTCGGCGGCTCGGGCACGCGGTCCTCGGGTGGCGAGGGCTGCGTCGACGTCGTCGCACACGCAGCGAGGTGAAAAACGATCGCGATGCAGCCGCCGCGCATCAGCACCAAAGCCAAGCTCGCGGTCATTCGCTGAAGCCACCGCTGATCACGACGTCCGGCAGCACGCCGCCGTCGGGATTGGCGAATACGCACAAGTCGAAGTCGCCCTGCGGCAGGCTTGCGGTGATGCTGGAGCAGGGGAAGATGCCGCCGTCGTCGTCGGAGATCAGGGCGGCGTCTTGGCCCGCGATGAACAAGTCCAGCTGCGTGTCTCCGGGGCACGTGACGAGGTCGGCGTTCGACGTCGTGAAGCGGTAGTCCCCAGCGTCAGCGTGAAACAACACGCATTGCGTCTCTGGTGGCTCCAAGGTGACGGTGACTGTGAAGGGCGGAGGGAAAGCGATCTCTGGAATGGGCATACAGGCCTTGCCACCTTCGCCGACGTCGAGGCATGCCAAATTGGCGGCGCATTCGCTGTTGGACTCGCACGGCCGACCGTCGTCGAGGATCTCACCACCGATGCTGCACGCGGCGCTCGCTGCCAGCGCGGGGAGCACCAGGGCTGCCAAGCGGAAGTGGCTCATGGGGCCCCCCGGCCTGGGGGCTGAGAATCGGGCTCCTCGCTGTTGTGCGACAAGACGACACCTGCCACGCCACCGGCGGCGCCGACTCCTACCGCTGCGATACCCGTCCACAGCAGCCATTGGCCCTGTTGGTTCCAGTCCCTGGCACTCTCTTCCAGCGCGGCATGCTGCTGCACGATGTCGACTCCGGCATTGGTGCGGGCCTGGGCGCTGGTGGCGTCTTGGTAGCGCCGGGAGAGCGTTGCTTGCTGGGGCACTCCCCCAAGATACGACAGGGCGGGCAGGACGCCGACGATGCCGAGGACGGCGCCGAGGCCGCCAACGACGGCGCCACCGACGCCCAACACCAGCGGCACCGTGTTCTCCCCGTCCGGCGGCGGGATCGCCACGGCAGCGATCGGCGCCGGCAGGACGCAGGTCGCCAGACAAGAAGCATCGTCGACAACGTTGCCGTCGTCGCAGGCCTCGGCCGCTTCGATCAAAGCGTTGCCGCACGTCGCCGGGGGCACGGGGCACGACGTGCCGGGTTCGCCGTGAGCGATGCGTTCGCGCACCTCAGCGACTTCCTTTTTCACATCGTCTGCTTTGAAAGTGGGGGCGAACTGCGACACGCGTTCGTACAAGACCAAGGCGCGCGCGAGGTCGCCCCCGTTGCTGGCTGCGCGCGCGGCGTTCAGCAGCACCTTCTCGGTCTCGGCAAGCGCGAGCATTCCCTCGGCGTAGTAGAGCGCGCCGCACCAGTCCTCCGTTTGGTAGCGGTGCATCGCCTCCTGGTTCAGGGCGGCCACGTCACCGCGCGGTGGAGCACCAACGAGGCCCAGCAGCAGCAGCAGCAGCATCAGTTGATCCACTCCGGCTTGACCGTCGTCGCTTTCGTCGATGGGGTTGGCTTGGTCGTCGGCGTCGGCGCCTTGGGCGTCGGCGTCGGCTTCGTCTTTGGCATCGCCGGCTTGGTCTGTGACGCGACTGCCGTTGCTGAGGGTCGCTTGAGCGACGACGGCGACGGTCCTGCGGCTTTCGCTGGTGAAACGGGCGCAGCAACCGGATCCGCGGGGCTGGCAGCGGCCGGGGGCGCGGCGGGCAAAGCCGCCACCGACGCAGGCGGATCGTCAGCGGCGAAGGACGAGACCAACGATGCGATCGCGACCAACGACAGCAAGACGCCCGCGCCGACGGACGCAACCAACAGCCTGCGCCGGTGAGGCGCAGCAGGGGTCGGGGGCGGGGAGACGAAGACGGCGGCGGCGTCGGTGGCGAGGGTCTCGCGCCGGGGCGTCTTGGCCGGTGCTCCCGCGTCGGCGATGAGTGCACCGCTGGGGACCGGCCCGGACGTTTCATGCAGCTGCTCCTCCAGGCGCTGGAGCACGATGGCGATGCTGGGCCGCAGGTCGGGTTCTCGCGACATGAGCGCGACGATCAAGTCGTTGACGTCGTCGGAAAGATCGGTGGCGTGGTGCTTGGGGGGCGGCGTGACTTCGACGAGTTGACGGAGCGCCATGGCCTGCACGGTCGGGGCCTCGAAAGGAAACACTCCCGTGGTGAGCTCGTACAAAATGACGCCGAGAGCATAGACGTCGGACTTCGGCGACGCCGGCAGACCGTGCAACTGCTCCGGTGATAGATAGCCGGGCGTGCCCACGATGCCGCCAGTTTGGGTCAACCGCTGCGTCTCTTGGGATTCATGGCGCACGATGCCAAAATCGAGCAGCTTCGCGAAGTCGCGGTGGCCGACCGACGTCGTCATGAAGATATTCTCTGGCTTCAGGTCACGGTGAACCACTCCTCCTTCGTGCACGGCGGCCAACGCCCGCGCGACATGGTGCCCGATGCGCAACGCTCGCCCCCACGGCATGCGCGGCTGCCCCAGTTCGGCGAGCGCCTTGATCTCCTCGCGCAGCGAGCGGCCGGTCATGAGCTCCATGACGAGGAACAGGTTGCCGTTGTCGACGCCGCAGTCGAACATCGTGACGACGTTGGGGTGGTTGAGGCTCGCCAGCACGCCGATTTCCCGCTGGAAGCGCAACACCAGATCGGGGGCTGCGCCGCCTGCGCCCTTGATGACCTTCAAGGCGACGCGCCGGCCGACCGGATGTTGCACCGCGACGTACACAGCGCCCATGCCGCCAGAGGCCAGCTCGCGCTCAATGACGAAGCGGCCCGCGAACATGGTCCCCAGAAAAGGATCGGCGCCGGTCTCGCTCATGGCCAGATCCTGGGTCCTTGCCTTGGAACCGTCCGCGAAGCGCAGCATGAGGAGCGGCTTCGACGCCGAAGCCGGCCTCGCATCAGTTCTTCGCCACGACACACCACGATTTCGATTGTACCCAGACTCCGACGGGCACCCACTTTTCTGGCCTGCCGGCACAACTCGGCACCCACGACGTCGGCCACCGGCCCGCCGGTAGGTGTCTCCCGCGCAGGGCAGCCTCGAGTGGACCGACGATCCCGCGCCGGGTGATCCCACCAGCGCATGCCGTCCCCCAGCCCCAAAGTTCTCTGCCCTCAGCACTCTGCGACACCGTGTCGCAACGAGCGGAACATTTGAGGGGCCGCGGGGATGGCGAGCGACGGTCAGGGTCGCAGTCGTTCTTGGAGGGAGCGCACCTCGTAGGAGGAGTCACGCAGACGCGTGATGGCCCGGCTGACAGCGTCGGCGGCAGCGACGGTTGTGTAGTACGAGACGCCCCGCACCAAGGCCTCTCGACGCAGGGGGAAGGAGTCGGCGACGGCTTTGGGGCCGACCGTGGTGTTGAACACCAGCTGCACACCTCCGGCGGCGAGCTCTTCGAGGATGTGAGGCGATCCTTCGCGCACCTTGTTGACGCGCCGACTCTTCACGCCTTGTCCATCGAGGAAGCGCCAAGTGCCGCCGGTCGCCACCAGGGAGAACCCAAGCTCCTGCAGCCGACGACAGGCCGGCAAGATCCCCTCTTTGTCGATGTCGGCGACGCTAACAAAGGCCGTACCCGACGAGGGCAGACGACTGCCGGCTCCCAGCTGGCTCTTCCAAAACGCGAGATCGGCAGTGTCGTCGATGCCCATGACCTCGCCCGTGCTCTTCATCTCGGGCCCCAGCAGCACGTCGACGCCTGGAAACTTGATAAAGGGCAACACTGCTTCTTTTACTGCGTAGTGACCAATGCCAGCGCGCGTCATTTCTTTGTCGAGTGGACGACCCAGGCTGAGCTCGATTTCGTCGAGGGTCTCACCAGCCTGCAGCCGCGCCGCGATCTTGGCCAGCGGCGTCCCCGTTGCCTTCGAGGCGAAGGGGACCGTGCGCGAGGCCCGGGGGTTGACCTCGATGACGAACACGCGGTTCCGCCGTACAGCGAATTGCGCATTCATCAATCCTTTCACCTGCAACTCGATGGCCAGCTTCCGGGCGGCAGCCGCGATCTCGTCAATGACCGCGATGTCGAGGGAGTGGGGCGGCAAGACGCAGGCGGAGTCGCCGGAATGGATGCCGGCTTCTTCGATGTGCTCCATGACCCCGCCGATGACCACGCGGTGGCCATCGCAGAGCACGTCGACGTCGACCTCGGTGGCGCCGTCGAGGAAGCGATCGACCAAGATGGGCCGGTCTTCTGAGGCCATCACCGCGCGCTCGAGGTAGCCGCGCAGGCCGACGACGTCGTGCACCAGCTCCATGGCCCTCCCTCCCAACACGTAGCTTGGTCGCAAGAGCACCGGGAACCCGAGCTTCACGGCCAGCTCTTCGCAAGCCTGCGCCGACGTCGCTGTGCCGCCTGGAGGCTGCAGCAGCCCGAGCTTCTCGACCATCTCGGCCGAGCGCTTGCGATCCTCGGCGCGGTCGATGGCATCGGGGGAGGTGCCGAGCACGTTGACGCCATGGGCGAGGAGGCCCCGGCTCAGCTTGAGCGGGGTCTGCCCGCCAAACTGCACGATGACGCCCCAGGGCCCTTCGCGGTCGACGACGTTGAGCACGTCTTCGAGGGTGAGGGGCTCGAAATAGAGGCGATCACTGGTGTCATAATCCGTCGATACCGTCTCGGGATTGCAGTTGAGCATGATCGTCTCGTAGCCGCGCTCCTTCAAAGCCCAGGCGGCGTGGACGCAGCAGTAGTCGAACTCGATTCCCTGCCCGATGCGGATGGGTCCTCCGCCGAGAATGAGCACTTTCTTGTTGGCGGTGGGCAGGGCTTCGTCGTCGACGACGGCCACGTCTTTGCCGTCGGGACCCTGCACATAGAACGGTCGCTCATAGCTGGAATAAAGGTAGGGTGTGTGTGCGGAGAATTCTCCAGCACAAGTGTCCACACGCTTCATCTGCGGCAGCACCTGCAGGGCCTTTCTGTGGGCGCGCACGGCGTCGGGCGTGGATGAGACCAGCTGGGCAATGCGGCCATCGGCCAGGCCGCTGCGCTTGGCCGTCCACATCAGCTCGGCGTCGATGGTGGCCAGAGATCGCTGGGTCGCCACGCTCTTTTCGACGTCGACGATGCCGCGGATGTTGCTGAGGAACCAGGGATCGATGCCCGTGCGGCGCTGCACTTCTTCGAGGTCGGTGCCGCGGCGAAAGCACTCCGCGATGAGCCAGGGTCTTTCAGGATTGGGCGTCTCGAGGCGCAGCAAGAGGGCGTCGACGTCGTCTTCGGGGGTCGCGCCACCGGCCTTCTTGATGCCCTCGACCTCGAGACCGGCGACACCGATTTCCAGCGAGCGCAGGGCTTTGCCGAAGGCCTCGGGAAAGGTGCGCCCGATGGCCATCGCCTCGCCGACGGACTTCATTTGCGTCGTGAGCTTGCGCTCGGCGCCCTTGAACTTCTCGAAGTCGAAGCGGGGGTGTTTGACGACGACGTAGTCGATGCTGGGCTCGAAGGCGGCTTTGGTCTTTTTGGTGATGTCGTTGTCGATCTCGTCGAGAGTGAAACCGACGGCGCACAAGGCGGCGACCTTGGCGATGGGAAAGCCCGTGGCTTTGCTGGCAAGGGCCGAGCTGCGCGACACCCGCGGGTTCATTTCGACGACGACGACGCGGCCGTCTTTGGGATTCACGGCGAACTGCACGTTGCTGCCGCCGGTCTCCACCCCCACCGCGCGCAGAATACGGATGGCGGCGTCGCGCAAGAACTGCACCTCGCGATCGGTCAAGGTTTGGATGGGGGCGACGGTGATCGAATCCCCGTTGTGCACTCCCATGGGATCGAGGTTCTCGATGCCGCAGACGATGATGCAATTGTCGTTCTTGTCGCGGACCACCTCGAGCTCGATCTCTTTCCAACCCGTGAGGCATTCCTCGACGAGGATCTCGCTGGTGGGCGACGCATCGAGCCCGTAGGCGGCGATGGCCAAGAACTCCTCGAGGGTCTTGCCGATGCCGCCGCCGGCTCCGCCCATGGTGAAAGAGGGCCGGATGACGGCGGGCAAACCGAGCACGTCGATGGCGGCGCGGGCTTCGTTCAGGGTGTGGCAGATGACGCTCTTGGCACTGCCGAGGCCAATCTCGTCCATGCACTTCTTGAAGCGCTGGCGGTTCTCGGCCTTATCGATGACACAGGCCTTGGCCCCGATGAGCTCGATACCAAGGCGCTGCAGGGTGCCGTCTTTGTCGAGGGCCATGGCCAGGTTGAGGGCGGTCTGGCCGCCGACGGTGGGCAGCACGGCCGAAGGGCGCTCACGCTCGAGGATGCGGGCGACGACGTCGGTGACCAGGGGCTCGATGTAGGTCGCATCGGCCAACTCGGGGTCGGTCATGATGGTCGCGGGGTTGCTGTTGATGAGCACCACCCGATAGCCGCAGGCCTTGAGCGCCTTCACCGCCTGGGCGCCGGAGTAGTCGAATTCGGCGGCCTGCCCGATGACGATGGGGCCGCTGCCCAGCACACAGATCGACTTCAAATCCTCACGCTTGGGCATGGGAAGCGATCACCTCTTGTGTCCCCGAGCGCAAGCCCCGACGCTGCATCCCTCGTCGTCGCTGCCCTTGGGAGCCCCAGATGTTGATCGGAGACCGGGTCCAGCTGCGGGGCATCGAGAGGGCCGACCTGCCCACCTTCGTGCGTTGGATGAACGACCCTGCGATCCGCGGGCTCATCGCGCGCTCGAGCCCTCTGTCGATGGCCGAAGAAGAGCGCTGGTTCGACGCCCTGCTCAAGAGCACCACCGACGTCGTCTTCGCCATTCAAACAGGATCCCCAGCCCGCATGATCGGCTCCTGCGGCCTGCACAAGATCGACTGGAAGAACCGCAACTGCGCCGTCGGCATCGTCATCGGCGCCGACGCGGATCGGGGCCACGGCCTGGGCACCGACGCTATGGCCTGCCTGCTGCGCCACGCCTTCGACGACCTCGGGCTCTACCGCGTGGAGCTCGAAGTCTTTCCCGATAACGCTGCAGCCCTGGCCAGCTACACCCGCTGCGGCTTCGTCGTCGAGGGAACCCGCCGGGGCGCCATCTTCAAAAAAGGCGCGTTCAAGGATCTCGTGTTGATGAGCGTCCTCGCCTCTGCACGCAAGCCCGCACCCGGCAAAGCCAAGAAGAGAAAAGCATGAACCGTCGATCCTTCGTCGTCGTCGCCGCCGCCGCCACCCTCTCGGGCGGAGCAGCTGGCGCACCGGCAGCAGCACCGAGCTCGCCGATCGACGAGGTCAAGGCGCGCCTGTCCGCCCAACGCGATGCCTGGAATCGCGGCGATCTCGCGGCTTTCTGTGCTGACTACAGCGACGACTGCCTCTTTCTTTCACCCTCTGGTTTGAGTCGCGGCAAAGCCGAGGTGCTCGCCCGCTACACCAAGAAATACGGCGCCGCCAAAGAAAGCATGGGCACGCTGTCCTTCGAATTCATCGACGACGAAGTCACCTCCGAGCTGGTGACGCTGGCCATGCATTGGAATCTTGTTTGGACGGGCAAGCCCGCGGCGAGCGGATTGACCCTCATCGTTTGGCATAAGATGAATGGACAATGGAAGCTCACGCAAGACGCTTCGATGTAGCAGTAATGGTGGCTACGTCACGCCGAGCCGCGCCGCTGTCGAGCGCAACTTCTGCTCGAAGCGCAAGAAACGCGTGCGACGCGCGCGCACGAGGCCCTCGTTGAGCGACGACGACGCCTGTGTCTGATCGCCAAAGAGCATCGAGGCCTCGACGTCGCAGAGCAGTCCAAAGAGGGCGACCCGGTTGGCGTTCAAGGCGCGCCCGCTCTGCATGCCGCGCGCGATGTCCTCCCGGCCGGCGACGTCGCCTTTGCGGCAGAGGGCCAGCCCCCGACACAAGGCGGCTTCAGCCACCTTGAGAGCGGCGTTGGCTTTCAGGGCGAGGTCGAGGGCTTCGTCGGCCTTCTTGAGGGCATCGAGATTGTCGGACTTCTGGGTCTGCGCGACACCATCGCCCGCTGGCAGCGCGATGGCCCGGTCGAGGAGAATCTGGCTCTCGACGATGCGCACGTACGACAGGTGCTCGACCTGATCGAGATCCGCGAGGATGCGCGCCGCCTTCGTCGTCAAACCCAGGGCGTCGTCGAAGCGACCCTGATCGCGGCGCACCACCGCAATGTTGTTCAAAGCGTTGGCCAGCGAGCGCCGGTCTCCCGCGGGACGCGCGAGCTCGATCATGCGGCGGTAGGCGGCTTCGGCGTCGTCGTAGCGGGCTTGTTCATGGGCCACGATGCCGAGCGCATTCACATATTGAGTGACGCGTAGCTTTTCGCCGCGCTGGTTGGCCTGCGCCAGCAGCTGCTCGAAATCGCGAGCGGCGTCGTCGAGGCTCCCGGCGGTCAGGTGGCGAGCGGCGATGGCCCAGCGGGCGCGCTCTTCTTCGACCTCGTCACCGATGGTGCGGGCGAGCTCGAGGGCGTCGTGGAAATAGCGCTCGGCGAGCTCGAACTGCCCGCGCTGTTCGTAAATCTGGCCGCACAGGCTCTTGGCCCGGCAGCGCAGCCCGTGCGACCCACCGCGCTCGGTGCGCGAGAGGACCTGTCCGGTGTGCTCCAACGCAGTGTCGAGCTCGCCCAACACGCGCTCGCTGGCGGCCAGGCGCAGCAACACCTCAGCGACCAGCTTGCCGTCGATGACCCCTTGCATGCGCGGCAGACGACGACGGGCGAGGGTCACACACTCTTTGTGCTCGTTGACCGCCGAGAGCACGTCGAGACGCAAGAGCACCAGCTCGACGTCGGCGCGGGCCAAACGGGGATCGACGGCTCGGTGCTTGTCGCTGTTTTTCGCCTCCTCGGCCTGCACGGTGGCCAAGAGCTCCTGGGCCTCGCGCACCCGCTGCGCTGCCGTCTGGGTCGCCGACGCCGACAACGCGATGCGGGCGGCGTTCATCATCTGCTCGATGGCCAGCACCGGCTCTTGGGCCTCGACGTAGTGAACGGCGAGCTCCTCTGCGTTGCCAGGACGACGACGACGGCGGGCGTCTTCTTCGAGGGCGCGCGCGCACAAGAGGTGGAGCTGCTGGCGGCGTTCGTGCTTGAGTCCCGACACCAGGGCGCGTCGATCCTCGGGATCGGCAAAGCGGTAGGCGCCGTCTTCTTTGTCTTCGGCCAGGATGGCCCTCTTGATCAGCTCGTCGAGGGCGTCGAGGAATTCGTCTTCGGGCCGCAGCGCGACCCTTTCGCCGAGTTGTCCGCCGAAGCGATCGCCGAGGATCGCCAAGCGTTCGCCGACGTCTTTGGCCACCACCGACAAACGGGCGACCCGCTTTTGATTGGTGTTCTCCTGGAAGTCCGGGACGGGAACATCAAAGCGCGTCGCTCGGCGCACCTCGATGATCTGCGGCTGGCTCTTGGGTTGCTCGCCGGGTGCTGCGACCCCCGCCTTGCGTACGAAGACCCACTGCCTGCCCTTGCGACGCAGCTCCCCGCTCTCGGCCCAGGCGCGCACGTGATCCTCAATGACGCTGGGAGCGCCCGCGGTCTCTGTGTGCAAGTGGTCCGCAAGGGCCTGGGCGACCTCGCCACCGCCCATCATGGAAGCCAAGAGGTCGCGGACGTCGCTGGGGTTCAAGGGCGCCAACGTCAGGGTGGCGACCCCACCCACGGCGGCGTTGCGGGCGACGCGGGCGAGCAGCGGGGCGACGGTCCCGCCATTCTTGTGGCCTGGGTCTACGGTGAGGGCGAGGCCGATGGGAGAGCCCCGCTGGATCGACGATTCGCCGTCGATGCGGGCCAGCGTCTCGGCCAGGTGCCGCGCCAGGCTCAGCGAGAGCTCGTCAGCGAGGTGCAGGTCGTCGATGACGAGCACCCGCGGGGTAAACGCGCTGATGCGGCCGAGGAACGCCGTCACCGCCGACAAGAAGCGCAGGCGCTCGCCTTGGGGCTCCAGCGCTGCGGCCGGGCGGGGGCGCAGCGCTGCATCGAGCCTTTCGAACGCAGGCACATAGCGCGCGAGCACCCGACCCTCGTCGCCGAGCAGGCGGCGGACCTCGTCAGCGGGTCGCCCCTGCACCTCCACCATCAGCGTGTCGAGGATCTCGACGAAAGGCTGGTAGGGCGGCCCCTGTTCGGTGCACCGGCCCCAGACGAAGTCGACGCCCCTTTCGCGCAGCGGCACCGCCACTTCACGCAGCAAGCGCGACTTGCCGATCCCCTGCGGTCCGTTGACGATGACGATGGAGCCCTTGCCCATCAGCAGGCGCTCGATGCTGTCGTTGACCCTCCGTGTCTCTTCCGCACGACCAACGTGCGCGGGTTGAAAGAGCTGATCCTTGGCGAGCTCGAAAGGGAGGTTCTTGACCGGCGGCGGACCGGCGCTGCGCATGCGGGTGCTGGTGTCTTGGGGACCGGAGGGCTGCTCGGCGGCCTCGTCCATCGCTTCGCGCACGGCCGCGACGAGGTCTTCGGCCGTGGGGTAACGCTCGCGCTGGTCTTTGCGGATCAGCTTCTCACACACCGCCTTGAGCGCCTGGTTCACCTCAGGGTTGAATTTCTCCATCTCTGGCGGTGGTTTTCTTGCATGGTGATAAGCGTATCCAACACTACTTTCACTGTAGAAAGGATGTCGACCAGTAAGGAGCTCATAGAGAATAATACCAAGACAGTAGAGATCGGCGCGGCCATCGATCTCGCCGCCGAGGGCCTGCTCAGGCGAGAGGTATTTGAAGGTACCGACGACCATGCCGCCGGAGCTGTGTTCGCTGTTGGATGAAAGTTGCTTGGCGATGCCAAAATCCATCAACTTAGCCACGCCCTGTTTGCTGACCAGGATGTTGTCGGGCTTGAGGTCGCGGTGCACGATGCGGTGGCTGTGGATCTCGGCCAGCGCGAAGGCCACCTGAATGATCATGTCCGCCACCCGCTTCACCCGGGCGGGTTCGTTCAGGCGCCCCCGCTGGCTCGGAGACAGCACCGTGTTCGGCGGACCGTCCTTGCCCGACGGAACAATGGCCTCGTCGCCGTCGACATAGCGCCGGATCTCTTTGCCGTCGACGAGCTCCATGGTGAAAAAGGGGCAGCCCTCGTGGGTGCCGGCCTCGAAGACGCGAATGACGTTGGGATGCTCGACGCGCTGCATGGCGCGGAACTCCCGCTTGAACCGCAGCGCGGAGTCGGGGCGCGAGAGCGCCTCGGGCGGGATCATCTTCAGAGCGACGAAGGCCCCGCTCTTTTGGTCGCGCACTTTGTAGACGATGCCCATGCCGCCGCGCCCGAGCTCGGTGAGCACGTCGAAATGACCGATCAATTTTGGCAAAGACGCCATCGAGCTGACCACGATCGGCGATCCGACGGCACCGCCGCAACTACACCGGGCTTGGGCATCCGTCGGGCGTGGCTCGAAGTTTGATTTAGCCCCAGCCATGTCCAACTCATCGCACCCCGGGGACCGCGAAAACGGCCCGCACCGGCAGGATGGCCCTACCCACCCGTCGCCCTTCGACCTCGAACACCTCGCGCTGCCCGCCTCGGCGCACGAAGAGACGGCCCCGCCGGCGGTCTCTGCCTGCCCCATGCACCCGGAGGTTCGCAGCGACCATCCCGGCTCTTGCCCCAAGTGTGGGATGGCTTTGGAGCGGCAGACTACGCAATCGTCGACGCCGCCCTCGACGCCGCCGACGACGTCGCGCACCTGGACTTGTCCGATGCATCCCGAGGTCGTGCGCAACACGCCGGGCAGCTGCCCGAAGTGCGGGATGGCCCTCGAGCCGACGGCACAGCCGCAGGCGGAGGAAAACCCCGAGCTCAAGTTCCTGAGCCGACGTCTGTGGGCCTGCGCGGCTTTGACCGTCCCCGTCGTCGTGCTGGCGATGGTTCCCGGTCATTTGCTCACGCGTCTGGCACCATCGGCGCTCTCATGGATCGAGCTCGCGTCGTCGACGCCTGTGGTGCTCTGGGGTGGCTGGCCCTTCTTTGTGAAGGCCGCGGCATCGGTGAAGAACCGCAGCCCCAATATGTTCACCCTCATCGCTCTCGGCGTCGGCGTCGCCTGGCTCTACAGCGTCGCCGCCGTGCTCGCTGCCGACCACTTCCCCGCGGGGTTTCGCGACCAGCATGGGAGGGTCGGCACCTACTTCGAAGCCGCCGCCGTCATCGTCACGCTGGTGTTGGTTGGACAAGTGCTCGAGCTGCGGGCGCGCAGCCGCACCAATGCCGCGGTGAGGCTGCTCCTCGGCCTGGCGCCGAAGACGGCTCGTCGAATTCGTGGAGGCCGCGACGAGGACGTGCCCCTGTCGGATGTGCACATCGGTGATCACCTGCGCGTTCGCCCCGGCGAGAAGGTACCCGTCGATGGCGTCGTCGTCGAAGGCCGCAGCTTGGTCGACGAATCGATGATCACCGGTGAGCCGATGCCCGTCGAAAAGGTGGCCCACGAGCGCGTCATCGGCGGCACCGTCAACAGCACCGGTTCGCTGGTCATCACGGCCGAGAAGGTTGGTGCCGACACGCTGCTCGCGCAGATCGTGAAGATGGTGGGCGATGCCCAACGCAGCCGGGCACCGGTGCAGAGGCTGGCTGACGTCGTCGCCGCCTTCTTCGTTCCCGTCGTCGTCGCCGCAGCTGTCGTGACCTTCGTGGTGTGGGCGTTCGTTGGGCCACCGCCCGCCTTGGCTTGGGCGAGCATCAACGCCGTGGCCGTCCTCATCATCGCCTGCCCCTGTGCGTTGGGGCTGGCCACGCCGATGTCCATCATGGTCGCGGCGGGCAAGGGCGCGTCTGTGGGCGTGCTCTTCAAGAACGCGGAGGCCATCGAGACCCTGCGCAAGGTCGACACGCTGGTCTGTGACAAGACCGGCACACTGACGCTCGGCAAGCCGAAGCTCGCGAGCGTGTTGCCGATGAACGGCTTCGACGAGGCAGCGCTGTTGTCGCTGGTCGGCTCGCTCGAGCAGGGGAGCGAGCACCCACTCGCTGCCGCCCTTGTGGCCGGTGCCCAAGCGCGCGGCGCTTCCCTCGTCGCTGCCGAGGGCTTCGAGTCCACCACCGGCAAGGGCGTGATGGGCGTTGTGTCGGGACGCTCGGTGGCCGTGGGGAACCGCTCGCTCTTGTCCCAACTCGGCCTCGACAACGACGTGCTGCTGACGCAGGCCGAGGCCATGCGGATCGAAGGACAGAGCGTCGTCTTCGTCGTCGTCGACGGAACCACGGCCGGCCTCCTCGGCGTCGCCGATCCGATCAAAGAGACGGCCGTCGAAGCCCTTCGCGCGCTCGTCGACGAGGGTGTTCGTGTGGTGATGCTGTCGGGTGACAGCCGCACCACCGCCGAAGCCATCGCGCGGCGCCTCGGCATCAACGAGGTGATCGCCGAGGTGCTCCCTGCCCAAAAGGTCGACGTCATCAAGCGCCTGCAGAGCGACGGACGCTTCGTCGCCATGGCCGGCGATGGCATCAACGACGCCCCGGCCCTGGCCGCGGCCCAGGTTGGGATCGCCATGGGCACGGGGACCGACATTGCGATGGAGAGCGCCGACGTCACCCTGGTCAAGGGCGACCTGCAGGGCATCGTGCGAGCACGCCGGCTCAGCAGAGCGACCATGCGCAACATCCGGCAGAACCTGTTCTTCGCCTTCGTCTACAACGCCGTGGGCGTCCCCGTCGCCGCCGGCGCGCTGTACCCGTTCTTTGGTGTCCTGCTCTCCCCCATGCTGGCGGCGGCGGCCATGAGCGCGAGCTCCATCTCCGTCATCGCCAACGCGTTGCGCCTTCGTCGCTCGCGCATCTGAGCACACCTGAGCGCTTCCGCACGAAGAGATGCGCGGTGTCGCTCATCCGAGCGCCGACCCGTCTCCTTCCACCCTCCCAATCGGTGGCACGCGGCGCGCTCTGCATGCAGCCGAGGTTGCGTTGCCATCAAGTCCTTCTTCCCTCCACCTCGTCGCCCTGTTCCCGCTTGGGTGCAGTCCTTCAGGCTCAAAGCCCGACGGCAGGTCTGCGGCACACCCCAAGGCGCAAGCCGATGCGCCCCCCGGGCGACACCGCCCGAATGCAACGGCCGAGCAACCGGCCTTGCAAGAAGGCGTCAATCCGCGCGCAGGGCGCGTCTGCGCACCAGGAGTGGACCCCACCACGCGCCACAGGATGCGTGTCGACACGATGAAGTCGGCATGACGGCCGACGTCGCCCTCAGGCATTTACCCCGCGTGGAGCCTGGGCCCGCTTCGGCCCCAGCCGGCGGCCTCAGCTCCGACCAGGCCAGGAGAGCGCTCGCGCACAGCGGCGCAAATGAGCTCGCTCGCGACCAACCAAGCTCGAAGCTCAAGCTGCTTGCGCGCCAATTCTCCGGCCTGATGACATGGCTGTTGATCGGCGGTGGGATCATCTCCACTGCCGTCGGCGAAGGTCGCGACGCCATCGCCATCGCCGTGATCCTTTTGGTCAATGCGCTCGTCGGCTTCTTTCAGGAGGCCCACGCTGACAAAGCCGTGCGCGCGCTGCGCTCGATGACCGCACCGCACGCGCGGGTCCTGAGAGACGGCGCCGTCGTCGACGTCGCCGCCCGAGAGGTTGTGCCCGGCGATGTGCTCGTGCTCGACGCAGGGGACATTGTCGCCGCCGACGCGCGGGTCCTGCAGGCGAGTCGGCTCACTGCCAACGAGGCTGCTCTTACCGGCGAGAGCACTCCCGCAGAAAAGACCGCAGTCGCAGACGATCCCCAAGCGCCCCTCGCTGAACGCACGGGCACTGTGTTCGCGGGAACGCCCATCGTGCTGGGGAGCGGTCGAGCGCTGGTGACGACGACCGGAATGCGCACGGAGATCGGACGCATCGCAGCGCTGCTCAACACCGCGAAGGCGAAGAACACGCCGCTTCAGCAACAACTCGAGAAGGTCGGCAAGACGCTGGTGTGGCTGTGCGCCGGCATCGTCATCGTCGTCTCCGGTCTGGAGCTTGCGCGCGGGCTCTCGCCCGTCGACGTGTTGTTGTCGGCGGTCTCCCTCGCAGTCGCCGCTGTGCCCGAGGGACTCACGGCCATCGTCACCATTGCGCTCGCGCTCGGCGTGCAACGGATGGCCCAGCGCCATGTGCTGGTTCGACAGCTCCCTGCCGTCGAAACGCTTGGCTGCGCCACGGTCATCTGCACCGACAAGACCGGCACGCTGACGACAGGCGAGGTGCTCGTGCGCGAGGTCTGGGGTGGCGACGCCGAGCGCGTCCTGTTCGCGGCCGCCGCGTGCTCCGACGCTGACCTCGATGGCAACACCGGCGACCCCCTGGAGCTCGCGCTGCTGCGGGCCGCGTTTGCCCAGGGAACGACGCGAAAGGCCATCGAAGCCCAGCGTCCCCGAGTGCTCGTGCAGCCCTTCGACAGCGAGCGGAAGCGCATGTCGATCTGGCGGAGCGACGGCAGACTCTACGTGAAGGGCGCAGTTGAGCTCCTGTTGCCGCTGTCTGCTAAGACGCCGCCGGGCACCGTGGAGGCCAACGTCGAGATGGCATCGCGCGGTTTGCGCGTGCTCGCCGTGGCGATCGGGTCGACGAGCGATGAGCGGGACCTCGAGATCCTCGGACTGATTGGTTTCGCCGATCCCCCGCGCAGTGAGGCCATCGAGGCCGTCCGGCTCGCGCGCCGCGCGGGCATCAAGACGGTGATGATCACCGGGGACCACCCGGCGACGGCGATGGCGATTGCGATCGAGATGGGGATCCTGTTGCCGGGGGACGACGCCACCGAGGTGGTGCATGCCCGCGCGACGCCCGAGCAGAAGATCGAGATCGTGCGCGCGTGGAAAAAGCGCGGCGAGATTGTGGCGATGACGGGCGACGGCGTCAACGATGCGCCGGCGCTGAAGGAAGCCCACATCGGCATCGCCATGGGCAAAAGCGGCGCCGAGGTCGCCCGCGAGGCAAGCGCCATGATCCTCGCAGACGACAACTTCGCCAGCATCGTCGCCGCCGTGCGCGAAGGCAGAGCCATCTTCGACAACATCCGCAAGGCGCTCGTCTACTTGCTGTCCGGCAATTTCGGCGAGCTGCTGGTCATGCTCTCGGCATCGTTGCTCGGGCTGCCGTTGCCGCTCACGGCGCTGCAGCTCTTGTGGGTGAACCTGGTGACCGATGGCTTGCCGGCCCTCGCCCTCGTCGTGGATCCGCCGACGGATGACGCACTCGCTCGCCCGCCACGCCGCCCATCCGAGCCGATGCTGGGCAAGCGCGAATGGGCCGACATCGCGCTCGTCGGGGCGCTGACCGCCATCGTCGTTGCCGCGGTGTTCGCGTGGGCGCTCCGCGAGCGGGAGCTGCTCGAAGCCCGAAACCTCGCCTTCTCCGTCTTGGTCTTCTCGGAGGTGTTCCGTTCAGCGTCGTCGCGCAGCCCCGACAAGCTGTTCTGGGAGGTCGGTGCGCTGACGAATCTCTCGTTGGTCGGCGTGCTCGTGGTCTCAACCACAGTGCAAATCAGCATCCACCATCTGCCCTGGACGCAGCGCGCCTTCGACATCGGACCGATCTCGATGGGCGACTGCACAGTGGCGCTGCTTTTCGGGCTGGTTCCGGTCACCGTCTTGGAGCTGAGGAAGCTGCTTCTGCGCGTCGCGCGCCAGAGGCGGACATGACCAATCTTGTCGTCGTGCTCGTGCTCTTCACGCCGACGCAGCCCGGGGGACCGGCGACGCTCAAGCTCTCTGACGTGCTTGCTGAGGTCGAGGCCCAGTCGCCGTCGCTGGCCGAGAGCCGCGCCCGCGCCGAGGTTCTCTCTCGCGCCGCTGATGCCGCGGGCTGGTGGGATGAGCCCTTTGTTGCAGCGGGCCCCGATGAGATCTCGCTTTCTGATCAGATGCCGGTCATCCGCTATCAGCTCTCGCAGGTCGTCCCCTTTCCCGGCCGACGCGACGCACACGTTGACGCGGCACGCAGCCGAGCAAGGGCGGCGGTCCGGGAGACGACGACAACGACGCGGGCATTGCGGGTCGCCGCGACCCAGGTTTTCCTGCGCGCGATCTACTTGCAGAAGGCGCGAGCGACCAACGAGCTCCTCCGACAGGCGGTGCGCGAGGTGCAGGCCAGCGCGTCGACGCGATACATCACGGGAACCAGCGTCCACCACGATGCCCTTCTCGCCGATGTCGAGATCGCCGTCCTCGAGCGTGACGCGCTGGTGATCGGCCGCTCGCTGCGCGCCTCGATGATCAACCTGGCCGCGCTGCGCGGGCTGACTCTCGATGATGAAAGCGCCGACGCCGCCGAGCTGATCGACGACGTTGACTTCGCCGTACCTGCGAGCTTCGACGACGCCATCGCCGGCCAACCCGAGCTGCTGGCCGCCCGCGCGCGCGTCGAGATCGCCGACGCCGACAGCCGCGCCCTCGCACTCGATGTGTGGCCGGATTTTGCTGTGCAGCTCATGGGCATGCAGTCGTTCATGAAGGAGGAGCCGTCGAACGTGGGGGCCATGATCGGCATCTCGTTGCCGATCTTCTTTCCGTGGAAACAAAGTCGGCAGATCGACGCCGGGCAGAAGAATGCCGAAGCTGAGCGCGCTCGCATCGCGGTGGTGCTGGTGGATCTGCGCACCGAGTGGGAGCACGCGCGGCAGGACCTCCGTTCGGCGGAGGAGACGCTCACGCTCTACGAGGAGAAGATCCTGCCGACGACGAAGCTCGCGCTGGATTCTTCTGAGCGTGCCTACGCGACGAAGGAGGCGCCGCTCCTCGAGGTCTTGGCCGTGGTCCGCGCCTACCACCAGGTCGCGCTCGAGGCTGAGGCCGCAAGGATCGACATTCACCTGGCCCGACTGCGGCTCGACGAATTGCTGACCCACGCGCCGGTGATGCAGCTGGCCCCCGCGTCGCCCACTCTGTTCGGCGGCGCAGGCGTGATGGCCGGGGGCATGGGGAGCGCACCGATGCAGCCGTCGATGGCCGCCCAGCCGGTGCGCATGGGCGCGGGGATGTCGGCACCCCTCCCGGGCACGCTGGGGGCCGACGACGAAGCCGACGGCATGGGAGGCATGTGATGCGCACCGGATTCGCCTTCGCCGCAGTCGTCGCCGTCGCGCTGGGAGGGGCAGCAATCGCTCGATACCAAGGAGACGAGGGACACGAGGGACACGAGGGACACGAGGGACACGAAGCACACGAAGGACACCAAGGCCAGGTCGTCGTCGCCCCGGCCCTGCCGCCTCCTGCGGCGCCCAACAAACACCACCCGGCAGCGACGACGTCGACGGCGCTGCGTGAGGAACCACGCGTTGCCATTGAGGTCCCCGCAGTGCAGCTCAGCCGCATCGGTCTGCTCACGGCACACTTGGAGACGCAGCACGTCACTCCGAGCCTGCGTACGGTCGCTCTCGTTCAGGTCGACGAGCGCCGCGAAGCCCATGTGCACACCCGCGTTGCAGGATTCATCGACGAGATTCTCGTGAGCGCCGTCGGCCAACCGGTAAAGAAGGGTCAAATCCTCTACCGGCTGTACAGCCCCGAGCTCGTGTCGACGCAGCAGGAGTACCTGGCCGGGCGCGAGCAGGGAGAGATCGGCAGACGGGTGGCCGCCGCCGCGCTGGAAAGGCTCGCGCTCTGGGGCGTGTCGCCAAGGGACATCGCGACGCTGCGGGAGACGGGGACCGTGCAGCACAGCCTGGCGATCGAGTCCCCGGCGAGCGGCGTTGTCGTCGAGAAGGCGGCGGCGCAAGGGATTTACGCGACCCCCGACATGCATTTGTACCGGATCGTCGATCTCTCGACGGTGTGGGTCGTGGCGGCGCTGTACGAAAGCGATATCTCAATCGTGAAGAGAGGCGACGCCGTCGACATCGAGCTGCCATCGGAGCCTGGCAAGGTCATCCACGCGACCATCAGCTACATCTATCCCGAGATCGATGCCGCCACGCGCACCGGCAAGGCGCGCATCGAGCTCTCCAACGCTGACGGCGCGCTCAAGCCTGGCATGTACGCGGCGGTCAGCATCGCCAAGGATCTCGGCGACGTGCTGGTGGCCCCCGCCGACGCCATCATCGACACCGGCACCCGCAAGATCATGTTCGTGCGAACCAGCGCGACACGCTTCGAACCGCGCGCGGTGCTGCTGGGTCCCCGCGTCGGTGAGGGCTTCGTCGTCGCCTCAGGGGTGGCAGCGGGCGATGACGTCGTCGTCCGTGCGGGCTTCCTCATCGACGCCGAGAGCCGGTTGCAGGCGGCGTTGAAAAGCGGTGGTGGTCCCCAAGGCCACGCCGGGCACGGTGGCGGCTGACATGATCGAACGAATCATCCGTTTCTCGATGCAGCGCTGGCAGCTGACGCTGGGTGCGGCGATGGTGCTTGCCCTTTGGGGCGCACTGCTGCTGAGGAAGATCCGCATCGATGCGATCCCCGACCTGTCAGACACGCAGGTGATCTTGTTCTCTGATTGGATGGGCCGCAGTCCGGAGCTCATCGAGGATCAGGTCACCTATCCGCTCGTCACCGCGATGCTCGCTTCCCCAAAGGTGAGTGTCGTCCGCGGTTTCTCGATGTTCGGGATGTCCTTCGTCTACGTCATCTTCGAGGAGGGTACTGACCTCTACTGGGCGCGCTCGCGCGTCCTCGAGACCCTCTCGAAGATGCAGGGAAAACTGCCGCAAGGTGTGGCGCCCCAGATCGGACCGGATGCCAGCGGCGTCGGCTGGGTGTTTCAGTACGCGCTCGTCGACAAAACAGGCCACAACGACGCCGCCGCGATCCGTTCCTTTCAGGACTGGTCCTTGCGCTACTGGCTCGCGTCGGTGCCCGGGGTCGCCGAGGTCGCGGCCGTCGGCGGCATGGAAAAGCAATACCAAGTGGAGCTGGATCCCACGCGCCTGGCTGCCCATGGGCTTTCGGTCTCGAGGGTCGTGAATGCCATCCGCAGCTCCAACCGCGACGTCGGCGCGCGCACCCTCGAGGTCAACGAGCGCGAGGTCTATGTCCGTGGCCGCGGACGCATCACATCAACCGACGACGTCGCTCAAGTCGCAGTCGCCACCACCGCAGCCGGAACGCCGGTGCGCGTCGCCGACCTCGGGCGCGTTCAACTCGGCCCCAACCTCCGGCGCGGCGTGTCCGATCTCGACGGCCTCGGCGACGTCGTCGGCGGCGTCGTCGTCATGCGCCAGGGAGAGGACGCTGCCGATGTGATTGAGCGCGTGAAGAAGAGGATCGACGAGATGAAGCCGGGGTTCCCGCCCGGCGTTGAGCTGCGCGTCACCTACGACCGCAGCAGCCTGATCGAGAAAGCCGTGGCAACGCTCACTGGATCGCTCTTGGAGGAAGTCGCCGTCGTCTGCCTCGTCATTCTCCTGTTTCTTCTGCACATCCGCAGCGCCGCCGTCGTCGCCCTTACGTTGCCCCTCACGGTCCTCATCTCGATGATCCCGACCTACTACATGGACATCGGGCTCAACATCATGTCGCTGGGCGGGCTGATTCTCGCGGTTGGCGACATCGTCGACGGCGTGGTGGTGTTCATCGAGAACACGCACAAGAAGCTGGCGGAGGACCCGCACCGAGACCGAAGAGATGCGGTCACCGAAGCCTGTTCGGAGCTCGGTGCCGGACTGTTTTCGTCGTTGCTCATCATCGCCGTGAGCTTCTTGCCGATCTTTGCCTTGCAAGCGCAGGAGGGAAAGCTCTTCCACCCCCTCGCGTGGACGAAGACGCTGGCCATGCTTGCGGCTGCGCTCGTCACGATCACGGTTGCACCGCCGCTCATTTGGATTTTCGTCCGCGGCAAGGTTCGCTCGGAGGCCCAAAACCCACTGAATCGGCTGCTGCTCTTTCTCTATCGCCCGCTGCTTTCTGCCGCACTGCACGCGCGTCTGCTCGTGCTCGCTTTCGTCGTTGTCCTCGTTGGGGGCGCGGGGCTCGCGTACAGCAAGCTTGGCTCCGAGTTCATGCCGCCGCTGTGGGAGGGAGACCTTCTCTACATGCCGATCACCGTGCCCGGCATCTCCGTGACGGCGGCCGGCGACATTCTGCAAAGGCAAGATGCTGCGCTCAAGGCGATCCCCGAGGTCGAAAGCGTGTTTGGCAAGGCCGGCCGCTTCGACACGGCCACCGACCCGTCGCCGCTGTCGATGATCGAGAGCACCGTGCAGCTCAAACCGAAGGAGGCGTGGCGGGAGGGATTGAGCGAGGAGCAGTTGATGCAGGACCTCGACGACGCCGTCGTTGCCCCGGGGCTCAACCGTGCGTGGACCAAACCGGTGCGGGGTCGCATCGACATGTTGTCGACTGGCATTCGTACGCAGGTCGGCATCAAAATCTTCGGCAAAGATCTCGTCACCATCGAGCATGTCGGGCAGCAGATCGAGCGCGCGCTGCGCGACGTCCCCGGCACCCGATCGGTCTACGCCGAGCGCATTCTCGGCGGCACCTACCTCGACTTCGAGCCGGATCGGGTCGTCATTGGCCGCTCGGGCCTGCTCCTCGGCGATGTGCTCGATGTGCTCGAGACGGCTGTCGGCGGGATGGAGATCGCACAGGTGATCGAGGGCCGAGAGCGCTACACGTTGAATGTTCGCTACCCGCGCGAGCTCCGGGACACCCTCGACGGCGTCGGGCGCGTTTTGGTGCGAACGCCCTCAGGGGCCCAGCTTCCACTCGAGACCTTGGGCCGGCTGGAAATGCGCGCCGGCGCGCCCATGATCCTCGACGAGAACGCAGCGCTGGCCGGCTACGTCTACGTCGACCTCTTCGGCCGTGACACCGGGGGCTACGTCGACGACGCCAAGGCGGCGGTCGAGAAAACCGTGCACATGCCCGCCGGTACCTATCTGAAGTGGACGGGCCAATACGAGAATCTCGAGCGCATGCAGGCGCGGATGAAGATCGTCCTGCCGATCACCTTGGTGCTCGTGTTCGTGCTCCTCTACTTCGCGCTGCGTTCGACGAAGAAAGCAATGCTGGTCATGGCCTCGGTGCCCTTGTCGCTCACGGGCGGACTCTTTCTCATGTGGTGGCTGCACTATTCGATGAGCACCGCGGTCTGGGCCGGTGCCATCGCCCTCATCGGGGTAGCGGTCGAGACGACATCGATCATGGTGGTGTTCCTCGACGAGTCATGGTCGAAGAAGCGCGCCAATGGCGGTGTTCGCAACGCGGAACAGGCGCGGGAAGCCACCATCGACGGTGCGCTGAAGTCGCTGCGTCCGGTCTTGATGGCGGTGCTGATGAACATCTTCGGGCTGATCCCGGTCATGGGAGCCTCCGGAGTGGGCGCCGACGTCATGAAACGGCTGTCGTCGCCGATGTTCGGTGGACTCCTCTCGCTGATGCTGCTGACGCTCCTGGTCGTTCCCGTGCTCTATCTGATCTTGGAAAACCGTGACGCCGACGACGCCGGGCGCGGAGCCTGAGCGCGAACGCCGACGCGTTGGGATGCTCGTTGCTTATTCGGCGCTTTCGTCGGCGTCGACGTCGACGCCGTTGGCCAGGGGTTTGACCGAGCCGCTCAGCGCCGGATTGCAGGCCCGCACGGATTCAAGGACGAGCTCGGCATCGACCTTCGACGCCGCCGGGTAGGCGAGCACGAACTGACCGTCGCCCAACAGGTCGGCAGCCTTGTTGTCGAGGACCAGAAGCTCGCCGGCGCAGGGGTCCTCGGCCATCTTGCGGGCCTCGGCGACGCTGCGGGTCATGGCGATAACGGCGCCTTTGACGGCGGGCTGGAGATCGCTGCGCGCGATGATCTTGGCGATGTCGGCACGCCAGCCGTAGACCTGCATCTCCCAGGTGTCGGCGACGGCTTCGTCGTTGGTGGAGGCCAGCATCAGCACGATCTCGGCGCCGCCGTCGTGGTCGATGTCGGCCGCTGAGACCGCCGACCAAGTCTTGCTCCCGCGTCCCTCGCGTCCGGTGAACGCGTGATCGATGCCCCCTTTTCGAGCCAGGAAGAGGTCGTGGCGTCGCTTGGATTTGTCGCCGTGGGTCTCTTGGGTGATCAACAAGCCATTGATGCCAGCGCCCTGGTTGGCATTGCCGACGACGACGGTGGACCAACGCAAGGTCATCTGGCGCTCTTTGTCGTCGGGACTACCGATCAGGGCGCTGTTGCCATTGGGCCTGGAAATCGCGCCGCTCTTGGCCGTCCACTCCAAGCGGGCTTTGCCAGCCCCGCCCTTCTTGAGGGCGACGACGACGCCGCACTCGGCGGGTTCTTCTGGCGGGTTCCCTTTGGCGCGCACGCAGTCCCCCACCGAGATGGAAAAGACGGCGCCCTTCTTCGGATCCCCAGCGCTCACCTCGGTGATCACCACCTGCCCCTTCTTGGGCGTCTCGGTGGGCGCGGCAGGGCCGGCGGCAGCGACATAAAGGGCGGCGACGACGAAGGCGAGTGATGCGCTCATGCCCACACGATGGCCTAGTCTGCGCCGCGATGCCACGCGTCTCCCTCGTCGAAGCCCTGGGACTGCGGCCCCTTCCCCTCGCGGCCCGGCAGTTGGGCATGGTGCTGTTCGGCAATTCTCTCACGCCAAAATCGCGGTTTGATCACACGAGTCTAAAGATTTTTATGCCCCGGGTATCTCTAGCGACGTGGCTGGGTAGGACGCGTTCCGATCGCTTTCTTCCCATCCTCAATTTTTTCAATCGTACACCGACACCCTTCGAAGAAGGCTGGTCGGTGCGCAAGACCCAGGCGAGGGATTGGCGCGGCGGCAGTCTCACCTACGACTCCCACAACGGCACGGACTTCGTCGTTCCACCGGGGACGAGGGTGTGCACGGCGGCCCCCGGCATCGTCGCCACGATTCGCCGCGAGTTTCACCGCGGGGGACTCAAGATCTACGTCGACCACGGTGGCTCCCTGGTGACCACATACAACCATCTCGCACGTTCATGCGTTGTCATTGGGCAAGAGCTTCGCCGCGGATCTGAGGTCGGCTTATCTGGTGCCTCTGGCGCAGACTCGACCTTCATGTTTCCCTGGGCCGCTCCCCACCTGCACTTTAACGTATGGTTTGGCGGTGTCGCCGTCGACCCCTACGCCGCCGCCGATGAGACCTCCTGGTGGCGAGCGAGAAACGATCCCCGACCCGCGGACAGCGGGGCTGAGGGCGCTCCGATCATGAGCTCCTTCGACGTCGAGGGAGTCGCCCGCTTGCGCCAACGCTGTCGCGATCCCCACGTCGCTGCCAATGCCGACGCTGCCGGCGGTGTGCAGCGCCAGGGCATCGAGTTGCTCGTCGAAGCGATCACGTACCCCACGCGCTTTGCCTGCGCCGAGCCGGGACGACTCTTGTTTGCGTCCACCTCATCACCCTGGGGAGCCCTCGACCTGCCCTTTCACCGCGACGACTTCGACGGTACCGTCATCCTCTGATCCCCGATCTCGCTGAACTTCGACCGCGGAGCGGTCTCGTTCAGCTCCGTCGGGGATGCCCTTCCGGGAGGTCTGATGCAGACCCCCCGCGCCGGCGGAGCCGGACGCGTGGCCCCCCACCAACTCCGCGGGCGCGCTTCACGCGCATCATCCCGCGTCTTTCCAATTCAACACGCGGTCGAACATCAAGCGGACGCGGGATGAGGCTGCCGGCTGGGGTCGGGCAAGGCACCCGTCGTCGCCACCGGCGCGGAGCCGGAGGATGCGGCTTGGGGCCGCGGGCCGCAGCGCCATGGAATTGTTAGATAGGTAGCGGCGAGACGCAGGAGGCCCGCATGGACAAGACGGTGCAGCTGGCTCTGGTGTGGCAGGCGTTCGCCCTCCTTCTCATCTGGGTACCCTTCGCCCTCACGGCTTTCGTCGTCGAGCATTGGCAGCATCCCCTCGCTCGGCGGTGGCGCGCTCACTACCTGCATCCGCTGCGGTGGCGACGCGAACATGGCGCGCTGGCCTGGCAACCCTGACGCCACGAGCAGCGCGGTCAGCGTGGCGACATCGGCGAGATCGCGGTGACGGCGTCCACCGCTGCCGAGCCCGGCCGACGCGCGGCCGCAAACAACCTCAGCTGCACCCAAAAGCGCGTGCCGTGTGGCAGTGCATCCTCGACGCCGACCTCGCCGTCCATGGCCTCGACGAGGTGCTTGACGATGGCCAGGCCCAGCCCGGTGCCACCGACATCGCGTGAGCGTCCCGAGTCGACCCGGTAAAAGCGCTCGAAGAGCCGTTCCTTGTGCTTGGGCTCGACGCCCGGGCCGTCGTCTTCGATCCACAAGCGGACGGCGTTGTCGACGCGCTGGGCCGAGACGCGAACGTGCCCCCCCGCACACGTGTACTTCACGGCGTTGTCGATGAGGTTGATCAGCACTTGATCGAGGGCCTTGGGGTCCCCCTCGATCTGCAGCGCCGCATCGACATCGACGACGATGGAGATATCCTTGGCGCGGGCTCGAGGCTCAATGGCCTCCACCACATGGGCAGCGGCGTCGCGCAAATTGAGGGGCACGCGCACGAAGGTGACCTTGCCGGCCTCGATCTTCGACAGCTCGAGCAGGTCGGCGATCAGACGGGCGAGATGTTCGGCGTTTCGATGCAGCGCTTCCACGAATTTCTGGGCACGCGGGCCGTCGTCGAGGGCGCCGGACAACAGGGTCTCGGCATTGGCGAGGATCACCGAGCAGGGGGTGCGCAGCTCGTGGGACACGTTGGCGACGAAGTCCCGCCTCAAGGTCTCGAGCCGACGAATCTCGGTGACGTCGTGGACGACCAGCACCACGCCTCCTCTCGCACGTCCGCTGACGGCGGGTTTGGGGGTCGCTCTCACCAAGACCCGCCGCAGCTTGTCGCCGTTGACGACCTCGACCTCGGCGGCCGCCGTGGTGCCGCCCGCAGCATCGTCGATGATGCCCAGCAGCGAGAGCACCGCCAGTCGTCGCTCGAACACGTCGTCGGGCGCGAGGGCCAAGAGGGTGCGAGCGGCGGCGTTGGCCAAGACGACGTGCCCTGCATCGTCGAGGGCAACCACACCTTCTCCCATCGCTTGCAACAAAGCATCGAAGCGATCGCGCTCGACAGCCAGGCTCTGCACGTTGTGCTCGAGCTCGCGAGTCAGCGCAGCGAAGGAGCGCGGCAGCTCGGCGTCGTCGTCAACGTCGAGGTCGTCGCGCAACAAGGACCCGCGCCGGATGGCCCGCACCAGCTGCAGCACGCCGCGCAGACGGCTCAAGACCGCGCGGGAAGCGATGGCGGCGGCGATGGCCACCAGCAACCCGACGACGACGACGACGACGACGACGACCAGGTTGCCTGTGGCTTCGTGGAGCAGGGTCACGGGCGCGGCGCTGCCCACGGAGCCCAGCGCACCCCAGGCACAGGGGCCCGAGTCCAGGAGCCTCACGCCGCCTCGCCCTCACTGGTGCGAAGGACGTCGTCGGGACGGGAGCGAAAGCGGTAGCCAACGCCACGCAGCGTTTCGACGTAGGCACCAGCCTCCCCCAATTTCTCGCGCAGGCGCTTCACGTGGGTGTCGACGGTACGGGTGGTGATGTCGGCCTCGATCCCCCAGACGTCGTTGAGCAAGGTCTCTCGGCTCTGCACGCGTCCACGCCGCACCAGAAAGGTCGAGAGCAGGCGGAACTCCAGCGCGGTCAAGACGATTTCGTCGTCGTCGACGCAGCAACGGTGGGCAGAGGGATCGAGCTTGAGCCGACCAAAGACCGTTTCTTCGGTCAGAGTCTCATCAGTGCGCACCGCGCGCCTCAACACCGCCCGCACCCTGAGCAAAAGCTCGCGCACGCTGAAGGGTTTGACGACGTAGTCGTCGGCGCCGGCTTCGAAGCCGATCACGCGATCGATCTCTTCGCCGCGGGCCGTCAGCATGATGACCGGAATGCGGCGCAGTGGGTCCTTGTGACGGAGACGGCGGCAGACCTCTGTCCCCGATAGGTCGGGGAGCATGACGTCGAGCAACACCAGATCGGGGCGGGGTTCGTGCTCCGCGAGCCTGAGCGCCTCTTCGCCGGAGGTCGCGGCGCGGGTCTCGAAGCCCTCGCGCTGAAGGTTGTACTCGAGGGTGCTGAGCAGATCGGGCTCGTCCTCGACGATCAAGATCGTTTGGGCCACTGCAGCCTCCGTTCGCCTCCGTTGGCGTGTCTGAATGCGGACTAACTCCTCCCTGTGACAGCGAGGTGACGGACCAGCAACATGGTCCGTCCAGGCCCCGCATGCGCAAGGCGCACGAAAAAAAAGCCTCGCGTCTTTCAAGACGCGCCAGCGTCTTGAACCGTCAGAACTTCAAGACGCGCCAGCGTCTTGAACCGTCAGAACTTCAAGACGCGCCAGCGTCTTGAACCATCAGAACTTCAACGCGAGGCTTTTCGCTGATGGAACGTCAGCCGGGTCAGGTCACACTCACTCCGCGTTGCGGCGGAGGAAAGCGGGAATGTCGTATTCGTCGTCGTCGCCGATGCTGCTGGTCTGCATGGCGAGTGCTGCCTGGCGGTGCACATGGGAACCGCGCACAGCTTCGCGCCTCGGTGCGCTGGCGGTGGCCGTGACCTCTTCATCCACGGGCGGCAGCATCGAAATGAGGTTGCGCCTGCTGTTGGCTGGGACCCCACCGCTGCTTTCGATGACCGCCGCCGAGGACGCAAAGACGTCGGGGATTGCAGCCATGGGCGCGGCGAGCACGTTGACCGGCGCCGGTGCAGGCGGCGCGACCACTTCTCTGCCCTCAGGCCGGGCGGCCCCTTCTCTGACCTCAGGTCGCGCTGCCATTGGAGCCGCAGGTGCAGCCGCCGGGGCCGGCGCCGGAGGCGGAATTGGCAGCTCCGCTTGGGGCGAGAGGTTCTTGCCCTGCTTCCAACCATTGCGGATGTAGGTCGGTACGTCGGCGTCGGTCCGCTGTTGGGCAGCAGCAGGTCCGTGGGCCGTCTCGCCGGTGGCCAGGTTGGGCTCGTCGATGCGGCGGCCCCGTTCGAAGCCCGTGGCGATGACCGTGATGGTGACGTCGTCGCCCAGGGTCTCGTCGACGACGTAGCCGAAGATGATGTTGCAATCCTCATGGGCCGCGTCTTCGATGAGCGCGATGGCTTCGTTGACTTCGTGCAGCGTCAGCGAGGGACCGCCGGTCACGTTCACGAGAATTCCGGTGGCGCCGTCGATGCTCACCTCTTCGAGCAGCGGGCTCGAGATGGCGGCGTGCACGGCGTCGATGGCCCTCTTTTCACCCGAGCCCCGTCCGATGCCCATGAGGGCGAGGCCCTGGGCAGTCATGACGGCGACGGCGTCGGCGAAGTCGACGTTGATCACGCCTTGCTGCGTGATGATGTCGCTGATGCCCTTGACCGCATTGAAGAGGACCTGGTCGGCCAGCTTGAACGCGTCGAGCATCGTGGTGTCTTTGCTGCACATCGAGAGCAAGCGATCGTTGGGGACGATGATGAGCGTGTCTACGGCCTGCTTGAGAGCCTCGATGCCCCGCTCCGCCTGCTTGCGGCGACGAGCACCTTCGAAGGCGAAGGGTTTGGTGACGACGCCGACCGTGAGCGCGCCCTGGCGACGGGCGACGTCGGCGATGATGGGTGCTGCTCCCGTTCCCGTGCCGCCGCCCATGCCAGCAGCGATGAAGACCATGTTGGCGCCGTGCAGCAGCTCCTCGATTCGATCGATGGATTCCTTCGCCGCCGACGAGCCGACGTCGGGCTTGGCCCCAGCCCCCAGCCCGCGGGTGCTGTCTTTGCCGAGCTGTAAGCGGGCAGGTGCTTTGTTGAGATCGAGAGCCTGCACGTCGGTGTTGGCGACGAGGAACTCCACCCCGGCGATGCCGCGGTCGATCATGTTGTTGATGGCGTTGCCGCCGCCGCCGCCGACGCCGACGACCTTGATGCGGGGGCCACGGGATTCGTTGTCTTCGAATTCGATCATGTTCGGTCCTGAGTCTGAAGTTTTGAAGTTTTGAAGTTTTGAAATTATCGAAGCGGAATTCTCACGGTCAAGGCGCACTCGTCTCGGCCGTGGGCAGGGGCGCGACTCAGAGGACGTCCTCGAGCCACGCGCTCATGCGCTTCTTGACCTTGGTGTAGATGTTCTCGTCACGAGCCCGAAAGTGCTGGCGATCGTTCATCTGCTGCGCGCCGTACATCAGCAGGCCAACGCCCGTGGAATAGACGGGGCTGCGGACGACGTCGACGAGGCCACCGATGTGCTGGGGCACGCCCATGCGCACCGGCAGGCCAATGACTTCTTCGGCGACCTCGATCATGCCGGGCAGCAGGGTGCTCCCGCCGGTGAGGACGACGCCAGAGGCCAAGAGCTCCGTCAGCTTCATCTTTTCGATCTCGCGCTGCACGAGCTCGAAGATCTCGACGACGCGAGGCTCGAGGATGTCGCCGAGAATCTGTCGCGAGAGCTCCCGAGACTTGCGCCCGCCGATCGAGGGCACCTCGATCATCTCGCCCGGCCGAATCATCTTGGTGCTGGCGCAACCCCAGCGCTTCTTGATGGCCTCGGCCTCTTCCTGCGGGGTGCGCAGACCGACGGCGATGTCGTTGGTCATGTGTTGGCCGCCGATGGCGACGACGCTGGTGTGCTGGATGGCCCCGCCGTGAAAGATGGCAATGTCGGTGGTGCCGCCGCCGATGTCGACCAGCGCCACGCCGAGTTCCTTCTCGTCTTCGGCGAGCACGGCCAACGACGAGGCGAGCTGTTCGAGCACGATGTCGGACACGTTGAGCGCGCAGCGCTGCGCGCATTTCACGATGTTCTGGGCGCTGGTGACGTTGCCGGTGACGATGTGCACCTTGGCTTCGAGCCGCACGCCCGACATGCCGAGGGGCTCGCGAATGCCGTCTTGGTCGTCGATGACGAACTCTTGGGGCAGGATGTGGATGACCTCGCGATCGACGGGGATGGCCACGGCCTTGGCGGCGTCGATCACCCTCTCGATGTCGGCCTCCATGACCTCTCGGTCCTTCACTGCGACAATTCCATGACTGTTGAAGCCACGGATGTGCCCGCCAGCGATGCCGGCGTACACCGAGTGGATCTCGCAGCCGGCCATCAGCTCGGCTTCTTCGACCGCCTTCTTGATGCCGACGACGGTGGCCTCGATGTTGATGACACAGCCCTTGCGCAAGCCACGCGAGGGTGCGGTGCCAATGCCGACGATGTCGACGCCCTCGGGCGTCACCTCGCCGACGATGGCGCAGATTTTCGTAGTACCGATGTCTAGGCCCACGACGAGATTCTCTCGACGCGGAACGCGCTGCTTCACTGCCATTTCCCACTCTCCCGGGCCGGCTCTCGCCGACCCCGCTTGACCCGCTCTCGCAAGTCGTCGGTTAACCACCGGTCGAAGACGTCTCCGTCGACGATCGGAGACGCACAGCAACCCTCTCGGGATGCCGCGCGTCGTCGAGCCACATGAAACTGAAGTGCCGTCCGTGTGCAGCCAGGCGTTGCTCGGTCGCAAGCAATCGCTGCAACTTGGCGTCGAAGTCGTTGTCGCCGACCCGTACGCGCGCGCCGTCGACGAACACCAGCTCGAAGCCGGTGGCCGGCAGGCCCACGATCTCGCTCAAACGCGCGCCCAAACCGGCCTTGGCCACCGCTCCAACGAGCCCCAAGGCCCGGCTGAGCTTCGCCGATTCAGCATCTGATGAAGCATCAAGCACCACGCCGGACAGCACGGGGACGTCGACGTCGTCGCCGGGCCGCGCCCTCTTCATGACGTCGCCGTCTTCGTCGAGCAGATAGAGCCCCTGCGGTGTCGACAAGGCCAGGCGCGCCGTGCGCTCCTGCACGTCGATCTCGATGGTGTCGGGCGGCAGCCGCCGCACCACTGCCTCGCGAACGAAAGGATGGCGCTCGATGCGCTCTTCGACAGCGTCGGTGTCGATGCCAAAAAAGGGCTCACCCTCGCTCAGCTCGGCATAAGCCTTCACTTCGAGCTCGCGTTGCGCCGACAGTTGTCCAGAACGAGCGACGACGACGACGCTGCCCAACGGCAGGGCATCACTGCCCTCGACGAGGTCCTTCACCTTCACCACGCCCAAGGCCGAGCCCCCGGCGACGGCAACGAGCAACACCGCCTTGAGCGACCGAACCAACATCGACGGCGGCGGCGGCGCAGGTCGGCGAGCGAGCCGTGGTTGGGTCTGGATGCGTCGGGGCGGCGCGGTGGCAGCAGCACCCGGGGCCTCGGGTCGCAGCACCAGCGGGCGCTTGTTGGATTCGGCGCGCAGGCCGAAGGATGCAGCTTTGGCGCCGGAGGCCGGAGCGCCCATGAAGCGGGAGGGGGTGGGGAGCGCGCTCATCGAGAGGCGTCCTCGCCGACGCGGCGCACTTCCCACTCGAGGGTGACGCCCTGCTGCGCTCGCACGGTCGCGATGACGTGGTCGGCAAGGGCGACGACGTCGTGGGCCGTGGCTCCGCCAAGGTTGACCACGAAGTTCGCGTGCACGGTGCTGACCTGGGCTCGGCCCACTGCGAATCCCTTGAGGCCGCTGGCCTCGATGAGTCGCCCGGCGAAGTCGCCCGGCGGGTTCTTGAAGAGCGAGCCGGCCGACCGAAGCTTGGGCTGGGTCTGGTGCCGGCGGACAAGGAGTTCTTTGGCGCGCGCGTTCAGTTCATCTGCTTTTTCAATTTGCGAGTTGTCGCATCGAAGGATCGCTCGGGTCAAGACCACTCTCTTCATTTTTGGATCTGCGGAAGTGAGCGAAGCGTCGAAGCTCCGTCCGTTCGCACTGGCGCTCCCGCCTTCGGCCCCCAAGCTGCATCCCCCGGCCTGCGCGCCAATTGCGCTGCCACCGATCTGCCGCTGGGGCTGCTGAAAGGCGCTGGTGCGGTAGCCGAAGCCGCAGGCAGCCGCAGGCACGACCGCGATCCTGCCGGCCGAGGCCGTGGTCACCTCGACGACGACATCCTTGATCTCCCCCCATCGCGATCCGGCGTTCATGAGCAAGGCGCCGCCGACCTGACCAGGCGTTCCCATCCATCCCACCGCCGACGGCCAACCCAGCTCGAGAGCCGTGCGGGTGAGCCGGGGGTAGGTGCAGCCGGCGCCGACGTCGATGCGCTTGCCGCCTTCGCTGATGACGAGCGACGCCAGGTCACCGACCAACGAGAGCACGATGCCGCGCACGCCTCCGTCTCTCACCAGCAGGTTCGATCCCCCACCCAGCACGAACAGGCCGAGCCCGCGATCGTCGGCGAAACCCAGGACCGCGGCGACGTCGTCGTCGTTTCTTGCCAACGCCAGCAGATCCGCGGGTCCACCGATGCCAAAGGTCGTGCGCTTCGACAGCGGGGCATCGGCGACGAGCTCAAGTCCCGCGAGCACCTGCATCGCCTCGTCGCGCCAGGAAAGATCGCGGGCGCTCATGCACCGCGCGCGAGGCGCTCCAGCAGGGCCGGCCCGCAGTGGGTGATGTCGCCGGCACCCTGGGTGAGGACGAGATCGCCGGCGCGCACCAGCGTCTGCAACAGGGCCACACCCTCGTCGAGCGAGGCGACGACGCGGGCGTCTTTGTGGCCGTGGCGCTGGGTGGCTTCGGCGAGCGCTGCGCCGGTGGCACCCTCGATGGGGGCTTCGCCAGCGGCGTAGACTGGGGCAATGAGCACGACGTCGGCGTCGTTGAAACAGCGGGCGAAGTCATCTTTGAGTGCGGCGGTGCGCGTAAAGCGGTGGGGCTGAAAGAGCACCACGATCCGCCGCCCGGGATAGGCCGCGCGGGCCGCCGCCAGGGTTGCCTTCAGCTCCGCGGGGTGGTGGCCGTAGTCGTCGACGACGAGCACACCTTTGTGCTCCCCCTTGTGGGTGAAGCGTCGTTGCACGCCTTGAAAGACCCCAAGAGCGGACTTGATGGTGGCGAAATCGATGCCGAGCTCATCGCCCACCGCGATCGCGGCGAGGGCGTTGAGCACATTGTGGGCCCCGACCAGGTTGAGCCGCACCTCGCCGAGCTCGCGATCGCGTTTCTTCACTTTGAAAACTGACGAAAGCCCCTCAAGCACCACATCCGTGGCTTGGTAGTCCGCCTGCCGCGATCGCCCGTAGGTCACGTGGCGCCGCTCCACGCGGGGTAGCAGGGTCTGCACGTTCTCCTCGTCGATGCACAACACGGCGAGGCCGTAGAAGGGCACCTTGTTGATGAACGAAAGAAACGCCGCCGAGAGCTCCGGCAGACCGCCGGTGTAGTGATCGACGTGCTCGAGATCGAGGTTGGTCACCACCGCGATCGTCGGTGTCAGGCGCAAGAAGGAGCCATCGCTCTCGTCGGCTTCGGCCACCAGCGTGTCGCCCCGGCCCACGCGGGCGTTGCTGCCCAGCTGGTTCACCTTGCCGCCGATGATCACGGTCGGATCCAGCTGACCCTCGTTGAGGATTGCCGCCACCAGCGACGTCGTCGTCGTCTTGCCGTGACTGCCTGCCACCGCCACACCGTGCTTGAGACGCATCAGCTCGGCCAGCATCTCGGCGCGGGGGATCACGGGCACGCCCTGGGTGCGGGCCCGCTTGACCTCAGGGTTGTCGGATTTCACCGCCGAAGACGTGACGACGACGTCAGCGCGGTCGATGTTGTCTTCGCGGTGCCCGATGCGCACGACTGCACCTTTGCTCTGCAGCGCGCGCGTGGTCTCGCCCTCTTTGAGATCGCTGCCGTGCACCTCGAAGCCCATGTCGAGCAGCACCTCGGCGATGCCAGACATGCCGATGCCGCCAATGCCGACGAAGTGGATGCGCCGCACCCGTCCCCGAAAGAGCGTGGCCGTCATGCGGGCACCCGCACGCTGTCGTGGGAACGGCGAAAGCCCGCGATCGCGGCGCGAGCGACGTCGTGTGCCGCCTGGAGCCGTCCGGCTGCGCGCGCGTCTCGGGAGAAGGCCCGGCGCTTGTCGTCGTCGCGGAGCAGCCGCTCGATCTCTGTGGCCAAGGTCTGCGGCGTCATCTCGCGCTGGGGCAACAAGATCGCAGCACCCTGGGCCACCAGGTCGGCGGCGTTTTTGGTTTGGTGGTCGTCGGCGGCTTGGGGGAAGGGAACGAGGATCGCGGGAACGCCGAGGGCCGTCAGCTCGGCGCAGCTGGTGGCCCCTGCCCGGCAGACCACGACGTGGGCGCGGCGGTAGGCGCTGACCATGTCGTCGAGAAAGGGTGTGACTTCTGCACTTACAGAAACATCAGAATAAGCCCGGCGCACGTCGGCGACGGCATCCTGACCGGCTTGGTGCAGGGCCCGCACGGCGTGTCCTTTTTGCTGCAGCAGCGCGAGGGCGAGGGGAGCCACCTCATTGAGCGGGCGCGCCCCCTGGCTGCCGCCGAAAGTGAAAATGAGGCCGCGTTCGAAATCCATGCCCGGTGGCGCTGCGGACACGGAACGGGCGGCGTCGCGAAAGCTCTTGCGCACCGGATTTCCCACCAGCCGCACTTTGTCCGCCGCAAAGAACGAGGCGCTGCTGGGAAAGGTGGCAAAGACGGCGTCGACGAGCTTGCCGAGGATGCGGTTGGTGATCCCCGGGACGCTGTTCTGCTCGCACACCGCCGTTGGCAGCCCCATGGTCTTGGCCGCCACCAGCAAGGGACCCGAGGCGTAGCCCCCGACCCCGATGACGGCGTCGGCGTCGAAGTCGTGCAGGATCTTGCGCGATGCCAACAACGACGACGGCAACTTGGCGATGGTCTTCACGCGGTGTCCGAGGCTGGTGCCCTTGAGACCCGCCACCTCGATCAAGGCGAGCTTGAAGCCCGCTTTGGGCACAGCACGCACCTCGATGCCACGTGCGGTGCCGACGAAGAGCACATCGGCGTTGGGATCGAGCTCCAGCAGTGCCTCGGCCACGGCGATGCCAGCGAAGAGATGGCCCCCCGTGCCTCCGCCGGCGACGACGAGCTTCACGCCGCACCCCCGACCCTGGCCCGCGCTGGCACCTGCACACGATCGCTTGGTTCTTGCATTGTCGAAGTGGCGGTCCGACTCGAGGGGCTCTGCAAGCCATCCGCGCTCAGCCGGAGCAGGATGCCGGCGCTGAAGAGCGACGCCACCAACGACGATCCGCCGTAGCTGACGAAAGGAAGGGTGATGCCCTTGGTGGGGACCAGACCCAAGACCACAGCGATGTTGAAGAGCATCTGCACCAGCAACAGCGCCGCAAGACCGAGCGTCAAGTAAGAAAGAAAGGGTGCGTTGCGGGCGAGCGCAGCCTTCAACGCGCGCACGCCGATGACCGCGAAGCACCCCAGCACCAGCAGCACCCCGATGAAGCCGAGCTCCTCGCCGACGACGGCGAAGATGAAGTCCGTGTGCGCGGCGGGCAGAAAAAACAACTTCTGCTTGGACTCGCCCAGGCCCGCTCCGAAGAAGCCGCCGCTTCCGAAGGTCATCAGCGACTCGGTGATCTGGTAGCCGAGATCCGATCGGTGCACCCAGGGATCGAGGAAGGCCTCGACACGACGCATGCGATAAGCGCTGGACGCCACGAGATGCAAGGCGATGGGAACGACGGCGACGACGACGCCAAACAGGAGCCCCAGGCGAGCGCCGGCGACGAACAACATCAAGAACGTGACGAGCAAGAGCATCGCGCTGGTGCCGAAGTCAGGCTCGGCCAAAAGCAAGAGCACAGCGAACCCGGGCACGAGCAGATGCGGCAGCACGCCCGTCGAAAAGCGGTGAATGCGCCCGTCTTGCACCTTGGTCGCCAGCGAGCGGGCCAGCCACACGATCAGCGCCAGCTTCATCACCTCGCCGGCCTGGATGCCCACCGGGCCCAGAGCGATCCAGCGGCGCGCCCCGCCGGCGCTGTGGCCGATGCCCGGCAACAACACGAGCACCAAGAGCACGAACGCGCATCCCAACAGGGGCCAGGCGCGCCGCTCGAGCACGTGGGGCGGAATGGCAGCGCCGACGATGAGAGCGAAGATGCCGAGCAGGGCAAAGACAGCCTGTCGGCCTGCGAAGTAGTAGACGTCGTGGTAGCTCTGCGCGGCCAAGGCGCTCGACGCCGACGACACCATGACGACGCCGAGACCGGTCAGAAAAAGCACGCAGCACAACGACGGCAGATCGAAGCGGGGCACCCAGCTCGTGGAGGGGCGGGGCGCTCGGACGTCGTCGCCCGCTTTCACAGCGCCCCCCTCGCATCAGCAAAGAGCGCGCGAAAACGCTCCCCGCGGTGCCCGTAGTCGCGGAACTGATCGAAGGACGCACAGGCGGGTGAGAGCACGATGTGTTCACCGAGCCGGGCCCGGCTCGCGGCCTTCGAGCAGGCGGTCTCGAGATCCCGGCAAGCAATGACGTCGACGACGCCGGCGAAGGCCTGCCCCAGCGCAGGCGCGTCCTGGCCGATGGTGTAGAGCGTCACCACCTTGCCCCGCGCGGCCTCGACCAAGGGGGCATAAGACGAGCCCTTCCCGACCCCCCCACCAATGAGGTGTACGCCGGCATCGAAGCTCTTGAGCGCAGTGATGGTGGCGTCGACGTTGGTCGCCTTGGAGTCGTTCCACCACACCACGCCGCGGTGCTCGCCGACCCGCTCGAGGCGGTGGGCGATGCCAGCGTAGGCGTCGAGACCACGCTGAATCTCATGGGCCGTGAAACCCGAGAGCAGCGCCAGGGCAGTCGCCGCGGCGGCGTTCTGGCGGTTGTGGTGGCCGACGATGCGCGGATTCTTCAGGCTGATCTGCACGTTGAAGGGACGGGCCACCAGCTGGTCGGGCCTCACTTCGATGCCTGGCTTCCCTGTGGAAACGTCGAAGTGACACGCGTTGTGGCTGTTCTTGACGAGGGGAAAGAGCAGCTTGCGGCTCTCGGCGTCGGCGGCGTTGAGACTGATGCCAGAACCCTTGGTCAGCAGCGCGAAGAGCCGGGCCTTGGTGGCGTAGTAGGCCGCGGCGTCGGCGTAGCGATCGAGATGATCGGGGGTCAGGTTGGTGACCGCGCCGGCGTGCACCGGGAACTGGTGCAGCGTCTCGAGCTGGTAGCTGGAGAGCTCGACGACCAGCAGGCGCGGGCTCTCAGCGGTCCCGGCCGTGAGGCCATCGGCGACCGCCGCGCACAAGGGCGTGCCCAGGTTGCCGCCGACGAAGGCCTGGGGGTCGCGCTCTTTGGCGATGGCACCAGCCATGGTCGTCGTCGTCGATTTGCCGTTGGTGCCCGTGATGGCCCAGATGCGAATGCCCTTGGGATCAAACCCGGCCACCGCGAGCTCAAGCTCGTTCACGATGGGCCTCGACGCGGCGATGGCCTTTTGCAGACCGACGTGGCTGCGCGGCACCCCGGGTGAGAGCACCACCACCTCACAGGCGGCGATGGCGGCGGCGTCGAGCCCCCCGGCCTTCATGCGCACGGCATCGACGGTGACGACGCCATTTTTCGCGAGCCCATCGCGCAATTTTTCCAAAGGCGCGTCATCGAAGAGATGGACGCGCGCGCCGTGCAGCTGCAGCAGCCGCACCACCGCGGCTCCCGTCTTGCCGGCGCCGACGACAGCGACGTCTCGGTCAGCGAGCGTGGTCAGTGAGGTGTTCATGATGGGGTCACCGCAACTTCAATGAGGCGAGCGCCACCAGGGCCAGCATCACGCTCAAGATCCAGAATCGGATGACGACCCGGGGCTCGGGCCATCCACCCTTTTCAAAATGATGATGAACAGGGGCCATCTTGAAGATTCTCCTGCCTTCACCGAAACGTTTCTTTGTATACTTAAAATATGATGATTGAATCATCACCGAGAGGGTCTCGGCCAGGAACACGCCATGGAGCAACGCCGAGAGCAGCTCGTTCTTCGTGAAGACGGCCAGGGTGCCCAACGCGCCACCAAGAGCAAGCGCGCCAACATCACCCATGAATACAAGTGCCGGATACGCATTATACCAAAGAAACCCGATACCCGCACCAATCACCGCTGCACAAAAAATGCAGAGCTCGGCAGCGCCTTCGACGTGCACGATACCGAGGTAGGACGCCATGTTGAAGTCGACACGTCCCGCCGCGCCAATGGCGCCAAGCGTGGTGCCAGCAACGTAGGCGAGCACCAGAAACACAAAGCTGGCGACGATCACCGGACCGATGGCGAGCCCGTCGAGGCCGTCGGTGAGGTTCACGGCGTTCGATGTACCCACCACAAGCAAGGTCAAAGCCAGCGGCAGGTACACGAAGGGCGGCAGCGTCGGCAGAAAGGCCTTCACGCTGACGAAAGGCAGACTGATCGACGAGTCGAAAGCGATGGTGCCGTAGCCGTAGTACCAGAGCCCTAGTGCGACCCCGCCGATGCTGAACTGCCAAAATAGCTTCCACCGACCCGAGAGACCTGCTGGATTCTTATACTTGATCTTCTTGTAGTCATCATAGAATCCAATGCAGCCATACCCCATGGTGACCAAGAGCAGCAGCCACACTGCGCCATGGCGGATGTCCGACCACAGCACCGTCGACGCGAACACCGAGGCCAGCAGCAAGATGCCGCCCATGGTCGGTGTTCCCTGTTTCTTCAAATGTGCTTCTGGTCCGTCTTTTCTTACTTCTTGACCAAACTTGAAAATCTGGAGTCGGCGAATGAACGGAGGATAAAGAAACAGCGTCAAAACCAACGCCGTCAACGCCGCCATCACGATGCGGAACGAGGGGTAGCGCAGGACGTTCAGAAACGACGCGCTGGAAACGTAGGGGTAGAGGAAGGCGTAGAGCATCAGCCGCCCCCAACAGGCTTGGAGGAAAGATCGTCGTCGCGATGGAGCAACGCGTGCACCACGTGTTCCATGCGGGCACCGCGAGATCCCTTGACGAGCACCACGTCCTGCGCGCCGAGGGCGGCGTCGACGAGGGGACCGAGCGCCGCGCTGTCAGGGGCCCACACGACGTCGCCCAGGCCGGCGCCGCGCGCCCCTTCTTCGAGGAAGCGCCCCAGCTCGCCGCAGACAAAGAGGGCGCGCACCCCGGCCTGGGCCGCAGCGGCGCCGATGTGTCGGTGCGCAGCCGCCGCATGTTCACCGAGCTCGAGCATGGGTCCCAGGGCCGCGACCGCGGGACGATCACCAGCCACCAGGCGCAGCGCCTCGAGCCCAGCCTCCACCGAGTCGGGGTTGGCGTTGTAGCTGTCGTCGAGCACCAGCAGTCCATCGCTTCGACGACGACGCTCGAGGCGCCCGTGCGCGGGGTGTGCGCTGGAGAGACCGGCGGCCGCTCGGGCGAAGTCCAGGCCGGCGGCCACGGCGACGGCGACGGCGCCGGCGGCGTTGATGGCGTTGTGGCGGCCATCGAGACCGAGGGCCACTTCGACGTTTTGCGAGCTGTAGGAAAGCGAGAGCAGCTGGCCTCCCTCGGGGAGCGGGCGCACCGCCAAGAGGCGAAGGTCGGCGAAGGGTGCGGTCCCAAAGGAGAGGTGGCGGCACCGTGCTTTGGTCGCTTCGCGCAGGCAGCGGGCATCGTCGGCGTTGACGACGGCGACGCCATCTTTGGGTAGGGCGGCAAAGAGCTCGGCCTTGGCCTGGGCCACGCCCTCGACGCCGCCGACGTTGCCAGCGTGGGCCGTGCCCATGTTGGTCACCAGGCCGATGTGCGGCGGAGCAACGCGGCAATAACCGCTGATTTCTCCGAGGTGGTTCATGCCCATCTCGAGAACGGCGAAGCGATGATGGGCCTCGACCCTCAGTGCCGTCAGGGGCACGCCAATGTGGTTGTTGAGGTTGCCCGCGGTGGCGAGCACGGCGTCCACGCCGACGACGGCGCCGAGGGTGGCGGCGATGAGCTCCTTGGTGGTGGTCTTGCCGTTGCTCCCCGTCAAAGCGACACGCCGGGCCGGCATCTGCTGCAGCCAAGCTTGGGCCAGGGCCTGCAGCGCCACCAAAGTGTCGTCGACGACGAGGTGGGGTGCTGCTATCTTGGCCTGCGAGCGCTGCACAAGTGTCGCGCTCGCCCCTTTGCCGAGTGCAGCTTCGATGAATTCGTGACCATCGAAGCTGTCGCCGACCAGGGGGACGAAAAGAGCACCAGGCTCGATGTGCCGGGAGTCGGTGCCGACCCCGGCAAACACGGCCGGTGCCGCCGAGAAGGTGGAGCCGAGCGCGGCCTCCACGAAGGCGCGCGGCAATAAAGCCGGACGCGACTCCGACGCCAGCGCCGCCACAGCCTCTCTGACGTCGTCAAAGGGAGCCTTCACCCCCTGGACGATCTGCTCGCGCTCGTGGCCTTTGCCGGCCACGACTACGACGTCGTCTTCACCCGCACCGCGGACCGCCGCGCGGATGGCAAGGCGGCGGTTGGGGATGCGCGCCCACTGACCTTTGCCCTCGGCGAGCTGCGCTCCAGCGTCGACGCCAGCGACGAGCGCTTTGTGATCGCCGATGCCCGCGGCGATGGCGTCGAGGATGACGCTGGACGCTTCACCGCGCGGATTGTCGTCGGTGACGACGACGACGTCGGCGATGTCGGCAGCGATGCGCCCCATCACGGGTCTCTTGGCCGCGTCCCGATCGCCGCCGCAGCCGAAGACGGCGAAGAGGCGACCGGTGGTGAACGCGCGCGCCGTGAGCAGCGCCCGCTCGAGAGCATCGGGCGTGTGGGCGTAGTCGACGACGACGAGGGGGCCGTTGATGCCGCCCACTTTCTGCATGCGTCCGGGAGGTGGTGATGCTGCCCTCAGGCCCTCAGCCACCTGCTCGAGGGAGAAGCCAAGCCCCAGCGCCAGACCTGCCGCCACCAGGGCGTTCTCGACGTTGAAGGCCCCCAGCAGCGCCGGTGCCTGCACCCAGACCTTGGCTTCGTCGAAGCCAAGGGTGAACGACAGACCAGCGGCGCTGCTTTTGACGTCGACGGCACGCAGGCGCGCGTGGGCGGCGGTGCCCCAGGTGATGGCGTGGGGCCGGTGCCGGCGAAGGCGGGCGTGAAAGCCGAGCTCATCGTCGGCGGCGGGCAACACCGCGGGGGCCGTGGGTGGCAGGAGCTCGGTGAAGAAGCGCTCCTTGGCCCGGAAGTAGCTTTCGAGATCGCCGTGGAAGTCCAAGTGATCGTGGCTGAGGTTGGTGAACGCGCCCGCGGCGAAGGTCAGTCCGTCGACGCGTGAACTGGCCAAGGCGTGAGAAGACACCTCCATGGCCACGACGTCGAAGTCGGCACGCAGACCGCCGAGCCGCGCGGAAATCACCTCCGCCTCAGGGGTCGTGAAACCAGAGGGACGCAGGTCGGAGGGATCGCCTACCCCCAGGGTTCCAAAGACCGCTCCCCGTCGGTGAGCGGCGCGAGCGATGGCGGCGAGCAAGAAGGTCGTCGTCGTCTTGCCGTTGGTGCCGGTGACACCAGCGACACGCAGGCCGGTCGAAGGCGCGCCGTTGATGCGCTCGACGAGGCGTGCGGCGAGCGCACGGGGCTGCGCAGCGACCAAGCTCGGCACGTTCTTGGGAGCCAAGGCGGCGTCGCCGACGACGACGACGCTGGCGCCCCGCCGGATGGCATCGGCGATGAACGCGTGGCCGTCTTTCGAGGTGGGCGTGACGCCGGGGCTGGCCACAAAGACCACGCCGGGGCCTGCCTGCCGCGAGTCCAGGGTCACGCCCGTGACGACGACGTCGGCGGCATTGGCGGGCACTTCCGAGAGACCAGCGAGCAGCTGAGCCAGCTTCATGGCGCAGCCGCTGCGCGGGCAAGACGAACACTGGGCTGGCGCTCCGGCAGGAGCGTGAGAGCGATGACGCCGTCGTGGCCGTGGTTGGGGCCACCAGCGGGCGGAACCTGGGCGCTGACCAGACCACTGCCCGCCAGGGTGATTTCGAAGCCCGCAGCAGCGGCCGTGGTCATCGCCGCTCGGGCCGAGAGGCCGCGCAGGTCGGGGATCCCACCTCGATCGGGCGCGGCCGCGGGCGTCGGCGGGCCGTCGGCGACGTCGACGATGGCTGGCGCACCCTTGGCTTGTTTCTTTGATTCGGCAAGGGACGCATCGAGAGAAGCGAGGCCAAGCTCCCCAACGGGGAGCAGTGCGCGTTGCACGATGGCGGCGAATGCGGGGGCTGCATTTTGGCCGCCAAAAACCTGACCCCGGGGTTCGTCGACGACGACCATGACCACCACCTGGGGGTCTGTGAGGGGGGCGACGCCGACGAACGACGAGAGGTTCAGCGTCTTGCTGTAGCGACCCGTGAGAGGATCGACCTTCTCGGCGGTGCCGGTCTTGCCCGCGACCCGCAGGCCAGGGACGGCGGCGAGGGGCCCCGTGCCACCTTCGAGCACCACCCCTTCCATGATCGACAAGAGGGCGCGCGCCGTCGACGCCGACATCAAACGCTCGCCGCCGTCGTGCTCGTGCTCCTCGACGAGGGCACCGTCTTTGGCGACGACGCGCTCCACCAGATAGGGACGCTGCCGCACACCGCCGTTGGCGACGGTCTGCACCAGGCTGGCCATCTGCAGGGAGGTGACCAATACACCGTGGCCAAAGCTGACCGTCGCCGTGCGCGCTTCACCCCAGCGGGCCTGGGACGGCAAACGCCCGGGGCTCTCGTCGAGGAGGCCCGTTCCCGGGCGGGCGCCGAAGCCGTAGCGCGCCAGGCTGGTCTTGAGCCGATCCTCGCCGAGGCGGGCCGCGATCTTGAGGGTGCCGATGTTGCTCGAGACCGCGAACACCTGCGCCGCGCTCACCAGCCCGGTCTTGTGCAGGTCGTGGATGATGTGACGGCCGACCTGAAAGCGACCGTTCTCGCAATCGATGAGATCGCTGCCGCTCAGCAGGCCGGCGTCGAGGGCGGCGGCGAAGGTCGCGATCTTGAAGACCGAGCCGGGCTCGAAGGCGTCGGCGAAGGCGTGGTTGCGTTTGTCGCCGTCGTTGGTGTTGGGGTTGAAGGCTGGTGACTGGGCGACGGTGCGCACGGCCCCCGTTTTGACGTCGAGGACGACGGCCCAAACCGCTTTGGCGTCGAAGGTCGATCGGGTGCGCTCGAGGATGTCCTGCGTCGCTTGCGAGAGCGCGAGATCGAGGGTCAAGACGACGTCGTCGCCCGCCAGCGCGTCGAGATCGAGCACGGGGTCGGCTTCGTCAACGGTGGCGATGCGATCGCCCCGGTTGTCGGCGATGGCGTTCAAGTGGGTCGAGTGCCCCGTCAGCCGATCGTCGAGCGCCTGCTCGATGCCACCACGGCCGGCGCCGTCGACGTCGACGCCGCCCAACACCTGCGCCGCCAGCTGTTTGTTGGGCCAGGTGCGACGCCACTCTTTGCGCGTTCCCACGCCGGGGAGATCGAGGGCGCGGACGCGGTCGGCGACATCGGGGGCCACGCGCCTCTCGAGCCAGACGAAGGCGCGATCGTTGGCGATGCGTGCCGCCACATTGCTCGCCGGCAGGCCCAAGGCCTCGCCGAGCTTTTGAGACGTGGCGTCGACGTCGACGATGCGGCGCGGCTCGGCGAACACCGACCACGCCGGCACGCTGACCGCGAGAGGACGGCCCGCCATGTCCTGCACGCTGCCGCGCGGAGCGGTGATCGAGACCTTGCGCAGGTACTGCTCCTGAGCGAGGCCCCGCAGATCGTCGCCGAGCACGAGCTGCAAGCGCGCGCTCTTCCACAGCACGCCCGCAAAGCCGAGCACGACGACGCCGGCGACGATCCAGACGCGCCAGCGTGCAGCGACCGGCCCTCGCCCCCCAGCGCCGGTCGAGCTGGTGCGACTCACAGCGGCGCCCCCACGACGTCGCCGACGTCCTCTTGCTGGGGTGCGAGGTGATCGCCAGCGCTGGGTTGCGGCGTGCTCGACACCGAGTTGCTGACGTCGGCGGGCACCAGACCAAGCTCGGTGCGGGCCAGATGGGCAAGGCGGCTCGGCCGCAGCAGGGCCGTTCGTTCGACCTCGAGAGCACTGTGCTGTTGCTCCAAGCTCACCAGCTCCTGCCGCAGATCGTGGATGCGATAGCCGACCTCAATCTGCGCGCTCTTCACGCGCACGAACACCACCAAAGACGCCGTCACACCGACGGCGACTGCGATGAAGGCCAGCGGCAAGCCCAAGCGGGGACGCACGTCAGCCGACGTCGGGGGCTGCGACGAGGGGCGACGGAGAGGGACGCTCATGCCTCGTCCTCGTTGTCGACGTCGTCGTCTTTTTTCGGGTAGCGCGACTCTTTCACCACCGGCGTTGTCGAATAAACGGCCACCCGGAGCTTGGCGCTGCGCGCGCGCGGATTGTCGTGCAGCTCTGCATCCGAAGCAGTGAGCGGCTTCTTCGTCGTTTGCCGGAAGTGCTCGCGCCTGAAGGCGAGCTTCACGGGTCGGTCCTCGAGCGAATGGAAGGTGAGAAAGCCCGCGCGCCCTCCCTCTTTCAACACCAGGGGCAGCGCTGCCAGCAAGGCCTCGAGCTCCCGCAGCTCGCCGTTCACCGCGATGCGCAACGCTTGAAAGGTCTTGGTCGCCGGGTGGATCTTGCGTCCGGCCTGGGGACCGAGGACGGAAACCACAGCAGCAGCCAGGGCCGTCGTCGTCGTCGGCATCGATCGCTTGATGCTGCGAGCGATGCGGCGGGAGCGGGGCTCGTCGCCATATTGGAAGATCACGTTGGCCAATTCGTCGTCGTCGAGCCGTGCGATCAGCTCAGCAGCGGTCTCGCCGGCGCTGGTGTCCATGCGCATGTCGAGCGGGGCTTCGTGGCGAAAAGAAAAGCCGCGGGCGCGCTCATCGAGTTGAAACGACGAGACACCGAGATCGGCGAAGACGACGTCGGCGCGCTCGATGTGTTGCTCGTCGAGCACCGCGCGCAGTTGCGAAAACGCCCTCGGCACCAGGCGGACCTGCGCAAAGGCTCGAGCCACCCCACCAGCAGCGTCGTCGTCGAACGCGCGGCGGTCGCGATCGAGTGCCAACACGGTGCCGCTTTTGCCCGTGGCCACGGCGAACAAGCGCAGGTGACCGCCCCCACCAGCAGTGCAGTCGACGACGACGTCCCCCGGGAGGATGCCGAGCTCGCGCACCGACTCCGCCGGCAGCACCGGCAGGTGTCCCTGCTCTCGGGTTTCGCGTTCTTCGTGCATTGCAACCGTCATCTCAAAGACCATGTCGAGCCAGGAACTCGCGGGTGGTGGCGAGATCTTCCTCGGCGTGTTTGCGACGCAGCTCGTCGTAGCGGGCCTTGCTCCAGAGCTCGATCTTGTCGATGACACCGAGCCACACCGCATCACGCTCGAGGCCGGCGTGGTCGCGCAGCTCTCGCGGCACACTCACGCGACCGGCCTTGTCGATGCTAACGACCGAGGCCGGCGCAATCACGAAGCGCTTGAACGTCGAGACCGCCGGATGCGAGGGCGGCAGGGCCCGCACCTTTTCCGCCTGCGCTTGAAAGTCGGCCTCGGTCATGCCGACCAGGCAGGGCTCAAAGAGCGATTGCGTCAGCACAAAACGATCGAGGTCGTCGCCTTCCTTGGATCCTTTTCTGGATGGCGCGAGCAGCGCCGGACGCAGCGCCGTCGGAAAAGCCACGCGGCCTTTCTCGTCCATCAAGCAGTGGTGGAAGCCAAAGATCATGATCGCGCTGCGTCGCCTTTCTTCGGATCCTCTGTGATCCCCGATTCACCACCAATTTCCACGCGGACTGTATGGGCGGGCGAATTTCAGTGTCAATGAAAGGCCGCTGGAACACGGATCTCAGAGATCGACCTCTAGATTTGGTGGCTGGAGCGCATGTTCAGCCCTTGAATGTTGGTGGATCCAAGTGGATCAGTCGAGCAAGGTCCCTCGTCTTTGAGGGCCCGCTTCGGCGTCCCTGATCCCCGATCTCTCTGAACTTCGACCGCGGAGCGGTCTCGTTCAGAGCCGTCGGGGATGCTCTTCTGGGAGGTCTGGTGCAGACCTCACCCGCGCCGGCAGAGCCGGACGCGGGGCCCCCCACCAACTCCGCGTTCCGCGGGCGCGCTCCACGCGCATCATCCCGCGTCTTTCCGATCTCAGAACGTGGTCGAACATCAACCGGACGCGGGATGAGAAAGGGCCCCAGCGCAGCCAAACTTGACGGCGCAGGCAGCTGCGGCGCCAAATGCCCGAAATGCCAAACCCCCGTGCGCTCTGGCCCGCCCGTCGACTGTTGGTTCTCGTCGTCGGCGTGGCCTTGTCAGCCCCCGCTCTCGCCGGTCCCAACGACATTGAGCTGCTGGGCTTGATCGACACGACGACCAATCCAGCAGCCCCCGTCGCCAAGCAGGAGGACTTCCAACGCTTGGTCTTGGAGCTCGGCCTCATTTTCACGCCGTCGAACCTCCAGCCCGCCGAGACCACAGGCATCTCCGGCTTCGACTTCGCCGTGACCTACGCCTTTCATCCCGTGCAGTTCGACCAGCCCTATTGGCAGGAGGCCGTCGAAGAGAAGGGCAGTCGCCTGCCGATGACCATCGGCGCCTCGGCCCGCAAAGGCTTCGTGTTGCCTGTGCCCCTGGCCTCCGAGCTCGAGGTCGGCGCTCAGTATTTGATCGAGAGCCAGATGGTGGCCCTCGGCGCCAACGTGCGCATCGCCCTGAACGAGGGCTTCACGGGCAACCACTGGTGGGTCGTCATTCCCGACATCGCCGTGATGGCCGGCGTGAACCGTGTCGTGGGCAGCGACGATCTCGATCTGTTGACGGTGACAGCAGGAGGATCGATCTCGAAGGGATTCGGCGTCTTTGGATCCTTTAATCTGACGCCATTTATTGGCTATCAGAGCGTGTTCGTGAACGCCAGCACTCGGATCGTGGATGCCAACCCGAGCAACACCAACAACGTCGAAGACAACATCGTCTTCGACGTCGTCAGCCTCGTCGACAACCGCATCGATCGCATCTCGGGCGGCGCACGCATCATCGTTGCTCATGTGATGATGTCGGGCGGCGTCGATGTGGATCTGTTAGACAATGACGTTACCATTGTACAGTTTGGCCTAAGAGCTGGAGTTAGTTTCTAGCACCAGGATCGCGCCGCCATCGTCGAACTTGGTGTCGCTCAGCGACCGCGGGTCTGCTGGCGCACCGCCTCAAAGACGACGACGGCGGCGCACTGGGCGAGGTTGAGCGAGCGGATGCCCGGGCGCTGCGGCAGGGTGAGGATGCGCTGGGGATGCGCGGCTTGAACGTCGTCGTCGACGCTGCCTTTTTCGGGTCCGAGCACGACGACGGCGCCGGACTTCAAGTCAGCGTCCCACGGGGTCTGTGCCGAGCCGACCTCGACGATCCAGGGCTGCTCTTGCAGCAGGGCCAGACAGCGCGCGAGCGAATCGTGGAAGTGCACGCGAGCCTTGGGCCAGTAGTCCAAGCCGGCGCGCCACATCGATCGGCAGCCGGGGTCGAGCTGGGAGCCGCACACGTGCAAGGCGGCTCCCGTCGCTGCGCACAGGCGCACGCAAGCCCCGACGTTGCCGGCGATGGCGGGTCGGTCGAGCACGAGGTGAAGCAAGGGCCCCGCGTCGTCGTCGCGTGCTAATTCCCGATCATGCTCGCCCATCGCACCTTGCTCGCTTCAACCCTGCTTGCTTGGGGCATGGTGTTGCACGGCTGCTCGTGCGGCAAGACCGACGAGGAGCTCGCGCCCAAGAAGGGCTTCCTCGACGACCTGGTGCGCCGACGGGTGCCCGACACCGACCTCATCTTGGGCCTGCCCAAGGGCTGGCTCATCGAGATGCCGAACCCCGGGCCGATGCCGCCGCCGACGAAGGCGACCAAGGTGGAGCTCAAGACGCGCACGCTGCTCAGCGCCCGCCCCGGCACGCCGGCGCCGGGCACCTTGGTCGCGCCCCAGCTGTTGGTACTCGAAGATCCCTGGCTGCCGCTGGGCACCACCGGCGTCGACTATCTGGTGGCCCAACGCTCGAGCAACCAGACGGTCATCGGCAGCAACATCCGCCACGTCGACGCCGAACCCTCTCGTCGCGAAGGCCGGCCGAGCTATCACATCCGCGATGAGTGGACGGTGCAGGGCGGAAGCTTCAGCAAGGACATCTCCCAAGAAGCCTTGCTGATCCTCGACGACGTCACCGCCCCCGACGGCAGCGCCGCCATGCACGGCTACACGGTGGTGATGACACTCGAGAAGGCGGAGTTCCCTCGGCTGCAACCGCTGCTGCGCGAGATCTTCGCCTCGGTGCATTTCGAAGAGCGCGATCTCAAGCGCGTCGACGCCGGCACGCCCTGATCCCCGATCTCGCTGAACTTCGACCGCGGAGCGGTCTCGTTCAGCTCCGTCGGGGATGCTCTTCTGGGAGGTCTGATGCAGACCTCCCCCCCGCGCCGGCGGAGCCGGACGCGGGGCCCCCCACCAACTCCGCGTTCCGCGGGCGCGCTTCACGCGCATCATCCCGCGTCTTTCCCAGCTCGGAACGCGGTCGAACATCAAGGGGATGCGGGATGATTCATGATCAGAGCTTGATGCAGATGTTCTTGGGCTCGGCGTAGAAGTCGAAGGACATCCGCCCTCCCTCTCGCCCGATGCCCGAGCGTTTCTTCCCGCCGAAGGGCGTGCGCAGGTCGCGCAGGTACCAGGTGTTGACCCAGACCAGGCCAGCGTCGACGGCGCGGCTGACCCGGTGGGCGCGCTGCAGATCGCGCGTCCAGATGGCGCAGCAGAGCCCGTAGACGGAGGCATTGGTGCGGGCGACGGCTTCGTCTTCGTCGTCGAAGGGCAACACCACGGTGCAGGGTCCGAAGATCTCCTCGGTGACCAGGGGGTGGCGGTCGTCGACGTCGGTCCAGATCGTGGGCTCGACCCAGAAGCCGCCGGCAAAGCCCGCTGGAGGCTCGGCCGCACTGCCGCCCGTGACGATGGTGCCTGCCCCCAATGCCGGATCCCAGGCCGTGTGTTCGAAATAGCCGAGCACTTTGCGCTGGTGGGTCCTGGAAATCAGGGGTCCCATCGTCGTCGTCGCCGCATGGGGATCGCCCAACACGCGCTTCTTGGCGCCGGCGGCCAGCCGCTCGACGAAGTCCACGTACAGAGAGCGGTGCACGTAGACACGCTCGGTGCACAAGCAGATTTGCCCGGTGTTCCAAAAGGCCGAACGCAAAGTACCCGCCACAGCAGCGTCGACGTCGGCGTCGGCGAAGACGATGGCGGCGTTTTTGCCGCCGAGCTCGAAGCTCAAGCGCTTCAAGCTGGGCGCGGCGTCGCGCATGATCGCGCTGCCGGTCTTGCTCTCGCCCGTGAAGGTGATGGCGGCGACGTCGTTGTGCTCGACCAGGGCCTGGCCCGCGCTCTTGTTGCCGAAGCCGTGCACCACGTTGTAGACGCCGTCGTCGACGCCGGCGGCCTTCATCACCTCGCCCAACAAGGTCGCGGTCTGGGGCGTCTCTTCACTGGGTTTGACGACGACGGTGTTGCCGGCGGCCAGGGCCGGGGCGACCTTCCAGGTCATCAAGAGCAGGGGCAGGTTCCACGGACAGATGACGCCGACGACGCCAAGGGGCTCGTGCACCACCAGGTTGAGGGCGGTGCTGCGCTCCCCAGTGACAGCGTCGTCGACGACGGTGGTGAAGCTCTCTTCGCCCAGGGTGCGCAGCTGGTGGGCGAAGGCGCGGAAGTTCTGCGCGCCGCGCGGAATGTCGAGGACCCCAGCCAGAGCCACGGGCTTGCCGGTGTCTTCGATCTCGGCGCGGATGAATTCCTCGCGCCGGGCGTCGATGCCATCGGCGACCTTCTCGAGCAAAGCGGCGCGCTGGGCCGCACTCCTCAGGCGCCAGGGCCCGCGAAAGGCCCGCGAGGCAGCCTGCACCGCTTCGTCGACGACACCGGCGTCGGCCTCGCACACTTCATGGGCGATGGTGCCGGTGGCAGGGTTGACGTCGGCGAAGCGCTCGTCGGTCTCCCGCGCTTTGCCATCGATGAAACAAGGGACGACCGCCATGCCTGCTCCAGCGCCTGATTGTGTGGGTGTCGTCGATGGAAGCGCGCTACTCGCACCACGTGTACGACGTGGAGAGGTTGTAGAGCGATCGCTGCTCGCACGGAAAGCCACCGCAGCCCGCATCGGAAGAGGCGCAGCTGGCGCCCGGACACAACTCAGTGATCCCCGAGACCGCGAGGCCGCCGAGGGCGCCGGTGCCGCCGCATTCGTTCTGCACCGCCCGCCTCATCGACTCGATGTAACAGTCCGTGATGCCCGGGTTGTCGGCGATGACGATGGGCTTCGCGACACACCCTCCTGCGCCGTCGCCGAGGAAGTACTCGACGCCGAAAAGGTCGGTGAGGACGTCGTTTCCTACGATTTCAGCGCTCTCGCCGCCCTCTGGCACGCGCACGAAGGTTGCGCTGTCGTTTTCGGCAAAGCGGAACGCTCCCAGGGTCGTGAACGCGCCCGCGTCGACGAGGACGGGGTTGCCCTCGATGACGAGGTTGCGGGTGATCGCCACCCCGGCCAGTTGAAACTCGTTGCCCGAGTAGCGCATGGAGATGTCCTGCAGGACGGCGTTGTCGCGGACGACCACGTCCCGCGGCAGCGTTCGGTACTGGGCGAAGTCCGGGGAGATGCGGAAGGTCAGGGCCAACGATTCCAGCGCGCTGTTCCCTTCGATGACGAGGTCACCGGTGAACTGGTAAGCGGGCGGCGGCCCGTCGACGAGGAAGTCGCTTTCGGCGCGCGCTCGTCCAAGCTCTCTTCCGATCATGGGCTGCAACTGGTCGATGGCCCGCAACGCCGTGTTGATCACGTGCACGCTGCCAAGCACGACATTGGGGGTCGGCAGGTCCAGCCGCTCGCCCACCTCGCCGGTGATGTCGAGATCCCCGACGACTGCGCGGCAGGCCGAGATGTCGGCGAGGTCAGCGGCACCCGCGACCCGGGCGTTGGAGAGGTGCAGGGCATAGCCGTCAGAGCACTTGAACCCGGCCTTCGCCGTCCACGCATCCTGGATGCTCTCGAGGTACTCCCTGCCCAAGTCGAAGCTGCAGCCCGACGACTGCCCAAAGGGGCAGCGCTCTGGGGTGCAGATGGGGCAGCTGTTGGAGCTGTCGTCGACGCCGAAGCCGGGCGTGCGGTTCCCGACAAAATTTCGAAAGGCTGCGTGGGGTGAGGCGTGGATGCTGGTGCAGCCGATGTTCTGGTCGGGGACGCAGTCCTTGGTCCCGTCGTCGCAGGTGGCGCAGATGCTGGCACCGCCCCGCAGGGTGGTCGGCGCGCACACGAGGGGGCCGTCGTCGTCGGGGTCGACCGTATCCCCGCAGCAGGCCTGGGTCTCATGCACGAGCGCCCCGCCGCAGCAGCGCCAAGCGCCCACCTGGTCTGCAGGAACGCAGTAGAGGCCGACGGCGCCGCCGGGGACGGCCGGATCGCAGCGGCGCTGCTCCATGCCCTGGGCGCAGGGGTTCCCGCCGGTGGGGAAGATGGGAGCAAGGTGATCGTCGCCGACACACTGCTGCTCCTCTTCGAAAAGGCAGTAGGTCTCGTCGCCGCAGACGCCGCAGTCGTTCCACGGCGAGCCCTGGAAGCAGTCGCCGCAGACAGCGTCGTCGGCGGGGTCTGCGAACGTGGGCTCGGGGCGGCTGCAGGTCTCCAGCCCGCCGCTGCACACCGCGACGTCCGGGCGTCCGCAACTTCCACACGTCTCACCCTCCCCTGCCGGGGCCGGCGCTTGGATCTCAGCGGCACGCTCGGCCAGGGCGTGGGTCGCCTCTGCGGTGGTCACCGGCGGTGGCTCCTCCCCATTGCAGAAGCCAATGTGTCCCGGGGTGCCAGGGATCGCGACGCGTCGGTTCGCGCCGAGCTGGTCGAGACCGAACTCGTTCAGGTAGTCGACGGGATAGTCACGCACGTAGTGCTGGATGTTGGCCCGGCTCGTCGGGTCGGTGGTGGCGTTGAGCCCCCACCCGTCGACGACGAAGATGTGTTTTCGCTCCTCCTCGCTGAGGAAGCGCACACCGCCGGGGCTGTCGGCGTCGGGCACCGCCAGGTTGAATTGGTTGGGGTTGGCTTGGTCGCGCCCGCTGATGAGCTTTGACAGGTCGAGGTCGTCCTCCGGCAGGTCAGACACCAGGGTGAACGCGTGACCTTTGAACCAACTGCCGTTGAAGAACCCCACAGCATTGCCACGGACCATGGAGATCTGACGCGCACCTTTGGACCGACAATTATCAAAGACGTACAGGGCCGTGAACTCGGTGAATTCCCGGCAGTTCGCGACGCCGGTCCGCCGATTCGCAACATTGGCGATGCGCATCTCCTCGTCACAGGCGGTCCCGCTTTCCAAGCCGCCTTTGAGCTCCGAGAGGTTGCCGGTCTGAGCCACCCGCAGACCGCGCGTCGCGACGCCCGCGATGCCGACGGCGACGCCCAGGGCTGTCCCCTGCGTGCCCTCGACCACGACGTCCCAAGTCGTTTCTGGGCGGTCGCTGTCCTGGTGCGCTTCGGCGCCCCCCGCGTTCCCCGCTCTGAAGACCGCCGCCGCCCTCATTGCGGCCTGCTCCAAGCACTCGAGCAGCTCCCCCGGCGGATTGGCGAAGACCGTCAAACGCGCGGGCGGAGAAAAACGATGGGCGGCGCGCCAGCCCGTCGTCCCGAGGGCGCTCACCAATTCGATCTCGCTGCCGAGGTCGACGTCGACGAAGTCAGCTCCCATCGTCGAAAACGCGTCGGCGGGGGCCAGGTCCTCGTCCCACAGGGGAAAGGCGGCGGAGGCCAGCGTCGTCAGCGGCGAGAGATCGATTCCCGGCGCTTCGACTTCAGCATCGAGCGAGGCCGGAAAGGCGTCGCCGATCGCGTTTCCTGCGGCGCGAGCCATCGTGAGAAAGGGCAGGCGAACCGCTGGATCGGCGGGGTCGAGTGCGACGACGACGATGAGGTCGCCAGCGCTGGGGGCGGGGGCCAGATTCATCAGATAGGCGCCCGATGCGTCGGCGACGACGCCAGGGTAGGCGCGACCGGCATCGATGGCCTCGGCGCCGACCAGTGCGCCCGCCAGGGGAGCCCCGTCGTAGCCGGTCACCACGCCCCGCACGGTGATCGAGTCGTTCTCGGCGCACCCTCCCGCGCCGTCCGGGCGAAAGCCCGCAGCACAGGTCACCTCACACCCTCGGTCTGTGCAAATCCCCGAGACGCAATCCGAGTCGTCGCCGCACTGCAGCTGCGCCTCACACCGTACGCATGCTCCGCCGCAGTCGACGTCGGATTCGTCGCCGCTCACCATCCCGTCGGTGCACGAGCGCGGGAGCTCACACAGCCCGCCGTTGCAGTGACTCGAGCGACAGTCGGTGTCGTCCAGGCAGGAAGACCCCTCGGCGCAAGGGAGCTCCGGGGCACAGGAGCCGCCGCAGTCGACGTCGGTCTCGTCGTCATCGGTGGCGAAGTTGGCGCACGTCAGCGACAGACATCCGCGCTCGGCGCTGCAGGGCACCCCGAAGCCGAAGGCCGTCGTGTGGCAGTCGCTCGAGCTCAGGCAGCCGCCGCCGGTGCCACAGGGCTCGCAGGAGGAGCCGCCGCCACAGTCGACGTCGGTCTCGGGTCCATTCTTCACGCCGTCGAAGCAGGAGGCGCCGGCGCAGGTGCCGCCGTTGCACACGCTGCTCACGCAATCTGCCGGTCCGTCGCAGGACCCGCCCTGAGCACAGGGCTCGCAGCCGCCGCCGCCGCAGTCGATGTCGCTCTCGTCGCCGTTTTGGACACGGTCATCGCAAGAGGTCGCGCAGCGTCCGGAGTCGAAGCCGCAGGCCTGGCTCAGGCAGTCGTCGTCGAAGACACAGGTTGCGCCGTCTTCGCAGGGGCCGCAGGCAAAGCCGCCGCAGTCGATGTCGGTCTCGAACTGGTTCCGGGCGCCGTCTTCACAGCTGGGAACCTGGCAGACCAGATTTGCGCACACGAGCGAGGAACAATCGGTGCCGGAGCTGCAGGCCGCTCCGTCGGTGCAACTCGAGCATTGGGACCCGCCGCAGTCGACGTCGGTCTCTTGGCCGTCACGCACGCCGTTGCCGCAAGCTTGGTCCTCGCAGCCCTCGCAACCGCCGTCGACGAAGAAGCTTCCGCCGTCGATCACCTCGCCGGGGTCCACGCGCACGCAGACGGCATCAACACACGCCTGGCGCCGAGGGCACTCGAAGTCGGCCTCGCAGGGTGAGGATGCTGCTGCGCCTGCAGCCGGCGGGTCGGCACCAGTGAACACGTTGCAGCCAGCCATGATGGCGACGAGCGTAAGGCTGTGCGCGCGCATGTCGACGAGCCTGCCACAGGGCAATGGGCCGCTACATTCGTCGGGCACGCTGTCTCAGCGCGCGGTCACACCCTCTCGATGTTGGCGCCCAGGGCCCGCAGCCGCCCCTCGATGTTGGCGTAGCCCCGATCGATCTGTTGAGCATTTTGAATGACGCTCTTTCCATCGGCGACGAGGGACGCAAGCAACAATGCCATGCCGGCGCGAATGTCGGGCGAAGACATGTGCTGGGCATAGAGATGCGACGGACCCTCGATGATGCAGCGGTGGGGATCGCAGACAGTGATGCGCGCGCCCATGCCAATCAATTTATCCACCCAATAGAGGCGACTCTCGTACATCCACTCGTGAATGAGAACGCTGCCTTTGCAGCGCGTGGCCAACACGACGGCGATGGAGATCAGGTCCGCCGGAAAGCCGGGCCACGGCGCGCTGTGGATGCGGGCGATGGCCCCGTGCAAGCCGTGTTTGATCTCGAGCTCTTGGTCGGCGGGCACGAAGAGGTCGTCGCCCCTTACCTCCCAGTGCACGCCGAGACGGGCGAAGGCCAGGGCCGTGATGCGGTGGTCGTCGGGACGCGCCTTCTTGATGAGCAGGGGCGAGCGGGTCATGGCGGCCAGCGCGATGAAGCTGCCGACCTCGAGATAGTCCGGGCCGACGTCGAAAGAGGCGCCGTGCAGGCTGCTGCTGCCCTGCACGACGAGGGTGTTGGTGCCGATGCCGTCGATGGTGCTGCCCATGGCCACCAAGAGCCGGCAGACGTCCTGCACATGGGGCTCGGACGCAGCGTTTCTGATCGTCGTCGTGCCCCGGGCCAGGCTGGCGGCCATGACCACGTTTTCTGTGGCCATGACGCTCATCTCTTCGAGGAAGATGTCGGCCCCCACCAACCCCTTGGGCGCGCTCATCACGTAGCGATCGGGGTGCACCTCGATGACGGCGCCGAGCATCTGCAGCGCGCTGATGTGGGTGTCGACGGGACGGCGCCCGATGCGGTCCCCCCCCGGCACCGGCAGCGTGCAGGATCCGGCCCGCGCAAGCAGGGGCCCAGCCAGCGCGAAAGACGCGCGCATCTGGCGGCAGAGGTCCTTTTGGGGAGCGGTGCCCGAGAGCGTGCGGGCAGTGACGACGACGCGCCCCTCCCCTTCAGGCGCTGAAGCAGCAGGCACTGTGACGACGTCGGCGCCCAGCTCCTGCAGCAGCGCCATCATGGTCCGCACGTCGCGGATGCGAGGGACGTTGCCCAGGCTCACCGGCTGATCGCTCAGCAGGGTGCAAGCCAGCAGCGGCAAGGCCGCGTTCTTGTTCCCCTCGACGGTGATGCTGCCGCTGAGCTTGTGGCCGCCGTCGATGATGAAGGTATCCATGGTGTGGCTCCTGCTGGTGCGTCGCCGCCGATCTAGCACCGTCCACGACGACGACAACGACAACGACGGCGACGGCGGCGCTCTTCCCGGTCTTTCTGGGTCGCTTCGGTTGCCTTCTCACTGACGCGGAAGCGGGCAGTCACAGAGAAGGCACTGCGCGACCGGTATCTCTGGGTCGCTTCGGGTCCTGCTCACTGACGCGGAAGCGGGCAGTCACAGAGAAGGCACCCTGCGCGACCGGTATCTCTGGGTCGCTTCGGGTGCCTGCTCACTGACGCAGAGAAGGCACCCTGCGCGACGGTTGAGCTTGGGGGGCGGTGCGCTGCATCATGCGCCCTCGCATGGAACCCGAGGGCCAGGAGTTCTGGTGCTACAAGCGCGGCCTGTTGGTGCTCCGCTTCGCGTCGTCGTCGGGGGTGTTTCTGCCGACACGGGGGCCGCTGCCGCCCGAGCGTGATCCCGAGGGGACCATGAAGCCCTGCGCGTTTGCGTCGGGGCAGTTCCTGTCCGTGGAGTGGGAGCCCCGCGTGCGCCTCCTGCTGGACCGCGCAGAGGACCTCGTGGAGCTCATCGAGCTGCTCGAGGATCGGCGCTACGAAGTCGACCTCGAACCACCCTCGAAAAAGGCCCGGCCGATGCGCTTTTTGTAGGGTTGTTCTCGAGCCGCGACCTGCGCTTGATCGGCGGCGGCGGGGTGGTAGTCCAATCCCAATGGTTGTCGCCGATGCCTGGGACCCTGGCCAATATGATCGCTTCCGCGAGGAGCGGCAGCAGCCTTTTCGCGACCTGTTGCAGCTGGTGAACCCCAACCCGGCGATGAGCGTCGTCGACCTGGGCTGCGGGACCGGCGAGACCACCCTCGAGCTGCACCGCACCCTGGCCTGCAAGAGCACGCTGGGCATCGATTCCTCGATGCAGATGCTTGACAAGAGCCGGGCGCTGAGTGCTCCGGGGCTGCGCTTTGCCATGGCCCGGGTCGAGGACATCGGTGACTGGTCGACGTCGGGGGCACGCTACGACCTGCTCTTTTCCAACGCCTGTCTGCATTGGGTGCCCGACCACATTCCCCTCTTTGCCGCTCTCGCCGAACGCCTAGCCGAACACGGACAGCTCGCCGTGCAAATGCCGGTGAATTTCGATCATGCCAGCCACACCATCTGCGCCGATCTCTGCGAACAGCCGCCCTATGCCCAACACCTGCGCGGCAATCGCACCCTGCCCGTGCTGCCCCCCGAGGAGTACGCCCGACTGCTGCACAAGCTGGGCTTTCAGCGCCAACGCGTGCTCCTGCAGGTCTATGGACACAAGCTCGACAGCAGGGACGATGTCGTCGAATGGGTCAAGGGCACCCTGCTGACCGAGCCCCGGCGCCGCCTGCCCACCGAGCTGTACCAAAGCTTCGAAGACGAATACCGCCGGCGGCTGATGGGCCGTCTCGTCGACGAGAAGCCCTTTTTCTACCCCTTCAAGCGCCTCTTGATCTGGGCCGAAAAATGATCTTCAGCCGCTGGTTGGCCTTGGCCATCGCATTGATCGCGTCGTCGTCTTGGGCGGCCCCCGGGGGTGACCCGAAGGCCCTGCAGGGCGCCGCCGATCGCGCCCTGGCCCGGGAGCGTTTCTGCGATGCGGCCTACCTCTACCGCCGGCTCGACGAGATGAAGTCCGCCCCAGAGGCCCTGATCGCGGCGAGCGACGCAGCGGCCGGCGGCGGCGATCGCGCCGGGGCGCTGCGCTTCCTCGAGACCTTTCAGGCGCGACACGCCAGCCACCGCCTCGCCGCCGGTGTCGCGACCAAGATCGAGGCCCTGCGCGCCGCCATCGCGAAATATGGCGCCGGCGCGGCCTGCAAAGACCCTCCCGCGGAGTGCGGCAACGGCGCCCCCGAAACCGGCGAGGACTGCGACGACGGCAACCGCGTCGACTTCGACACCTGCCCGGCGACCTGCAAGACGGGCGCGACGACGCCGACGACGACGACGACCCTGCCGCCCCCGGTGAAAGTGCCGCCGGCGAAGGTGCCGCCAGCCAAAGTGGAGCCGCCCCAGGCCGAGGCCGTGACCCAAGCCGCCGAGCCCGAGCCCGAGCCGGTGCGGGCCATCGATCGTGAGCCCGACGAAGAAGACGACGCCGACGCCGTCGCCGTCGAACCCGCGCCCACCCCGGCGCCCGAGCCGCCGCCCAAGGTGGTCATTGACCCGAAGCCCGCCGCACACCTCGACGAAGAAGACGAAGAAGACGAAGAAGACCGAGCAGACAAGGACCACGACAAGAAAGTCCGATCCATCGACGACGAACCAGCCTCTGGCGGCAGCCCCGTTGCCGGCATCATCTTGGCCGGCGTGGGGGGCCTGTCCGCCATCGGCGGCGGCGTCGCCGTCGGCGTCGGGCTGATCCCCTTCCTCGGCTACCTGGGCAACGTCAACAAGCAGACCGATGTCCAACAGCAGTACCTGGACGCCAGAAGCGACGCCGAGCGCCGCTCGAGCGCTGGCGATGCCGCCGATCTGCGGGCGTCGTTGGTGAACGACGCCAACAGCTGGAACCAGCTCAACCAATGGGTGGCCTTCGGCGGCGCTGCAGCCGCTGCCGCCGGCATCGGAGCGTTGATCGGTGGCATCGTCTTGGTGGCGAGCAGCGGCGACTCCGACGAGCCCCTCCACAGCACAGAGGCCGAGCGATGATGCCCAAGACCATGGCATGCGTCGTCGTCCTCCTCCTCCTGGGCAGTGGCTGCACGCTGGGCAGCCAGGTGCTCTCGGTGGGGCTCAAGTGCACCAGCGACAACGACTGCCCCGAGGACCTCGAATGCGTCCGCGCCGACAGCGCCAACGCCGACAAAGCCTGCATGCCCATCGACGACGGCGGCGAGTAGCGCGCGAGCCTGGGCTGGTCTGCTGAACCCACAGCGAAGCGCACACCCACCGGCGCGTCGCCGCCGGGTCGAGGAGTCGACGCCTCCGATCAAGGGAGGATGCGCGAGCGCGCCGTTGACGCCGGCATTCCAGCTGGACGCTGCATTGCGACAGACGTTCCAGCTATGGTGGTGGTGTCCGCGCGTGAAGCGGCTCAAGGTGCCGGTGGTTTGCGCTGTTGGCACGGCTCACAGTGCCGACGGTTTGAGCCGTTGGCACGGCTCACAGTGCCGACGGTTTGAGCCGTTGGCACGGCTCACAGTGCCGACGGTTTGAGCCGTTGGCACGGCTCACAGTGCCGACGGTTTGAGCCGTTGGCACGGCTCAAACGAGCGCGGTGATGGGGGATGCATGCGGCGCTCTGTGCTTCGACTCTTGCTGCTGGCCACGCTGGGACTGGTCCGATGCGATTATTGCACCGGCGTCGTCGCCACCGAAGGTGAGGGCGAAGGCGAGCCCACCACCGACACCGACGAAGACGGCATCCCAGACCTCGTCGAAGACCGCGACGGCGACGGCGTCGTCGACGCCGATGAAACCGATCCCGCCGATGCGGACTCGGACGATGACGGCATCCCAGACGGCGTCGAAGACCGCGACCAAGACGGCATCGTCGACGCCGACGAAACGGATCCTCTCGATCCGGACTCCGACGATGACGGCATCGAGGACGGCATCGAGGACAGCGACCACGACGGCGTCGTCGATCTCGAGGAGAGCGATCCGCTGCGGCTCGACAGCGACGACGACGGCATCGAAGACGGCATCGAGGACGGCAACCACAACGGCCGCATCGACCTCGGCGAGCTCAACCCCCGCGACCCGGACTCCGACGGCGACGGCATCCCCGACGGCGTCGAAGACCCCAACCACAACGGCATCGTCGACCTCGGCGAGAGCGATCCCCGCAACGTTGATTCCGACGACGATGGCATCGACGACGGCGTCGAAGACGAAAACCACGACGGCGTCTACGACCCCGGTGAGTCCGATCCGACCGACGACGACAGCGACGACGACGGCCTCTACGACGGCGCCGAAGACGAAAACCACGACGGCGTCTACGACCCGGGTGAGACCGATCCCGATGACGACGACAGCGACGACGACGGCATCGACGACGGCGTCGAAGACGACAACCACGACGGCATCTACGACCCAGAAGAGACCGATCCCGACGACCCCGACAGCGACGACGACGGCCTCTACGACGGCGCCGAAGACGAGGACCACGACGGCATCGTCGATCCGGGCGAGACGGACCCCATCGACGACGACAGCGACGACGACGGCCTCGATGACGGCGCCGAGGCTTGCCCCGGCACCGCGGCCTGCGGCGTCGATGCCGAATGCGACGTTTTCGCCAACAGCACCGCCGACGACGAATTCGTCGCCAACAACGTCGACTGCTCGGCCAGCTGCTGCGCCGTCGTCTGCCGAACGGGCGAGGGAGAGGGCGAAGGCGAAGGCGAAGTCGAATGCCCCGGGTCCGTTCCCTGCGCCGCCGACGCCGACTGCTTGCCCTTCGCCGATGCCGACCCCACCGACGTCTTCGCCCGCGGCAACGTGGAGTGCGCCGTCGACGCCTGCTGCGGCCTGGACTGCAGCCTGCCGCCCGGCGAGGGAGAGGGTGAGGGGGAAGGCGAGTGTCCCGAGGGCGTCGACCCCTGCTTCGTCGACTCCGACTGCGACGAAGCCGCGGGTGAGGGGTGCCTGGATGGGTGCTGCGCGTGTCGCGGACCGGTCTGTGGTGGGCCCGTCGGCGAGGGCGAGGGCGAAGGCGGGGATCCCTGCGGCAACGGCGTCAAGGACGCTGGCGAGGCTTGCGACGAGTCCGATGTCGCGGCCACCTGTGAGCAGGAGGTTATCTGCGAGAATTGCCTCATCGTCGGCGTGCGCACGCCAGACTGCAGCGATACCTGCCTCGACGCCAACAACGGCGAAGAGTGCAACGCGACCAACGCCTGCGCCGACCCAGCCGCATCCTGCATCGACTGCCAGTGCGTCGGCGGCGGCCCCATCTGCGGTGGGCCCGTGCAGGAGCCGTTGGTTTTCATTGAGCCCCCTGGTGGGGACATCTTTGTACCCTTCGCCGTGGCCGACGGCGTGACCGCCCGCCTCCTGACCCAGGGGGAGCTCGCTCCCGGCGCTGGGGCCCCGTTTTATACCTTCCTGGAGGACGGGATCATCATCGTCACCGGGGGCATCCTCTTCACTGCTGACGACCCGGGTCGTTTTGAAGACCTTGCCTTCCTGGTGGACGACAGCTGCGGCCGCGACCGCTGCATCGCGTTGAGCATCAGTGGCAACGCCCAGGCGGCCACAACGAGCGGGTTTGGCAACAAGCCGCTCGCCGCCCAGGCGGATCACGCAAGCGCCTTCGTCGTTGGCATCGCACCCGATCAAGCCGATCAAAACGGGTCCGGCTTCTTTCTGGGGAACTCGTTGTCGACGGTCAGCGTCGCTCCCTGTAATTGAACGCGCGGCGGCGCTGTGCTGGGCGACGTCGAAGCAGCCCTTCAAGGACCTGAAGCTGGATCGTCGCGCTAGCGTCTGCTGATGCGCACCCTCGCCCTCCTCCTCTGCTTCCTGGCTCTTCCCCTGCAGGCCAAAGACGTCGCGGTGCCGCCGGAGCTGCAGCCCTGGGTGCCCTGGGTGTTGCAGGGCAACGAAGAGCAGCGCTGCCCCCTCGTCGACGTCGGAGAGCACCGCTGTGCTTGGCCCGGTCCCCTGCAATTGACCGTGGGCGCGCGGGGCGGCTCTTTCGAGCAGCGCTGGAGCTTGATGAAGGAGGAACACATCGTTCTCCCGGGGGGAGATGAGCGCTGGCCCCAAGACGTCGTCGTCGACGGCAAGAAGGCCGTGGTCACCGAGCGCGGCGACGTCCCGAGCGTGCGCCTGCCGCCGGGCGATCATGTGGTGCGCGGGGTGTTCTTTTGGGACGAGCAGCCCGAGTCCCTGGCGATCGCCGAAGACACCGCGCTCTTCACCCTGGTGGTCAACGGACGCGCGGTGCTCTTTCCCCGCCGCGAAGGCGCCGACGTCTACTTCGATCGCGAAGACGACGCCGAGCGAGAACGCGAAGAAGACAGCCTCGAGGTCGCCGTCTTTCGCAGAATCGTCGACGATGCTCCCCTCACCGTCGAGACCCGGCTGGTGCTCGACGTCGCCGGCAAAGCCCGCGAGATCACCGTGCCCTGGGCGCTGCTGCCCGGATTTCAGGCCGCGGGTGTGACCGGTCCGGTCCCGGTGCGCGTCGAAGGCACCAGCCTGCGCGCCCAGGTGCGCCCCGGCAGCCACACCGTCGTCGTCACCGGCCGCAGCGCCGACCAAAACGTCCTGCTCACCGCCCCCGCCGCCTTCGACGACGGCCCGCCGGAGGAGATCTGGGTCTACGAGGCGCGCCCGTCGCTGCGCGTGGCCCACGTCGAAGGTCCGCCCTCCATCGCTGCCGATCAAACGCGGCTCCCGAGCGAGTGGCGCGCGCTGCCGGCCTACCGACTCTTGCCGGGGGAGAGCTGGAAGCTCGTCGAGGATCGCCGCGGGGACGCCGATCCGCCTCCCAGCCAACTGACCTTGAACCGCACCATCTGGATCGACTTCGACGGCGAAGGCGCCACCGTTCGCGACGCTCTTTCGGGCAGCTTCAACGAGGACCGACTCGAGATGGGTCCCGGCACCGAGCTCGGCCACGTCTCCGTCGGCGGCCGCGACAGCTTCATCACCGCGCTCAGCGCTGCGGGAGAAGGGCGCGGCACCCCCGGCGTCGAGGTGCGGCAGAAGGACCTGCGGGTGATGGCCGAGAGCCGCTTGACCGGCGTGTCGTCGATTCCGGCGGTGAGCTGGGCCCACGATTTCCAGGGAGCCAGCATCGACCTGCAACTGCCGCCCGGCTTTTCGCTGGTGAACGCCAGCGGCGTCGACAACGTCAGCGACACCTGGCTCAAACGCTGGAGCCTCTTTGAGATCTTCCTCGTCGTCGTCTTGGTCACCGCGATCTTGCGCCTGTGGGGACCCCTCTTCGCCGTCGTCGCCGCCGCCGCCTTCGTGCTGAGCTTTCAGGAAAGCGGAGCCCCCATCGCGTCCTGGGTGGTGGTGGTGGTGCTGGCCGGCTTGCACCGCGCCTTGCCGGAGTCGCTGCAGCAGCCGGGCAATCGACATTGGGCCGTGCGCGGGCTGGGCATGGTGCGGGTGGGCGTCGCCGTCGTCGTCGCCTTGATCACTTTGTCCTTCGCGGTCGAGCAGGTGCGCATCGGCATGTACCCGACCCTGCACCAGCAAGGTCGGCGCGTGGGCGATGGAGCGCCGGAAGTCCGCTACGCCGTAGGCTGGACCGACACCATCAACGCCGACGAGGCCCCCGCGCCACAGGAGGAAGAAAAAGAGATCCAGATCCAGCAGCAACACGCACCCGCAGCGCAGCAATACCAGCAGGACGACGGCAGCGGCGACGTCGACAACCGGCTGAAAGGCCGGCGGAAGAACGACAAGAGCGCTGAAGGCCTCTTGGACATGATGGGTGGCATGGCCGGCGTCGGCAGCGGCGGCGGCGGCGCTGGTTCAGGCTACGGCATCGCGACCAGCTCCTCTGTCAACAGCGGCAAGAAGTACCGGGCGAAAAAGCAGATGACCGTCGTCGACCCCGACGCCGTCGTTCAGACCGGGCCCGGCTTGCCGCGCTGGGGATGGGAGTCTGTGACCCTCTCGTTTTCCGGTCCTGTGCAGCAGGGCCAACGCATCGACCTCTGGCTGCTGACGCCGACGCACAATCTGATCCTGGCCTTCTTGCGCGTGGCTTTGCTCGCGGTGCTCGTCGCTTGTGCCTTTGGTTTCCCGGGCTCGGGGTGGCCGCGCGAGGTGCTGCGGCGTTTCCGGGGCCGCGGCGCGGTGTGGCTCGGAGCGCTGCTGCTGACGTCGTCGTGGTCGTCGGCGGCCCACGCTGAGATCCCCGACGAAGCCACGCTCGAGGAGCTGCGCACGCGCCTGCTGGCAGCGCCAGAGTGCGGCGAGGGCGAAAGCTGCGTGCAGATCGCGAACCTGCGGATCGAGGCGTCGTCGTCGTCGCTGCGTCTGGTGTTCGAGGTGCACGCCGAGACCTCGTTTTCGGTGCCGCTGCCCGCCGACGACGGCCAGTTCACCCCTCGCTCGATCCTGGTCGATGGCCACACGGCCAACGCCGTGCGTGAAGACGATCGGGTGCTGGTGCGGGTCGACGAAGGCGTGCACGACGTCGTCGTCGAAGGCCCCTTGCCCCAACGCGACAGCGTGCAGCTCAACCTGCCGATGGGGCCCAAGCGCGGCACCTTTTCGTCATCGGCTTGGACACTCGACGGCATCCACGAAGACGGCGTCGTCGACGAAAACCTGCAGCTGAACCGCATCGAGAAAGGCGCAAGGTCCGACGCCGCTGCGAAGTCGGGGGAGCTGCCGCCGTCGGTGCTGCCGCCCTTCTTGCGCGTCGAACGCGTGGTGATGCTGGGGCTGAGCTTCGAGGTCGAGACGCGGGTGGTGCGCCTGAGCCCCGTCGGCAACCCCATCGTCGTCGACGTTCCGCTGCTCGCCGGCGAGAACATCACCACCGATGGCGTGCGTCGAGAGACCAAGGATGGCAAGGGCGTGGCCAAGGTGAGCCTCGGGCCCAACGATCCCGAGATGAGCTGGCACAGCACCCTGACCCAGGCCGAGACCCTGACCTTGATGGCGCCAGCGGGCGTCCCCTGGCTCGAGAGCTGGCAGGTGCAAGAGAGCCCCCTGTGGCACGTCACGCGAACTGGCATCCCCCCTGTGCACGGGGCCGACGCCACTGCGGCACTCGTCGACGGCAGCGCGAGCTTCAGACCCTGGCCCGGTGAAAAGATCGAGCTCAGCCTGCTCAAGCCTGCGGGCGTGGCCGGTTCGACGCTCACCATCGACGAGGTCAAGCTCGCGGTGACCCCCGGCCTGCGCAGCACCGACGCGACCTTGACCATCGAGCTGCGCGCCAGCCGCGGCGGTCAACATCCCGTCAAGCTGCCCCCGGGTGCGGTGCTCTTGGGAGCGAACATCAACGGCACCTCGACGCCGCTGCGGGCCGTCGCCGACGTCGTCACGGTGCCCCTGAATCCCGGCAGCCAACGCATCGAGCTGGTGCTGCGCCTGCCCAGCGGGGTCGCGTTTGCAACGACGTCGCCGGCCTTCGACGTCGGCAAAGACGCCGCCAACGTCGAAGTCACGCTGGATCTTCCCGTCGACCGCTGGGTGCTGTTTTGTTGGGGACCCCGCACAGGCCCGGCGGTCTTGTTTTGGTCCTTCTTGGTGATCATCGTCGCCGCGGCGATGGCGCTCTCGCGGGTACCGGGGTCGACGCTCAAGGCCCACCAATGGGTGCTCTTGTCTTTGGGCCTGACCCAAGTCCCCGTCGTAGTTGCTGCTTTGGTCGCGGGTTGGTTGCTCGCCCTGGGCTGGCGCAAGCACCCCCATTGGACGGAGCCCGGACGCGCCCACGACGCCGTCTTCGACCTCTTCCAGCTCCTGCTCGTGGGCTGGACGCTGGCGGCGGTGGCGGCGCTGGGCGGGTCCATCTACGAAGGCCTGCTCGGCGATCCCGACATGCAGATCGAAGGCAACGGATCGTCGCTGACGTCCCTGCGCTGGTACGCCGACCGCACGTCGTCAGCGGTGCCGCTGGTGAGCGCCTGGTCGGTGCCGATGCTCGCCTATCGCCTGGTGATGTTGGCCTGGTCGTTGTGGTTGGCGACGGCGCTGCTGCGTTGGTTGCGGGACGGCTTCAGGGCCTTTGGCAGCGGCGGTTTCTACCGCGAGCCCTGGAGGAGCCCGCCCAAGAAGGGCCCCACGCCCCCACCCGTGGCCTCCACAGCAGTGACCCTGCCCAGCACGCCAGCGGGAGCGCCGACGTCGGCGGCGGCCCTGTCGGTGTCTGCGTCGTCGGCGGAGTCGTTGCCACCACCGCCCGATCCCGGCTCCGCGCCGCCCGATGCGCCGCCCAAGAACAAGGACTGAAGGCCGCTCAGCGTTGGCTCCTCGAAAGACCGAGCCCGACGACGATCATCTCAACCTGCTCGCTGTGAGACAGGTTGGTCACGGCTGCTCTGCCGGGGCACGTTGGCGAAACGGGGGATGACATGATGCGCGCCATCGCTGTTGTCACCGCGTTGCTCGGGGCGCCGTTGCTGCAGGCCCAAGAGATGACCCTGGACGATCTGGCTGTGGAGCCGGAGCTGGCGCCCCTCGTCGACGATGAGCAAGCCGACGTCCCGCTTGAGCCACCGGCGCCGCCCACGAAACCGCCAGAGGAGAGTGCTGCTCCGGTCGCCGTCGTCGCTGAAAAGCCCGCGCTCTTTGGCGCTGCCGCCGGCTTCGGTCTCTCCCTCCGCGCCGACGTCGGGCTGCTGAACGCGCGCACCCTCGGTGTGAGCGCCGCTGCTGGTGCCATCTCCGAAGCGCTGACCGGCGACGGCGCCCCTGGCTTCAGCGGCGGCGTGCTCGTGCAAGTGGCTTGGCACCTTCCCCTCGAGCACAGCCCCCTCGATCGCCTCTTTGGGGCCGAGCTCGACGTCGGCTATGCGATGTCAGGCACCAACGGCGAGATCGCCCTGCAGCAGTACGAGAGCGCGGCAGGACAAACGCGTCTGGTGACGACGACCTATGCCTACGAGGGGCTGCTTCACAGCGTGCCGATCTCCTTGGGGCTGAGGGCCCGACTGCCCCTCGAGCTGCCGCTGCACGTCGACGTCGCGGCCGGGGGCCTGGCACTGTGGGGCACTTCGACGACGACGTCGACGTTGGCGGGATCGGCGGTCCCCTTCTCGCAGGACAACTTCGCCACCGACTTCGCCTGGGGCTTCTACGTCGAGGGAGGCATCGCTCTCGCGCTGGGCGTTGGAGAGCTCACGGCGGCCTACCGCTACCAGTCCGCCTACCTCGATTTCGATCATCCTGACTTCAACCCGAGCCTCGGTGACCTGGGCGGGAACCATGTGCTCGTTGGCTACCGTTTTCTCTTGTGAAGCGCTTCTTGGCTTTGCCGGCTCAAACCACCGGCCGCGAACATCTCCAGCTTCGAGGGGCACCCATGAATTTCCTTCGCGCTTCTTGCGGCCTGATGACGACGGCGGCGCTGGCGGCTTGCGTCGATCAACCCTTTGCCACCAACGTCGACTTGCCCCTGCAGGTCCTGCAGCTGAACCCCTCCGACGGCGCCGTCGACGTCGCCCGCGACAGCAGGGTGCGGGTGACCTTCAACCTGCCCGTGGTGCCCGAGAGCATCACGGCTGCCAGCTTCCTGATCGAAGACACCAAGGCCAATCCCATCGCCGTCGAAGGGGCGATCAGCTACGACGACGGCGGCGGTGATCAGGCCCCCAGCGCCACCTTCACGCCCACCGATCTGCTCCCCTACTCGGGCACCTTCCAGGTCACCATCGCGGGCAGCGACGGCGACGAAGCTCCCCTGGAACGCAACACCGATCCCCGGGGCACCTTGCTGAAGACCGTGAGGGGCGTCTTCAACACCGAGGACCCGCCCCCCCTCGCCGTCGTGGCCATCGATCCGGCCGGCGCCGCCGCTGGCGTCGACACCACCACCGCCATCCAGGTCACCTTCAGCGAGCCCGTCCGCTGCGCGAGCGTGCAGGCGGGCGTCGTGGTGACCGAGAGCTTCGACGCCCACCCGCACAACGGCGCCCTGGCTGGCACCACCGCCGCCAGCGCTGGCACCCTCACCTGCATCGACCCGCCCTCCATCGAGGAGCTCGGCTGCGCCGGCGGGGCGTGCACCATCAGCTTCACGCCCACCGCCCCCTTCGCATTGTCGTCGACGGTGACTCTCACCCTGCAGGGTGGCACCCGCGCCGACGCCGCCGTCGAGAGCTTCCGGGCGAGCGCCGCGGGAGGCCAGCTGCCGGCTACGGTCAGCTCGTCTTTCCGATCCCTCGATCCAGTGCCGCTGCGCCTCTCGTCCGCCGATCCAGGCAACGCGGCCACCCTGGTGCCACTCGACACGGCGCTGACCTTGACCTTCTCCGAGGCTCTGGATTGCTCAACGCTCACCGCCGACCAGGTCACAGTCACCCAGACCCTCGACGACGGCAGCGCCGGTCCGCTGATCACCGCGACGATCAGCGACTGCGCCGGCGCGACGGCGACCCTGGACTTCTCCCCGGACTTCAACTTCTCCGCGACCATCGAGGTCGTCCTCGACGCGAGCATCGAGTCGGCGACAGCCACCACCCGCGGCGGGCAACTCGACGGCGGCGCCCTCATCTCCTTTTCGACGGCAGATCCACCGGCACTGCGGGTGGTGCGCACCGATCCCGGCAATGGCGCCAGCCGAGCCCTCACCGACACTAACCTCTCCGTCCAGTTCTCCGAGGACGTCGATTGCTCCACCGTCGCCGTCGCCGCCATCGTCGTCACCGAGACCTACGATCTGCGCGTCGCTGACCGATTGGGGGCCCCCAGCGAGGCTCACGTCGTGACCGTCGGCAGCTGCGCGGGCGACACTCTCGAGCTGGAATTGCTCGACGGCTTCGAGCTGTCGTCGACCGTCGCTGTCGTGCTCCCCGGGACCATTGCCTCGCTCCAGGCAACCGGCCTCGGCGGCCAACTCGAGGACGGCCTTGGCTATGCCTGGAGCTTCACCACCGATGACCCCAGCGCTTTCGTCGTCGTCTTCACCGCGCCCGGTGATGGGAACATCTTCGTACCCAACGACAGCGCCATCGCGGTGCGCTTCAGCGAAGCCGTGGACCCAAGCTCCGTGTCGGATCAGAGTTTCATCGTCGAAGAGCTTGCGCGCGATGTGCTCGGCAACGTGAGCGTCGTCGCCGCAGTCTCCACGGGATGCGTCGTCGGGGCCGCCCCGTGTGGCTACGACGTCGCGGGCGACACGGTCTCCTTCACGCCGCCGGCGGATCTCGAATTCGACACCCTCTATCGCTTCAGGCTGACCACCGCCCTCGATTCGCTGCGGGCAACCGATCGGGCCGGCACGCTGCCGGTGGAGCTCTCGTTCACCTTCGAGACCGCACCAACCCCGCCGGTCGAGGTCGTCAGCGCGAACCCGGCGGGGGGCTCATTGATCGCCCAGGGCACCGCGCTGCAAATCACCTTCAACCAGGACGTGTTCGAGGTCGAGGTCGACCTCGCCAACCAGCCCACCGTGTTCCTCACCAAGATTCTCGATCCGGCCCTGCCACCCGACGTCGCCAACGCCGTGGACGTGCTCTGCGACAACAGTTGCGCCACGGGGTCCTCCTACAGCTTCCACGCAGCCGACACCCTCGACGATGGGCTCTACGCCCTGGTGATCAAGGGCGGGGCCGACGGCGTCAGCGGCAGCGTCGGCGGCTCGATCCTGCTCGACGATGTCGTGCTCCTGTATCGCCTCATCGGCGGTGGCTTTCTGGTCGGCACCGATCCGGCCGAGGGCGAGAGCGGTGTCAACGTCTCCGTGCCCGTCTGCGCGGTGTTTCTGCGCGACATTGGTGCGGGCTTCGTCGATGGGACCAGCTTCGCGCTCGCCGGCACCAACGATGTCCAAGGTCAAAGTGTCATCCCCGTCGACATCGAGCTGAGCGGTGTCGATCCCGTCACCGGCGTCGACGACGGCGCGGGCGGATTCAGCTCCAACAAGGTGTGCCTCGTCCCTCTCCCCGCGCGCTACCCCTGTCGCTCCGTCGACGAGCTCTTGCCTGCCAACACCACGATCACGCTGACCATCGATCTCAACGACACCACCGATGCCGAGACCCCAATCGTGGTTGCCACGACGGTGAGCTTCGACACCGGCGGTCTGCCCGCGCTGATCGACAGCCGCTTTGAATCAATTCCTGAAGTCGGCGCGACCGGTGAGCTGCAGGGTCGCCAGGAGATCCCGGTCAATGGTTCGTTGGTGCTCGTCTTCGACAGCGACGTCGATCCCACCTCGCTCGCTGCGGTGTCGCTGGGCACCACCGCCGGCGTGGCGATCCCGAGCACCATCTCCGCGCTGGGCAGCGAGGTCACCATCGAACCCACGGCGCGGCTCGCTTTTCAGACCTCCCACACGATCACCGTCGCCGGCGGCGTCGGCGGGCTTGGCTTTGACGACGGCCGCTACCTTCTGAACGACGTCGCCGTTGCGTTCACCACCAGCCCGGCCAACGTCGCCCGCATCAGCCCCGTGCAAGGAGAGAACGCCCTGGAGACGACGGTGACGCCGGTCGTCTTCGATCGTCCGATGTTCCTGCCCTCCCTCAATTCGTCGACGATCACGGCTCGGAACGACACCGCGGCCGCAGCGATCAACGGCGCCGTCGCCACGTCGGTTGAGGAGCTTGCCTCGGCGGTGTTCAATCCACTGCCCACCTATCCCACCGGCGACAGCGTCACCGTCACGGTTGGCATCGGGGTCCTCGACTTCCTCGGCAACCCGCTGCCTGCAGCCGTGAGCGTGACGTGGCCTTCGGTGCAGGGTGCTGCGGCCGCCAATGCTCGCGTCCCCGATGCGATCACCTCTGCCAACGTCGCCCCGAACGCCGGCGCCATCGCCGCCGACCGGGAATTCGTGCTCACCTTTGCGACCAACAACCTCCAGAAGCTCAACAACCGCATGCTGCCGCAGTCGTTCAACGACGCGTCGGTGAAGATCGAGCAAATCGGGGCCTGTGGGGCGGTGGCCGCCCACATCCTGGGGCAGACGCACACCTACGTCGTCGCCAATGCCGCCGGCGCGGCGGACGTCCTGCGCTTTCACGGCGGCGAGCTGTTCAGGGCCGGCTGCGCCTACCGCGTGACCCTGGTGCAACGGCTCTTCTCGAACATCCACACCATCGGCGACGACGCTGCTCCCAACGTCGCGCTCAATTTCACGGGCGAGACCACGGCCCCGACGCTCAGCACGACCAACGTCGATGGCAACCCGAGCAACGTGGGCGGAGGTGCAGCTTTGACAGCCACCTTCAACGAGGCGCTGGACGCCGCGAGCGTGAGCGCGGCGACGATCACGTTGACCGACGTCGACGCTGCGGCGCTGGTCGGGGGCAGCCTGAGCGTGGCCGGCAACGTCGCGACCTTCACGCCTGCGGTGCTGCTCGATGCAGGGCGCCCATACCAGCTCCGACTCGTGGGAGCGGCCGCGGGCATCGCCGACCTCGCCGGCAATCCGCTGGCGGCCGATCAGACCCGAAGCTTCACCATCGAGACCACGGCGCCCGAAGTGACATCGACGACGGCGCAGGCAGGGGGCTCCGTCCGCGTCACGTTCAGCGAAGCCATCGCCGCGGCCAGCGTCGTCGAGACGAGCTTTGGGGCAGTGCCCCTCCCTGGAACAATCACGGTCAAAGACGGCGTGGGCGTCGATGTCGTTGCCTGCTTGGTGCTGGACGCCAACATCGTGACGATTTTTCCCTTTGGTGTGGCGACGGGAACGGAGCTGACGGTGACGGTCACGACCGCCGTCAGCGATCTGGCCGGCACGGGGGGCATCAGCGAGGCCGTCGCCACCGTGGTCACGCTCCCCTGATGCATCGCTGGCCGGCTTCGACGTTGACCCGTTGGCAGAGCTCAAGCTCCTCCGCACCCAAGAGAGAGTCCGATGAGATGTTCCCTTCTTGCTTTGGTCGTCGTTGCTGCTCTGCCGGACTGCTCCTGCGATGAAAAGCCGCAGCCTGGTGAGGGCGAAGGCGAAGGCGCCGAAGGCGAAGGCGCCGAAGGAGAAGGAGAAGGAGAGGGAGAGGGAGAGGGCGAGGATCCGCTGGAGGGCTCGCTGGAGGAATTCTGCAGCGGCAGCGGCGCGGTCGTCGTCGTCGAACCGGGTGGTCGTTGTGCCGGTGACCTTGCCGCCGATACCTTCCAATTCGCGCTGTGCGCCTGCGATGACATCGTCGTCGGCAGCAACCTCCTGATCGACGCCTTCGACTCGCGTGATGGGAGCTACGGCGCCGACCTCGGTGGGGGTCAGGTGAACATCATCGGCGATGGGCAGCTCGGGCTGAACGCCGGTCCGTTGCTCCTCGACAACACCCTCGACGTGCGGGGCTCCGTCTTCATCGGCGGCGGAGGTCTCGAGGCCGGGCCATCGTCGACGATAGAGCAGAACCTCTTTGCCTTCGGTCCCCTGACCGATGACGACAATCCGACGGCGCTGACCGTGGGTCGCAACGCCTTCGTCAACGGCGACGTCGCTGCCGGCTACGTGGTCGCTGGGGTCTTGAGCGTCCCGACCACCGCCACGGTCGCGGCCTCCGTCGTCCCGGTCGAGCGCTTGGTTGTACGAGACATCCCCGAGCAGTTGCCTTGCCCCTGTGGTGCCGACGACATCGTCGACATCGGGGGCATCGTGGACTTCGGCCAGGGCCTCAACGACAACGCCGTCGTCGTCCCGGCCGTCGACGTCGCGGCCCTCGATGCTGGGGGCGCCAACCTTGACCTCACCCTCCCCTGCGGTCGCTTCTATTTCACCGGAGTCAACACGGGATCCCTCACGCTCCACCTCGGCGCGCGTACGGTCATCTTCGTCGACGGCCCCTTTCAGACCGGCGGGATCTCCATCGTGCTCGACAACGACGACGCCGAGCTCGATCTCTTCGTCGACGGCGTCATGACCATCGCCGGCAACGCGCAGCTCGGCTCTGAGGCCCGCCCTGCCGCCGTGCGCACCTACGTCAGCGGCGACGTCGACATCCAGGCGTCGGCCACCTTCGGCGGCAACTTTTATGCGCCCGCCGCCGACCTGGTGCTCGATGCCAGCTCCGAGATCTTCGGCTCGCTCTTTGTGAACAGCGTCGCCTTCTCGGGCGCTGCGCGCCTGCACTTCGACGCCGCTGTCCGCGATGCCGGCGACGCTTGTCTCGACCCAGGAGAAGGGGAAGGGGAAGGGGAAGGAGAAGGAGAAGGAGAAGGAGAAGGAGAAGGAGAAGGAGAAGGAGAAGGAGAAGGAGAAGGAGAAGGAGAAGGAGAAGGAGAAGGAGAATGCAGCGTCGACGCCTGCGTCGACGACCTCGACTGCTGTCCCCCTTTGCTCTGCAATGGCGGGCTCTGCTTTCAAATCGGCGGATGAGGTCCCTGGCTAAAACCAGCAGTCCCAGACGTCCTTGTCGACCTCGACGGCGTGGCAGGTGATGGAGATGCGGGCGTCGAAGCCGGCGAAGCCGTTGATGCGGTGCAGTCGGTAGGACGAAAAGAGAATTGCATCACCTGCGCGGGCTGTGGTCGTGGTCTTGGGTCCACGCGGCTCTTGGTCCATGGGCCAGCCTTCGCCGCGGTACTGGCGTGAATAGAGGGTGAGTCCTCCCCGGTGCTGCGCAGGCTGCAGCATGATCACGAAAGAAACGGCCCGGGCGCCGCCAGCGATGTCGATGTCGGTGAGTCCCTCGAGGTCGTAGTGAAAGACGCCACCGCGCCGAGCGACCTTCTCGCCGACGGGAAAGACATGCACCCCCGGTCCGCAGAAGCCATGGCGTTGGCGCACCACCCCGCCGAGCAGGCGCGCCAAGAGCCCGCGCGTGAACGCCTGCATGCCCGGCAGCACGCCTTCGACGACGTCGTCGCTGCGGCCGCCGAAGTACTGCGGGGTCCGGCCGTTTTCGAGGTGGGTATAGAACGCGCGACCCAGGGCCCGTTGTTCGCCGCCGAAGTCGTCGACCAGCTTGGCTTCGGCCGCGATCACCGTCTGGGCCCAAGAACGCGCGAGCTCGGGGGCCAGAACCTGGCGCACGGCCAACGCCGGGTGCCGACCCAAGACGTCGACGAGGGCGCTCCCCCCATCGATGCGCCCGCTGTCGACCCATCGCGCCCTTCGCACACCCAGGTTCTTGCAGTGGACGACGACGACGGCTACAGATTGCGCGTCCTGCCACCGTGCTTGGCTGCTCAGGCTGGGGAATCGTCTAACGGCAGGACATTGGTTTTTGATACCAAGTATCCAGGTTCGAATCCTGGCTCCCCAACCAAGGTAACCCCGCAGAAATGCGGGGTTATTTCTTGAGGCCGCGTTTGGGACCCACCGGCGGCCTCTTCGTCGTCGTTGTCGTTGGATCCCCTGCTTCCGGCGGCGGCGCCTCGCGCGTCGTGGTCCTGGCAAGGGGAGCAGGGCTCGGCGGCGCTTCACCGCGGGCATAAGCCAACACCCGCGCAGCGAAGTCGGCGGGTTCGAGCCCCAGGGCCTGGGCGATCGCGTTGGCGTCGGTGTCCTGCAAGAGGTCAGCGATGAGATCGTCCGTCATGAGGCATGCTGCCCCTTCGACGACGACGTCTGCAAGCGCACGACGATCCCATCAGGATGGAGACGACGCCTTCGACAACAGGCGGGCCAGGGCGGCGCGATCGGCCTCCTTGGCAGCAACGACGCGCAGCACCTTGGGGTCGCGCCGAACGACGCCGCGTTCGATCAAGAGGGCCACCGCGTTTTCGACGATGGCTTTGGATGCGGCTTCCATGGCGGTGACGTCGCCGGCGAGCACCGCGGCCTTCACGGCCTCGAGCAGGCGCCCGATCGCGAGCTTCTCCTCGACGCCGTCGATGCGCGCGATGTTGTGCACCACCACGGAGTAGCCGTCGACGAAGCCGCGGATGAGGTTCTCGGCGAAGTGCCAGGCGGCCTTGGGCAAGCGGCTCACGCTGTCATCGGGGACGGTGACCATGCCCGGCTCGACGACGACGAAGCCGGTGGCGTTGGCGTTTTGCAGGGCGGCGTCGAACAAGGTCTCGAAGGGCACGCCGGGCTTGAAGATGAACTCGAGCTTCAACGCGCGCGAGAGCTCCTTGGCCTGTTCGCGGAGCACCGCGAGCTCGACGGGCGCGCCAGGCACAGCTCCCGCGGCCCTCAAGGCTTTGGCGATGATGGCCTCGGGCACCGCGTGGTGCAGCAAGTGGTTCTTGTGCACGTCGAGCACCAACCAGGCGTTGTCGTCGACGCGGTAGAGCACGCGCTCATCAGCGGTGGCCCGGTGCACGAGGCTGTCGTCGACGAGCGTCTGCAACGCTGCGCGCAAGACGTCGTCGGAGAGGTCGCCTTCGAAGCGCGCTTCGGGCTTGCGACGCAGGTGCTCGAGCAGCAGACGCGCGCCCTGCAGCAGGCGTTCTTCGTCGATGCCTTTCTTGCGAAAGCCGAAGAAGGCGGCGCACACCAAAGACATGGCGGTGATGACGCCGGCGTTGTCTATGCCGTAGACGATGCGGTGCCCGAGGGCGGCCACCGCGCTGCGCACCCGCTCCTCGCGCACAGCAGGATCGGCGCCGCCGTCGACGTCGTGGGGCACGCCGCGGGCCTCCATGTGCTCGCGCAAAGAAATGGGTTGATCGAAGGTGACGAACACCTTGCCGTAGCGTCCGCCCAACACCTTCGTCGCCTTCACCAGGCCGGCCGCCGACTCCTTCTCTTTGGCCGCGCCGCCGAGCTCCTTGGTGTAGCTGCCCTGCTCGACAATCTTCTCGTAGGCGATGTGGCAGGGCACAAAGACGGCGTCGTCGACGTGACTCTCGAGCCAGGCGTCGACCAACATCGACAACAGACCCAGCTTGGGAGGCAAAGTCTTGCCCGTGCGCGAGCGGCCGCCCTCAATAAAGAATTCCTGCGTGAATCCCTCTTTGAAAAGACGTCTGACATAGGCTCGAAAGACGATGCCATACAGTGGATCGCCCTTGAAAGAGCGCCGCAGAAAGAAAGCACCTCCTCGACGAAGCAGCAGTCCGAGCGGAAAAAACGATAGATTTTCGCCGGCAGCGATGTGGGGCGGGAGCATGCCGTGCTGCAGCATCACCTGGCTCATCACCAGATAATCAACATGGCTGCGGTGGGAGGGCACCAGCACCAGTGGACCCCGACGAGCAGCCTGGCGCACGCGTTCGAGGTCGGCTTCGTCGACGATGATGGCGTCGTAGATGCGCCGCCAGATGGCCCGCAGCACCCAATCGATGAAGCGGGTGATGTCGACGTCGAAGCGGGCGGCGATTTCATCGTGCAATTTCGCGGCACGTTTCAGCAGGGCCTTCGTCGTCGTCTTTTGCTCCGTCGCCAGGGCAGCAACGGCGTCTTGCAGCTTGGGATCCTTGAGCACGTCGTCGCGCAAGCGCTGCGGGGACTTCAGCGCTGGACCGTGGGCCACGCGCTCGACCCGGGCGAGGTGGTGCAGAATGGTCCAACGCGCTTTCTTGGCGAGGACGTCGTCGGAGGCGCTGGCGTTGGCCTTGACGAAGGCTTGCAGGTCGACGGCGTCGGAGAGCTCGAGGCGTCCGGTGTCGCCAGCGGCCGCCAAGCGACCGATGGCCCGCAGCAGGCCGGGTTCTTCGACGGAGCCGAGCACGGCGTCGATGGCCGTGGGCTCGAAGTGCCCGGGCCGTTGGCGCAGCGCGAGAAACACAGGAACAAGAAAAATCGGCCGCGCGAGATCGCGCTGCACGCGCACCAGCACCTCGACGAAGCGGGTGCGCATGGTCGACGACGCCGACAGCAGGTGCAGGGGCCGACGCAGAAAGAGCTCGGCAGCAAAGCCCGCGCGCACGCAGCGCTCGAGCAATTCCTCGTCGCGGCGCACGTTCCAGATGCTGCGCCTCATGCGCGACACCGCGGCCCTCAAGGTCTGCAGCGCGAGCACATTGAGCCCGCCGACGAAGCGCGCGCGGGGCAAGCCTTCACGGGTGACGACGCGCTCGAGGGCCATGAGGTCGACGGGATTGCGCGAGCGGTGCACGTAGACGACGACGCCGCGCTGGGCCAGCTCCCGCACCCGGGCCACGTCGTCGACGCCGATGGCGATGGAATCCAGTCGGCGTCCGGCCACGAGCGAAAGCAGCGGCCCCAGGCTGACCATGCCCCGGCCCACCAGCCCCTTCGGCGTCGTCTGCAGGGGCCCCGAGGCCTCCGTCGTCGTCAGCGTGGAGTCAGACACCGGGCCGCAGGTAGCCGGGAACCTGGCTGTTGGCGAGGGTGTCCCACCTGGCTAGGGTGATCGGCATGCGCGTGCTCCTCGTCGTGACTGTGGGCCTGGTGGCGTCGGCAGCGGGTGCCGTACCCGATGCTGCGCCCCCAAACTCCGAGTGGCGCTTCGCTTGTGATGGCACCGATCCCGAGTTGCTCGAAGAAGTCGACGCGGCCTTCCGCTCGGGCCTTGGCTACGGCGAGACCTGGGACGAGAGCATCTGCGACGAGGGTCTGCTCGCGGTCTACAGCGAAGGCGTCACCTCGCGCTGGCCAGCCTACCGCCGTCCGCCCAAGCCCAGCGTCCCCGTCGTCGCCCGCGCCGTCGCAGAGCCGGCCCCGCCCCCCATCGGCCCTGATTTTGCGACCGGTGAGAAGCGCTTGAACGATCAGTTCTTCGCCCTCTTTCTTCCGGTGTTTGGGGCCGGCGCCTTCGCCCTCGCCGTCGCCATCGCCGCGGTGATCGGGCTCTTCCTGCGCCTGCGCAAAACCATCGTCATCGACGTCGCTTGCCCGGGCTGCCGCATGCCCATCCCCTTCGTCGTCGGCGAGAGCGCGCACTTGTTTTGTCCGGGTTGCGGCGGCGCTTGTCGGGTCGATCTCCACGTCGAAAGTGCCCATGGGCACTTTGGCCGCTGGCGCGGCCAAAACAAGATCACCAGCGCGAGCGCTGTCCCGCTGTAGAGCCTCGCGGAGGAATCCATGCGCCTCGCTCTCTTGTGCGCGCTGCTGACGTCGACGAGCGTGCTCGCGCAGTCACCGACGGGCGTGCCGCGGGGTAAGAACCAACGCACCTTGTGTGGCTGCGCGACCTCGCGTTTCCTGACCCACGGCGCCGTCACCCTCGACGCCACTCACGCGCTCTCGGCCTGGCTGCACGGCGAGACCTCGCTGAGCGGCTTCGCCAACGTCGACGGCAAACTGGTGGGGCAGTCCCTGCCGATGTCGGTGCAAGAGCTTCCCGTCGAACATGCCGCGGCCAGCGGAAGTCGGCTGGTGAAGGTGACGTCGACGGGAACGGGAGCGGGCCTCGTCGGCTTGGTGCGACCCAACGAAACATCGCCGAAGGACGTCGTCACGACCACTTTCGCGGGGCCCGCTGTGGACCAAGCAGCTGGTCCCCCACCGCTGTTGACCATGCTCTGGTTGGCCCCCGTCGAAGAGCGCGAGCGCAAGGACTGCGGACCCTGGACGACGGCGCGCTTGGCTTTCGAGCTGCGCGAAGGCAGCCCCGCCGTCGACGCCTTCTTGATCCGCGATGGGCGCACCGGGGAGCAAAGCCTCGTCGACGCCCGCCACGCGGGGGCCTTCGGCATCGGCCGGGTCGACGTCTGCGATCACGGGTTTGCGCTGGGCCACACCGAGCTGTTGGAGATCGTGCCGGTGTCGTCGTCGTGGGGGCGCGGTGAGCCCTGGGTGTTCGCTCTCGATCCCAGCGGCCAGCTCGATCCCCGTCGCATTGGTGCCCCCACGAGTGCCGATGAAGACCTGCTCGACACCGCTTTCCCGGTGCCGGGGACGCCGACGAAGCCGTATTCGATGATGTCGGTGGGTGGCATGTGGACGCTCTCGGCCGCCGGTGGACTGCTGGCGGGCTGCGTCGGCTTCTTGTTCTGGCGCTTCAAGCGGCGACGCCTCGAGACCATCACGTGCTCCTCGTGCCATGCGCGCATCCCCGTCGACGTCCTCGACGAAAAGACCGATGGCTTCTTTTGTCCAGTCTGTGGTGCTGCCGGAATCTGGAAAGCCAAAGGACGCGTCGACGTCGACGTCACCTCGCTGTAAAGCGCGTCGATGATCCACATTCGCGTCGCTTTTCTCGACGAGAAAGCCAAGGCCGGCGACGCCGCCGCGCGGGCCTTGCTCTTGCCCAAGAAGCAGACGCCGGGATCGGCAGGCAGCGATCTGGTGGCCGCCGTCGACGTCGAATTGCTGCCCGGTGCCCGCGCTTTGGTGTCTTGCGGCATCGCCATCGCGGTGCCACCGGGCTTTGAGGGACAAGTGCGCCCGCGCTCTGGTCTCGCGCTCAAGCACGGGGTCACGTGTCTGAATTCCCCGGGGACCATCGACAGCGACTACCGCGGCGAGGTGCGCGTGCTCTTGGTGAACCTGGGCCAAGAAGCGCACACGGTGAAGCGCGGCGATCGCATCGCGCAACTGATCGTGGCCGCGGTGCCGGTGAGCCGTTTCGTCGAGGTCGAAGAGCTCGAAAACACCTCCCGCGGCAGCGGCGGCTTCGGCAGCACCGGTGCTTGACCTCGTGGTGGCCAGGAGCAACGACCAAGGATGACCAAGCCGAGCCACGACGCGCTGCGCACCTTCCTCGAGCAACAAGACGCCCACACGGTGCACCACACCTTGGGCATCAAGGTGGTGCGGTTCAGCAAAGACGAAGCCGTCGTCGAAGTCGACATCAGCGAGCGTCTCTTCCAGCACGCGGGCGTCGTGCACGGCGGGGTCTACGTGTTGTTGATGGAGTCCGCCGCCGCCGTCGCCGCCGCCTTCGCCGTCGACGTCACCACCCAACGCATCGCGGGTCAGGAGATCTCGGCGAGCCACCTGCGGGCCAGCAGCAGCGGCAAGTTGAGCGCGCGCGCGCGACCGGTGCACGAAGGCAAGAGCAGCCTCGTCTACGCCTGCGACGTCGACAACGACGGCAAAGTGGTGTCCACCGGGCGTTGCACCATGGCCGTGCGGGGGCTTCGAGACGCGCCAGCGTCTTGAACGATCGGCACGCTGCTCCTGACGCACTCCGTCATGCGCGACTCGTGCGCTGACGTCGACAAGAGGTCGCGTCCTTTGTAGGAGTCGCCGTCCCTTTGCGATCGAGGCAGTGATGAGCCAGGCCGAGCCCCACAAGCACAGCCCCCCCGTGGCGACCCGCGCGGAAGGTGCCGACGACCAGAAGCTCCCCGAGGGACTCTCCGCCCAGGCTTTGGTGCCGGCATTGCAAAACATGCTCTTGTCCAGGTTGCTCGACGACAAAATGCTGGTGCTGCTCAGGCAGGGCAAGAGCTACTTCCACATCGGTGGCATGGGCCACGAAGCGGTGCAGACGGCGGCTGCGTTGGCGCTGACGCCGGGGCGCGATTGGGCCTGGCCCTATTACAGAGATCAAGCGCTGTGCACCGGACTTGGCATGACCGCCGACGAAATCTTGCTCTGCTTCCTCGCCAAAGAGGGCGATCCTAATTCGGGCGGCCGACAAATGCCGCAGCACTACGGCCACAAGAAGTGGAACATCCCCACCCAATCGTCGCCGACGGGCACGCAATTTTTGCAAGCCACGGGCTGCGCGTTGGCGTCGATGCGGACCTTCAAGGCGCGCCAGCGTCTTGAACATCAGTACGGCAAAGCCGCGCACCCGAGCAACGGCCACAGCGTCGACTACGACGTCACTCTGGTGTGCGCTGGCGACGGGACGACCTCTCAAGGTGACTTCCACGAGGCCTTGAATTGGGCCGCCCGCGAGGGCGCGCCGGTGGTCTTTCTCATCGAAGACAACGGCTACGCCATCAGCGTCCCGGTCCGCGATCAGACCGCCGGAGGCAAGGTCGCAAACCTCGGCCGCGGCTACGAGGGCCTGCACACCGTCGAGGTCGACGGCTGCGATCTGCTCGCGTCTTTTGCGGTACTGCGCGACGCGGTGGCCCGGGCCCGCTCGGGTCAGGGGCCCACCCTCGTGGTCGCCAGCGTCGTGCGCCTGCTGCCCCATTCCTCGTCGGACGATCAGCGCAAGTACCGCCCCGAAGCCGACCTCGCCCGCGACAAGGCCCGCGATCCCATCCCGGCTTTGAAGGCGCTGCTCATCGACAGAAAAATCGCCACTGAGGTTCAGCTCAGCGAGCTCGAAGCCAGCACCAAAGTCGCCATCGACGCCGCCGCCGACCGCGCCGAGCTTGCCCCCATGCCTGCGCGCTCCACGGCGACCAAGTGGGTGACGTCTGAAGATCCCGAGCCCGCGCTCACCGATCCCAAGGTCGACGGCGACGGCATCGTCCTCGTCGACGCCATCAACCGCGCCCTGTCCGAAGAGATGACCCGCGATCCCAAGGTGCTGGTGTTCGGCGAAGACGTCGCCGGCGACAAAGGCGGCGTGTTCACGGCCACCCGCGGGCTGACGGCCAAGCACGGCGCCGATCGCTGCTTCAACTCGCCCCTGGCGGAGAGCTCCATCGTCGGCGTCTCCATCGGGCTCTCGCTGCGCGGCTACAAGCCCGTGCCCGAGATCCAGTTTGGCGACTACATCTGGACCGCGATGATGCAGATTCGCAATGAAGTTTCGACCATTCGTTATCGATCGAACAACCAATGGTCATGCCCCATGGTCTTGCGGGTGCCCATTGGCGGCTACATCCACGGCGCCCTGTGCCACAGCCAGAACATCGAGTCCTTCTTCGCGCACATCCCGGGCTTGAAGATCGCGCTGCCGTCGTCGTCACTCGACGCCTACGGACTGCTCAAAGCCGCCATCCGCGGCAACGATCCCGTGCTCTTCCTCGAGCACAAAGGGCTCTACCGCCAAGGCTGGTGCAAGTCGCAGCTCCCGACCGATCCAGATTGGGTATTGCCCTTCGGCAAGGCCGCCATTCGTCGTCCTGGAAATGACCTCACGGTGATCACTTACGGCGCCCTGGTGCAGCGCGCGTTGGCCGGCGCCGACACCCTCAAAGACGAAGGCATCGACTGCGAGGTCATCGACCTGCGCACCTTGAACCCCGTCGATTGGGACACGCTGACGTCGTCGGTGAAGAAGACCGCCAAGTGTCTGGTGCTGCACGAGGACTGCCGCTTCGTCGGCTACGGCGCCGAGATCGCCGCCGAGATCGCTGAGCGCTGTTTCTCTTTCCTCGACGGTCCGGTGCGCAGGCTCGCGGGCGAAGATTGCCCCGTTCCCTACAACTGGGACCTCGAAGAAGAGATCCTGCCCCAGCCCGACGACGTCGTCACCGCCATGCGCGAGCTCGCTCGCTACTGATTCTCGAGGGGACCGATGCCGGATTGGATCGCAGTCGTGTTGCTCGGGATCATCGAAGGGGTGACCGAGTTCTTGCCGGTGTCGTCGACGGGTCACCTGCTGGTCGCCGAGCGCTGGCTTCCTCGCCAAACCGACCTCTTCAACATCGTCATCCAATGCGGCGCCGTCGTCGCGGTGCTGCCCTTGTTCCGGGCGCGACTGGCGAAGATCGCCCGCTTCGACGTCGAGGGCCGCGACTACGCACTCAAGGTGATGGTGGCCTTCGGGATCACCGGCGTGGGCGGCGTGATGCTCGAAAAGGGCGGCTTCCGCTTGCCCGAGGAGCTCTTGTCCATCGCGCTCGCCCTCTTGGTCGGCGGCGTGCTCTTCATCGCCTGCGAGCGACTGCTGCGCGACCGGAACGTGCGCGACGACGTCACCTGGTCCATCGCCGCGGCCGTGGGTGTGGCGCAATTGGTCGCCGCCGTCTTTCCGGGGACATCGAGATCGGGGGCCACCATTCTCATCATGCTGGCCCTCGGCTTGAGCCGGGTTGCGGCCACCGAGTTCACCTTTCTGGTCGGCATCCCGACGATCCTGGCCGGAGGGGCACTGAAAATTTTCAAGGCCCTACACAAGCCCGACCTCAACGCTCCTCCCGAGCACTGGACGATGGTGGCTTTGGGCATCGTGGTCTCGGCGGCGGTGTCCTTCGTCGTCGTCAAATGGCTGCTGGGCTACGTCCAGAAGCACACCTTCGTCGTCTTCGGCTTGTACCGCATCGCCGTGGCCGTGGTGATCCTGCTGCTGCTCTTGATCCCCGGATGAGAGCAAGCCACTCGTGTTGCTTCCCAGAGGAGGGCCATGATCAACTCCCTGGGCAGCGACATCCCAACGCCGGTGAAGCGCTATGGCTGAAAAGCTCCATCCCATCGTCGCCGAGCTGGCGGCCGAAATGATCCGATCGCCGGACCACACCACCGTCTCGTTCCCGACGGCGGCCGTGGAAAAAGCCCAGCAGCGCATCCGCGCCAGCAACGACGACGACGTCGTCGCCCACCTGATCGCGTTGGCAGCCAAAATCCGCCGGGTCGCGCGCGACGGCGGCATGGCGGCCATCCTCACCATTGGGGCGTTGGTCGCCGACAAGCTGGGCTCGACATCGGCGGCGGCGGATCGCCTGGTGAAGGGCGGCATGCAGAAAGAGGCGGCCGCGTTGCTCGGGCGCCGCGTTCCCTTGACGGCGCCCCGGTCGGGACAGGGAGCTCCCGAGGGGTCGGTGAAGGCGGGCACCCTGACGCCCAAGCGGCGGCTCTGATCTGTCGCGCAGGGTCGCTTCTATGTGACTGCCCGCTTCCGCGTCACGAAGAAGCGAGCCGCAGCGACCAATGGATCGATGGGTCGCGGCCGCGCGCGCGTTTGGTTTGCGGCTCACCAGGTGAGAACGATGAGAGCCCCACCAGGGGGCTCTCATCGTCGTCACCAGAGACCGGGCGAGCTCACTCGCCTTCGCCTTCGGCAGTCCCGTCAGCGGCCGGGCAGGCGGGCAGAGCCGCGAGCATGCCGACGACGGCGAAGAGGGCAGGCACGACAGCGAGCAGCTTGCGGTACATGGGCATCTCCATCGGCCGGTGGTTGGCCGTTCGTCCCAGCATTTAGCAGCCACCGTGCCGATAGATGCGACGCGTCACAGCGCACCCCAGAGCGCTCGGCCCACGCCGAGGCCCATCAGAACCTCGAGGGCCTCTGACAGCCGTGTCGCGGTTTTGAAGTTTCGCGGGTTCAATACGCCGGCGCGTCTTGACGTTTCGCTGGTTCAAGACGCTGGCGCGTTCTGCCGTTTCGCTGGTTCAAGACGCTGCGCGTCTTTTCTGGGGCTTGGCGACGCCTCCGCCGTGCGTCCCGCAGACGTCAGCGCGACAACAGCTTGAGTTCGCCGAGGGCTTGGCGGTTGTCGGGGTTGCAATGCACGGCGCGCTCGAACTGCTTCAGCGCTTCGCCGGGGCGACCGCTGCGCTGCAGCACCTTGCCCAACCACAGCCAACCTTTGTCGTGGCGCGGCGCCAACTCCGTCGCCCGCTGCAGCCGTGCGATGACGTCCACCTGCACGACGCCGTCGTCGGGAGTCTGCTGGTAAAGAGCCCAGGCCAGCGCCGCCTGGAATTCGCCTTCGTCGGGATAGAGCGCGCAGGCCTCCTCAAAATGGCGAGCAGCGTCGTGAAGGCGACCGTTTTCGACGGCGCTCTCCCCTTTGCGAAAACGGGTCTCGGCCCCGAGCAGGCGCGCGAGGTCTTCGGCGACGGCGGTCTTTTGTCCCTGATCGAGGCGAGCGAGATACTCCTGACGTCGTCGATCGTCAGCGAGGGTCTCAGCAGCAACGCTAAGCTGGTGGTTGATCTGCTCGGCCAAGCCGCGGGCATCGGCCGGAACCGCGCCGTCGGCGGAGCGACGCAGGCGATCGGGGTGCAGCTCGCGCGCGAGAGCGGCATGGGCCCGTTGGATCTCGTCGACGGTGGCTCTCTTCGAGACGCCCAGTGCTTCGAAGTGGTTCTGTCGTTTCAACATGCGCGCGCGCTCGAGGAGGCGGGCGCGAAGCTCCTCGACCGTGCTGGCTTCGTGCAGGCTCCCCGGCAGCAAAGCGGGCTCCCCCAGAGCAGCCGACGCTGCCTTCGTCGTCGCTGGCGCTGGGCTTCGCGCCGGCGGCGGCGGCCTGGGCGGATCACTGCCCTCGCTCTTGCGCTTTGGCAAAGGAGGCGGCGACGACGACGGCGCACTCTCGGCCGGCTTCTTGGTGGGGCGGGTGGCGGGCTGGATCATCTCGGCGGCGACGAGGCTGTAGACCAGCTTTTGGGCTGCCTTCTTTGGCAGGCTAGAACGGTCGACCACCTCCCTCATCGTGCGTCGTCCGTCGATCAGCGCCACCAGCGTGCGCTCATCAGCCTCGAGAGGAACCTCTTGGATTCGATGGCTCGGCTCGGGATGCATCCCAAGATAGAGGTCTAAAAAGGGCTCGAGAAGATCGCTGACTTGTTGATCGGTGAACTTGCGGCGCACGCCCTCACTCACCACAGTCGCCAGGGACATGTCGAGGTGCACGGCCTGCGTCGGAATCTCGATCTTGGCATTGAATTGATAGTCGCCGTCGCCCCAGCCAAAGATATCGAAGAGCTTCTGCTCAAGCTGGAGCTGCAGACCGAACACGAGGTTGTGGGGCGAGATGGCCCCCTGTTCGATGAGCACGGTGCCTTGCTGCTTGCCCGGCGACGTCTTCAGCAGCTCCAGCGACCTGTCGCACTCGTCCTCGGTGATCATCTTCTCGCGCACCAGGATGCGTCCGAGGCATTCGCTCAGCAGGTTCGATTTCACAAAGATAGGATAACCGTCCTTCAAGTAGACGATTTTCTTGATGCGTCCTCGACGAAGGAGCAGCGCGCCGGTCGCTTTCCAACGATATAGTTGTGAGAGCACCTCTGGGAAGCGCTTGTTCTTCAAGTTGCCGCGGACGGTGCGTTCGGCGGGAAAGGTCGACGACGCACTCTCGAGCTGATCCCTCTCGAGGCGGGTGTCGAAATCCGCGAGGGGATCGTCGACCATGCCCTCGCGCGCATCCAACTGGCGACGGTGGGGCTTCGACGACGATGACGGTGCCACCTTGGGCCGGGGCCGGGTCACGCCGGCGGCTTCCTTCACAGCGGCTGTGAGCTCGTGGATGTCGAACGGCTTGTCGAAATAGGCGGTGACGCCCAGCTTTTCGCGCGCTTGCTTCTTGTGGCGCGCCGAGCGGTAGATGCCGCTCATGACGACGACCGGAACGTGGTCGCCGCCGGGCATGGTGCGCAGCTTTTCGAGGAGCTCGAAGCCACCGATGGTCGGCAGCAGGAGATCTGTGACCAGCACGTCGGGGAGTCGACGCTCCAGGGCTTTGAGGGCGGCGTCGCCGTCTCGCTCGATCATGACTTGAAGACCGGCGCTCTCCAGGGCCTCCTTCACGAGGGACTGGATCCCGGAGTCATCTTCGACGACGAGGGCGGTCTTGACCATGGCTGGTGCACCCTACCAGAGGGTCTCTTGCGGCGGCGTCCGCCCGATGCATGGAGGGGAGCGGCGGGCGCACGCGAGTGCATCCGGCTGCGCTCCTTCGGACAGCCCCAGATGCCTAAGCCAAAAAAAGCGCCGTCCTGCTAGACGTCTGGCATGCCCGTGCACGCTGGCCTCCACCTCGCCCTTCCGCCCGAATTCACCATCGATCAGACGATGGTTTCTTTCCGCGCGCCGCCGCCCACCGTCGGTGATCCGCGGGTGATGCAGAAACAGACCCCGATTCGACCGAGCCTCATCGTCCACCGCCGCGACGTCGGCGACGTGGCGCTCGAGATCCTGGCGGGTGAGATCACCGCCGAGCTCGTGCAGTCGGTGGGTGGGCTCTCGGGTCTCACCACCGAAGCCTTCAGCTACGACGACGGCGACCTTGGCATCATCATCAGCTTCGACTTCGCGGTGCCCGAGGTCATGACCGCACGCCAGTACCATGTGGTCCGCAAAGACGGCCCCATCCTGACGACCCTCACGCTCACCGTCGACAAGCTCACCCTCACGGACACGGCCAAGACACGTTGGCTCGCGTTCTTCGCCGCCGTCGCTCGGGACGGCACCGGAGCCCTCGCATGACCTCCATTGCCAACCGGCCGCCGCCGCCGTTTCGTCCCGAAGCCGGCAAGGTCTCCCAAGAGCAGCTCAACAAGATCCCCTGCCCGAACCTGCGCACGCTGGTCAACGAGGGCTGGATCAAGATCGACAAGGACGGGCTCGCCGACGTCGGCAACATCGACGAGGCCTTCAAGCGCCTGGGCCTCAGCTCTCTCCCACGCCAGGCTCTGGTCAAAGGTGGCGAGTCGGCGACTGCGGCAGCGGTGCAGGAACAGTTCGGCCACATGGTGTCGGGCAAGATCAACCTCTTTCGGTTGACGGGGTCGGTCATCGACCATGCCGGCGACACCCAGGTCCTGCGGGGGGGCGCTCCCAACAAGGCGCGCCTCGAGTGGATGCTGGGCTTTGCCAACAAGGATGGTCGCTTCGGCAAGGCCGAGATCGCCGAGCTGCAGAGGTCGGCGGCGACCAGCGAGCCCGCCACCCTGCGGGATCGCGCCATCGGCGTCGCCGAGCTCACGGCCATCTTTCAGGTCTATGGAACCAAAGACGCCAGCGGCAAGAAGTCGCTGTCGAAGGAAGGCGTCACCGACCTCTGGCAGAACTCGCGTTTTCCCGAAGAGTGGCGCGCGCAGCTCAAGAGCGATGGCGTCGGCGGCGTGACGAACGCCAACCAGACGACGACCCTTTCTTTGATCGCTGGCGTCGTCGGCATGGCCTTTCGCCAGATCGGCACCGCCGCCGGCCGCGCCCTGATGGGCATCGACATGGCCACGGGTCGAGATCCGCAGCTGAACCAGACGTGGGCGATGTCGCTGAGCCAGAGCTGCCCCGCGGGACCGCCCACGGCGGCGTCCAAGAAAGACGTCGACGCCTCCCACCAAGCCAAGCTCGGCTGACCACCGGTGTCAGGTGCACTCGAAGATCTGCCGCAGTAGCTTTTCTTTTGGATTGTAGAATGCCACTACTTTACCGAAGAAATAGTAACTAAGGACGTAGCCGACGTCGACCCAATCGGGCCGGTCGTCTTGTTAGCGACCTTCTTCTTGTTAGCGACCTTTTTCTTGTTTGCGACCTTCTTCACCGGCGGCGGCTTTGCGTTCTGGACCATGGCAGAAGGTCGGCGAATTCACCGACAGCGCTTCGCGTGTCGGTGAATTGTCTACAGGTTCATCGCCTAGCGGCGATGAAATGCCGGCCCAGCCTCAAACCGCCTGAAGTTTCGCTGGTTCAAGACGCAGGCGCGTCTTGAAGTTTGGATGTTCAAGACGCTGGCGCGTCTTGAAGTTTGGATGTTCAAGACGCTGGCGCGTCTTGAAGGCGCCGCGCCGGCCGGGCGTCGATCATCATCTTGAAGGCGTCGCGGTAGCCCCAGGCGATGACCAGCTCGAGCACCAGGAGGAAGGCGCCCAGCCCCGTGCCGACGCGGTCGAGGGCCAGGTGGAATCCGACGATGTTGACCAGGATGGGAGCCAGCAAGAGCAGCGCGAGCGGAACGAAACGACCGGCGAGCAGCAGCACACCAGCGACGAGCTCGGTCGCGGACATCAAAGTGAAAATGTAGGAGCCCGCCAGCGCACCACCCAGGGCCGCAGCCTCCGGGTTCGCTGACGGCGGCGGCGCGAAGAAGTGCAGAAAGCCGTTGAGGCCAAAGACGACGAAGGCGAGCCCGAGGAGGACACGAGCGACGAGGATGGTTTTGGACATGGGCCCGTTGTTTCGCGGTGAACGGCAGAAGCAACCCGGGCACCGTGTGCAGCGTCACGCCTGGTAGACTGGCGCATGGCTCGGTTCGTGGACCTCGTCGCCGTCGAAGGCCCCGACAAGGGCATGCGCTACTCCATCGAGGAAGGCACCTACCGCGTGTTGGCCCGCGCCCAAGACGATTCGACGTCGACCCTGCAAATGACCCCCGACGGCGACCGGGCGCTCGACAAAGAAGCCCAGCAGCGCGTCGACGACGTCTTCGCCTGCCGGTCGCTGGCCTCGGGGCGCGCGCGCACGGCGTTTCGCAAACGCGGCCCCGACATCGTCCTCAAAGACGGCTCCGTCAGTCGCACGCACGCGCTGGTCTTCGTCGACAAGGCGAGCATCTCGCTGGCCGACCTGATGTCGACCAATGGCACCAAGGTGAACGGCGGCCTGGTCAGCGACGTCGACCTGCAGGAAGGCGACGTCGTGCATGTGGGCAAGACCCGACTGCGCATCGAAGAGGGGTGATCGCTGCGGGTCAAAGTGCGGATGGTTTGGGCCTCGGCACGGCTCACAGTGCCGATGTTTGAGCCGTTGGCACGGCTCAAGTGCCTCCTGCTTTGAGTCGTTGGCACGGCTCAAGTGCCTCCTGCTTTGAGCCGTTGGCACGGCTCAAGTGCCTCCTGCTTTCAGGGCTCAAAGCAGCCCGGGAACGAAGCGCTTCTTCTTGCCCATCTGCTCTGCGTAGCCGGGGAGGGCGAAGAGCACCTTCTCCTCGGCGCGAATGCGAAAAAAGAGCACGAGGGCGTTCAACGACGACAGGATCGCCAGCGTCGCCCAACAGCCGTAGGCCAGCGGTAACGCGACGAGCTCGGCGATGACGATGGCGTAGTTGGGATGGCGCACGAAGCGGTAGGGGCCGTCGACGACGACGACGGCGGGGTTGACGATGCGGACGTTCCACATCGCGCCCAAGGTCCTCAGCGTCCAGACCCGCAGTCCGGCGAGCACCAAAAGCAGCAGGGCGCCCGTCCAAAACAGCGCAGGACGAAAGACCAGGCCGCGCACGACCACCTCGGCCGGGGCGAGCACGAAGGGGAGCAGGTGCAAGAAGATCATGACGACGAAGACGGGCTCGCGCTGGGGCTGTGCGCCCCGGGCGGCGGCCCCCTTGGTCAATCGCCGGGCTACGACCAGCTCGGCCACGCGCGCGACGCCCATGAGCGTGAGCAACAGCAAGAAGGCGTGAAACCCTGAATCCATCGCCATCGTCGTCGTCAGCCGCGCCAGCGCCCGAGCACCATCTCGGCCGAGAAGCCCGGACCAAAGGCGGTCAGCAGCCCGCGAGCGCCGTCTTGGGGGGCCGCCTCGAAGGTGTTTTTCAGCACCACCAACACGCTGGCGGAGCTGAGATTGCCGACGTCGCGCAGGCACTTGCGGCTGGGCTCGAGGGCGGAGGGCGCGAGGTCAAAGGTGCGCGCCACTTCGTCGATGACTTTTTTCCCGCCGGGATGCAGCACATGGAAGGCGACGTCGTCGGCGCCCAGTCCGTTTCGGTCGAGGAAGCCGAGCATCACGGGCTTGATCGAGCGTTCGACGGCGCCGGGGATGCCTTTGTCGAGGACGAGGTGCAGCCCCGAGTCCTTCACCTGAAAGCCCATGTAGCCCCAAGAATCCTCGAAGAGCCACGACTCGGCGGCGTGCAGCTCGAAGCCGTTCAAGCTGCCCAGGGGATCGACGCCGCGCACCACACAGGCTGCGACCCCGTCGCCAAAGAGGAGGGCGCCGACGAGGGCCTGCATGCTGACATCGTCGCGCTGGTAGGTCAGCGAACAAAACTCGTGGGCGACGATGAGCACGTTCTTGCCGCCGCCGGCGATGTGCTCCCGGGCCATCCCCAGGGAGAAAGCCCCCGCCGCGCACCCGCGCTCGGTGATGGGGAGGCGCTTGGTGGTCCGGCTGAATCCAAGCTTGGGAATGAGGTGGGCGCACAGCGAGGGGATCATGAAGCCCGTGCACGAGGTGGTGATGATCAGGTCGACGTCGTGGGCGTCGACGCCGGCGTTGCGCAGGGCCTCGAGGGCCGCGCGTTCACCAAGCTCTTTGCTGGCGGCGATGAAGATGTCGTTGCGTTGGCCGAAGCCGTTGGGCGTGATGGTGTCGACGAGGGATTGCACCAGGTAGCGACGCTCGATGCCGCTGTTTTCGATGATCCTCTTCACGCGGTTGGCGTGGCGATGTCCCTCTCCGAGAATGAGGGCCGCGGTCTCTTGCACGCGCTCTCGGCTGAGCTCGTGCTCGGGCAGCACGAGGGCTGGCTTGCAGGCGACAGCCACATGGCTGCCTGGAGATGCGGAGGGGGCCGCCCGGCGTGAGGGCTCAGAATGCACGCAGCCTCCATGACCCGTACGGGGCTTCCCCACAATGTGGCCGGAGAGGCGGCTGCTCCTCAGAACGTCGGATTGAAGAGCAACTCGTCTTCGGCCACGACCCTGGGCGACTGGGTCGGCAGGGGACTCAGCCAGACAGCGTCGACGTCGACGGAGCAGTCGCCGCCGACCTCCACCGTGGGCAAGAGCTTGCTTGGGCCAAAGCCAGGGCGCAGGTCCGCGCGCTCGTCGAAGAGCACATCATCGACGAGCAAACGCACAGCGCCGGCGTCGACGGTGACCGTGTAGCGGTGCAGCGCGCCAGGCTGCTCACTGATGAGCTGGGCCGCCGAAAGAGCCGTGGGCGTATCCCCAACGCCCGGAGCAATTTCACCGACGGCCAGCAGGTCGGTGTCGACGAAGAAACCGGCCGAGGGCACCTCGAACGACGCTGAGGCCTGGGACGTGAGCCCGAGAAACACTTCGCGGCAGGTGAGCCCGTTGATGCGCGCGCGAAAGGTGACACTGATCGGCGGCGCGAGGCCCGCTCGCCACACCACCTTCACGTTGTCGCCGATGGTCACCTCGCTCTCGCCGGCGATGGCCGCCGCTGCACCAGGCGCGTCGACGAAGACCCCCTTGCTCTGCAGGTCGTCGCCGTCGACGGGGAAGGCGTCGAGGTCGTCGAACAGGGCAAAGGCAGACAGGGGATCTTCGACGACGGTGGGGGATCCGGCTTCGGTGCCTTGCTCGAGAAAAGCCAGAGCGTCGCTGCCACCCGCGGGCAGCGCGCGCGCGAGCGGGATCCAGACCACGAAGGTGTCGTCGTCGAGGCCGCTGCCGTTGGCCAGATCCCGGTAGACGCCGACGACGCTCCAGCTGCCCTCGTCGGCGTCGAATTGGGTGAAGCGCGCATCTGGCTGCACCTGATCGAGCGGGAGCACGTCCTCGTCGCCACCGAAGGCCACGGGGACGGCGGCTCCGGCGGGCAAGTCGACGTCGCTGGGATTGGTCACGATCAGGGCGCGGCGTTTCTCGAAGGCCTCGTTGTTCCACGGAGGAGGAGCACAGCGGCCGGCCTCGTTGCCAAAGGGGCTCACGCAATTGCGGCCCGCAGCGCATTCCTCGTCGCTGATGCACGCGGTGTAGCCGTCGTCGTCAATGGCCGGCAAAAAGAGGCAGGCCTGCTGGAGCAGCAAGCAACCCAGCAGCGGCGCGCGCTTCCTCGTCACGGCGCCTCCGTCGACGTCGACGCTCCCAGCACCCACCAGGCAGCCCCCGCGCCCACCGTCAGGGCACCGGCGCCGTAAAAAACGTTGGCGACGAGGGCCAGGGTGCCACCGCGCGCCACCAGCTCTTGATCGCGCGGGAACACCAGCTGCTGCCGCTCAGCGCGCTCTTCAACGGCCAATGAATCGAGCAAGGAGAGCACCCCGCAGGCGACGCCGCCGCCGACCATCACGACCCCCGCACCCACCGTCAGCACAGGCGCCAGCGACGACGACGACGACGCATCCGTGCCGAGCTGCTCGGTGCTCTCTTTGGGGAGCAGGGTGACCTTCAGCGCGGTCTGCTGCCGGTGGCGCACAGTTACGGTGCGGGTGAAGGGTTCGTAGGCGACGCCGTTTTTCGAAGTGGGGCGGGTAACCAAGAGCGCATGCTCGCCCTCGAGGAGCTTGCCCAGGGCCAGGCTGTGGTCATCGATGCTGCCGGCCTGACCGAGGGTTCCGCGCCGCCTGCCATCGAGGGTGACTTCGTCGCCGGGCTGGCCTTCGACGAGCAAGTCGCCCCGCAGGGTGTCGGGCGCGACCAGCTCGCGCGCCAGTCGATCGAGGGCGTCGCTGTCGTCGTCGGTGCCCCGCAACACCGCGGTGTAGCCCTGACCCGCCGGGAGCACCTGGGCGCGGATCACCAGGCCGCCGTCGGCGACGCTCACGGTGCCGGTCACCAGCAGGTCGGCGCCGCGCCCCTGCGCCACATCTCCCCAGCACGCAGCGTCGTCGCCACATTTGCGCAGGGCGCTGTCGTCGTCCTTGGTCGGCGCCAAGAGGCGCAGCGCGGACTCGTGGGCCAAGACGTCGACGGCGGATCGCAACTGGGCAGAGACGCCCTTGGCCTGTTTGGTGGTCACGGTGCCCCCTGCCACCAAGGGCATCAGGGTCACGACGCGTCGGGGCGCAGCGCTCACTTCGCCGGCATCCAGCGCTGCGCCGGCGTCGAGCGCGAGCAGCAGGAGCCAAAGTGCTGTCACCGCGGCTCGCCCTCAAACAAGGGCAGGCGCAGCGTCGCCGTCGAAGGGTCGAAGATCCACGTCGACAACGCCGCCGACGCCACCAGCCCGGCCACCGAGAGCACGCTGACCCCGCCGATGATCACGCCGTCGCGCACCGCGAGCTCGCTGCCGCTCAGGCGCTGGGGGTCCTGCACCGCCGCACCGGCCACCAACGCGCCGCCGGCGAGGGCCATCACCGTGGACACGAAAGCCAACTCGCCGGGAAAGATGGCTGGATCGCGCTGCAGCCCCTCGGGCTGGGCTTTGACGTCGTCGGCGACGGCGTTGCCGTTGATGAGCAGGGGACTGTGCGCAGGCCCAGGGCAAGGCACGTCGGCCCGGTCGAAGACGGCGTCGAGCTCGCTGGCGCAAGGCGCTGTCGTCTTGGCCGTGGAGGGATCGGCTCCCTGGCTCCCATGGGCCATAGCGAAAACAAGGAGCAACACCTTCATCATCGTCTCCAGCCGCTCACCAGCGGCACGACGATGGGCGAAATCGGCGGCGACGTCGAGGGCAACCTTGAGGCGTGCCAATGGTTCAAGGTTGACGTTTTCATGTTCAAGACGCTGGCGTTTTGAAGTTCTGATGGTTCAAGACGCTGGCGCGTCTTGAAGTTCTGATGGTTCAAGACGCTGGCGCGTCTTGAAGCACGTCGCATCACGATCCGGCGCTTGCCACAGATCTCCAACGACGCCGACGACGCTCTCCCTGCGTTGACCATCGATGTCGACATGGCACAGCTGCAGGGGTGCTGCTCTTGCTCTTGGCCCTCGTCGTGCCCGTCGCCCCGGCGCGCACCCCAGCCTTCGTCGACATCGACGGCGAGGTGCAGGACGTCGTCGAAGGCGGCGCCTCCTCGGTGGTGGTGTCGTCGACGTCCAAAGGTCAGCGCCTGCTCACGCTGGTCGATCTGGGCCGAAAGCAGGCGCGCAAAGGACCCGTGGTGCCCGACAACGCCGTCGCCTACGCGGCCTGCGGCGACGGCGTGGTCTTTGTCGACGATCGAGGCCTCGTCGACGACCACGGGCGACGGGTGGTCGAAAAAGCGCCCCTGCTCGCCGTCGCCGATCCCCAGGCTCTCTTCGCCGCCGAGCTGTGTCCGAGCCAAGCCGACGAGCGCGTCCTCCTCACCCGCGAGGGCTTGTGGGTCGTGCGCCTGCGCGACGGCGCCATCGTCGACGAACGCCTCTTGCCCCTCGCCGCCAGCGCCCGCGCCTATTCCGGCCGGGGGCCCCGCAGCCTGCGCGGCGAACGCCCCTATGGACAAGCGCTCTCGCTCTACGCCCCGCGCCTGTTCAGCGTCGACGTCGACGACGACGGCGACCTCGACCTGGTGGCCCTCCACGAAGGACGCCTGGTGGTCTTTCGCCGGGGCGCAAGCGGCCTGCAAGCCACCGCCGAAGAACGCGACCTCTTTGCCCTGTTGGGGGTCGCCGCCGACGCCGACCTGCGCGTGCGCTTTGTCTCATCGCGCGCCTTCATCAGCGTGTCCCGTGGTGCAGTGCCTGAGTCCAGCCGCGTCGTCGTCGTCGACGGCAGCAGCGAGCGTCCCTACTCGCGGGTCGCCTCCACCCGCAGCGTCGAGGGCCTGGCGGTGCTGCTCGGCGCCCGCACGAGCGGACCCATCGTCGCGCGCATCGACACCAGTCTGGTGGCGCTCTCGGGCGTGGTGTTGACGGGGCGCGTGGGCCTCAAGATCTCGCTGGCCAGCACCGAGGTGCTCACGCTCAGCGCCGCCGCCGACGTGCGCGCGGGCAAGATGGAGGGCGCCCTGCCCATCGTCGACCTCGACCTCGACGGCGACGGCGTCGTCGACCTCCTCGACCTGGGCGAGCCCGGGCAGGCCGTCGTCTACCGCGGCGTGGGGGCTGGGTTTCAGCCCTCGACGTCGTGGACGGTGCCGTCGTTCAGCCTGGTCGCACCCCTGCCCTTGTCGTCGTCGGTGGCCTTGGTGTCTGGGCAGCGGGGCAAGAGCCGACTGTGGCTGCTCACGCGCTGAGCGTCAGGGAATCTGCTGCAGGCGGGTGACCCCCGCGGTGTCGCTCCCCAGCAGCAGGTCTACGGCGCCATCGCCGTTGAGATCACCCGCGGCGACGGTGACGCCGCTGCCGGGGAAAGGAAACGTGGGCCCCAGGCCTCCCTCGCCCGGACGGGCCCCATCCGCGATGAGGATGGAGGCCGTCCCGTCGGTGTCGGTGACCACGACGTCGAGGCGGCTGTCGTGGTCGAGGTCGGTCAGCACGATGGACTGCAGTGCCGGACTGCCGACGGCGACCGGCGAGTTCTCGAAGTCGTTGAAGGTGCCATCGCCGTTGCCGCGGCGGAGGACGATGGTGTTGGCGCTGGTGAGCGCGAGGTCGAGCGTCCCGTCGTTGTCGATGTCGCCCAGGGCGAGGGCCGTGGCGCTGGGGGCGAACGCCTGGCTCGATGCTCGAAAGCCCTGGTCGTTGAGGGCGAGGAAGATCGCAGCGCCCCCCGAATAGGCGACGGCGAGGTCGTCACGCCCGTCGCCGTTGAGATCGCCGACGGCGACGGCTCGCGACACCGCGTCCACATCGACGCTGAGGGCGGGATCCTGGGCGGTGAAGCCCCCGTCCCCGGTTCCCAAGCACACGGTCAGGGTTCCCGCCGGGCCGTTGCCGACGACGAGATCGGGGATTCCGTCGCGGGTGAAGAAGTCACCGACGGCCAAGGAGCTGGGAGTCGCGCCACAGCTCGACGGCAGCTGCACGTTGAAGGGGCTCACGGCTCCGCCCTGTCCCACCAGCAGGGTCACACCCGATGGGCCCAGGGCGGCGAGGTCCGGTCGGCCGTCGCGGTTGAAATCGGCCCCCACCAGCCCAGCGATGGGCTCGCCGACGAGAGACGGGATCGGCGCCAGGTCGAAGCCACCGTCGCCGCGGCCGAAGAGCAGCGAGACGTCGTCTGTGGTTTTGTTGGCCACCGCGACGTCGAGCAAGCCATCCCGGTCGAAGTCGGCGACCACGAGGGCCACCGGATCGAGGAGCTCCCCGAAGAAAGACAAAGGGTCAAAGGCCGTCCCCGACGTCGGCTGGCTGGTGTTGCTCAGCAGCGAGACTGTGTTGGCGCTTTGGCAGGCGATCGCGAGGTCTGAATCACCGTCGCCGTCGAGATCACCGGCCACCAAGGCCTGGGGCCCCGCTTCCGTGGCGAAGTCCACGACGGGGCCAAAAGGGACGCCGCGAGATCCGCTGCCCAAGAGCATCGACACGTTGGCGGAACTGAAGTTGGCGACGACGACGTCGAGGATGCCGTCGTTGTCAAGGTCTGCGGTGGCGAGCGCCCGCGGCTGGGTGCCAACGACGACCGACTGGCGGCCGCTGAACTCTCCGGCGACGACCCCCGACTGGCCAAAGAGCAGCGATGTGGTGCTGGCGGAGCCGTTGGCCATCGCCAGGTCGACGACGCCATCGCGGTCCAGGTCTCCGGCGACGATGGCCACCGGGTTGGTCCCCGCAAAGAACTCGCTCGGCTGGGTCTTGGCGAAGGCGCCCTGCCCGTCCCCGCGCAACACGGCGATGTTGTTGCTGCCGCCGCCAGCGACGGCGAGGTCCAGATCGCCGTCGCGGTCCAGATCGGCGGCCACAATCGACGAGGGCAGCTCGGCAGGAGCAACCGCAACGGCTGCGCTGAAGGTGAACAGGTCGGGCGCGACTCCGGTCCCCACAAAGATAGCGACGTTGCCCGTTTCCGCCGTTCCGCGGTTCACCACAGCGAGGTCGAGGATCCCGTCACGGTCGAAGTCGCCGAGGGCGACAGCGAGAGCGGTACCCCCGCTCGACGAGTACTCCCGCACAATCACGAAGCCGCCGACGCCGTCGCCGCGAAAGACCATGACGTCGTTGGAAGCGGCGTGTGCGACCACGAGATCCAGGTCGCCGTTGCGGTCCAGATCGCCGAGCGCGACCGCCGCGGGATGAAGGCCCCCCGTGAGGACGGGCTGCACCCCAAAGGCTCCTTGCCGGTTGTTCAAGAGCACGGAAACGGTGTTGTTGCCGTCGTTGGCCACCACGAGATCGACGTCGCCATCACCGTCGACATCCCCCGCCGCGATGGATCGAGGCGAGCTTCCGACCTGCACGGCGCCCAGCTCGACAAAGAGCGAGGTGCCTTCTCCCTCTCCCTCTCCCTCTCCC
>JAHFED010000073.1 GCA_023248635.1 Myxococcales bacterium
CACGGATGGGGAGGGCCCCGTCGGCGACTTGCTCGACGACGGGAGGGGGCGCAGCCCCCTTTGAAACACAATCCCTGGGTTCAGTTGAGTGCAAACTCAACTGAATCCAGGGATTAGAACTGCAGCAGTTGATCGAGTCGCGCTCGGGCGGCTTGGACTTGGGGGTCGTCGGCGTCGGCGGTGTGGCGTGCGTAGTCTTCGGGCCGCGGTGCCGGCAGGGGCGCGCGAGCTCTCTTCGTCGTCGTCGGTTCTTGGGGCCCGGTGGTGGTTGGTGTCTTGGGCTGGGGCCTGAGCGGCTTGGCTTGGGGCAGGTCGCGGTCCAGGACGCGGTCGGAGAACTTGCCGAAGAGATCGCCGAAGGTGACCTGGCCGAAACGCACGTTGCCGAGCAAGCTGACGCCGACGTCGCCGACGAGGACCACGGCGAAGCCCAGGACGGCCATGAACGCCAAGAGCATCACCAGCTTGAAGGCCCGCACCACCGGCGGCGCACGGGGCTTTTTCTCCTTGGGAGCGCTTTTCGAGGGCTGCTCGACCGGGCGGCTGCGGGGACGACGCCCCGCCGCCAGCCGCCCTGCTCGTCCAGATCCTGCTTCGTTGTGCTTCGACGGTCGGGCCACGTCGTCACCGTAGGGGGGCGACGTGGCCTCTGGCCAATTCTTGGCCAACGTAAGTGCCGCTGCTGTGGACCACCCCCAGGTGGCCGTTGTCGTCGTCGCTGTCGTTGACGGCTACTTGCCGCCGGCCTTGGCGATGATCTGCTCGGCAATGGCGTTGGGAACCGGCTCGTAGTGACTGAACTCCATCGTGTAGCTCGCGCGACCCTGGGTGCGGCTGCGGATGGCGTTGGCGTAGCCGAACATCTCGGCCAGCGGCACGTTGGCGGTGATGACCTTCATGCCGGCGCGATCTTCCATGCCCTGGACCTGGCCACGGCGGGAGTTCAGGTCGCCGATGACGTCGCCCATCCAGTCTTCGGGGGTCACGACTTCCACCTTCATGACGGGTTCGAGGATGATCGGACCGGCCTTGCGGGCCGCCTCTTGGAAGGCCTGCGAGGCGCAGATCTCGAAGGTGCGCGCGTCGGAGTCGACCTCGTGGTAGTCGCCGTCGGTCAGCGAGACTTTGACGTCGACGACGGGGTAGCCGGCGCGAATGCCGCGCAGCAGGGCTCCGGTGACGCCCTTTTCGACGCCGGGCACGAACTCCTTGGGAACCGAGCCGCCCACGGTGTCGTTGATGAACTCGAAGCCTTTGCCGGGCTCGTTGGGTTCGACGACGATGGTGATCTTCGCGTACTGACCCTTGCCGCCCGTCTGCTTCTTGTAGGTGTTGTCCTCTTCTTGGCGCTTAGTGATGGTCTCGCGGTAGGCGACCTGCGGCTTGCCGACGTTGGTCTCGACGCCGAACTCGCGCTTCAAACGATCGACGATGATCTCCAGGTGCAACTCGCCCATGCCGGCGATGGTGGTCTGGCCGGTCTCTTCGTCGGTCTTGAGACGCAAGGACGGATCTTCAGCCGCCAAGCGCGCCAGGCCCGAGCCCATCTTTTCCTGATCGACCTTGGTGCGGGGCTCGATGGCCAGGGTGACGACGGCGGGAGGCACGGTGAGCCGCTCGAGGACGACGGGGTCGTCTTCGCTGCAGAAGGTGTCGCCGGTGACGCACTCCACGCCCATGGCCGCGCAGATGTTGCCGGCGTAGCACTCTTCGATTTCGTTGCGCTTGTCGGCGTGCATGAGCACGAGGCGACCGAGACGGACGCGCTTTTGGGTGCGGGCGTTCATGATGGTCATGCCCTTCTTCAACACGCCCGAGTAGACGCGGATGAAGGTGAGCTGGCCGAATTTGTCGTTCAGCAGCTTGAAGGCCAGCGACGTCAACGGCTCGTTATCGCTCGCGGTGCGAATGATGATGTTCTCGAGGTTGTTGAGGTCTTTGGCCTTGACCGGCGGGATGTCGATGGGCGAGGGCAGGTAGTCGAGCACGGAGTCGAGCAGGTACTGCACGCCCTTGTTCTTGAACGAGGAGCCGCAGAAGGTCGGCACCAGCTTGAGGCTGATGGTGGCCTTGCGCAGCGCAGCGACCAGCTCTTCTTCGGCGATCTCTTTGCCGTCGAGGTACTTCTCGGCGATGACGTCGTCGACGTCGCCGCACTGCTCGAGCAGCTTCTCGCGCCACTCTTTGGCCTGGGCTGCGTACTTCTCGGGGATGGCCTGCAGTTGGTACTCGGAGCCCATGTCTTCGTTGGTCCAGGTGATCGCCTTCATGCGCACCAGATCGATGAGACCGGTGAAGTCGGCTTCGTTGCCGATGGGCAGGGTCATCACCGCGGGCTTGGCCTTGAGGCGCTCGACGATCATGTCGACGCAGCGGAAGAAGTTGGCGCCCGTCCGGTCGAGCTTGTTGACGTAGCACATGCGCGGAACGCCATAGCGGTCGGCCTGGCGCCACACGGTCTCGGACTGGGGCTCGACGCCGGCGACGCCGTCGAAGACCACGCAGGCGCCGTCGAGGACGCGCAGGGAGCGTTCGACTTCGATGGTGAAGTCGACGTGTCCGGGCGTGTCGATGATGTTGATGCGGTACTCGGGGTTCTTCTTGGCGTCGAACCCTTCTTGGCCGATGCGACGACGCCACGAGCAGGTGACGGCGGCGGAGGTGATGGTGATGCCCCGCTCGCGCTCTTGCTCCATGTAGTCCGTCGTCGTGGCGCCTTCGTGCACCTCGCCGATGCGGTGGGTCATGCCCGTGTAGAAGAGGATGCGCTCCGTCGTCGTCGTCTTACCGGCGTCGATGTGGGCGATGATGCCGATGTTGCGGGTACGCTCCAGGGGGAACTCGCGGGCCATGACAGTGCTCCAGTGTTGCTGACTTCTTGATGACGACGTTCGTAGACAGCACGCGGACGGTTCGTGCAAGGGCTCTCCCAAACCGCGCGCGGCTTGGCTGAGGTCGCGCCGAGCACAAAAAGATCGAGCGCGGTGCCCCCGATGGAGGCAACCGCGCTCGTGGTGATCCACCCCGAAAGAGGGATCAGGTGACGACGGTCTTCTCGGGGGCCACGAGGCCCAGCAGCTCGGCGAAGTGGGCCGACTTCTGCCGCGCCGGGCCCGGCTTGAAGTTATCGCAGATGGCCACGAGCAGATGCTCCTGCATGCCCTCGTAATCTTTGTAGGAAGCTGTCTGTCGGAACGAGCCTTCCAGCACATGCTCAACAGAGTGCAGCTGCGGCTTGTTCATGATCATCAAATCCGCCGTACCCGCCGCCTGCGCCGCCGCCTGGGTCTTGACCCAGCTGTCCTGCGCCGCCGCCGACGTCAACGCCGCCTTCGACTTCGAATCCTGCATCTGGGTGACGTTGCTCGAGTTGATTTGCAGGTGATCGAGCTCGGCTTCCATCACGTAATAGGTCTGCTCTTGCGGCTGACCATTCACCTGATGTTCTAGGCGCAGGGTCTGGGCATGCACCATATCGAGAGACAGCTCGGCCGAGGTGCCGGTCTTTGTGTTCTTGAGCTCGAACTTGTGGCGAATCTGGGTGACGTCGGCCCAGGGGGTCCGGTCGCCGATGACGGCATCCAGCACCCCAGCCTTGCGGGCGTCATCGACGATGTGGCCCAGGGGAGATTTCGCCAGGTCGGAGGTGGGGTTGTCGGCGATGAATTTGAGCAGGGCCTTGAGCTTGGCGTCGTCGGCACCGGGCTTGAGTGAGAGTCCGATCTCGACGCGTTGGCGAATGCCGGTCTTTGGATCAAGGACGCCGCCGTTGAGCTTGAATTCGGCGTGACCCATCTTTTGCTTGTTGCCGCGGGTGCGGGCTGCGCCTGAATTGTTGCTGAAGGTCAGCTTCTTGTCGTCGCTGTAGCCGTCCTTCATCGGATCGAGGCTGGGCCAACCTTTGGCATCCTTGGGGATGGTGAGGGGTTGGCCGTTCTTGTCATTGCCGAGGTGCTTCGGATCGCGCTCGCCGACGGGGTCGCCGTCAGAGGTCATCCAGTGGCGCTTGACCGGCGACAAGATCAGGTCGGGTCCGAGGGTGCGATCGAGCTTCTTACGGGCCGCGGCGTCGCCGGACTCCGCGAGCTCCGAGAGCTCGGCCAGGGCGTAGGAGCTGGTGATCATCGAGTCCATCTGCGTCGCCGACACCGAGCCCTTGAACTCGGACTCGAGGCGGGTGGTGATGTCGCCTTCGAGCACATCGCTCGGCTTCATGTAGCCGACGCCTGCGATGTAGATCTGGGTGTCGAGCAGCGCCTTCGAGAGCTTGATCGAAATGTCGAGCGGGAGATCTTGGGCTTTGGCGGCGGTGGCGGCGGCGGCGGCGGCCTGACCCGGCTTGATCACCTGGGCGGTGCTGACGGTGGGTCGGGGCACGACGAAGCCGTTGGAGGCGGCGTTCATCACGCGATGGCCAGAGCCAACCACCATGCCCGAGATCGACATCTGGTCGCCCGGCTTGACCTCGAGCTTGAGGCCGCTCGACGTCAAGAATTTGTTGATCTGCTCGAGGGAAAAGGCGTAGCTGCGGGTGCCCCCGAAGCACGGCTTCTTGCTGATCGGGTCGGTCAAAGTCGCCGTCGAGATGTGGTCGTCGAACTTTCCGGGGCCGCTGAAGGTCAGCAGGTCGAGGTTCAGGTAGGTCAGCGCGCCCGTCTTTTGGTTGAGCACGGGCAACTGCAAGAAGAGCTGGACACGATCAGCCTGGCCCGACGTGTAGACGTTGACGTCGACGCTGAAGCCGTCTTGGGTGGGGCTCACCTTGGTGACGTCGCCGTAGCCGACGAAGTAGCTGGAGGTGGGCCGCGGCGCGTACGCCCCGGTCATGCCTTGGTCTGCGCCGCTCCCGGCCGCAAACCCCACCGGCAGACCGCCGACGCTGCGCACGGGGGGCCCGCTCACGCCAGTGGCGTTGGGGTTGCCGACGATCGGGGTCGCAACCTGAGGCGCCGTCGGCGTCACGGCGGGCGTCGGTGCCACCGTCGCCACGCCAGCCGTGGCTGTCGTCGTCGTCGTCGGGCGGATGCTGGGCGGGGGCTGGTTGGTGACGCTCATGGGCAAACTCCAGGCGGTGGGAGGCCACCGTGGCACGACGTGAAAAGGCGCGGCAACTTCGGTGATCGTCCGCTGGCCGACGACGCCCTCGGCGCGAGCCGACGACGCCGAACGGAATCAGGGGGTGGTGACGGTCTGTTCGGGCGGAACCAGACCCAGCAGCTCGGCGAAATGGGCCGATTTCTGCCGCGCCGGGCCAGGCTTGAAGTTGTCGCAGATGGCGACCAGCAGGTGCTCCTGCATGCCCTCGTAGTCCCGGTAGGAGGCCGTTTCGCGGAAGGAGCCTTCCCTCACGTGCTCGACGGAGTGCAGCTGCGGCTTGTTCATGATCATCAATTCGGAGGTCCCGGCGGTCTGCTCGGCCACCCGCGCTTTCACCCAGTCATCCTGCGCCGCCGTCGACGTCAGCGCCGCCTTCGTCTTGGTCTCGGCCATGGCGGTGACGTTGGCGGAATTGATCTGGAGGTGATCGAGCTCGGCCTCAATAACGTAATAGGTCTGCTCTTGAGGCTTGCCGGCCACTTCATGCTCTGCGCGCAAAGTCTGCGCGTGAACCATATCGAGGGAAAGCTCCGCCGACGTACCCGTCTTCGTGTTCTTGAGCTCGAACTTGTGGCGGATTTGCGTGACATCGGCCCAGGGGGTGCGGTCGCCGATGACGGCATCGAGGACCCCTGCTTTGCGGGCGTCTTCGATGACGTGTCCAAGGGGGGATTGGGCCAGGTCGGAAGCCGGATTATCGGCAACGAATTTCAGCAGGGCTTTGAGCTTGGCGTCGTCGGCGCCGGGCTTGAGCGAGAGTCCGATTTCGACGCGCTGCCGGATGCCAGTCTTTGGATCCAGGACGCCGCCGTTGAGCTTGAACTCGGCGTGACCCATCTTTTGCTTGTTGCCGCGCGTGCGGGCGGCGCCGGAGTTGTTGCTGAAGGTCAGCTTCTTGTCGTCGGTGTAGCCGTCCTTCATCGGATCGAGGCTGGGCCACCCCTTGGCGTCCTTGGGGATGGTGAGGGGCTGGCCGGTTTTGTCGTTGCCCAGGTTCTTTGGATCGCGCTCGCCGACGGGGTCGCCGTCAGAGGTCATCCAGTGGCGCTTCACGGGCGTGAGGACGAGGTTGGGTCCAAGGATGCGATCGAGCTTCTTGCGAGCAGCGGCGTCGCCGTCGAGGGCCTTTTCCGACAGCTCGGCCAAGGCGTAGGAGCTCGTGATCATCGAGTCCATCTGACCCGCCGACACCGAGCCTTTGTACTCGGACTCGAGGCGGGTCGTGATGTCGCCTTCGAGGATGTCGCTGGGCTTGATGGTGGTGCCGTTGGACAGCCGGATCTCCTTGTCGAGCACCGCTTTGGGGAGCTTGATGGAGATGTCGAGCGGGAGGTCCTGGGCCTTCACCGTCGTGCCGTAGGCAGCGGCGGCCTGACCGGGCTTGATGACCGCCGCCAGGTTCACCGTCGGCTGGGGCACGGCGAAGTTGTTCGACGCCGCATTCATGATGCGGTGACCCTCGTCTTTGATGAGGCCAGAGATCGACAGTTGATCGCCCGGCTTCACGCGCAAATCAAGACCGCTGGATTTGAGATAGTCGTTGATTTGCTGCAACGAGAATGTGTAGCTGCGCTCGCCTGTGAAACAGGCCTGCCCCGAGACGGGCTCTTTGCCTGCTGCAGTGGTGACGGCCTCGGCGACGGTGCCCTTGGCGCTGTCGAGGGTGAGCAGGTCGAGGTTGAGGTAGGTGAGGCTGCCGGTCTTTTTGTCGAGCACCGGCAGCTGGAGGAACAAAGCGACCTCGTCGGTGGCCTTTTGGGCATAGAGCTGGATGGCCACGGAGAAGCCATCCTGGGTCGGTTTGACGGCGGTGATGTCACCGTAGGCGATCAGGTAGCCCGTGGAGGTGGTGGGACGGGCGACATAGCCGCCCGTCATGCCGTCATTGGCGCCGCTGACCCCGAGCCAGCTGGGCATGATGGTCTTGACGTCGAAGCCGGCGGGGAGACCGCCGACCGCGCGCGTCACGGGGCCGTTGACGCCGGTGGCGTTCGGGTTGCCGACGACGGGAGCCTGAACGGAGCTCGCTGGCGTGGGAGGAGAAAGGGGGGCCGCCGGCGCGACGGGAGCCTGGCTGTTGACGCCCTGGGTGACCGGGGTGGAAACGACGGGCTTGCTGCCAGCGGGGACGAGGGACATGACGACTCCGGCGCTTTGGAACGCGATGTGATGCAGTGACCAGCCGAAATATCACGCACGACCGCTCTTTGGCGTGAGGGGCCGTCTGGCGTCACGTCGTCGAGAGATCCGTCCGAGGCCGGCATCAATGCTGCCAGGGGCCGCCGGCGACGGTGCGCACCTGTGTGTAGTTTTCGTCGTCGAGGGGCGCCGCCTTGATTTCGATGGACCCGTCGACGTTGAAGGTCCAGCTCTCATCCCATTTATCGTTGCGGTTCAGATCGATTTTAGCGCGATTAAATCGGTTGCCGTCGTCGGAGTAGAGATTGATCTTATAACGCTTGCCTGGCGTGCCATCTTTGATCTTGTCTTTGACCGGTCCCTTGAGGAGCGCGAGCATGTCCCTGTCAACGGCGCGCAGAGCGGGGCCAGGGTCGCCGTGTGACAGCAATCCGATCCCGTCGATGGCCTCAGAGAGGCCGGCGACGGGCACCGCGACCGAATTGTTCGGCATCCAACCGTTCATGATGTCGAGTCTAAGAGATTGATTGTACTTTTCGTCGTCACGTTCGGCGACTTTTCTTTCAATCGATCCGTCGTCCTTGATGGTCCAGGACTCATCGGCTTTTTCGTCGCGATCGAGATCGATCTTGAGGCGGTTGAATCTCTTTTTGTCGTCGGAGTAGGCGTTAATTTTGTAGGGCTTGCCGCTGCTGGCGTCCTTGATCTTCTCGACGACAGGACGGTCGAGCACCAGCAACACCTCCTTGTCGATGGCCCGCAAACCCGGAGCCCGCGACCAGTAGGCGCCGGGGGTCTTTGTGCGCATCGCGGCGTCGGCGGCGCTGCTCTGGACGACTTCGGCGGCCCGCCTGGCCTCGGCGAGAGCGGCGGCGGCGGCAGCGGCTTCATCTTGGGCGCGCTGCTCCTCGAAGGCTTTCTGGGCGGTGCGGCGATCGGCCTCTTCTTGGGCCAGGGCGCGCTGCCAGCAACCGTAGCAGCCGTAACAAGTGCCGCCGAGGGAGGCGAAGAGCACCAGAGCGACGATGTTTCTGAAATTCCGGTACTTCATCTCGACCTCAGAGATCCGAAAAGCGATCCACCACAGCGTGGGTCGGCATCATGCCGCGGGCGATGGGCACCGTGCAGTTGCACGAACGGTAACGACAGGGGGAGGCCGCGTCGCCCAGGCGGAAGGTGCCGTCGACGATGTTGCCCAAGGCCTCGACCCGGTAGCGCCGCGCGGGATAGCAGCGAAAGGCCGCGCCCACGTCGTCGACGATGAAGTAGCGCGCGCCCGCCCAGCAGGGTTGGCCGCCGTAGTCGTGGGCGATGTGACCGGTGCCGTTGTGGCCGCCGAGCAGCCGCAGCAAGGCGACGCCGTCGTCGTCGTAGGCCACGATCTCACGCTCCTGCTTTTCGGGCTGCACTTTGAAGCGCAGGCCGTCGTCGGCAAAAGTGCTTGCCAGCGCGCGGAGCCGGGGCAGGTTCTCCCGCGTGGCCACACAGGTGACGACGAGAGAAGCCCCGGTCGGCAAGCGCCGCTGGGCACGCACCGCCCGGGCCCGGAAACGTTTCACGTCGGCGAACTCCAGATGCAGCGAGCACGAGAGCACGCGCAGCTGCTCACCCGCCGCATCGAGAAAGGCGTCGACGTCGTCGTCGTTGTCAATTGGCGCTCCGGCTTCTGGCCCCCAAGCTGCATCCTCCGGCCTGCGCGCCGAGTCCCTTCCCGAGCGATCGATGCGGGAAAAATTCGTGACCACGCTGATGAAGAGGCCGCGCGCGCGCAGACCAGCCACGACGTCGACGAAGCCGGGGTGCAAGAAGGGCTCGCCGCCCGAGAGCTTGATCTCCCAGGGCACGCCCGAGAGCTGGGGCAGGGCGCCGAAGGCGTCAAGGAAGGCGGGGACGTCGCGGGCCCAGCGGCGGCGGTCGTCGAGGAAGCGCTGGGTGCAATAAGAGCAGCGGTAGTTGCAGGTGGTGTTCATGTTCCACGACACCACGCCCTCAAGAGGCGGTGGCGGCGCGGGGGCGATGACGCGGTCGGCGGGGATGAGGGGCAGCGCGCGCTTCACTCCTCGTCTCCAGCATTGACCAACGACGACGACGTCACCCCTTCGATCATGCCGCGATTGGCCGGAACCGCGCAGGGACAAATGGCGTAAGAACAAATGCGCGGTCCACCACTCAAGTGGATACCATTTTTCACGTTTCCGAGAAATCCCTCGTCGAAGCGCTTGGCTGTTCGGCAGGAATAAGCATCGCCTTCTTTGGTCAAGACCAGATAACGAGATCCGGTCCAGCAGCGCCTTCCTGTGTAGGCCGGCGCCAGGTTGGCGGAGCGGGTTTGCGCGGCCAGGGCCAGGTCGCCGACGACGAGCCGCACCTGGTTCATCTGCTCTTTGGTGTAGGCAAAGACGCCGCCTTTCACCTTCATGAGCTGGGGAAAGAAGCGAAAGCCGCGGCCGACGACGGCGTCTTGGGCTTTCTTGACGGCGTCGAGGCTGCCCTTGTCGTCGGGCACCAGCACGCAGTTGACGACGATGCGGGTGCGGCCATCGACGTTGTCGCGCAGGCCTTCGAGACGATCGAGAAAGTGCTCGGGCGTGGTGTGCTCGAGGTGCAGGCTGGCCGACACCACCTGCAGCCGACCAAAAGTGAGACGAGCAAAACGCGCCAACGTCGACGACGGCACCGAGAGGTTGGTCAGTGTCGACAGCGTGTGCCGCGTACTCATCAGGCCGGGAACCACGAGATCGAGAAAGCCCCGAAAAGAGAAGGGCTCGCCGCCGGTGGTCTTTACTTCCCAGGGTCGTCCGTCGTCGACGGGCAGGGCGGCCAAGAAACGCAGCGAGGCCCGCAGGCTGTCGTCACTGGGAATGCCCATGCGGTGTTTCTTCGACTGGATGCAATAGGAGCAGTCGTAGTTGCACTGCCCGACCACCTGCCACTCGACCGTGGGCTGGTGGGGCCAAGGCGGAGCAACGGGGCCGTCGTCGCTCACTTCAATATTTTGAGAAGTGAGAGATGTGGACTGGAGAATGGGGAGCCCGCTCATCGCGCCGATCCCTTTCCGGTCACGAGAGCACCGGCAACGCGCGCCCGCGCCGTGGTGACGACGACGACGACGCTTGGGCCTTGGGTCCGCGACCGGTGACCTCGAGCCAGGCCGCGTCACCGTGCCGGGCCCGAAAGCGCGCCGACCACGCTGCGTTTTGGTTGACCTTGCCGCATTGGCCACAGGACTCGAGATAGCGCCCCTCGCGCATGCGCCGCCGCCAATGTTCCCAGCGCGCTGAGCGCCACCAGGTCGAAAAGGGCAGCGTCGACAAGGAGCCGACGACGACCTCGGTGTTGCAGCAGAAGAGCACCGTGCCTTCGACGGTGATGCGCGCGTAGAAGGCGCCGACGAAGCAGCCGATGTCGCTGATGGGGGCGGTCTCATCACCGCCGGCGTCGACCTGGGCCGCGAACACCTCGAGGTTGGTGGGCATGTGGAGCTCGACGGCTCGCTTCTTCGCTTGTGGAATCGACGCATTGACGAGCGAACGGCGTTGATCGGGGCTCAGACGCACGGCCTCGGTGCCCTCTTTGAGGCCGGCGAGCTTGAAGTTCACCTGCGCGGCGTGGGTGCGCGCGGCCAGCTCGATCATGGCCGAAAGCTCATGGGCATTGGCGGAGCAAATCACCTGCACCTGTTTGACGTCGACGGTGCCTCCGGCGGCCAGGCGCTCGAGCTGGGCATTGAGCTTGGTCCAGTGGGCCGGTGCGAAGTTTGGATGAAAGGCCAGGTAGCTCTCTTGAGAGGCTCCCTGCACGCCGACCAATAAGGCGTCGACGCCGAGAGCCACCACCTGTTCGACGTCGGCGGCCACCAGGTTGGTGATGATGCTCAGGTGCAGGCCGCGGGCTTTGATATCGGCGATGAGGGCGTAGATGTCGGGGTGGGTGAAGGGCTCGCCCATGCCCGAGACGATGACGTTTTGCAGCCGAGCCACGTCGCTGTCGAGGGATTGGATGTCGTCGAGCAGGACCGCGATGGCTTTGACGTCGACGCGCTGGCGTTTCCAGGCTGCCGGTCGGGCCGTGTGGAGGTGGGGGCTGTGGTCCCAACAGGTGACGCAGTTGGTATTGCAGCTGTTGGTGACGTCGAGGTGCACGGTCTGGGGGCCATGGCGGGTGAGGCCGTCTTTGAGCGCCTGAAAACGCAGCTCGGTGCCCTTCGAGCTCGGCAGCGGCTGCATCAGATCCCTCCCGACGATGACGCTGCCTTCAAGCGGGCCAGGTTGAGGCTGCCGTTGTCGATGGGGGCTGCGCGGTGGGTCCCCGGCAGCGCTCGGGCGAGTCCCATGAGGTCGGTGCCGGCGGAGGCGGCGCGCTCGGCGGCTTGCACGATGGCCGCGGCCAACACGCGTCCATCGCTGCCGCGCTCGGGCGCCAGTGTTTGCAGCAGCGCCACGAGCCCGGCGTGCTGTCCCTCGATCGCCGACGAGCCCAGCAGGATGCTGCAGAGGTCAGCGACGTCGTCGACGCGCACCTTTTTGCGCAGCTGTTCGATCACCCGGGTCAACGCCAGCGCCGGCGTGGTCGTCGAGCGCACCAAGGCCAAGGCGGCAGCGACGTCGACGGCGGCCCGGTCCTCCTTGCCTTGCAGTGCCAAAGCCAGATCGACGACGTCACCGATGCTCTCGCCGGCGTCACGCACCGCAGGAACGAATAAGTCGTCGAGGGCGGCGTCGGCGGCCTTCAACAACGAGGGCGGCAACACCAGGCTCAAGATTTCCCGCGCGGCATCGCGGGCGTGGTTTTTCGGCATGGCTGTGCGCGCGAGGGCAGACAAAACCGCGCGGGCCGGGGCATCGTGCAGCAGGGCGGTGAGGTCGGCTTTGACATCGACGACGGTGCTCAGCCGCAGGGCTCCGCGCCTGGCGTAGCGTTCGGCGCGCGCGCGTTGATCGTCGGCGATTTTACTCTGGGGAATGACCAGCGTCGGCACTCCCGCGAACAAGAGCTCATGAATGGTGTTGAAGCCCGCGGCGCAGACGGCGACGTCGACGGCGGCCAGGTGCTCGGCCAGATCGTGGCCGACGAAGAAGGTGCGGCGCGGTCCGTGGCGGGGAGCACCGCGAAAGAGCGGACCGGCGGCAAAGACGATGTGCACCCCCGGTTGCCCACCGACGGCGGCCTCGACCTCGTCGAAGAAGGCGTCGACGCTGCCGTCGCCGCCGCCCCCACCCGTGACCAGCACGACCTGATCGCCGGCCGCGATGCCGAGTCGTTTTCTCGCTTCTGCAGACGTGAAAGTGTCGAAACGGTCGCTGCGCACCAAGGGACCGGTGAAGGCCACCCGCGACGACGGCAAACCCAGCTCGGCGAGGAACTCGGGCAGCTCGGGTTCGTCTTCTTCGTGCTCGGGAACGATGACGCGATCGTAGAGCTGCACCAGCCCCTGAAAGGCACCACGGCGCGCAAAGGGCTGCTTGACCGGACGCAGCACCAGCGCCTTCTTGCCGACGACGTCGAGGGCGTTGCCCAGCTCGTGAAAGCTGCCGTTGGGGAAGGTGTCGGTGATGAGCACGTCGGGGCGCAGCAGGGTGAGGCTGTTCCACACCCACTGCTTGGCCATCGCGAGGTAGGCCCCTTTGTCGAGGCCGGCGTCGTCGACGATGGTTTTGCTGGGCAGCTTGAAGGCGCCGAAGCCTTCGTGAAAGCACAGGGTGTCGGCCTCCGACGTCGTCAAGAACCAATGGGCGCTGCGGGTGCCGGCGAAGGCGCAGAAGCGTTTGAGCCAGCGCTGGATGGCGACCTGGCGCACGAGGTGGCCCACGCCCGCGCCGTTGACGGCGTAGCTGAGGAAAGAGAGGCGCCGCGGGATCTCGCTCATGCTCAAGACACGTCGGCAAAGGTGGAGCCGCCGACGTCGTCGTGGTGGTGGTGCACGTGGTGGTGGGGCCGCGCGCGCACTTCGCTGATGAAGTTGCCGTCGAGCTGGCCGTCGCTCATCACGTCCCACCACAAGAGGTCGCCGACGGGATTCCAGCGGTCGTAGTGGTGGAATTCGACGATGTGCTGGCGTGTGTATTGGATGCGCTCGCGCCTCTTTTGCCATTTGGGAACGCGGTCGTTGCCAAAGCGTCGCTCCCAGTCGGCGGCACCCCAGACGCGGCTGGCGTTTTTCGGGCGCTGCAGCTTGTTGGCGTCGGCGACCAGCTTGGTGCGGAAGGCTTGCAGCTCCGCGAGGGGGGCCTTCACCTGCTCCGCCGCCAACGCTGCCAGATACTCCTTCTTCTTTTTCAGACCCGCGATGCGACGCCAGGCCAGATCGACGTCGGGCAGCGAGCCGAGCAGGGCGGCGACGTCGGCATCTGGCAGAGGCGCCAGATGCTCACGCACGCGAGCCCGCACCAGAGCAAGGGTGCGGGGCTGGGCCTGGGTGATGCTGGCTTGCACCTCTTCGACTTGGCGGGCGCGCTCCTGCACCAGAGCCAGCCGCTGGTTCAGCGCGTGCCGGCCATCGAGCAGTTCTTTGAGTGCGGTTTTTTCGTCGACGTACTTGGCTGCCAGGTCGGCGAAGGAGTCGACCTTCAGGCGCTTGCCATGCTTTTCGACCACCAGATCTGCGTGCTTCCAGTGTGCATAGTAGAGCAGCTGAAAGAATTTCACAGCGTAGGCTTCGGTACCGTAGCGGTAGGCCAGCAGCTCTTCGAAGTAGGGCTCGTCCTCGAGCGTCGTCGTCGACGTTTGCAGGGGCTGCACGGCCTCGTCGATCTCTGCCAGCCGGATCTGGGCAACATTGACCTGGTTTTCTCGATCGGAGACCAGCAGATTGCTGCTGAGTTTTTGCAGCGTCTCTTGGGCTTTTACCAGGTGTTCTTGCAGCCGGCGCTCGATGGGGGCTGCAGCGATGGGAGCCAGGCGCAGCAGGGTGGAGGCGCGGTTGAAGACCGCCGGATCCCAGGCGGGGATCAGGGTTTCGGCCAGCTGGGTCCAGGCCTTGTCGATCTCGGCGTCGATCTTGGCGACGTCGGCTTCGATGCCCCGCTGCAGGCGCTCGAGCTCGGTGGCTTCGACACGGGCGGCGGCGACCTGGCCTTCGATGCCCTGGATCATCTGGGCCGTGGTGTAGCTCATGACCGCACCTTTGGCGCTCGGGCCTTGGGCCCCCAAGCTGCATCCTCCGGCCTGTGCGCCCCATCCTTCGACGTCGACGCCTTCTTCTTGTTGGCCTTGGTTGCGGCAGCGGGGCGGGTGGCCACTTCATCGAGGAAGCGGCCGGCGTGCAGTGCCAGGGTCGCCGCATCGGGGATGCGTTCGTCGTCGACGATGAGCAGGTAGAGCTCCCCGCGTTCCATGCGCAGGCCCAGGCGGCCGATCTCTTCGTCGCTGAGGTCGAGGTGGTCACCGGCTTCATGGGTGCGGTACTCGAAGCCCACCCGGGCCGCGGCGTCCCATCCGTCGACGTTGAAGGCCACTCCACCTTCGTCAAAAGGCACGTTGGCTTGGAGGGAAAAGCCCCGGCTGGCAAAGACCTCGGTCAGGATCCGGCAGCCCTCAGGCTCGGACAACGGCTTCAAAGTCATGGGGGCCGATACAGCGCCGGCCCGATGGGCGGAACCAGCAGCTGCGCTAAATTGGCCGCCATGTTCCGCAGCACCCCCACCGTCGTCGTCGTTGTGATCGCTTTGCTGCTGGGCGCCGACGCTGGACGCGCTGGGGGGCATGCCGATCGCGTGCAGGCCGCCAAGACGCGCCTCAAACAAGCGTTGCCCGCGCTTTTCGCCACCCAACAGGTGCCCTGGCCGCCCCAAGAGGTGTTCTTGCGGGCCATCAAAGAACAAGACGACGGCACTCCGGGGGCGGTCGAGCTCTGGGCCCGGGGCAAGAACCAGCCCGCGTATACGCTGATCAAATCCTATCCTATTTGTGCGCTGTCGGGCGTGCTGGGCCCCAAGAGGCGCGAGGGCGATGGACAGATTCCCGAAGGATTCTATACGATTTCAAAATTGAATCCAGTGTCGTCCTATCATCTCTCGATGCGGGTCGACTACCCCAACGCCTCGGACCGGGTGCGGGGCAAGGCCCTCGACAGCACTGCTTCACTGGGCGGCGACATCATGGTGCATGGCAACTGCGTGACCATCGGCTGCATCCCGCTGCAAGACGAGCCCATCGAGGAGGTTTACCTCGTCGCCGACGCCGTCTTTGGCAAGCATCCGCTGCCCATCCACATCTTTCCCCGCCGCCTCGACGAGCCCGGGCTCAAGGCTTTGCTGGCTACGACGACGGACGCGACGTTACAGAGCTTCTGGCGTGAGCTGGCGGTGGGCTGGCAGGCCTTCGAAAAGAGCAAGAGGCCGCCCAAGATCAGCGTCGCCAAAGACGGCGCCTACGTCGTCGCCCCTCTCTAAGACTGCTAAGGCGCGAGCATGGAGATCCTGCGCGCTTTCGTCGCCGATCATTTCAGTGTGCCGCTGACCTGGCCCTTTGCCCTGGGCACCGCCATCGTCGTCGTCGTCGTGTTGGAGGTCTGCTACCGCCTGCTTTTTCGCTGGCTGACCAGGCTGGCGGCCCTCACCCGCACCACTCTCGACGATGTGCTGGTGCGGCGCATGCGCTTTCCGGCCCAGGTGTTGGTCTTCTTGTTGGGCACCCACGTGTTTCTCGCCTTGCGCGCCGTCGAAAACGCGCGGGTCAGCAAGCTCGTCACCATCACCGAGCTGCTGCTGCTGGCCTACCTCGCCATCGAAGCCACTGAGACCGCCGTCGTGCACTATTGGCTGGGGGAGCGGAAGAAGATCCAGGTCCCCAGCGTCGTGCGGCATCTGGCCCTGGTCATCATCTACACCGTCGTCGTCTTGTCCATCATCGGCACCGTCACCGGCGTCAACGTCGCTCCCTTGCTGGCGACGTCGACGGTCATCACCGTGGTCTTGGGCATGGCGCTGCAAGACACCCTGGGAAATCTCTTCGCCGGCCTCGCGCTCTCGCTCGAGAAGCCCTTTCAAGAGGGCGAGTGGATCCTCGTCGACGGCGTCGAAGGCTGTGTCACGCAGATGGGATGGCGGGCCACGCACCTGCGCACCTTCAGCGGCGACGCCGTCGTCATCCCCAATGCCTTCATGGGCAAGGCCCGGGTGCAGAATTTCGATCGGCCCCAGAAGATCACCGGCCGCAACGTCGAAGTCCTCTGTGCCCTGCACGCCCAGCCCGAAGAGATCGAAGCCGCCCTCGATGTCGTCGTCGAAAAGGTGCCCGGGATCTTGGCGACGCCGCCTCCCAAGGCCTGGTTTGCGGCCATGACGCCCTTGTTCCACCGCTACGTCATCCGGATCTGGGTGGCGGAGTTTTGCGGCCACGACGACGTCGAAAGCGACTTCTTGAAAGCGTTTTTTCGCGAGCTGTCGGCGCGCAGGCTGGCCCTGAGCTCCGCCGCCGCCGGCATCGACGCCGACGGCCGGCCCACCCCGACGGCGACGGCGGCCGCGGCACCTGCTCCTGCGGCCCGGGCGGCCCCCTGAGAATCCCCGGTTTGCGCGCGGGGCGATCCCCGCTAGGGCGACGCTGACGAGAGCAATTGGCCGCCCGAGGGCCAGAATTTCCCGGGGGTCGAAGCGACCCTGCGCAAGATGAGGATCCCCATGGCTGGCAAGGGTTCGTACGAGTCAACGCCTCTCAAGACGTTGCAGCGCTTCCACCACACCACGCTGAATTCCTTCGGCGACGGCGAGACCCTGGTCGAGGCCATTCACCGTCGGCCCGGCTGCTACGGGCCCAATCCCATTGCTTATTTGTCGCTGCTGTCGCGTCGACCCGGCCTGACCCTCGGCGACGTCGACGAAGCCCTCATCAACGACCGCTCGCTGGTGCGCGCCACCGCCTTTCGCGGCTCGATGTTTCTCATTCCGGCCGAGGATTACCCGCTTTATTTCCGGGCGCTGCACGACACCTTGACGTCGACGGGCATGTCGCGGCTGCGCAGCGAGGGCATCGACGAAGCCGAGCTGCAACGGCTGGCCGATCGCCTGCGCACCGCGGACTTTGCGATGCAAAAGACCGAGAGCCAAATCACCGACCTCTTGTTCCCGGGCAAGGAGCGCCGCCCCGGCACCGATGTCGAACGACAGCTGCTGCGCAAGCTCTGCGACATCGGTCTGCTGGTGCGCACGACGTCGAAGGGCTGGAAGGGCAACCAATTCAACTACGCCCTCACCAAGCACTGGCTCGAGGGGGCCGAGCTCACCGCCGAAAACCCCGAGCCCGCCCGCCTCGAAGTGGTGCGCCGGTATCTGCGCGCCTACGGGCCGGCCCGCTTCGAAGACGTCGTCTGGTGGACCGGACTGCCCGCCAGCGAGGTGCGTCACATCATCGAGCTGCTGGGCCGCGAGGTCGTGCGCTTCTTGGTCGAGGGCCTCGGTGAGGGCTTGGTGACGATGCGTGAGATGGCCGAGACCACCCGCAAGGGCGGCCTGCATGTGCCCGAGCGCATCTTGTTCTTGCCCCTGTGGGATGCCTATCCCCTGGGCTGGCGCGACCGCACCCGCGTCGTCGAGCCGCGCTTTGCCCCTTGGGTTTATGACCCCCAAGGCAACACCAGCTCCACCATCGTCGAAGAAGGCCGCGCCATCGGGCTCTGGCAGTTCCGCGACGGCGACAGCATCACCCTCGAGTTCCACATCTTCGAGCCCTACAACAACAGGCTCAACGCCGTGCGCTTGGCCGCCGAAGCCCACGCCGGCGAGCTGGCCAAGGTCTCGGGAGCCCGCGATGTGCGCGTCATCGAACGCGCGTTGCCCGCCGTGCTCGCCGAGCGTCCCGCCGCGTCCTTCCTGTGGCCCCTGGGCAAAGACCCGATCTTTCGCCACTCCGACGGCGACTACGAAAACCCCATGGACCGCCGCGAGCGCACCCCCAACGTGCTGCGCTCCAAGTTCCTCGACGACGAACGCTTGATTCGGCCCATGCTCGAAGAAGAGATGCGCAAGGCCCAGCAGAAGAACCTGCGCGACATCACCCGCGCCAGCACCAACACCCTCGACGGGCTCCAGAGCTACAGCATCAAGCCCGACAAGCCCGAAGGCGAGAGCAAGCCCGACGTCGCGCCGTCGCCGCCCGCCAAGCCCGCCGCGGAATTCTCTGCCCTCCGGCCGGGCGGCCAAACCCCCGCCCCGCGACCGCCGGAAAAGACGACGTCGACGCCGAGCGCCGCGCTGCCCAAACTCCCGCCCGCCGCAGCGGCCAAGCCCGCCCCCGCGGCCCCGGCCAAGCCCGCTGCCAAAGCCCAGCGCAAGCCTCAACCCGCCGCCGAGAAGAGGCCGACGTCGACGGCAAAGGCCAAGCCTGCGGCCCGCGCGAAAAAGACCGCGACCAAGCCGGCGACCAAGAAGGTCGCGAAAAAAGCCGCCAAGAAGCGCTGAACCTTCTTAGAGAGGGGACGCGAGCAGCACAGTTGGAGCTTCCTCATGTCCGTCATGGCCGACACCTGGATTCGGGAACAAGCAACCCAGCACGGCATGATCGAGCCCTTCGTCGATCGCCAACAGCGCAAGAAGGGCGACGACGGCGTCATCTCCTTCGGGCTTTCTTCTTATGGATATGATGCGCGCGTTTCTCGCGAGTTCATGATCTTTACGAACGTTGATTCGGCCATCGTCGATCCCAAGAAATTCGACGAAAAAGCCTTTGTGCGCCGCGAAGGCGACGTCTGCCTGATCCCGCCCAATTCCTTCGTGCTCGCCCGCACCGTCGAGTACTTCCGCATCCCGCGTGACATCATGGTCATCTGCTTGGGCAAGTCGACCTACGCGCGCTGCGGCATCATCGTCAACGTCACGCCGCTCGAGCCCGAATGGGAAGGGCATGTTACATTGGAGTTCTCCAATACGACTCCTCTACCAGCTAAAATCTATGCTGACGAAGGCGCCTGTCAGTTTCTCTTTTTGCGAGGCAACCAGCCCCCAGAAGTGAGCTACGCCGATCGCGCGGGCAAGTACCAGGGCCAGCGCGGCGTCGTCCCTCCGCGCCTGTAATCATTGGCCGCAAGCGGATCTGCGGACGACCGAAGGATCCCGCGGGCAGCGGCGACTCAGGAGCAAACCAGGAGCTCCCGATGCGCCACGCCGCCCTGCTCGTTCTGTCTGCCTGTTTCTTTTTCGCCTGTGTCGGCGACCTCGATGCCCCCGACGGCCCCGGGGCGGGCGGCGCCGTCGCCGACGAAGACGCCCTGCGCCTCGCCGCCGACGTCTCAGAGCACATCGTCTGGTTCGGCCAGCAAGAGGTGCGCGCCGGCAAGCTCAAGAGCGCTCTTGGGCGCGAGCCCGGTCGCGGCGAGCACGTCACCCTGCGCTTCTTTGCTCCCGAGGTCGCCCGCTTCGTCGAGGGTGCCTATGCCCTCGCCACCGGCGCCCACCTCTTCGTCCGCTTCCGCGGCGACGCCGACTTCTTCGAGGCCCCGGGCATGCCGGTGGGTACCTACTACCAGCGCGGGCCGGGGGTCTCCTGGAGCGCCGACTTCGGCGACATCGACGTCGAGGTGCCTGGCGACGCCGACCGCATCGAGGTCTATGCCTACTTCGACCGCACCTCGTGGAACGGCGGCTCCTGTTATCTCGGCTACGACATGAACGAGTGCCCCGATCAGATCGCCATCGCGGGTGACTGGGTCAGCAACTACGGTCGCAACTTCAGCATCGCTGTCGAGTAGCTCAGGGACATCCGACGCAATCGTCGCGCCTGAGCGTGGCATCGCAGCAGGTGACGCCGTCGAGCGCGGGAGGAACGGCACAGGCGCCGGCGGCGAATTCGACGTCGACGCAGCCGGCGACATCCTCGAGGACGTCGATGTGAAGCTGGCGCAAGTTGTCGCCCCGCAGCGCGAAGTCGCCCCCGACGGTCTGCAGCGACCCGAAGTTCACGATGTCGAGAGACGTGTTGCCATCGATGACGACGTCGCCGGCGAAGCGGCTCGCCGAGGTCCACAGCAGCTCGGCCAAAGCCGGGTTGTCGGTGACGATGACGTCCCCGGCGGTCTGCAGGGACGCCAGCTCGTTGCGCTCGAGCTTCTCGTTGAGCTCGAGCGTGAGCCTGCCGTCGACGGTCTTCAGCCTCGGCAAAGACAGGCACTCGATGTCGGTGCCGACGACGGACAGGTTGCCGTGGACCTCCTCGACCAGTGGCAGCGCCACGCCCTTCACACCCGAGAGCTCGATGCGCAGGTTGCCGTCGAACACCCGCACGTTGCCGAGCTGGCCGAAGGTGACCTTGTCGTCGATGAGGGCTTCGTTGTCGAAGTCGTCGCCGGCTTCAGAGCCAAACGACGGCGTGCAGACGCTCTGCGGACCGGTGGCGGCATCGCAGAACGTGAGGCACTGGAAGCCGTCGCCGCAGACGGTCGCGTCGCCGGGCTGACACAGCTTGCCGGCCGTGGTGTCTCCACAAGCGCCGGTGCCGGCGGCGACGACGACGAAGGCGACGAAACGTCTCATCGCGAGGACTCTTCGGCTGGCGGATCGAAGAGCTCCGACCAGCGGTAGCCGACGAAGAGCAAGGCACCGCCGATGACCGCCGCGACGCCCGCGGTGCCAAAGGCCGGCCCCCCGTAGGCGGGCAGGTCGGTCAGCTGATCGTGGGCGTCGACGGCGCTCTGGCGGGACGTGCCGTCGTTGTAGTCGACCTCGTTGGACGCATAGTGCGTGCTGAAGTTCTCCAGGTTGCCGCGGGCATAGACGTAGACGCCGGCGGTGACCGCTCCCACGACCGTGGCGGCACCGGCGACGGCGAGGCCGCCCCAGCCGGTCCACGCCAGCGCGTCGGCTCCAAAGGGTCGCGGCACGGCAATGACCCGCGTCCGTTGGCCGGCGCGCAAAACGACTTCCCGGGCGGTGACGTTGCCGCCGACGAAACGCACATCGACGAAATGACGACCTGCGGCGAGGCCGTCGAGCGGCGGCAGCGGTGCAACACCGCGGACGAGGCCGTCGACGACGACGACGCTGCCGACCGGGGCGTCGACGACGATGGCCGCGACCGAGGCGGGGAACAACAATTCGGCCACGGCCTCCTGCGTACGCGCGACCAGCAGCGCCTGCTGTTGATCGAGCAGGACCGTGGCGCTGCGAACCGAGGCGCCCCCAACGAGCGCGAGGCGCAGCGTCAGGCGGCCGTCGTCGACGACACCATAGAGGGCCTGGTCGACGGTGCAGATGCCCGCGAGCTCGAGGAGACACTGGTCGAGGCCCGGGTCACAGTCCACGCCGAGCCCTCTGGCCGTATCGAGAAACTGCGACGTCGCTTCTCGCGATTGCAGGGTCACCGACGACTGGTGCAGCAGTGCATCTTCGATCAACGTGCCCATCGCCCGCTGCGTCTCCATCGGAGCGACACCCAGAAAAGCAGTGGTCGACAGCGCCGGAGCAACAGCCGGGAGTGCCACGACGAGAAGCAGGGCGCCGACAGCCACACCAGGAAGCTGGCGCGTTGCCCGATCGGCCGCAAGCGACGAGGATGACGACGTCGTGATGAGCGAAGCCATCGATCCCCTGCTCTCCACCGTCGTCGCTGGTCGCTATCGCATCGTCCGGCGTCTCGGCTGTGGTGGGATGGGCGCGGTCTATGCGGCCGAGCAAGCCCCCCTGGGAAGGGAGGTCGCGCTCAAGGTCCTGCGACCGGAATTCGCCAGGGACCCCGTCGCCGTCGAGCGGTTCAAACGCGAAGCGCAGCTCATCGCCGCGCTCCATCACCCCCACATCGTCAACATCCACGACTTCGGCGCCGACGACGACGGCACCCTCTTCATTGCCATGGAGCTGTTGCCGGGCGAGGACCTGTCATCGCGCTTGCGCCGCACCGGCCCGCTCTCCTGGGACGCGGCCCTGGTCATCGTCGAGCAGATCGCTCGGGCCCTCGCCGGAGCGCACGCCAAGGGTGTGGTGCACCGTGACCTCAAGCCCGCCAACGTGCTGCTGCTCGACGTCGATGGCGCCAGGGCCTTCGTCAAAGTCGTCGACTTCGGCGTCGCCAAGCTGATGCGCGCGGACCGAAATGAAGACGGGGCGCCCAGGATCACCGGCGACGGCTTCGTTCCCGGCACGCCCGGCTACATCGCTCCAGAGAACATCGCTGGTGGCGACGGCGATGACCCGCGCTCGGATCTCTATTCCCTTGGGGTCACCTGGTTCGAGCTGTTGACGGGGTCGACGCCGTTTGTCGGCGACTCGGCGATGCAGATCCTGCTGCAGCAGCTCCACGGTGAACCTCCAAGGCCAAGCGACCTCGCTCGTCTTTCGTTGCCCGCCGCCGGCGAGGCGCTCTTGGTGCGCCTGCTGGCCCGGGAGCCTTCGATGCGGCCGGCATCGGCGACGACATTGCTCGCCGAGCTTGGTGGGCTGGGCGCCGAAGGGCTGCCGCTCGCCGACGCGCCGGGGACCGGGAGCACGAAGCGTCGCCCCGACCAATCGATCTTCGTCGCGCTCGGCGCGGTGGTCGCCTTCGCGTCAGGCGGGGCCAGCGTGGTCTTTGACGACGCGCCCTGGGGCAACGCGCCTGCCCCGATCATCGCGCCTCCTGCGCGGCCCGAGCCTTCCGCCATCGCCGAGCCAACGACGCCAGTGCATCCCGCGCTGACGCCAACGCCGATGGCAACGCCGACGGCTGCGAAGAAGCTGCCGAAGACGTCCCTTCCCGCCCCTGAGCCACCCTCGCGGACGCCGCTGACGACGCCGGCGCCGACGCCGACCGCTGACGAGCTCTGGCGAAGCGAGGCGATGGCGGTGCTCTCGGGGTGCTCCGAAGGCTGCGCCAAGGTGATCGCCGCGCGCCTGCCCGATCTCGATGCGGCGACATTGCCGCCGCGTGTGCGCGCTGGCGTCAACGAGTGCGTGGCGAAGTGTCGGCACTGACATCGGCGTCGGGGTGCTCGACAAGCGCGCGGGCGGCAAGGCGTCCGAGCATGAACAGCCCAAGGGCGCCGGCCACAAGGAGGGAGGTCCTCAGCCGCCCCCGCAAGCGCCTCTGACGCGCGCGAACGACGAGCTGCTCCTGGGTGGCGCGCACGAAACGCTGGGCGGCGGCGTCGACGAGGGCGGCGTCGCGCGCGGCCACTGGGGCCTCGCGAAAGGCGGTGACGAGGTCGTCGTCGAGCGGTGGGGGATCGAGCATCACCGTTCTCCGACGAGGGCCAGGCGCAGCTTGGCGCGGGCGTCGTGCAAGCGCCGCCACATCGTTCCTTGGGGCACGCCGAGGGTGTCGGCGGCGATGTTGCCGGCGATGCCTTCGACGTCGCAGAGCAAGAAGGCTTCGCGTTCGCGCGCCGACAGCCGCTCGAGAGCGGTGGCCAGCCGTTCCCGCAGCTGCTCGCGCTTCACGCCGTCAGACGGCGACGGCGGCTTCGACGCCGACTGCGGGACGTCCGAGAGAGCAGTGCGGCGACGACCGCTCTTGCGCCGGTGGTCGCGGGCTTTGTTGGCGGCGATGCCGAGGATCCAGGTCTTCACTTGCGAGCGACCCTCGAAGGTCGTCGCGGCATCGAGCGCCGCCAAGAAGGTCTGCTGCACGAGGTCGTCGATCTCGGCGTCGTCACGACCCACGAGTCGCGACAAGAACGCCAGCACCGGGTCGTGAAAGCGGCGGAAGAAGACGCCGGCGGCGGCCGGGTCCCCTTTCGCTGCGGCCTGGAGAAGCGCGAGGTCATCCATCAGGGGGAGAGGATGCGCAGCACCGGCTTGCCCGCGCCGCCGTCTTCGAGGGGCAGGTAGACCTTGTGCGTGGCGGGGTCGACGGCGACGGAGTGGGCGCGGCCGCCGGCATTCTGGCTGACCAGCTCTGTGAGCCCTGCGCCGTTGATGTCGAAGACCCGCAGATCACCACCCTCGGCAGCGACATAGATCCAGCCGAAGCCCGGGTCGACGGAGAGGACGTCGGGCCCAAGCGCGGTGCCAGCGCTGACGATGGCGTGGTCAGCCTCGAGGCTCACCCGAACGAGAGCGCCGCCGACTTCGCAGGCGACCAACGCGCTCTTGCCGTCGGGGTGGAAGCGCAGGCCATGAGCGCCAGCACAACCCGGCAGGTCGATGCGCGAGAGCACATCGCCTGCGGGTGAAATCTCAACGAGCTGCTCCGGCGAGACGACGGTGGCAAAGAAGCTGCCGCGACCATCGTGGAAGGCGACGTTGCCAGTGTCATTGCCGACGTCGACGTCGGTGCGGGTGCCCTCGCCGTCGTCGGCGATGAGCGTCACCTGGCCCGCACGTTGCGCGGAGATGGCCACGACATGAGAGACGCCGTCCCAGGCGAGGCCATCGGGCCCTGTTCCGGTGGACACTCGCTTCACCACCTCGAGACGGGTGGCATCGATGATGACCAGCTCGTCGCTGGCGGACGCGGTTGCATAGAGGCGGTTGACGCTCGGTGCTGCAAGCACGCCGCGCACCGTCGGGATGTCGGTCAGAGTGGCCTTCACCTGGTCTGTGTCGAGGTCGAAGACGATGACCGCAGAGTCCCCCATGTGGGCGAGGATCAGCTGGTGGTTTGGCGCGTCGACGTCCTGGTAGTCGAAGCGGCTGACGTTGCCGGTGAGCTCGACGTCCTTGACGAGGCAGAGGGGCAGCTGTCGATCGTCGTCGTCGACGGCCTCTTCGCTGTCCGTGTTGGCGCCGCAACGCTGCGGTTCGGCGCAGCTGGCGATCAGGAGGGCGAGCACGCAGGGGGCGAGCAGAGTGGAGGACTTCATGGGTCTGAGTCGCCACCCGCGGCAGATCCTTCGGTCGGTGAGGCAGAATTGCAGATCTGACCCGCGGCCTCACATCGAAAATCTCTGGACCTGTGCCCCACAGCGGTCATGCGAACAGCGCCCTGACCTTCAATGCCTGCGTCAACCGGCGATCGACGACGTCCCAGCGCACGTTGGCGAAGAAGGCGTCGACGTATTTGGCAGCGGCCGCACCGTGATCGAGGGCGTAGGCGTGCTCGTACAGGTCGAGCACCAGCAGCGGAACCGTCGACGCTGGCGCCTGCGTGTGGTTGCTCGACCAAGACACCAACAACTCGCCGGTGTGCAGCGAGAGACCAAGCAGCGTCCAACCGGAGCCGCCGGCCTCGCTCATGGCGGTCGCGCGCAGCAGCTCTTCGAGACGAGCGAAAGAGCCAAAGGTCGACGTGGCGGCATCACCGATCTCGCCAGCGACCTTGCCGTCGCCACCGAGGTTCTCGAAATAGAGCTCGTGCAGGACCATCGAGTTGCGGAACAAGAGCTCACGCTCTTTGAGCCCGGCGACGACGAAGCCGGCGGTGTCCTTGCTGATCGAGGCCAGCTCCGCCTCGACCTTGTTGAGGTTCTTCACCGCGCCGCTGTAGTTGTTCTCGTGGTGGCTGGTGACGAGCTTCTCTGACAAGCCCTTCAACTTCTTTGGATCAAAGGGCAGCGGCTTCGGCACGTGCGTCCCCGGCTTCGTCGTCGTCGTCGACGCCGGCGGCGAGGGCGGCGTCTGCGCGAGCACAGGAGCGGCGAGCAGCGCGCTGCCACCGAGCGCGAGGAGGTTACGGCGATCGAGGTTCATCGGGTCTCCGGTGCGAGGGAGCGCGGCGTGGGCCCGCGCAACGGTCGACGTCGTCCGCAGCGCTGGCGTCGGCGGTCGAGCCTCCTCATCCGGTCGGCTTCTGTCCAGCCTTTCGGCTCTCTGCCGGCCTGCTAAACGAAGCTGCGGGGTGTAGCCATGTGCGGCCGCTACCGACTGACCACCAAGGGCAAGAACCTCGAGCAGCTCTTCGACGCCGAGTTTGATGACCAGCCCGCCCGGCTTGAGGGCAGAGAACTGTCGGTAAAGCCACGCTTCAACGTCGCCCCCACCGACGTCATGCCGGTGGTGCGCATCCAGGAGGACGGCCGTCATCACATCAGCGGCTTGCGCTGGGGCTTGGTCCCCTTTTGGTCCAAAGACCTCAGCGGCGGTGCGCGCATGATCAACGCCCGTGCAGAGACCGTGTTCGAAAAAGCAGCCTTCAAAGACAGCCTGCGTCGTCGTCGTTGCCTGGTGCTGGCCGATGGCTTTTACGAGTGGAAGACGCTGCCGAGCACCACCCAGAAACCCAAGAAGCAGCCCGTGCTCTTCGCCTTCGACGACGACCGCCCCTTTGCCATGGCTGGGCTGTGGGCGCGCTGGAAAGGTCCCCCCGGCCTCGTCGAGAGCTTCACCATCTTGACCACCGGAGCCAATGAGCTGGTGGGTCCCGTGCACGATCGCATGCCCCTGATCCTCGACGCTGCAGACCGAGCGGCCTGGCTCGACCCCGACAACGAAGACGTCGACCTGCAGCGCTTGGCCGAACCCCGTCCCATCGCCGGCTTCACCTTGCGCTTGGTGTCTTCCAAGGTCGGCAACGTGAAGAACGACGACGAATCGGTGTTGGTGCCCGATGCTCCCGACGAGAAGAGCTAGAGAGCCGATCCGCATAGGCAACGGGGGGATCGACGTCGTCGTCCGGCGGTGATCTACGGAGCCAATGCAATGGCTCCGAACGCCCTCCAGCGAGGAGGCGGCGGCCGCGAAGCGGCTC